>JABILA010000054.1 GCA_018654745.1 Alphaproteobacteria bacterium
ACTGATGATCTTTTCGCTATTCTGTAACATGAGGGTTACCTTTCGATTGTGTTTCGATAATTTTATTTGCACCGTTATCAAAACCGGTAACCCTCTCCTTTTGCAAGGAGCGGTGTCAGATCAGGTCGAAACTACTTCACTTTAATCTCTTCAAACATCGGCACCAGCGTTGGGACAACACTTTTTATCGTGTCCCAATCGTCTCCATTACCCGCATCCTCCAGAGCTTGGCAAGCGTCCGCTATTTGGTTCGCGCCGACCGCACGCCAGAGATAGTGTATTTCACCATTGATCCGAACGAAAACTCATCCAGATGCCATCTCCATTGTGGTGAACCTTGCTGCGACGCTGACCGCGTCTTCCTTATTTCCGCTGCAAACAGCGGTCCGAACTGGTTCCACCAAGCGCGCACGGTCTCATAGCAAATATCGATACTGCGCTCATGGAGCAGATCCTCGACCTGCCGCAATGACAATGGATAACGGACGTACATCATCACCACCAAACGAATAACCTCGGGCGAAGTTTTGAAATAACGGAATGGGTTTTTTATCCGAAGACGCTATGAGACATGCCGACAACGTTCAACCGTTTTCCTCTGACACTGCCACTGGAGGGGATGAAATGGACGCCAAGGCATTTGCAGAATCAGTACTGGGCGTGCTTAGCCATCTTGAAGTAAATGACGGAGTGTGAAGCGTCGAGAAACCTGCCCGTGAGGTAGACCGCTACGTAGGCGAGGGAGACAATCAACAGGAAAAACCTGTGAGCATTTGGCTAAACCTTTTCCCGAAACCTTTGCCTTGAGAAGATTGTTCTACTTTACCTCCCGCCACGAGACGACTAACGTCATTGTCAGGCAAAACTGACGTTCCGCTGAGCCATCACATGAAATAAGGAGAGCCTCGAATGAAGGGCAAAATCGCATTTGAAGAGCACATCGCCATTGCGGAAACCTTGGACAGTACCAAGGCTTTTGCAGGGGATTCTGGAAAGTTTGAGGAATTCAAGCGCCAGATCATGGATGTTGGCAGTGAACGTCTGGAGCATATGGACAAAACGGGCATCGAATATGCCATCCAGTCCCTGAACGCGCCGGGCATTCAGGCGATCCTGGATACCAGTGAGGCGATTGAAACGGCAAAAAAAGGCAATGAAAAACTGGCAGATGCGGCAGCCCGACATCCTGACAGGTTTGGTGCTTTCGCAGCGTTACCTATGCAGGACCCGGATGCAGCAGCAGCCGAACTGACTCGTTGTGTAAAGGAACTGGGCTTCAAAGGTGCCATGGTCAACGGATTCACGCAAAAGGGTGTGCCCGACTCAGCTATCTATTATGATCTTCCCGAATATCGTGATTTCTGGGCCACAGTTTCCGAACTGGATGTGCCATTTTACTTGCACCCGCGCATGCAAATTCCCAGCCGCGCCCAGAATTATGACGGTCACCCTTGGTTGATGAGTGCGCCTTGGGGCTTTGCCGTTGAAACGGCCACGCATTCGTTGCGGCTATGTGGCTCCGGCCTGTTTGATGATTTTCCCAATTTACGGATTGTCATCGGGCATCTAGGTGAATTCATTCCCCATGCCTTATGGCGCATTGATGCCCGGATGCGGTTTTCCCGTCGGGACTATCGTGGCAAGCGACCGCTGGGGGAATATTTTCAGGAACATTTCTACATCACCACAAGCGGGTTTTTCCACGACCCGGCCTTTCGCAACACGTTAGACGTGATGGGCAAGGACCGCATGTTCTTTTCAGCTGACTACCCTTTCGAAAATATGGAAGATGCTGCGGATTGGTATGACGGGACGGAAATTGTGTCGGGTCAGGACCAGATCAATATCGGTCGCAACAATGCGATCAAACTGTTTGACCTGGATCTCAAACCAGGTTGAGAGAAGAGTCCTGTCAGGTATATCGGGAGCAAGAATTGAACAAACGCAAAGTCCCCTCAGTTGAGGTCTTTGAGTCCTGTGCTGAAGTCAGTGCCCTGATTCCGGAAGTCTTGGGTAATGCCATCAATGGCCTGAACGAACCTGACTGGCGAGCGCCTTCACCGATCATGTGGCATGAGCCCGACAAAATCGCCCATGGCGCCTTGCAGACCTGGTTCCGGAGCAAGGGCAATGCAGCGGGTGCAAGCGAACAGCGTCAGAAAAACCTCGACTTCATAGCCAGGCCCCTGGCGGAGATTGCACCCGCAAAATCCGATCACTCCGCCCAGGAATGGACGGGCCTGGTCAAGGCCGCAGCGTCGGATCGGGAGGCGGATCTCGTCGGCATTGCCAAACTTGATCAGCATTGGGTCTTTGATGGTTACAAAGCCCCCTGGGAGTGGATCGTGGTGGTGGCAGTTGCCATGGATTATGGATGCCTGGCGACGGCTCCCAGCGAAAAATCCCAGACCGAGGTCCACAAGCAGTATGGGCGGGCCACAAGGGCCGGGCGCAATCTGGCATCCTGGATGCGGCAGCAGGGATGGGATGCGATTGGGCACGGCGGG
>JABILA010000129.1 GCA_018654745.1 Alphaproteobacteria bacterium
AACGCTTCCCAAAAATGGACGATGCCACTGCAAAACTGGAATTTGACATTGTCCCAACTCTCAATCTATTTTGAAGGCAGATTAGACGACGTGTTGGATATTTAAACTATGCCAGTGACACGGAATTCTGAACACCCTCAGATAGAGGGAGTCGACGTTCCGGCGACGCGGTCTCCAGGCCTTTCAATCTTGTTTCATATTGGTTGACGTCACGATCACCCATTTGCCTGGCAACACTGTTTTTCAAATGATCAAATGGTCCATTTTGGGGGAGTCGCTGGGGATCAAATTCAGTGTCCAATGGTTCACCCCCCTTTTGCGCCTCAAGATCAGAAATTTCACCTTCCAATTTGGTAATCTTTGATCTGTTTTCTCCCTGCTGTTTTTCTTTGGTATTCATTTCGGTGAGCTTCGCGTCAATCTGCGTTTGAAGACCAGGCTTCTCGGTCAGGTTCTTGGTTGTATCTCTTCGAACCTTTAGCGCTTCTCTTTCATCAAAAAGTATTCCAATTTCGTTGCCAAGACGTCGGTTTTCATCCTTCAAGTAATTAATACTATCTTGCTTGTTTTGAATTTTTTCGTCGATTGTTTTGGGTGGAGGGTTCGTTTTACCAGTCATAGTATTGTCCTGTTAGTTTGTGGGCTGTAAGCGCCCTGCTGAAAGTGCATAAGTGAAAATCGGATTCGGTTTGCCGCATAATCGGATTAAGGAAATAGAAAAATGGCGTGGAATTATTCAAGACCACATTCTGTTCACTTGAAATCATCTGACAAATCGAGCAGATCAAGCCCTGTCCACTCATAAATTGTCAGCAAAGAATTACCAATCAAACCTGTAATCTCCTCAGACATCACAAAATATTTGTGCGTGTTTCCGACCCGTCTTGGGCTACCGCCAAAATAGTGGTTCCTGCCAACCATAGAATATTCTTCGCCTTCCTCGCTAACGACATCAGCCACAGGACCCTTTACCAGATGGCTCTGGGACAAAGGTAAATAAGCATCTTTGCAATAAGGATCAGACGATTTCAGATGCAAATTCTTGAGAATATCTCCAGCACAAGCCTCTTTTGTGGGTCCGGCGACAAAATGGGACACATAAAACTCTTTATCACGATAATTGTATAAAACGACAGGTTGATTCAGAGGCAACATTCCGTCTTTGAAATCACGGTAGCCATACATAACGATGTCATTTTTGCAGAATTCAGGGCAGGTAAAGCCATAGGGCTCGATAAAATAGTCGGGCAGTTGCCTGTCATGGAAGGGCAGAAAATAGACGAGGATAGCTACCGGAACAGGGATGAAAAACCATCGGGAAAGCCCACGATTTTCAATATTCCGAAGGTCAAAAAGCAACAATATCCATGCATAAAGTTGCGCCGCATTCCAAATTTCCTGCTGATACCAAAACACAAACGGGATATACGACATCCCTGAAATGGGCGTACTTGTGCCCAAAAATTTTCCGACCAGGAAATAACCTAGTAGCAAAGCTCCTAAAACATACCGTTTGCAAGCGATCTGGTGCAGGCCGGGGACGAGGACGAAAATGCCGAGTTTTGCCAACCAGGCTATAGCCCGCCCGATGCTCCAGTCCTGGAGCACAAGCTGAGTTTTTTGAGACAGAGTTTCCATGTGTTTTCTATGCAGGGACCAGAGGTGTTTTTACGGGATGAATAATATTGGTACCTTTCCACTCAGGATGTATATGTTTTTTACATAATTATCAAGCTTTAATTCGTTTTTCACGTACATTTCCATTGCGCATACCGATCCTGCGCCCGCGAAGACATTGTCTTCACGAACTGCGGACACAAAAAACCCGGCACAAAGGCCGGGTTTAAGGTGCTGATATTACTCAGCAAATATTACATATAAACCTAGATCGCAGCGCGCATTTCGGTAAGCAGAGCGATTGTGCCTTCGGCTTTATGGCGGGCTTCGTCTGTTTTGGCATCTTCCAGATCTTCACCGGCATCCTTGATACGTTGATCAAGATCAGCGGCATCAAAATCATCTACCGACAAGGCTTCTTCGGCCAGCACTGTCAGGCGTTCGTTGGTCACTTCGGCGAGGCCGCCGGAGACGAACAAACGATGCGTTACGTTGGTGCCTTCATGTACTTCGATCACACCGGGGCGGATCGATGAAATCATCGGCGCATGTCCGGCGAGCACACCAAAATCACCTTCCGTGCCGGGGACCACGACCATTTCGCAGTCCTCGGACAACAGAAGTTTTTCCGGCGAGACAAGCTCGAATGAGACTTTGTCAGACATCACTTTATCCCTTGTCCAGAAACTGCTTTACGCAGCTTCAGCAGCCATGCGTTTGGCTTTTTCGATGGCATCATCAATGGTGCCGATCATGTAGAAAGCGCCTTCAGGCAGATCATCGTGTTTGCCTTCAAGAATTTCCTTAAAGCCACGAATTGTGTCTTCAACAGCAACCAGAACACCAGGTGAGCCGGTAAAGATTTCGGCCACATGGAAAGGCTGGCTGAGGAAACGCTGGATCTTACGGGCACGGGCAACGGTCAGTTTGTCTTCTTCCGACAATTCGTCCATACCCAGAATGGCGATGATATCCTGCAGTGATTTGTAAGCCTGCAACACGCGCTGAACTTCGGTTGCGGTGTTGTAATGCTCGTCACCAACAATGCGTGGGTCCAACATACGTGATGTCGAATCGAGTGGATCCACGGCTGGATAAATACCCAGCTCGGCGATCTGACGGTTCAACACAGTGGTTGCATCCAGGTGGGCAAACGATGTTGCCGGCGCCGGATCGGTCAAGTCATCAGCCGGCACATAAATGGCCTGCACAGAGGTGATCGAACCTTTGTTGGTTGAGGTAATACGTTCCTGCAAACCGCCCATGTCGGTGGCCAGTGTTGGCTGGTAACCCACAGCGGAAGGAATACGACCCAGCAGGGCGGATACTTCCGAACCGGCCTGGGTGAAGCGGAAAATGTTGTCCACAAAGAGCAACACGTCCTGGCCTTCTTCGTCGCGGAAATATTCAGCCTGCGTCAAGGCAGACAGGGCAACACGGGCACGGGCACCGGGAGGCTCGTTCATCTGACCGAACACCAGGGCCACTTTGGAGTTATCGCCTTCAAGGTCGATAACGCCTGATTCAATCATTTCGTGGTAGAGATCGTTACCCTCACGAGTACGCTCGCCCACACCAGCGAACACGGAATAACCACCGTGGCCCTTGGCGATGTTGTTGATCAATTCCTGAATAAGAACCGTCTTGCCCACACCGGCGCCGCCGAACAAGCCAACCTTGCCGCCCTTGGCGTATGGTGCCAGCAGGTCAACGACCTTGATGCCCGTGGTCAGGATTTCTGACTCTGTTGCCTGGTCGACAAATTCAGGTGCTTCACGGTGAATAGGCAATGTCTTCGAAGTGCCAAGGTCACCACGCTCGTCAATCGGCTCGCCGATAACGTTCATGATACGACCCAGAACTTCAGGACCCACAGGCATTTCAATCGGGCTGCCGGTATCGGTTACTTTCTGGCCACGAACAAGGCCTTCGGTAGCGTCCATGGCGATGGTACGAACAGTACTTTCACCAAGGTGCTGGGAGACTTCCAGAACCAGACGGTTGCCATTATTTTCAAGCTCAAGGGCGTTCAGAATGGCAGGTAGCTGCCCTTCATTGAATTGAACGTCGACGACGGCGCCAATGACCTGGCTGACCTTGCCTACGTAGTTAGTGCTCTCACTCATGTTCTTAAACTCCCGTGAGTTAACGGTGTTGCCCGGCGCGCAGCCTAAACGGCTTCAGCACCGGAAATGATTTCAATAAGTTCGCTGGTGATCTTTGCCTGACGTGTACGGTTGTACACGATGTTCAGCTTGTCGATCATATCACCGGCGTTTCGTGTAGCGTTATCCATGGCTGACATGCGGGCACCTTGCTCGCTGGCAGCATTTTCGAGCAACGCCCGATATACCTGAACTGCCATGTTACGCGGCAGTACTTCAGCCAGAATTTCATCTTCTTCAGGCTCAAATTCATAGGCCATTTCAGAGGCTTCAGCCGAGGCCTCTGCGCTGACTTCTTGTATGGGCAACGGCACCAGTTGCTGTTCTGTGACAACTTGCTCCATGACGGTAACAAACTTGTTGTAGAACACGGTGCAAACGTCAAATTCACCGGCCTCAAACATCGTATTGATGGATTCGGAAACCGGATGTGCATCCGCAAAAGTCAGCTTTTTGATGGCGCTCATATCAGGGCCATCAACAAAATACTGGCTGTAATTACGCTTCAGGGCGTCGGCGCCTTTTTTGCCAACGCACATGATCTTGACCGTCTTGCCGTTTGATAAAAGGCTGGCGACTTTCACCCTGGCAGCACGAACGATGGAGGAGTTGAAACCACCACACAAGCCGCGCTCGGAAGTTGCCACGATCAAAAGATGAACGTCATCCTTGCCTGTGCCAACCATCAACTTCGGCGCATCATCTGCCGACATCAAATTGGCGGTCAAGGCACCCATCATGCGTTCCATGCGCTCGGAATAAGGCCGAGCGGCCTCAGCCTGCTCTTGAGCACGGCGGAGTTTGGATGCCGCAACCATTTGCATGGCCTTGGTGATCTTCTGCGTCGAGCGGACGGAGGAGATCCTGTTTTTTAGATCTTTGAGGCTTGCCATTGGCCAACCTTACCTTTGTCCGTTGTTACGCAAACTTCTTGACGAAGTCATCGAGGATCGATTTGAGCTTTGCCGTTGTGTCATCGGAAAGCGCTTTTTCCTCACGAATAGTGGCCAGCACATCAGCATTGTTGGCGGTCATTTCACTGAGGAATGCTTTCTCGAAGCGAACAACGTCTCTGGCGGCAATGCCATCCAGATAACCGTTCACACCGGAAAAGATGGAAACAACCTGCTCTTCAACAGCCATGGGTGAGTTCACACCCTGCTTGAGAAGTTCGGTCAGACGCTCACCACGAGCCAGAAGGCGCTGGGTGCTTTCGTCCAGGTCCGATCCAAACTGCGCAAAGGCAGCCATTTCACGATACTGAGCCAGTTCCAGTTTAATGGAGCCGGAGACCTGCTTCATGGCCTTGATCTGCGCGGCCGAACCCACACGAGACACCGACAGACCAACGTTAATGGCCGGACGAATGCCCTGATAGAACAGTTCGGTTTCGAGGAATATCTGACCGTCTGTGATCGAAATCACGTTGGTCGGAATATAAGCAGACACGTCAGAAGCCTGGGTTTCAATAACCGGCAACGCGGTCATGGAACCACCACCAAGGCTGTCGTTAACCTTGGCAGCACGCTCAAGCAAACGTGAGTGAATGTAGAAAACGTCACCAGGGAAAGCTTCACGTCCAGGTGGGCGACGAAGCAACAGTGACATTTGACGATAAGCCACAGCCTGTTTGGTCAAATCATCATAAATGATCAGGGCGTGCATGCCGTTATCGCGGAAAAATTCAGCCATGGCGGCACCGGTATAAGGTGCCATGTACTGCAGCGGGGCTGGCTCGGAAGCAGTGGAAGCCACAACGATGGTGTATTCCATGGCACCGGCGTCTTCCAGGGTTTTAACAACCTGGGCAACCGTCGAGCGCTTCTGGCCAACAGCGACATAGACACAGAACAGTTTCTTGCTGTCGTCGTCGCCGTCGTTGATTGTTTTCTGGTTGATGATGGCGTCGATGGCGACAGACGTTTTACCGGTCTGACGATCACCAATGATCAATTCACGCTGGCCACGTCCAATCGGCACCAGGCTATCCAGCGCCTTGAGGCCGGTCTGCATGGGCTCATCAACCGATTTACGGGCGATAATGCCAGGGGCTTTGACTTCCATACGGGAGCGTTCAGCACCTTCAATCGGGCCCTTGCCGTCGATGGGGTTACCCAGAGCGTCAACAACACGACCGAGCAGGCCCTTGCCAACGTTGGTGTCCACGATGGAGCCGGTACGTTTAACGGTATCGCCTTCCTTAATGGTCCGGTCATCACCAAAAATCACGATACCGACGTTGTCGGTTTCGAGGTTCAGGGCCATGCCACGGATACCACCGGGGAATTCAACCATTTCACCAGCCTGGACCTGGTCCAGACCGTAAACGCGGGCAATACCGTCACCAACTGACAGTACCTGACCGACTTCTGATACTTCGGCTTCTGTACCGAAGTTAGCAATCTGATCCTTGAGAATCGAAGATATCTCAGCGGCGCGGATGTCCATCATCCAACCCCTTTCATCGCGAGTTGTAAGTTCTGAAGTTTTGTACGAATAGAATTGTCGATCATGCGGGAACCAACCTTGACGACGAGACCGCCGATCAGGCTTTCATCCACGCTTGCACTGACATTGACATCCTGACCCATGGCCTTGGCCAATGACGCCTTGATTTCAGCCATCTGGCCATCATCAAGCGGTTGGGCCGATGTCACATCAGCAGAAATTTCACCTTTGTGCTGCGCCAACAGCGCGGCAAAGGCATCAATCATATCACCAAGGGAGAAAAGCCTGCGGTTTGTCGATACCAGACCCACAAATTTGCGGGTGACATCACCGAAACCGGCTTTATCCATCACCGCATCCATAGCCCTGGCCTGATCTTCACGGGTCAGGACGGGCGAACGAATGAGGCGAACAAGGTCAGCGCTTTCAGCCATCAGGGACTTGAGATCCTGAAGGTCAGCAGCAACGGAATCGAGGTTTCCCCCGTCCTTGGCGAGTTCGAAAAGGGCGACGGCGTAGCGGCCGGACAGCCCGGAAACGATCATTGTTTCAGCGACCACTTATGAGGTGCTCCGCAAGTTGGGAAATTCAGCGAGACGATTGTCAACGGAATCGTTAACTTGTTGAAAGTCCATAATAAATTTTGGGGCGAAATTGAAAAAAGACAACATCGTCTCCAGCGCGGGGCTTAACTACCATACCCCTTGCTGCGTTGCAACCAGCATCCCTCCAAAAAACGTGGATTTATGCCGGTATCTGGCATCATTATCCGATTCATTGTGGACTGGCGTCAAACAGTTCCCTTCGAATCAAGCCCTCCCCGATGGCCTCAACAAGACCAGCATTCTTGTTTTGCCGCCACTGCCAGACTTCTTCACCCAGAAGTTTAATAAATTCATCCTTGTTTTCCTGATCATATTTCAGAAATCTGCGGGCGCTATCAGAAAATTGTTCGGTCAAATCAGTAACATGGTTCAATTTCCAGTCCGTATCCCGCAACATTTGCGGATAGCTTGCTTCGGAAGCAATAAAAAGTGGTCCGATTTCCCTGGCCCGTGCCTCTTCAAGCTCATTCAGGCCGGCAGAAACCGAGATGACAGAAAAAATCATGCGCCCCCCGTTCCTTAAAAGCCGCCGACATTCGGCCAGAACAGCAGCCTCGCCGGGTAAACAGCACAGCAAATCAGAATGCGTAATGGCATCAAAAGCACTGTTGCCAAAGGGCAAAACCCTGGCATCGGCAACCAGAACCCCGACCGCACCCGTCAGTTTTTCCTGTGCGGCTCGTTGCGCAGCGATGGCGAGACCTTGTGGCGGCAAATCAACCAGGGTCAGATCGCAACCTGACTGAGCTGCCAGGTACAACCCGGGCCAGCCTGATCCAGCACCAAGGTCCAACAATTTTTGATGCGGTTTCAGTTCAAGTGCGCCAAGAACAGCATCGGCTTCCTCTTGGGTTGTCCAGCTCGTGCCACCGAAATCACAGCCACAAACGGATCGTTCGATCCGCTGCATGACAGGCAACTGGTTTCGCTGGTAAAAACCGGCAAAACGCTCACGTTGCTCTTTTTCGGCATTGCTCAGCTGCATTACTGGATCAGGCTCCGGAAGTTTCTACATACTCACTTATCTCAAGCAGGTTTCTGTCCGGATCGCGAACATAGACGGAGCGGATCAATCCGGTCGCGCCGGTGCGTTCAACCGGTCCCTCTTCGATTCCGATTTTATGCCCCGCAAAATGGTCGACCACGTCGTCCAGAGAAACGCCCGCAATCAGGCAGATATCTGCACTGCCAGTCGTTGGTTTTTCCGCGTGTGGCTGAAATTCTGCGCCTGCCTGATGCAGATTAATTTTCTGACTGCCAAAAGTCAGTGCCTTGCGGCCTTGCTTGAAAGTGACGACTTCCATGCCCAATATGCGGCTATAAAAATCACAGGTTGCCTCAATGGACGCGACGGTCAAGACAAGATGATCCAGTCGCGCAATCTTCATGCGAATTCAACCTTGATTGTCAGGGAAAAATTGCCAAGACACGCCTGAATACGTTGCGCCAGATCAGCCTGATTTTCCGGCGGAACTTCTGCGACGTTGACGGTAACCACCATCCCCGAAGCCTTCGTCGCCTCGGCTGAAATATCCATCTGAAGTCCGTCTGCCACCATCCCGGCAAGGGCTTCAGTGCAGGCAATTTCAGAAGCCCGGGCTCTGAGTTCAGGCTTATAAATCTTGCCCACGCCGGTTACGGGCAGCGCCGGTACGATCCTGACCCAACGAGGCCGGGCCGGGGGTTCATCGATGTTGGCCCTGACAAAGTCAGCCAGTTCATCTTCGTTCGCCGAGGCCCCCTCTTTCAGGACGACAAACAGAACCGGAACCTCGCCCGCATAAGCATCCGGCTGGCCAACGGCAACGCTGCTGCGAACTGCCGGATGTTTCTCGACAACAACTTCGATAATGCCCGGATCAATATTGTGCCCACCCCGAATTATGACATCCTTGGCCCGTCCTGTAAGCCGGAGGATGCCGTTGGCATTGATGTTGCCGAGATCCCCGGTTGCCAGCCAGCCATCATCAAACAAAACGCCTTCATTGCGTGCCGGGTCGGTGTAACCGGGAAACACGTTTGGACCGCGGTACATGACCATGCCATTTTCACCGACGGCGCATTCCTCTCCCAGAGGATCGTCCTCACCATGGAATTCGCGGATCATGGTTCGGGCATAGGGTAAGGTAAACCCCGCCGTCCCCGGAACGCGCTCGGCAAACCGTGGGCTCATGGATATCAGGCCACAAGTTTCCGTCATGCCAAGGCTTTCGTGAATTTTCAAACCTGTCAGGGCCTCGAACGCTTTTGCTGTCTCCGCCGCCATCGGGGCAGCACCTGTGCGCGCATAGGTGAGCGAAGAGATATCCGCGTCTACGGGTCGTCCGGTCAAGGCTGTCAGGATCGTTGGCACCCCGGAAAAACTTGTCATTTTGAAGCGTTCAACCATCTTCCAGAAACCTGGAATAAAGTCCGGATTACGAGCACCTGTCGCCGTCGGAATGATAATGTGAGCCCCGCCACACAAGACGGCCAGCCCGTTTACCAAAGCGCCTGCCACATGAAACAACGGAAAGACGCCCGGCATGATGTTTTCAGAACTGACAGCGTTCATCTGTACGGCACCCCAGGCCGAGAACAACTGCCCCTGATGGTCATGTTGGGCAAGTTTGGGAACGCCAGTAGTACCGCCCGTATGAAACAGGGCTGCGATATCCGATTTATCAAAATGCCGGTTTGCCAACAAACGATCCGTGGGCTGTGAGGCAATTTCTGCCATAAAGTCTGGTCGACCATCGGCTGGTTCAAGTCCGTCCGCACACACCTGATAAAGTTGTTGGACCGCAGGGGCCAGGGCCATCGCTTCTTGCGCCCGGTCCCAGATATCAAAATCCGGGTGTGGGCCGAGGGCGATCAGGATTTTGGCTTTCGACGCAATCAATAAGTCGGCGATTGTATCCGCCGTCAGCAGATAATTAATCGGCGCCGCGACAGCTGCAGTTTCCGCCCCCCACAAGACAACATGGGTTTCACAAAGTGTCGGGAGTAAAAAGGCGACGACGTCGGTCGACGCCAGTCCCAGATCATGAAACAGATTTGCAGCCTGGGTGACCCTGTTCATAAAATCCCGGCGGCTCCAGGTGACAGGTGTGGTGGCCGGGTCCATATCAGAAATATAAGTCAGCGCCGGAAAGTCAGGTTCCGCGTCTGCCGCCGCCGCCAGGGCCTCATAGATATTCTGGTAGGGCATACGATCTTCCAGAGGTTCTGCCTCTATTGCACGAACATCTTCTAGCGTCGAAACCTTGTGAACGGGTACAAACATATTGTTGCTTTTATCCATCATTTGTCGGGAACTGAAAATTAGCTGTCAGCGATCATAGGCCTTGCATTAGAATTGGTCTTATCTCGAAAGTCACTTTCCCTCAGGGAAATATTTTATTGCGAACCAGGGAGTTGATTGAATGCTGGACCATGTTTCAGTTCCGGTAGCCGACCTTGAGGTTAGCGCCGGTTTTTACGACAAGGTGTTTGAGCCTCTGGGTTTAACACGATTAGCGGAACGCGAGCGCACAATCGGTTTCGGGAAAAAATACCCGGAATTCTGGCTCAATCTGCGCCCAGGGATGTCTAGCGCTGCCGAAGATACCGGATTTCATTTTTGTCTACGTGCGCCCTCGAAACAGGCGGTTGAGGCGTTTCATGAACTAGCCCTGGCGAATGGCGGGCAAAGTGCTGGTGAACCGGGAGAACGCGAAGCTGCCATGACAACATATTTTGGTGCCTTTATCCGCGATCCCGATGGCAACAAGATCGAAGCTGTCACCTTTCCGCCAAAGGGTTAAGCCCGACGTTCAATTACCTAGCGCCCGGTCCAGACCGGTTTGCGCTTTTCATTGAAAGCACGTCTGGCTTCCTTGCTGTCTTCAGTATCGAAAGCCAAAGACACCACCTCCAGCGCCGCCTCCGGCACATCAGCAAAATCGGCATCTTCCATGCGATACATAAAATCCTTGGCATTCCTGAGTGCCAGCGGCGACATGGCGGCGATGTCTGCTGCCAGCGCCATTGTCTCGGCACGCAATTCCTCACGCGGGACCATGCGCGTGATCAAACCGGCATTGTCAGCCTCTGCTGCGCTGATGGCCTTGCCGGTGAATATAAGCTCAGCTGCCTTCATACGCCCGATCAGGCGCTGCAAAAACCACGTATGCATGCCAGGCGGAGCCGCAATATTAGGCACACCCGGATAGCCAAATGTCGCATCATCCGAGGCAATGACCATGTCACAGGCAAAGGCGAGCGTGCAGGCACCTTCCCTGGCATAGCCATGCACCATGGCGATCATCGGTTTACCCACGGCGCGACACCGGGCAATTGTTTCGACATAAAACAGACGCAAGAAAGCTTCCATTTCAGCCGCATCGAAATGTTCCGCATATTTGAGATCAAGTCCGGCAGACAAGCCCTTTCCGGCGCCAGTGACAACCACCACCCGAACATCCGGGTCATTTTCAGCAGCCTCGAGTGCCGTAAAATATTCAAGCACAAGATCTGTATGGATCAAGTTCAGGGGCGGTCGGTCGAATGTAATTTCGGCGATGTTATCGACGACATCATATCGGATAAATTTTGCTGGATTTTCCATGCTGAAACTATAGGCGAGGCAAGCGAAGCCTCGCAATCACTGTTCCGGTCATTTCCACGGATGCGCTTTTTTCAGCAAGAAATCCGGGCTACGCTATCTCCTCCAGTTGTTGGGACAGGCACAAGGGGCGAAGATAATGATCATCGAAAACATTGAAACTTTCCTGGTACGCATCCCTTTCGATACAGGTGCGGCGAAACGTGAACTGGGTGGCAGAACCTGGCAAACCCTGGATTACGTTTTCATCCGCATCGACACCGACACAGGCATTTCCGGCTGGGGTGATGCTTTTGCTTATGGTGCAGCGCAGGCCACCAAAGCAGCACTGGATCATATGATAACCCCGGCCCTGATCGGGGCGGACATATCCGACATCGACGCCATCCATACGCAATTGCAGCGCGACAACCATTTGTTTGGCCGCTACGGCGTCACCATGTTCGCCATCAGCGGTATAGATATCGCCCTCTGGGATATTGCAGGCAAGGCCGCTGGATTGCCACTGCATCAAATGCTGGGCGGCAAGGTCCGGGACGGTTTACCAGCCTATGCCAGCCTGTTCCGGTATGGCGACCCGGAACAGGTTGCTGCTGTCACCAAAAAAGCGGTCGATGAGGGATATACACATATCAAGCTGCACGAAACGGGCATTGCCGAAGTTGAAAGCTGTCGGCGTACTGGTGGCGACGACATGGCCATCATGCTGGATGTCAATTGCGCCTGGGACTTTGACGGCGCACTTGATATGGCCAGTCAATTAGCCGATTTTGATCTTTACTGGTTTGAAGAACCTGTATTCCCTCCGGAAGACTTCAAGGCCCTGGCAAAGCTGAAAGACCAGGGTGGCATCCCTATTGCCGCAGGCGAAAACGCTTGCACTGCCTTTGAATTTAACCAGATGTTTGATGCCGGTGCGGTGACATACGCCCAGCCCAGTGTGACCAAGGTCGGTGGCATAAGCCAGTTCCAGAAGATCCTTGCTTCAGCCAAATCGGCAGGGGTCAAGGTCATGCCGCATTCGCCCTATTTCGGCCCGGGCTTTGTAGCAACCCTGCATCTGGCCGCCGCTATGGAAGATGAAAGCCTGATCGAATATTTTTATCTGCAACCAGAGGCCTTCCCCATGGGCAAATGGAGCCAGCCAGAAGGAGATGTATTCAAGGTTCCTGATGGCCCCGGTCTGGGTTGTGATCCGGACCCCGACGTCATGCGCGATTATGCGGTTTCGGGCAACTGAGACTGTTAATATTTGGCTGGTCGGGAACAGACGATCATCACAACTACCAAATGCTGAAATAACGCCATTTTGAGCAAAAAAGGGTCCGAAACAGAGCTTTTTGTGTCGTAAAAAGCCTACAAATGCTGCCTCATCATTTTTAATCTGGAGCCGTTCCAAAACTAGAATCAACGCCTGGGGGGCTCGAAGATGTCTACAGAGGACGGAACCGATTATGAGATCGGTCAAGACAATATCAAAACCAGCATTGGTCCGTTTGGACTGGATATTCACAATCCGGTATTCCTGATTTCCGGCCTGGCTATTTTCGCCTTTGTCATCGGCACCTTGATGGTGCCGGAGGCCGCATCCGAATTGTTCAAGGCCATGCGGACCTGGGTTACTGTAAAATTCGATTGGTTTTTCCTGCTTGCGGGAAACATTTTTGTCCTTTTCTGCCTTTTATTGATTGTCACACCCATGGGCAAAATTCGCCTCGGGGGGGCGGATGCCAAACCTGACTATGGCTATGCCGGTTGGTTCGCTATGTTGTTCGCCGCCGGTATGGGTATCGGTTTGATGTTCTTCGGTGTCTCGGAGCCAATTTCACACTATGGCAGCTCCGTGGCTGCAACGGCAGGTTCACCGGAAAGCTGGGCGCCACTAATGGGCGCTGCCGGCAACCCTGCAGAAGCCGCCAAACTTGGTATGGCCGCGACGATCTATCACTGGGGATTACACCCCTGGGCCATGTATGCCGTGGTCGCACTGGCCCTGGCATTTTTCCCCTATAACAAAGGATTGCCACTATCCTTGCGATCCGCCTTCTATCCCATATTCGGCGATGCCGTCTGGGGCTGGGTCGGACACGTCATTGATACAGTTGCCGTTCTGGCCACCTTGTTCGGATTGGCGACGTCCCTTGGTTTTGGCGCGTCGCAAGCCAATGCCGGGCTGAATTTTCTATTTGGTATTTCAGACAGTGATGGCACCAAGATTCTACTGATCATTGGCATTACAGCCGTCGCGCTGATATCGGTCATGCGTGGTCTGGATGGTGGTGTCAAACGGGCCTCCGAGATCAATATGGTTCTGGCTTTCCTGTTGCTGCTGTTTGTCCTGTTTGTAGGTCCGACAGCTGATCTGGTATCGGGTTTCTTCACCGGTCTGGCTGCCTATGCCGTTAACCTTCCTGCCTTGTCCAACCCTTTCGGTCGAACGGACGCAAACTTCAGTCAGGGCTGGACGGCATTTTATTGGGCCTGGTGGATTTCCTGGTCACCCTTCGTCGGCATGTTCATTGCCCGCGTCTCGCGCGGACGGACAGTACGTGAATTCATTATTTGCGTTTTGCTGATCCCGTCACTGGTCTGCATCCTGTGGATGACAACTTTTGGCGGCACAGCCCTGCATCAGATCGTACAGGATGGTTATGAGGGTGTGCAAAAAGCAGGCACGGCCTTGCGTCTGTTTGAAATGTTGTCGCAGCTGCCCATGACACAAATTACTTCCGGTATCGGCATCATTCTGGTGGTCGTGTTTTTCGTCACGTCATCGGATTCAGGCTCATTGGTCATTGATACGATTACGGCGGGCGGCAAAACGGATGGCCCGATGCCGCAGCGCATTTTCTGGTGCGTCTTTGAAGGACTGGTTGCCATCGCCCTGTTGCTTGGCGGTGGTCTGGCTGCACTGCAGGCCATGGCTGTGACAACGGGCTTCCCGTTTGCCGCGGTGCTTTTGTTGTTATGTGTCAGCATCTGGAAGGGATTGAGATCGGAGTTATCGAAATAAGTACAGTTTGATTATCGACAGAAAACCCTGGCCTTCGAGCCGGGGTTTTTTTTGCATCGACCTGCATTTCAGTCTTCACGGAATGTTTGCTTGAGCGCCGGAATATACGGGCCTAACCTGTCGCTACCGTACGGGTTAAAAGGAGAAGCCAGCATGACGAACCGGATACAGGAACACGACAATCTTGCTGAACAAATCACCTGGCCAAAGCGCAGGTTTCTGGTCTTCGCCGGTGCAGGCTTGTTGCTCACCAATTTTCTCCCGTCATCCGGCAAGGCGGCGGTCAGACAGCCGGATAAGCCGGACAATAAGACATTCATCGAACGCGCCTTTGAGCTTCAAAATCTTGCAAGAAGCAGGGGTGACCAGGCTTTTGGTGCCGTTGTCGTTTTGAACGGAAAAATTATCGGACAATCGGAAAGCCGCGTTATACAGGATCAGGACCCTACAGGGCACGCAGAAATGGCAGCTATTAGAGATGCAGCCCGCCGCCTCAATAGCCGTGATCTGAAAAACGCTGTGCTTTATTCGTCGTCCCGACCCTGCCCGATGTGTGAAGCCGGGGCCTATTGGGCTGGTATTAACAAGATGGTCCACGGCAGGGAAAAAGTTAATGCTGGTGCGCCGCAAATTTGCCGGTCTTCGTAAATGATAAAAAAGACGTTCCGAACATTTGTACTGGGTTGTTTTGTGGCTCTGTCTCCACCTGCCATAGCGCAGGAAAAAACAATGGATCCCCACTCCATGAAATCATTTATTGACGCAGCTGCGACAAATAATCTTGCTTTGTTGAGCCAGAAAATTGCGGCAGGCACACCGGTTGACGGCAAAAACCCTGAAGGCCGGACCGCCTTGTTGATCGCCACTCATGCCAACGCAATTGAAGCGGCGAAACTGTTGATTGATGCCGGTGCGGATGTCAACGCCATGGACAATATCCAGGACAGCCCATTTCTGTATGCAGGCGCTGAAGGCAAACTGGAAATTCTGAAAATGACTGTCCAGGCCGGTGCGGATCTGGACAGTACCAACCGCTATGGCGGGACGGCTTTGGTGCCGGCAGCGCATCACGGGCATGTCGATGTCGTGCGTTATTTACTGACCACAAAGATCAACAAGGATCACATCAACAAACTTGGATGGACCGCGTTGCTAGAGGCCGTCATTCTCGGAGACGGCAGCGATACCTATCAACAAATTGTCAGGCTGCTGGTCGATGCGGGGGCCGATATATCGATTGCGGACCGAGATGGCGTCACACCTTTGCAACATGCCAAAAACAGCAATCAATCAGAGATCGTTCTCATTTTGCTACGTGTTAGAGGAAACTGATCGGGTCGACATCAACCTGAATGCGTACGTGGTTGGAGCGCGGTGATGCCTCAATCCATTTGCGCAAAAGCGATTGCACGTCGACACCCCGGCGCGCCCTGAGCAGCAAGCGATGGCGATAGCGTCCCCGCAGGATATTCAATGGCGCTGGTGCGGGACCGAGAACAGTTACATCCGCGCTGCGCGGTGCGGACCGCCCGAGCTTTTGTGCAACAGTTGCAACTTCGCGTTCGTTTTCACCGGATACAATGATCCCGGCGAGACGTGCATAGGGCGGCATGCCGTGTTGTTTTCGCGCTGCCTTTTCCTGAGCCACAAAACCGTCCCGGTCCGCAGCCGCCAGGGTAATCATGACAGGGTGTTCCGGCAGGTAGGTTTGTAACAAGACACGTCCTGGTTTTTCAGCACGCCCTGCCCGTCCCGCCACCTGCGACAGGACTTGCCAGGTGCGTTCGGCCGCCCTGAGATCACCACCGTTCAATCCCAGATCGGCGTCAATCACGCCCACCAGAGTCAGGCCCGGGAAGTGGTGGCCTTTGGCGACCACCTGGGTGCCGATCAGAATATCAATTTCGTGGTCCGTCATTTGACGAACCAGTTCCGCTGCCGCACTGGGGCTGGAAATTGTATCACTTGCCATGACAGCAGACCGGGCCTCGGGAAACAGTTCAATAACTTCTTCTGCCAGTCGTTCCACACCAGGACCACAGGCCGCGAAATTGGCCTCGGACTCACATTCGGGACACGTATCAGGCAAGGTCGATGCAAAGCCACAGTGGTGGCACATCAGGCGCCCGGCCCGACGATGTTCCACCAACCAGGCAGTGCAATGGGGACATTCAAGCCGGTGCCCACAGGATCGGCACAAGGTCAGGGGCGCATAACCCCGACGGTTCAGGAACAGCATAGACTGCTCTCCAGCCTCAAGATTTTTTTGCAGCTCATCCAGCAAGGGTCGGGACAACCACTTTCCAGAGGGAGGACTGTGCTTGCGCATATCCACCGCCTTGATACGCGGCAAAGATGCACCACCGTGGCGTTGCGGCAGTTGCAGTTCCTGGTAGCGACCGGCATCAATATTCGCCAGCGTTTCAAGTGATGGCGTTGCCGAAGCCAGCACGACAGGAATATCTGCCTGCATTGCCCGGACAACGGCCATGTCACGGGCATGATAGATTACGCCTTCTTCCTGTTTGAAAGAGCTTTCATGCTCTTCATCAACAACGATCAGCCCAAGATCAGGGAAAGGTAAAAACAAACCAGAACGGGCACCGACAACAACAGGGACTTCTCCTTGCGATACGGCTCGCCAGGTCCGTCGGCGCTGACTGGCGCGCAGATCGGAATGCCATTCTGCCGGGGCCACACCAAACCGCGCTTCAAACCGTTTCAACCATTGCAGTGTCAGAGCAATTTCAGGTACCAGCACCAGGGCTTGTTTGCCCATGCGGATGGCCTGGGCGATGGCTTCAAAATAGACTTCCGTCTTGCCCGCCCCGGTGACGCCATCCAGCAAAGTCGCCTGAAAACGGGAACTCGACACAGCTGAAACCAGAGCGTCTGCGGCTTCTGTCTGATCTGCTGAAAGTTCCGGCCCAGGTGTTTCAGCATCCGGCTTTGGCAACGTGGGTTCCGGCAGTTCTACGGGTTCCAGCGTCCCTGTTGATACCAGGCCGCTGACGACACCGACACCGACGCCTGCAGCAGCGGCAAGATCAGACTTGCTGCGCGGAGGACCATCGATCAGGACATCGATCACACGTGTCCGGGCTTCAGTCATACGCTCAGGCGGTGGACCGGCGAGACGGTAACCTGTTCTGGGTTTTTGCGCTTCGAAAATACCAGGTGCACTCATGGCCATTCGCAACACAGCACCTGGTGCAGATAGGGTATAAGCAGCGATCCAGTCGATCAGCTGGCGCAAATCGCGTGTCATGGCTGGCACATCAACCACACTGACGACTTCTTTCAGGCGGGCATTGTCCACCGCTCCTTCACCCTTGCCCAGAACCACGCCGATCAGATATCGCTTACCCAAAGGGACGTTGACAAAACTTCCGGGAAAAATCGCCCGGAATTCCCATTCCTGCGGCACTCTGTAATCATAGGCGCCCGCCAATGGCAACGGCAGCAATACCGATACCAGATCCCCTGCCCCGAATTCTTCTATTTCTGCGTGTGACATTCGTGAACTGGTGCCTTTGCTTGCCATGAGCTACACTGTGCCCCATGGGATGCGCAGTGCCAAGATCACACCGCGCGTCCATATGATGAACACAGGAAATACAAGGCAGACCATGAAGTTTTTTGTTGATACCGCAGATGTAAACGACATTCGGGAACTGGCCGCAACCGGCTTGCTGGACGGGGTAACAACCAATCCATCGCTGATCGCCAAATCAGGTCGTGATTTTATCGAAGTGATTTCCGAAATCTGCGAAATCGTGCCGGGTCCGGTGAGCGCCGAAGTTGCGGCGACCGAAGCAGACGCCATGATTACCGAAGGTCGCAAACTGGCAGCGATTGCCGAGAATGTTGCGGTCAAATTGCCTTTGACCATGGATGGTCTGAAAGCCTGCCGGGCGATCTCTGATGATGGCACAAGCGTCAATGTCACCTTGTGTTTTTCACCCGCTCAGGCGCTGCTGGCAGCCAAAGCCGGTGCCGATTATATATCGCCCTTTGTTGGGCGTCTGGATGATATTGGCCAGAACGGGATGCATTTGATCGACGATATCAGAACTATCTATGACAATTATCCCGATCTGGGTGGCACACAAATTCTGGTTGCCTCGATCCGCAGCCCGGCACACGTCGTCGAAGCCGCCAAACTGGGTGCCGATGTTTGTACGATCCCACCATCGGTGATCAAACAGCTTGTGCAACATCCTTTGACGGACAAGGGTCTGGAAGGATTTTTGAAAGACTGGGCCAAAACAGGCCAAAGTATCTGATGAGTATCCAGGACGATTAAGACGTTCAGGGTCACCCTGGAGCCAAACACGCAAAACAATGCGGGGAAGGAGATGCCATGACATATAAGGGAGATGACATACCGTCCCCTGCTATGGATTTGCCTGCAGCCGAAGAGGTTCGTGCCTTTTTGCGTGAAAATCCGGGTTTTTTGATTGATAATCCTGAACTTGCCGAAGTGATCACTGCACCCACACGCGACAACGGCAAAGGGGTGGTGGACATGCAGTCGTTCATGGTTGACCGCCTGCAAAAGGAAGTTCGAGGTCTGCGTGATGACCACGGTGAGCTGATTGCGGCCTCCCGCAGCAACATGATCAGTCAGGCCCGTATACATGCCGCCGTATTGTCGATAATCGAAGCCTCTACTTTTGAGCATATGATCGAAGTTGTGACCACAGATCTTGGCAATATGCTTGAGGTTGAAGTGGCTTCGCTGTGTGTTGAAAATGATCGCCAGATTCCGATTATGCCGCAACTGGTTGGTGTACATGTCGTTGCCCCTGGCATGGTCGATGAAACCATGGGACCAAACCGCGATATTGTACTGCGCGCCAAGGCTCCGGCTGAACATCAGGTCTTTGGTGAAGCTGTTGGTCTGGTGCGGTCTGCTGCTTTGTTGCGCCTGCCGTTAAATGCTTTTGGACCCATGGCGTTGCTGGCATTTGGGTCTGGTGAAGAGGACCGCTTCCATCCGGGACAGGGAACGGAGTTGCTGGGCTTTCTAGCCCGCATACTGACACACACAATGCGCCAATGGCTGAATCTGCCGCATTAGGCCGCCTGGAGGCCATTGACCATCTGATATCGGGTATCAGGACGGATGCGCTGGCAACCGAAGCCGTCAGAGACTGGCTCACCTGGCTGCAGCATGAGCGTAGGGCGGCAGATCATACTGTCGATGCCTACCTTCGTGATGTTTCAGTATTTCTTGATTTCATTTCAGATCATCAGGGGCAGGAAGTGACCCTTGCGGTTTTGTCTTCCCTGAAACCCTTTGATTTTCGTGCCTGGCTTGCCCGGCGCAAAAACGATGGCCTTGGCAATGCATCTCTGGGACGGGCGCTGTCATCGATCAAAAGTCTGTACCGGTTTCTGGAGCGCACGAGAGATGAATTTCATAATCCTGCCATTAATTCAGTTCGAACTCCCAAACGCCCACCACCCATTCCCAAGCCCCTGACTGCCGACGAAGCGCAATGGACAATTGATCTCGCTGGCGCCATGCAGGATGAAGCCTGGATCGGGGCCCGGGATGTTGCTTTGCTGACCTTGTTGTATGGCTGCGGTCTGCGCATATCGGAAGCACTTGGCCTGAACGTCGATGAGGCACCGAAAGGTGATCATTTGATCATTACAGGTAAAGGCGGCAAACAGCGCATGGTACCGGTGCTGGAAATCGTCCGCTCTGCGATTACCGAATATTCTGCCATGTGTCCCTATCCCCGTGATGCCGACAGCCCCTTGTTTGTCGGTGCCAGGGGCAAACGCCTGCATCCCAGTGTGGTGCAAAAGCAGGTCAAGCTTTTGCGGGCGGCGCTGGGGTTACCTGAAACGGCAACGCCACACGCGTTGCGGCACAGCTTTGCCACGCATTTGCTGTCAGCCGGGGGCGATTTACGCACTATCCAGGAACTGCTTGGTCACGCCTCGTTATCAACTACACAGCGTTATACAGAAGTAGATGCAGACCGCCTGCTGCAGGTCTATGAGAACGCCCATCCGCGCGCAAAATCCTGAAGTATCCGGCTCTTGACCACCTGACTTTTATCAACGCATATTTGATTTTTGGTTTGACAGGACAGGATCAATGAATCCTGATTTTCTGATTGGCTGTAACGGTCGAGGTGCGCAAGCATCGTCAATCGAAAACCCCGTTTCTCTGGATGAAGCTTCCATTGATGAGCAATTCCGTTTGGTCAAGGAAACTGGTGTATTCGATTATTTTGATCGTATCCCCTTGCGTGACAGTTACGACGAATACAAATCCGCTGTTGAAAAGTACAAATTGCCCATCCACACAGCGAGCTGGTTTTACCGCCTGGGGGATGAAGACGATGAAAAACTGATTAGCGACAACCTGAAAATCGCCTCGGAAATCGGGGCCGATATGCACAACATGATGATCTTCACCCATCATGCGAAAGGTCACATCGTAACCGATCAGGAACTAATCGATTGTTATCTGCGCACCTACGACGAAGGCATGGCGCTGGGTGTTGAACCGTTGTTTGAATTGCACGTTAACATGTGGTCAGAAGATTTCCGCCGGGTTACGCCAATCGCCCAGGCGATCCAGAACAAGGGCATACCGTTCAGTTACTGCCTTGATTACAGCCATGTAAATTTCAAAATCAACAATCCGGAAGAACAGGAAGTTCTGGATATACGTGGTGATGTTGAAGCCGGAAACCTGATCCTTGATCCTTTTGAAAAAGGGAACCTTTGCGACGAATGGCTTGAGCTTGGCATTGTACGCTGGCTTCAGGTGCGACCAGCCGTGCCAAACGGTCCCAAAAATATCTGGTCAAAAGCTGAACCCGGCAAACCGGTCGCTGGTATGCCGGAATTGAAAGAAGGTGATGATCCGGTGGTTGGTCGTGGCATCATGTATCCCTTCACCAAACCAGAACCCGGGGAGTGGCACTCTCCGTGGTTTGCCTATCTGCTGGAGCCGACAAAGGAAGTCGTGCGCAAGGTTTTGGCCTATCACAAAAATGATCCGGACAAACGTTTGAAATATATCACAACGGAAATGATTAATTTGCCGGATTATGGACACAATGCCAAATACTCTCTCATCGGTCAAAATGCAGCTGTCGCCCAATTCGTTCGCGATACCTGGGCTGATATCAACAAGCCATAAACAACAGGACCCCGGACACAGAAATGAATATCGAACAAATTTCACAAGCCCGTATATTTGACGGAACGCAAGGTGTTTACCGCCATAAAAGTGAGGCCACCGGCACGGATATGGAGTTTTCCGTCTTTGTACCTGAGCAGGCATCTACCGGTCCCCTGCCCGTGCTTTATTACCTGTCAGGCCTGACCTGCACCTGGGAGAACTTCACTGCCAAGGCGGGGGCCCAGCGCTATGCATCTGAACATGGAGTGATTATTGTGGCACCCGACACCAGCCCTCGTGGCGACGGCGTTCCGAATGACGATGGTTATGACTTTGGCCAGGGTGCCGGTTTCTATGTCAACGCAACGCAAGAACCATGGTCCACGCATTTCCAGATGTATGATTATGTTGTCCGTGAATTACCTGAGATCATTGCCAAAAACTTCCCGGTTGATACGGCTCGCTCTGGTATCTTTGGTCATTCCATGGGTGGCCACGGGGCTTTGACAATCGCCTTGAAAAATCCTGACATATTCAAATCCGTTTCCGCTTTCGCACCAATCGTTGCGCCTTCCCAGGTCCCCTGGGGTTACAAGGCGCTGGCTGGATATCTGGGACCGGATCAAAATACCTGGCTGGACTATGATGCCTGTGCGCTGATCGCGGCAAAGGGCTGGCAAGGCGATATTCTCATTGACCAGGGGCTGGCTGATAATTTCCTGGCGGAACAACTAAGGCCGGAATTGTTTGAAGAAGCCTGCAAGGATGCTCAGGTTTCGCTGACTTTGCGCCAGCACAAAGGTTATGATCACAGCTACTATTTCATATCGACCTTTGTTGGCGATCACATCAAGTGGCACGCTGAACGACTGAAATAATCAAGGCGTCTGCCGCTGGTTCGATAAAACCCTGAGGGCGATCGGCCCCAGAAAGACCGCGATACCAAGGGCTGCGAAAGCATAGCCCCAGGCGTCGGGGTTTGTCTCGCCGCCGCCAATATCCAGAACCAGGCCAAACATGATCGGGCCCAGGGCAGACCCTGTAAAACCGATTGTCGAGTGCATTGCCAGCGTTGCGCCGCGCTGCCCTTCACGGGCGGCCGCAACAGTTCCAGCGGTAATCGCGGCACTGTCGCCCGTAACTGTTGCGCCGTAGATCAGGAACAAAACCACGATCAGCCAGAAGGGCCAGCTGGAGGTGAAACCAATAATGCAGGCCAGTGCGGTTGAAGACCACATGACGATCGTAATAACCCGCTGTCGGCCCCAGCGGACAGCAGCTTCGTTGCCAGAAACACTGGCAGCCCAGCCGACCATGGTCACGACAGCGGCAATACTCGCCACATCCCACCAGTCCGCGGTTGCAATCAATTGTTTATGACTGAAGGCCAGATACAGAACGATCCAGGCACGCAAGCCAAACAGCTCCAGATTATGGACCGTGTAGGCCAGAATAAATCCCATAGCCTCGCGATTGGCAAAGACAGGACGGAAGTCGAGAAAATGGGTTTCACTCTCCCCGCTAGCCGCACGTTCAGGCGGTCGCCGATCAAGGACACCCCACAAGATAATCCAGGATATGGCACTGCCAGCTGCTCCGGCCGCCACCGCCCAATGCCAGTCGCTGACATCAAAAACCTGACTTGTAATGACATAGGACAAAGCTGCGCCCACACCAAAGCTGGCCGTATAGAAGGCGACAGAACGTGACTGGTTTGGACCTTCATAGCGATCAGTCAAAGCCTTGAGGCCGGGCATATAGGTTCCGGCAAGACCGAAACCGGTCAAGGCCCTGAAAAACATGGCCGTCCAGAAACCATCTGCAAAAAAAACAAATCCAGCCACGGAAGCTGCAGTAAAGACTGTCGACCAGAGACAAACCTCGCGGGCATCGACCCGGTCCGTCAGGCCACTGAGAATGGGCGCGCCAACAACGTAACCAGCCAGATAGATACCTGAAACCCAGCCCACATCTGTTGCCGACAGCGACCACATATCCATGAACAGGGCTGCCAGTGTCGCGAAGCTGGCAAAACTTGCCATGCCAAAAATCTGGCCAACGCACAGGAATAAAACCAGGCGCACGGAATTCATGTCAAACATCCATCATGCTGGATCGGATTGTTTGACATCATATCAGGCGTGGATGGTTCCGCTTCCGATAGCCAGGGCAGCTTCTTTTGTTGTTTCAGACAAGGTCGGGTGACCGTGGCAAATCCGTGCGATGTCTTCCGCAGAACCGCCAAAAGCCATAACCGCCGCAGCTTCGTGGATCATCTCTCCGGCATCTGCACCAATCATATGCACACCGAGAACACGATCCGTCGTCTTGTCAGCAAGTATTTTAACAAAGCCTTCGCTGTCGCCATTGGCACGGGCGCGGCTGTTGGCGGAAAAACTGAACTTGCCTTTGGCAAATTCTACGCCGTCTTCCTTGAGCTGTTCTTCGCTCTTGCCAATGGAAGCCACCTCAGGTGCCGTATAGACAATCCCCGGCACCAGATTGTAATCCACATGCCCCGCCTGTCCGGCCATACATTCAACCGCGGCGACACCATCTTCTTCTGCCTTGTGTGCCAGCATAGGTCCGGTAATCACATCACCAATGGCATAAATGCCTGGCACGCTGCTTTGGAAAGCGTGATCAACTTCGATACATCCACGACCATCAAGCTTTACGCCCAGCTCCTCAAGACCAAGTCCCTTGCTGTAGGGTCGTCGGCCAATGGCAACCAGAACGACGTCCGCCTTGACGGTTTCCGCGTCACCACCTGCTGCGGGTTCAACGGTCATTGTCACATTGCTTTTGCCTGCTTTGGCAGAAGTCACCTTGTGACTGAGCCGGAAAGTCACGCCCTGTTTTTTCAAAGACCGTTGCAGTGTTTTGGCAAGCTCGGCATCCATGCCCGGCACCAGACGGTCGAGGAATTCAATAACCTCGACTTCGGCACCCAGACGACGCCAGACGGAGCCCAGTTCAAGACCGATGACACCGCCACCAATCACAACCATTTTCTTCGGCACTTTATTCAGGGCCAGGGCACCCGTTGAAGAAACGATACGCTGCTCATCAATATCAACACCAGGCAAAGGCGTGACTTCTGATCCTGTCGCAATCAGAATTTTTCCCGCAGTCAGGGATTGTGTCTTTTTGCCGACTTTCACATCTACTTTGCCAGCCGCCGTAATCTTACCCTCGCCGACGATATAGGTGACCTTGTTTTTCTTCAGGAGAAATTCGATACCGTTGCAAAAATCGCTGACGATTTTGTCTTTCCGACCCATCATGCCTTTGAGATCAAGCTTGACCCCGTCAACCGTTATACCATGATCACTGAGACCATGGGCGGTATGTTCGTAAAGCTCAGACGAATGCAACAGCGCCTTTGATGGAACGCAACCCACATTCAGACAGGTTCCACCCAGGGTGCCCCGCTTTTCCACACAGGCAACAGACATGCCCAATTGTGCTGCCCGGATTGCAGCGACATAGCCACCTGGGCCACCGCCGATGATGACCAGATCGAAAGCGTTTTCACTCATCTTATTAATTCCTGCTTATTAACTTGTTGCCTGGTAATTCGCCGAGGCGAATTACAGATCAAGCATTATACGTTGGGGGTCTTCCAGGCATTCCTTGACGCGTACCAGGAATGTCACAGCTTCGCGTCCGTCAACGATCCGGTGGTCATACGACATGGCCAGATACATCATGGGACGAAGTTCAATATTGTTGCCAACCGCCATGGGCCGTTGCTGAATTTTATGCATACCCAAAATGCCGGATTGTGGCGGGTTGAGAATTGGTGTCGACATCAATGAACCGTACACACCACCATTGGTAATGGTAAATGTGCCACCGTTCATTTCTTCCAGGGTCAATTTGCCGTCGCGTGCCTTGCGTCCCAGTTCGCTGATGTTTTTCTCAACATCCGCAAATCCAAGTTCGTCGGCATCACGCAATACAGGTACGACAAGTCCGTTGGGTGTGCCCACCGCAACGCCAATGTCGTAGTAATCCTTGTAGACGATATCATCACCTTCAATTTCGGCATTTACCGCTGGCAATTCCTGCAAGGCCAGAACACAGGCTTTGACAAAGAACGACATGAAACCAAGACGCACACCGTGCTTTTTCTCGAAGGCATCGCGATAGGTCGCGCGAGCTGCCATGACCGCTGTCATGTCGACTTCATTAAACGTCGTCAACATGGCCGCAGTGTTCTGGGCTTCTTTCAGACGTTCAGCGATACGTTTACGCAAACGGGTCATGCGGACCCGTTCTTCGCGCTCGGATTTTGGACGCGGACCAGATGGTGCCGCTGGTGCAGCCGCAACTGGTGCTGCAGCGCCGCCTGAGCTGAGGAAAGCCAGAACGTCGCCCTTCACCAACCGGCCATCCTTGCCGGTGCCGGTGATTTGTGAGGCATCCAGATTGTTTTCCTTAACAAGCTTCTCGACCGCAGGCGACAAAGGCATGCCGCCGGACGTAGCAGGCGCCTGTACAGCCGGTGCCGATGCGGGTGCAACGACGGGCGCGGCAACTTCAACAGGCGTTGGTGATGTTTTGGCCGCCGCACCTGCAGCACCTTCATTGATCGTGCCCAGCAATCCACCAACGTCGATTGTATCTCCCTCAGCGGCAGATATTTCGACCAGCGCACCACCAGCCGGAGCCGGAACTTCGAGTGTCACCTTGTCGGTCTCGAGCTCGACGATTGGCTCACCCTCGGTAATTGCTTCGCCGACAGCCTTGAACCACTTCCCGATTGTCGCTTCGGTAATTGATTCGCCGAGTACAGGTACTCTGATTTCGGTCGTCATGGATAATAATCCCTCTACAGCGTCAATGCTTCGTCGATAAGCCTGGCTTGATATTTTTGATGGAGTTTCATGGAACCGGGAGCAGGTGCTGCCATTTCGATACAGCCTGCGTAGGTCAATTCGGTTTGTTTACGTTTCATGGTTTTGAGCGTCGCCAGGATGCGCGGCTGGACAAAGAACCAGGCCCCCATATTGTGAGGCTCTTCCTGACACCAGATAACCTCCGCATTCGGGAAACGCGACAGTTCTTTTGTCAAAGCCTTCTGCGGGAACGGATAAAGCTGCTCCATGCGCAAGATCTGAATATCCTTGATCCCCCGGTCTTCACGTTCCTGGAACAGGTCGTAATAAACCTTGCCCGAACAAAGCACGACACGCTTTATCTTTTTATCGGCGACCAGGTTTTTGCCATCATCCCACAAAATCCGGTGGAAAGATCCCTTGCCCGTAAATTCGTCCGCATGCGAGACCACAAGTTTGTGACGCAACAAGGATTTGGGTGACATCATGATCAGGGGTTTACGGAAATCCCGATGCATTTGACGGCGCAGAATATGAAAGTAGTTGGCTGGAGTTGTCGGCTGGCCCACTTGAAGATTATCTTCGGCACAGAGCTGCAAATAACGCTCGAGACGGGCTGAGGAATGCTCGGGGCCCTGACCTTCCTGACCGTGTGGCAGCAGCATGACAAGTCCCGACATGCGTAGCCATTTTGATTCGCCCGGACTGAGGAACTGGTCAATGATAACCTGCGCACCATTGGCAAAATCACCGAACTGCGCTTCCCACAAAACCAGCGCATTTGGTTCCGCCAGGGAATAACCATATTCAAAGCCCAGGACCGCTGCTTCCGACAACATGGAATCGATCACTTCGTAATTGGCCTGGCCTTTTTTGATATGATTAAGCGGCGAGTGTCGGCTTTCAGTTGCCTGGTCCACCCAGACAGAATGGCGATGTGAAAATGTGCCACGACCGGAATCCTGACCGGACAAACGCACGGGATAGCCTTCGCTCAGCAATGTTCCGAACGCCAGGGCTTCGCCCGTTGCCCAGTCGAGAGCTTCACCGGCCGCAACCATTTTCTCCTTGGCATCAATCAAACGCTTCAAGGTGCGGTGAATGTTGAAGTCTTCCGGAATTTTGGTCAGCGCTTCACCGACCAGTTGCAATTCCTTTTTGCTGACACCGGTAATACCGCGCCGGTCATCACCATGGGCACGCCGAAAATGAGACCAACGGCCTTCCAGCCAGTCAGCCCGATTAGGCTTGTAGGTCTTGGCGTGGTCAAATTCAGCTTGCAGTTCGTTTTGATAGTCCGTGACCATGCCCTCGGTATCGGCCTGGGTCATTTCGCCTTCTTCAACCAGCTTGCGTGCGTATATCTGACGGGCTGTCGGATGCTGGGCGATCTTGCGGTACATGATCGGCTGCGTAAACGCTGGCTCGTCCGCTTCATTGTGACCGTGACGACGATAGCAAAACATATCAATGACGATATCTTCGCCAAATTCCTGCTGAAAATCTGCGGCGATGCGTGAAACATGAACAACGGCTTCAGGATCATCACCGTTCACGTGTAAGATGGGCGATTGCACCATCTTGGCCACATCCGAAGGATAGGGAGACGAGCGTGAATAGCTGGGTGCGGTCGTAAAGCCGATCTGGTTGTTCACGATGACATGGATGGTGCCGCCAGTCTGATAACCTTTCAGCTGCGACATACCCAATGTTTCCGCGACAAGGCCCTGACCCGCAAAGGCGGCATCGCCATGCATCAGGATCGAGGTCACGCGGCGACGTTCGGTATCACCGCGTTGTGCCTGCTTGGCGCGGGTTTTGCCGATGACAACCGGATCAACTGCTTCCAGGTGAGACGGATTGGCAGCCAGTGACAGGTGAATATCGATTTCGTCAATTGTCCGGTCGGTGGAAACACCAAGGTGATATTTTACGTCACCTGATCCTTCGACATCGTCCGGTTTGGCAGACACCCCTTCGAATTCCGAAAATAAGGCGGAATAAGGTTTACGCATGATGTTGGCGAGAACATTCAGACGCCCCCGGTGGGGCATGCCGATACCGATTTCCTCAACAGAGTGCAAAGTCGCACGCTTGATCAACGCTTCAAGCAAAGGGATCAGTGTCTCGCCACCGTCAACGCCAAAGCGTTTGGTGCCCGGATATTTCAGGTGCAAAAAGCGTTCAAAACCCTCGGATTTTGTCAACTGATGCAGGATCTTGCGCTTTCCTTCGGAGGTGAATTGCGGCGCAAAAGCCTTACCTTCAATGCGTTGTTGAATCCAGGATTTTTGTTCCGGCGACTGGATGTGCATGAACTCATAGCCAATGGACCCGCAATAGGTCCGCCGGCAAACACTCAATATTTCGCGTACTGTCGCTGTTTCCAGGCCGAGCACGTTATCAATAAAGATTTCCCGATCCATATCAGCTTCTTCAAAGCCATAGGATCTGGGATCAAGTTCAGCGTGGTAGTCCCGTTTTTCAAGCTGCAGCGGGTCCAACTTTGCGATCAGATGTCCGCGCACGCGGTGCACCCGGATCATCATCAGGGCACGGATCGAATCCAGGATTGCCCCGCGGTGATCCGTCGCCGTTGATGGTGTTGCGGCTGCGGGTTTTTCGCCGTCTTCATCTTCATAATCGAAATGACGGCCCCAGCTGGGACCGTCTACTTCACGCGCAACTTCGACAACGTCGTCACCGAGTTGTGAAAAAAACCGCGCCCATTCGATATCTACTGACTGCGGGTCTGCAAGGTAGTTATTGTAAAGCCGACCAATAAATTCACTATTGGAACCGTAGAGAAAAGTAGTCTTGTCCAGCTCACTCGCCATGGTTTCACCTGCAGTTAGCAGGGGGAGCAGCAACAACGATTAGTTGTCGCACCCCCTGCCAGTAAAAACGACCTACATATTATCGAGTACGTTCTTCAGCGTAACGCCCAAAGCTGCTGGCGAATCGGAAACAGTGATCCCAGCTGACTTCATGGCCTCGATTTTGTCTTCTGCGCCGCCCTTGCCACCGGAAATGATGGCACCTGCATGGCCCATGCGACGACCCGGAGGTGCCGTACGTCCGGCGATGAAGCCGACAACAGGTTTCTTGACAGCGTGCGATTTCAGGAAATCGGCAGCTTCTTCTTCCGCACTGCCGCCAATTTCACCAATCATCACAATTGATTGTGTTTCATCGTCGCCGAGGAACAAGTCGAGGCAATCAATAAAGTTGGTGCCGTTAACCGGATCGCCGCCAATACCGATACATGTCGACTGACCAAGACCCACGGCAGTGGTTTGTGCCACGGCTTCATAAGTCAGGGTGCCTGAGCGTGATACGATTCCAACGCTGCCTCTTTGGTGAATGTGGCCTGGCATAATGCCGATCTTGCATTCGTCCGGTGTAATCACACCAGGGCAGTTTGGCCCGATCAAACGGGTTTTGCTGCCTTCCAGGGCACGACGGACCCGGACCATGTCCAGAACCGGAATACCTTCTGTGATACAAACCGCCAATTCAACACCGGCATCAATGGCTTCCAGAATGGCGTCTGCTGCGAAGGGTGGCGGCACATAAATTACACTGGCATTGGCGCCCGTGGTGTCCACAGCTTCTGCAACCGTGTCGTAAACCGGCAAATCAAGATGTTTCGTGCCACCTTTACCAGGTGTCACGCCACCAACCATTTTGGTGCCATAAGCGATGGCTTGCTCAGAGTGGAATGTGCCTTGTGCGCCAGTAAAACCCTGACAGATAACTTTTGTTTCTTTATTGACCAGAACAGACATTACGCTGCCTCCTTCACTGCTTTGACGACTTTTTCAGCAGCGTCGTCGAGATCGTCAGCCGAAATAATCGGCAAGCCTGAATCGGCCATAATCTGTTTACCAAGCTCTACGTTGGTGCCCGCCAGGCGAACAACCAACGGCACGTGCAAGCTGACTTCGCGGGCAGCCGCAACAACACCATCTGCGATGACATCACAGCGCATGATGCCGCCAAAGATATTCACCAGAATGCCTTCTACATTGGGATCGGAAAGAATGATCTTGAAAGCTTCGGTTACACGTTCCTTGGTGGCCCCGCCACCAACATCCAGGAAGTTGGCCGGATCGCCGCCATGTAATTTGATGATATCCATTGTGGACATAGCCAGACCAGCGCCGTTGACCATGCAGCCAATGCTGCCATCCAGCTTGATGTAATTGAGGTCATGCTTGGCAGCTTCAAGTTCCGCCGGATCTTCTTCGTCTTCGTCGCGCAGTTCTTCGATATCCTTGTGACGATACAAAGCGTTATCATCAAAGTTTACCTTGGCGTCCAGAGCCATGACCTGGTCGTCTGCGGTAACAACCAGCGGGTTAATTTCAACCATGCTGGCGTCTGTTTCGTTAAAGGCTTTGTAGAGGGCCATAATCAGTTTTACAGCTGAGCCGACTTGCTTGCCCTTCAGTCCCAGACCAAAGGCCAGTTTACGTGCATGAAACGCTTGCATGCCTGTAGCTGGATCAATGGACTGCATGATGATTTTTTCAGGCGTGTTGGCAGCAACAACTTCAATTTCCATACCGCCTTCGGTCGAGGCCATAACCGTCACCTGGTTTGTGGCGCGATCCACCAACATGCCAAGATACAGTTCACGTGCAATGTCACAGCCGTCTTCAATATAGACACGCTTGACTTCCTTGCCTTCCGGGCCGGTCTGGTGCGTTACCAGGGTCATGCCGAGGATTTCACCCGCCATCTTTTCCACGTCTTCCATGGATTTTACGACCTTGACGCCACCGCCAAGTCCGCGACCACCAGCATGGATTTGCGCTTTGACAACCCAGATCGGGCCACCCAGTTCCTTCGCGGCTGCAACAGCTTCGTCGGTTGTGTACGCAACACCGCCCTTGGGCACCGCTACGCCATACTTCGCCAGCAAGCTCTTGGCCTGATACTCATGAATATTCATTGGTTTATTTCCGGACCTCCGGTCCTCGTCCTCAAAAATGATTTTCAATCAAAAGATCATCAAACATCTTGTCGCGCAGACAAATGCATCAGCCGCAAACAAACCACCCAAACGGTCGCAAACACACGGTTTTTATGGTTGATAATCAAATATGTAGCGATTGCGGAAAAAGTCTAGCACTGCCAAACCCTTCCGCAACCCCACATTATGCAAAATACAGTCTATTTTTTGGCAGCTGCCTTTTTGACTGGTGCCTTCTTTTTGGCTTTGGCCTTGGCTTTGACTTTCTTGCCAGCAAGGTCAGGGTCAAGCTTTTTGACAACCTTGATCAAGCCTTTCACGGCATCAACAGATTTCTTGAAGCCGGCTTTTTCGGCTTTGTTGAGTTCGATTTCAACAATACGCTCAACGCCCTTGGCACCGATAACAACCGGGACGCCGCAATAGACGTCTTTTTGCCCATATTGACCGTTCAGGTAAGCAGCACAGGGCAGAACGCGCTTTTTGTCCTTGAGATAACTCTCAGCCATGGCGATACCGGCAGTGGCAGGCGCATAATATGCGGAACCATTGCCCAGCAAGCCGACGATTTCAGCGCCGCCATCACGTGTACGCTGAACGATTTTGTCCAGCTTTTCCTTGGTGGTCCAACCCATCTTGACCAGATCAGGCAAAGGAATACCGGCAACTGTTGAATAGCGGGTCAGCGGGACCATGGTGTCGCCGTGACCGCCCAGTACAAAGGCGGTGACGTCTTCAACGGAAACCTTGAACTCTTCAGCCAGGAAATAACGGAAACGGGCTGAATCCAGGACACCGGCCATGCCGACAACCTTGTTGTGCGGCAAGCCACTTGCTTCGCGCAGGGCCCAGACCATGGCGTCCAGCGGGTTGGTGATGCAGATCACAAATGCGTTCGGGGCATTCTTTTTAATGCCTTCGCCAACTTGCTTCATGACGCTGGTGTTGATGCCCAGCAGGTCGTCGCGGCTCATACCCGGTTTGCGGGGGACACCGGCGGTGACGATAATAACGTCAGCACCCTTGATGCCGGCATAGCTCTGCGTGCCTTTGAGGCTCGAATCGAAGCCTTCGATGGGAGAAGACTGTGCCAGATCGAGCGCCTTGCCTTGCGGCACGCCCTTCATGATGTCAAAGACGACGACGTCGCCAAGGTCTTTCAGACCGGCCAGGTGGGCGAGCGTGCCGCCAATGTTACCGCCGCCAATCAATGCAATTTTGCTGCGTGCCATATTCAGGATCCTCCGGGGGAAATTGATTTAATCGCCGGCGATTTGCCGGTGCCGCGTACCATGTACGCGGAAGAAAAACAGGACAGGAGGTAAGTACCGCCAAACAAAGTATCTCGCAAGTGCGAAATGGCGGTTTCCAGCCAGATTTGAAGTGTTCTGAACATGTCGGGGCCTGAAGTATGTTCAAAGCCTGGAAATTTAACCCCGCCAGCATTGATATTTCGTCCCGAACTGACTACATCGGCGGTCAGGACCTTAATGAACACGCGTATCAAACGGAACGGACGACCGGAACATGACCACCGAAACGCTTAATTTCCAGGCGGAGACCGCCAAACTTCTGCACATTGTTGCCAACGCCCTGTACAGCGAAAAGGAAATCTTCCTGCGGGAATTGATATCCAACGCGTCGGACGCTTGCGACAAGCTGCGCTATGCCGCCCTGACGGAACCTGAACTGATGGCCGACGACGCCGACCTGCAGGTTACCCTGACAGTGGACGCCGAAGCCAAGACCCTGACCATTGCCGACAATGGCATTGGCATGAACCGGGATGAATTGATCGAAAACCTGGGTACGATTGCCCGGTCCGGAACCAGCGCCTTTATGGACAGCCTGACCGGTGAAGACGACAAGGACGTCGCCCTGATTGGCCAATTTGGTGTCGGCTTCTATTCCGGTTTTGTGGTTTCCAAACTGGTTGACGTGACCAGTCATCGTGCCGGTGAGGAACATGCCTGGACATGGTCATCTGATGGCCTGGGTGAATTCACCATCACAGAAGCCGAACAGGCCCGTCGCGGCACGACGATTACCCTGCACCTGAAAGACGAAGAAGGCGAATTCCTTGAAGCCCATCGTCTGCGCAGTGTCGTCAAACGCTATTCCGATCACATTGCCATTCCGGTCATTCTGACAGCGATAGCCGCTGACCCGGTCGAAGGTGAGAACGACGAAGAAGCCGAAGAGCCGCAGGACGAAAAGCTGAATGAAGCTTCGGCCTTGTGGGCACGCAACAAAAGCGACATTGAAAAAGAACAGTACACAGAATTCTATCACCACGTCGCCCATGCCTTTGACGAGCCCTGGTCAACCGTTCACGTCCGGGCTGAAGGCAAGATCGAATACACCATGCTGCTGTTTATTCCCGGCACACCGCCGTTCGATCTCTTTCATCCGGACCGGGCCAGCAAGCTGAAGCTTTACGTCAAACGCGTGTTTATCACGGACGATTGTGAAAACCTGATCCCGTCCTATCTGCGCTTCCTGCGTGGTGTGGTGGATTGCGAAGACCTGCCCCTGAATGTCAGTCGCGAGTTGCTGCAAAACAGCCCGGTTCTGAACCACATCAAAAATGCCCTGACCAAACGCATCCTCAGTGATCTGGAAAAGAAGGCCAAAAAGAAGCCGGAAGACTATGCGGTTTTCTGGAAGAACTTTGGTGCCGTCATGAAAGAAGGCATCTACGAAGATTACGAACAACGTGAACGCCTGATGAAACTGGCACGCTTCAGATCAACGACCCAGGGCGATGACCTGGTGTCGCTTGAAGATTACGTCAGCCGCATGAAGGACAAGCAGACGGAAATCTATTACGTCACCGGCGATGATATCGACATGGTCCGCAAAAGCCCTCAGCTGGAGGGCTATGCCGCCCGTGGCATCGAGGTCATGTTGATGACGGACGCTGTGGATGATTTCTGGGTACGCTCAGTCACTGATTTTGATGGCAAACCCATGAAATCAGTGACCCAGGGCGGCACAGCCCTGGATGACATCGCACCGGAAGAAAGCTCAGAAGACAAGCCGGAAGCGGCACCCGAAGGTGATACCTCTTCCCTGATCGTGTTGCTGAAACAGGAACTGGGCGAAGCCGTCAAGGATGTGCGCACCACAGACCGCCTGGCCGAAAGCCCGGTTTGTCTGGTGGCCGATGAAGCCGACATTGATATCAACCTGGCCAAACTATTAAAAGCCCAGGGACAGGACATGGGGCCAAATACCCGCGTTCTGGAGATTAACCCGCGTCACGACCTGATCAAATCCCTGGCCAAAAGTGCTGGCGAAGCAGGTGCGACAGACCGCCTGGCGGATGCCGCACATCTTCTGCTCGACCAGGCCCGTATCCTTGAAGGCGACCCGGTCCCCGACCCCGCCGCCTTTGCCCGTCGCCTGTCCCAGGCCATGAATGCCAAATTTGGCTAAACGGCAGAAATAGAACAAAATCAAAGGCCTGCCTTCCCGGCGGGTCTTTTTTTGTGGAGATTATACGTTTTATGCTTGTATTTATGTTTTATACGTGTATCCTGCTGATGAATGCAGTGACATCATTGCTCCAAATTTTGGCAGGTGGCTTTTTTCTTTCGAAACTGAAATTAGCTCTCTAAACCCTGAATATATACATTGACGTACAAAAACCCTTAGATTGAATTCCTCATGAGAACACTGATAATTAGTAATATTTTCAAAACCATCAGGTTGATGTTTTTTGCCATTGTTCCTGGTCTGTACCTCATTGCATCAGGAAGAAAACTTGCAGGCTTTGCAATGCTGTTTATACCAGCTTTGCTGGCACTATTTGCTTCAATTATTGAGTTTGAAAAGGACCTGTTTTTTTACGAATATATGAATGTTGGGACCGTGATTTTTATGATCTTCCAAACAATCAACATTGGAATAGTGGCTCTCAGCCTCAAAGCAACATACTCACAGTCAATAAGCCTTACCCAAATTCTTTTCGGCCTTTTCTTTCTTTTTGCAGGTTATTTTCCAATAGATTCTCCGGCTGAAACAATCGGCAGGATTTTTATCACGAACAACGAACTATGTCCCTACTTTTGCAGTGGTGATTTGATTGCTTATTCCGTCATTGCAGACCCCACCCAAATCAAATCGAAATCGAGCTTGATCCTGGAAAATGATCATTTTGCGACGTTTGCATTCGTTGTTGACTTGCCGGGAGACATAATCTGCAAGGATGGTAACTGGAATTACTTTCCAGATGATCCTTCGGTCAATTGTTGGGAAATGATCACATTGTCAAAAGGACATTTTCGCGTTGTAACCCTGGAAAATGGTGTGAGCGTAACACGAATCGTGGCCACAGATGAAATAGCAGGACATGCCCCTGTGGTTGTCGGAAACGAGACCGATTTCTTTGCTAAATTAATGACCTGGTTATGGTAGCGAATACATATAGTTATTTCGCCAATTATTTCCTGTGACACCAACAAGACAAACCAAACAGCAACTGCCTTTAAGGCGATTATTTTTCTACCTGGAGAATGTTAAATGAGTAACAATAACGACTAATTACCAGGGACTTCAGATGTACTTGGCAACGGCCTGAGTTTGGGTGGAACATCCCCTCAAACTTCGTTGCTTACGGAGCCGAAGCCCGAAGTGCAACTGGCCAGGGTCTTCGGCAGACCCACGCCCGGCCCGAAACCGACTGGAAAACCTGGCAATCCCGCTCCCAAACCCGCCAACGATAACAGAACACATTTTGAAAGATTGCGGGATGAGATGGGCCTTCCAGCCAACAGAAATCGCACTCCTGCCGAAAAGAACCTGGAAAGAGCCAGGAAGGCCAAAGATTTAGTCGATCTGATAAATGAAATTTTCGGCCCAAAGAATGAAGACGACATCGATCAAATTGATACAAATTCCTATTGGAGTTCAGCTGCCAAAGGTATGGGCGCGACTGGTGGATCAGGTGGGGGCTACGCCAAATCTACAGCTGAAGCTCAATACAATGCTGCCCAAGGCGGTCCATCAGATGGATTCACTGGCAGTCAATCTTTCGCAAATACTGCAGAAAATGGCTGGGGTGCGACAGGTGGTTCTGGCGGCGGTGATGCCGAGTCACAAGCGGAAGCAGACTACAACGCAGCACAAGGCGGCCCATCTGATCCCAATGGTGGAAGCAATTCGTCTGCCAGCTCTTCTGATAGTGACTATGGTGATGGCCAGGACTGGGGTGGTGTGGATTTTGGCGACTGGGGCTTCCCCGTCGTGCTCGATCTCAATAATGACGGCATTCAAATCATCCCTCTCTCCCACTCCACTGCCCGGTTTGATATTGCGGGCACGGGTTCACGACAAGTGCTGGCCTGGCCGGGGCCAGACGAAGGAATATTTGTTTATGACCGGGATGGGGATCGTCTGATTTCGCACAAAGACGAAATCGCCTTCAAGGATTATCTGGCGACGGCCGAAACCGATCTGGAAGGGCTGGCCTGGTTTGATCAGCTGGCCCAGGGCGGCAATGAAGACGGGATACTGGATGAACGAGATGCGGCGTGGGGCGCTTTCGGGGTCTGGCGTGATCTGGACCAGGACGGGGAGACCGATGAAGGTGAATTGCAGATGACTGGTGAAGGAGGCCTCAAATCACTGAACCTGACATCTGATCATCAGGCACAGGATGCCGGACCGGATGTTAAGATTTTTGGCAAAAGTACATATGAATATCTCGATGCGAACGGGGATGTACAAACGGGCCGGTCCTATGACACTGCGCTGCGTCATGTTGATGATACTTATCCCAAACGCCTTGGCGAGAAACTGTATCTGGCTGCGGGTTTAACTCGACACGGGTTTCCGCCCCTGGTTCGACGTGACGGGCAAGACCTGCACATCGGTGAAATGATGTACCCCGAATATGATTATAACGAAGACATTCATGAACTGTGGCCGAACTGGGCTGTCCGCCGGATCAGGCAAATATGTACTCAACGCTGCGCGCGCATACCAACATTGGATGAATATAATAGCGGCCAACGATACAGGATTTACTGATTTTCCCGGCCAGGGCGTTTTAGTTTTGGCCAGATACGCCCTGGAAGCCGCGAAAGTCCGAAAATTCATCAACGGCGACACGTTCTGTTTCCAGACTGTTCACCGGTGCCGACATGTCTGCATAGCCCATGGACATACCGCTGGCGAGTTGTTCGGTATCATCCAGATCCAAAACGTCGTGCATCAAGTCGGCATAGTGTAAAAAAGCTCCCTGCGGACAGGTATCTAGGCCTTCCTGTTTGGCCACCAGCATGACATTTTGCATGAGCATGCCCAGGTCCAGCCAGCTGGCCTGGCTGAGGTCGCGGTCGACGACAAAAAACAAACCAACTGGCGCGCCAAAAAATTCATAGTTGCGACCGTGCTGGGCCCACATGGCAGACTTGTCGCCTTTTTCAATGCCCAGCAAGCCGTACATATCAAAGCCCACCTTGCGACGACGTGACAGATAGGGTTCGGCATATCGGCGCGGCATTTTGGTCTCTTCCGGCTTCGCCGCTTTGGCTTCTTCCAGGCGATAGTCCATGATCGCCTTTGTCACTTTCGCCTGTTCTTCACCGGCGACAACAACGACTTTCCAGGGCTGGGTGTTGGTACCCGAAGGCGCGCGCGAAGCTATTTCAAGAACACGGTGAACCTGGTCCCGGGAAACGGGGTCTGGCAAAAATTCACGCATCGAGCGACGGCTGGCAATCGCATCATCCAAATTCATATTTCCATGTCCGCTAAATTTATGGCGATTCCGGTTTAATCGGAATCACTCTGGTCTGTTCAGGTCAGGTTCTGCCTATATTAGAGCGCCTGGAAACAAACCCTGCAATCGGTCTTTGAAAATAGAATGAAGACTCCCTGGAGTTAAACGCTCATCGCAGCTAGTTGAGCCAGTGGCGGGCGGCTGCCAGGACAGGCCCTTGCCCTTTCGACTGGACCACAATCACGTATCCGTCGCGCTTTGCCATTGAAATGTCATCGTGACGAATTTCAAAAGATCGCGCGCCCCCGTCCCAGCGCCCTAACAGGTGCACATCACGTACAACATTGGTATAGGCTAGTTTATTACCGCTGTTCTCGCCGCGTTGAACCGCGACATCGTGACGACGGTCTATGGCGAACAACCAGGCTTCACAGGGGCCGTTCCGGGCGCCGATTACGTCCAGTTTTAAAACACCCCCGGCGTCCTGAACCTTGATCAGGGTATCATTGGTATGTTGACTTTTTGCCTGGCTGATTGCCGACCGAAGCCCGCGTTCATCCGAGCCCACGATATGCTTCTGGCCGTCGATAACCAGTTGAGGCGTATAAACATTCCGCTGACCAAGGGATTTGGCATAGTCATATTGCCGGGCCGTCGTCACCTTGCTGGCGAACGTATCTTTCCAACCAATATAGTCCCAGTAATCAACATGAAAACTCAGCGGAATAACGTCATCTGCACCGGCATAATTGCCCAGAATCTGATCCGCAGGGGGACATGAGGAACAGCCCTGGCTGGTGAATAGTTCCAGCACAACAGGTGATTTACCGGCGGCAATCGCAGGCAATGCGATTAAGCTTGCGAAAATCAGAATCAGGGCAGCTAGGCGGGAGAACGGCAACGTCATGTTTCCAATCCGGAAAAGAGCGAACCGGCAAATCAGTTTTTCATAAATGCGGGTTCAGGAAACCTGAGTCATAAGCCAAAGAATTTGGCGGCGCGAATCACGTTCGGGTGACAAGTTAGTGAGCACTCGGCATCGATACCTTGCAGGTATTTAAAATTGCCAGTTTACGCTTCATTTGCCTGACAGGATTGATTGACAGCAAGTGGTAGTTCAATCCAGAAAGTCGTGCCATCGCCAACATTGTCCTGCATGCCGATCTTTCCGTTCATATGCAGGACAAGGTCCTTGGTGACCACCAGGCCAATACCCGTGCCTTCAATGCCGGAATTCTCCGCCCCCAGACGACTGAACGGTTTGAATAACTGATCCTGTTTGTCTTTCGAAATACCATAGCCTGTATCAGATACGATGATCCGGAGCATATCATCTGAACTGTTTTCCATACGGATTTCAACACTGCCGCCTGGCCGGTTATATTTCACTGCGTTCGACATCAGGTTAATCATCACCTGACGGGTCCTGGTATGATCTGCCCTGATTAATGTCGTCGGTGAGGCCTGATTTGAGATGGCAATATGAATGCCGCTGTCTTCGGCCATACCGGAAACAAGCGAAATACATTCCTCAATGATTTCGACGGGAGATACGTCCTCAATTTCCAGATCAACTATCCCGGCTTCGATCTTGGAGAGGTCAAGAATGTCATTGACCAGTTCCAACAGATGTCGGCCGCCCTTCAAAATCTGGTCGACACTATCCTGTTGATCCGGGTCAAACATTTCCGCCGCATCCAGTTGCAGCATTTGCCCAAAACCCAAAATGGCGTTCAAGGGTGTCCGCAGTTCATGGCTCATGGATGACAGGAAATCGGACTTGGCCCTGTTCGCCTTTTCCTGCTCACCAATTGCGTTTTCAAGAGCCAGCTGGTTATTCCGCAGATCGGAAATATCACTGACAAGCGCGAACATGCCATTGCGCGCACCCGTTTCGTCGTTCAGCGGTGTCGCGCTAAAGAGGCAGGACATGGTATCTCCATGGGCGTTGGCCAGATCAACTTCAAAAGTATCTGCCAGTCCGAGAGAGAGTTTTTCCTTCAGCAAGTCCTGCAAATCATTGTTGGAATGCCCCAGGATTTGTTCAACCGACGCCCCCGTCGTGTCACCCGCCTGGACACCAAGTATTGTCGCCATGCGTGGGTTAACTTCAATCGTGCGTCCATCATTGTCAAAGCGCCAGTAGCCTTGAGACGTCGTGGTCAAAATCTCGGTTAACTCGTTCGCCGTTTTCTTGAGGATATCCTCGCTGTTTCGCTGTCGTGTTATATCTGTATATTTTGCGACATAACCGCCGGCAGGAAGTGGAAAGCGATGGATTTCGATGATCCGGTCGTCCAGCAGCATGACTTCTTCGCTCGCGTGCCGGTCAGCGGCTTTGACCACATCAAGCTGATGATCGGCAAGAGCCTCGATATCCCCCTCACCGAACGCCCCTGATTTTGCCAGATGCTTGAGCAAGAGACGCATGGGAGCACCCGGCGCAACGGTTTCTTCCGGTGGGCGATACCAAAAATCAAGACACTTGGCGCTGTGAGCGACGAGTTTAAAATCGGCATCCCAGACAACAAAACCCTGATCGATAGAATCCATCGTAGTCTGAAGAATACGGGTTTTACCCATCAGCTCGAGCCGGTTTGATTCCAGCGTGTACTCTGTCTTTTTTCTCTCGGTGATGTCTCTGATCACATAGCCAACATAGCGTTGATGCTCGCCAGTCCAGGCCGTTGCGGTCAATTCCATTGGAAACTCAGAGCCGTCATTTTTCAACCCGAAAATCTCCAGAGGCTCGGAGACCTGCGTTCTGTTGCTTTCGCCGGAAGTTTCCAGATGCAGAGAAACAATTTGGTCATGATATCGTGCCGGGAAAAACTGGGTGACGGGCAAGCCGATAATATCGTTTGTATCCCGTCCAAATATATGTTCGGCACCCCGGTTCCAGAACAAAATTCGATCATTACCGTCTGTCGTCACAATTGCATCATTGAGACTTTCAAAAATAGCATGAGAGCGCTGCTCACTCGTCCTCTTTTGTTTGACAATTTCTCTCACCTTGCGTGTACGGTTACACCGCGACTCCAGAGAAAGAACGAATATGTTCGGGTCGACGGGCAAGACCAGGACATCGTCGCCACTGGCTCTCAAGGTCAATAGCTGTTCTTTTTCCAATGGTGCATCAGAGAAAAAGACGATTGGAATTCTGGCCAGGTCATCGCTGCATTGACGAACCATGGAAGCAAGTTCATTCCCCGTGCAATCAGGCAGCCAGGTGCTCAGAAGGATCACCTCAGGCATTCTGGATTTCAGGGCTTCCAGAATGTCACCGGGATCTGCCACCAGATGCCCGGACATATTTGTTTCGCGCAACATGTCGCCAAAAAGTGCAGCCGTCTCGGCATTTGCGCCGACAATCAAGACTTCGCTCTTTTTGGTTCGCTCAACTTCTGTCAGGCGATAAATAGTTTCGACGAGGTGCGTAATATTGACAGGTTTGACAACATAGCCGTCTCCGCCACCCCGGACCGCTTCTATTCGTGCAGCGAAATCGTCTCGGGCCGTCGTAAACACCACGGGAACATTCAATTCGCCTTTGTCCCGCATCATGCGAACAAAGTGCAATCCGGCATCACGGTCCTGCCCGATCATAATATCCATCAACACAAGATCAGGTGACGACGGCAAACCAAAATCTATTTCCTCAAGTTCCTTTGGTTCTTGCGCGTTCAGGACCCGAAAGCCGAGGTTGACCAGGCGGAGTTGCAACGCCTCTGCCTGCATGAGGTCGTCTTCAACCAGCAAGATGGTTATCATCTCTTCCTGAACATTTCCCTTGGCTGATAAATCCTGCGAAGGCGTAATCATCGCCGCCATTTCGACCGAGTTCTTGTCGGCATCGACCGCGGCTGCGATGTCATCAAACAGGTTTTTCACAAGAATTACCTGGGGCAAGTCAACGACTGCACCTGCCGACCGCAAGCGATCACATTCCAGTTCCAGCTTCCTGGCCGTCTCGTGTGTTTTGTTGAAGGAAAATGTGCCCGAAATACCTGTAAGCTTGTGAACCAAAGCTTCCAGGGCCTGTACGTGAGGCAAACATTCTTCTGTTCCGGCTGATTGAGTTACCTGGTCCAGGCTTGTCTGGATTTCACTGAGCTTGTCGTTCACATTATCCGAGAATTTGGATTGCAACTCTGCAAATCTGGCATGAAGAGTATCGTTCATTAAACTCTGCCCGTTTCAAACCCTGGCTGACAATGGCAGGAAGGACATAAATGTCACCAAAATGTCACCAAAAAACCCATAGATGTCACCAAATGAGCAAGATGGCAATCTGTAGATGCAAAAAGAAGATTGATAAAATCTGTACCTTGGTACATTAATATCGATGTTTTGCTTTTTGATGCGAGGAATATCTAATTGAAACAATCAGTCGAGCGGGTTCAGACGGGCGTGCGTCTTGAAAAAAGGTTATTGAAAGTTCTCAAGGCCGTGGCCGAATACAAGGATTTGTCATTGGGCGATTTGCTGGAAGGCATTGTCCTGCACGCCTTTGAAGGCAAGCCCCCGTTCGAAGGCAAGAGCCTGCAAGATATCGCCGACCTCAAGAAAGTGTATGGGCTCGACCTGACGGCAGCAGATAGCCACAATCTTCGCGAATTATGACACCTGAGGTGACGCCAATATTCTTTCTGATTGCCGCTGTACTGAACACCGTGGCTGGCTGCCTCCATCTCTGGATCATTTATGTCGGCGCAGACGGTTATCGAAAATTCGGTGCCGGTGAAAAAATGGCGCAAATGGCTGCCGATGGCCGCAAGTATCCAACGTTTCTTACCTTGGGCATTGCGTCAGCCTTGTTCTTTTTTGCTGCAATGTGCCTGTCACAGACCAGCCTGGTTCCAGCCTTGCCGCTCGCCCGTGAAATTCTTTGGATATTGACATTTGTCTACCTTGTGCGCGGCACCGTCCCTTTGGTCACCTACCCGTGGTTCCGACTATTCCGAAAGCCGTTTTTCGTCAAATCATCAATCATTGTTCTCGGGTTTGCCCTGATTCATTTTCTCGCCCTCATGAGCTGACAAAAAAGGGCGGGAAAATTTCCCGCCCTGATTCGTTTCAATATTGCGAAGTGCTATGCAGCGAGGTTCCGCAGCACGTAGTGCAGGATGCCACCGTTGCGATAGTAATCCACTTCATCTTCCGTATCGATGCGGCATAGCAAAGTGATGTCTACGCTGCTGCCGTCGGCGCGAGTGATTTTACAGGCCACGTCCATACCCGGTTTGATGCCATCGGCAACGCCAGTGATGTCAAACACTTCTGTGCCATCCAGTTTAAGCGACTTGCGATCCTGGCCATCCTTGAACTGCAAAGGCAGGATGCCCATGCCGACCAGGTTGGAACGGTGGATCCGCTCAAAGCTTTCAACAATCACGGCTTTCACACCCAGCAACATGGTGCCTTTTGCGGCCCAGTCGCGGGAAGAACCCGTGCCATATTCCTTGCCGCCAACGATAACCAAAGAAACGCCATCAGCTTCATATTTCATGGCTGCATCATAGATGGACATCTGTTCGCCGGAAGGCTGGTGACGTGTAATACCGCCTTCGGTGCCCGGGGCCATTTCGTTGCGTAGACGGATATTCCCAAAAGTACCACGCATCATGACTTCGTGGTTACCACGACGGGAGCCGTATGAATTGAACTCCCTTGCAGGCACCTGATTGCTGACCAGATATTCACCGGCAGGTGTTTCTTCCTTGAATGATCCAGCCGGAGAAATGTGATCCGTTGTTATGGAATCGCCCAACAAGGCCAACTCGCGGGCACCGGTGATATCAGAAAAGGTTCCGGCTTCCATGCCCATGTCTTCAAAATAAGGCGGCTTTTGCACATAGGTCGATGTCATGTCCCAGCCATAAGTCAGGCCTTCATCAGGCTCGATAGCTTGCCATTCTTTTGTCCCGGCAAAAACATCGGCGTAACGTGCCTGGAAGCTTTCGCGGGTAACACTTTTGGCAACTGCTGCCTGCACTTCAGCAGTCGTTGGCCAGACATCGGAGAGGTAAACAGGATTGCCATCACTTCCTTTGCCCAATGGATCAGTCATTATGTTCTTGCGCATACTGCCAGCCAGGGCGTAAGCCACAACCAGAGGCGGTGACGCCAGATAGTTGGCTTTGATATGCGGGTTCACACGACCTTCGAAGTTTCGGTTACTGGAGACCACGGCAGCGGCGACCATGTCACCGTCGGTAATGGCCTGGGCAATAGGCTCATCCAGTGGGCCGGAATTACCAATACAGGTCATGCAGCCATAACCAACCAGGTTAAATCCAAGTTCGTCGAGAGGGTCCTGCAAACCGGCTTTCACCAGATAGTCGGTCACAACCTTGGAACCAGGTGCCAGCGACGTCTTGACCCAGGGCTTGACCTTCAGGCCTTTTGCAACGGCTTTCTGGGCAACCAGACCAGCGGCAATCATCACGCCTGGATTAGACGTATTGGTACAGCTTGTAATGGCGGCCAGAACGACGTCGCCGTTTTTCATGTCATAGCTTTCGCCACTGACTTCCTGCGGCATGTCGGCCCGGTCGGCAATGTCAAAAACTTCATCCAGAGCCGTCGTGAAGGCCTGATCAGCACCGGCAAGCGCAATCCAGTCCTGTGGACGTTTCGGTCCGGAAATCCCAGGTACAACAGACGAGATATCCAGTTCCAGTGTTGATGAGAAAAGTGGATCAGGCGTGTTGGCGTCGCGCCACATGCCTTGCGCCTTGGCATAAGCTTCAACCAGGGCAATGCGATCTTCGTCACGACCGGACAAATGCATGTAGTTGAGAGTTTCCTGATCGATCGGGAAGAAACCACAAGTCGCGCCATATTCGGGTGCCATGTTGGCAATTGTCGCACGATCTGCCAACGACAAGACGTCCAGGGCCGGGCCGTAGAATTCAACAAACTTGCCCACGACGCCTTTGGCGCGCAGCATTTCAACAACTTTCAGCACCAGATCGGTCGCGGTGATGCCTTCAGACATTTCACCAGTCAGTTTGAAACCGACAACTTCCGGCAGCAACATCGAAACCGGCTGACCCAACATGGCGGCTTCAGCTTCGATACCACCAACGCCCCACCCCAGAACGGCAAGGCCATTGACCATCGTTGTATGACTGTCGGTACCCACAAGGGTATCCGGGTAGGCGATTTCGGTGCCGTCTTCGTCAGCGGTCCAGACAACCTGGGCCAGATATTCGAGGTTCACCTGGTGGCAAATACCGGTTCCTGGCGGGACCACACGAAAATTGTCAAAGGCTTCCTGTCCCCAGCGCAAAAACGCATAACGCTCAGCATTGCGCTCCATTTCCGCTGCAACATTTTCGTCAAATGCTGTGTCTGTACCGTATTTGTCGACCATCACCGAGTGGTCAATCACCAGATCAACGGGTGACAGCGGATTGATTTTCTTTGCATCGCCACCAAGGTCGTTCATGGCGTCACGCATGGCTGCCAGATCAACGACAGCCGGGACGCCCGTGAAATCCTGCATCAACACACGGGCGGGGCGGTAAGCGATTTCACGGTCAGATTTTTGTTCCTTGAGCCAGCCAACAAGCGCCTGGGCATCGTCCGTTGAAACTGTGCGGCCGTCTTCATAGCGCAGCAGGTTTTCCATCAGGACTTTCAGCGAAAACGGAAGTCTTGAAAACTCACCCAGTTCGGCGGAGGCGGCCTCCAGGCTGAAATAGTCGTATGAGCGTTCGCCCACCTTTAAAGTGCGGCGCGTCTTTAGGGTATCCTGACCGGAGGTCTTCACGTCGGTTCTCCTTGGCCCGGCAATCCGGGACCTGTACTAATGGGTGGTCCGCCGAAGCAAGCGGATTTCAGGCTGGGGTTCAAGCTTCAGTTGGCGTGGTTTTACTCGCCTGGTGACAGGATTTCAAGAAACAAACCAGCCTCATCTGCCGAGGCGACTGGAAGGAAGTCAAATATGACAGTTTCTGTCGAGAAAAATGGCCCGGTAACGACAGTTATTCTGGACCGGCCCGAGGTCAGAAATGCCGTCGACCGGCCCACCGCAGAAGCAATTGCAGATGCCTTTCGCGCATTTGATGAAGATGACGAGGCGAAAGTGGGCGTGCTTTGGGGCAACAACGGTACATTTTGTGCCGGCGCAGACCTCAAGGCATTTGCCGACGGTCCACTGGGTCCACGCACAAACCGGCTGGACCCGGATGGAGATGCGCCCATGGGAGTCTCGCGCCTGCATTTGAAAAAACCGGTAATTGGTGCTGTTTCAGGCCATGCGGTCGCCGGAGGCCTGGAAGTTGCCTTGTGGTGCGATATGCGGATCATGGAAGAAGACGCTGTAATGGGCGTATTCTGTCGTCGCTGGGGTGTTCCCCTGATCGATGGTGGCACCGTACGCTTGCCGCGCATTGTGGGCATGAGCCGTGCCCTGGATCTGGTTCTGACAGGACGCCCGGTACTTGCTGACGAAGCATTGATGATGGGTCTGGCAAACCGGATCGTACCGACGGGAACAGCACGTGAGGCAGCGGAGGCTCTGGCGTTGGAGCTCGGTAAGTTGCCTCAAACCTGTATGTTGTCGGACCGGGAATCTGTTTATGAGCAACAGGGTCGTCGTCTTGAGGACGCCATGGACATTGAATTTCGTCTTGGCAAGGACGCACTTGAAACAGAAGCCGTTGGCGGTGCCCAAAGATTTGCAGCTGGCGCCGGGCGTCACGGGGAGAAAGCGCAATGATCAAAACTGACTTTATTTACAAGGCAGCAATTTCAATTGGAGAGGTCCAGGAACTGGGAGAAATCCACTCCGGTCGCAGACGGATCATCCCGATAACCGGTGGAACATTCGAAGGTCCAAAACTTTCAGGTACAATTTTGCCTGGCGGTGCCGACTGGCAAGTTATTCGCCGTGATGGTAACGCTTTTCTTGAGGCCAGGTACACAATGCAGACAGAAAATGGTGCCTTGATTTATGTTGAAAACAAGGGATATCGACACGGGCCAGAAGATGTCATGACACGCCTCGCCAATGGAGAGGCTGTTGATCCGGGTTCCTATTACATGCGGACAACACCTTTCTTCGAAACATCTGATCCTGATCTCGACTGGCTCAACCGGACGATATGCGTTGCAACTGGAGCGAGAGAGCCGGATTGCGTGAGGCTGGATGTGTTTGCCGTCGCCTGATCAAGGTAATTACCAAAGTCTGAACTGAATCAATCCGTCGGGTTGCGCCGCCTGGCAAAATTGGTATTGTTGCCCCAACGCGTTACTTGAGATGTTTATCGCGTAACGTATAGTTGATTACCAGAACAAGAACCGGAAAACGGTCATTCAGGGAGATACACAGGGAGCGTGACATACCGTCCGCAACAATTCCGTCCGACATGCAGTCAGGACGATGACGTCCGCGCTGTTTTCGGCCATGCGGACACGTGCATGCGAAGGTCTTTCCCTATCGCAGGCCGAATTGCATCAATATCTCATCAAATTATCATTTTTTCAGCTGGAGTCCCGGCATGACCGACAGGCAGGATTCTCTATCAAGCCTCGATACTTTCCCGAAATTGTTACTGGATCACGGGGTCAATCGCCCCGCTCGCGTTGCTTTGCGTGAAAAAGATCTTGGCATCTGGTTGACCTGGACCTGGTCGGAAGTCGTTGGAAACGTACGCGCCCTGGCTTGTGGACTTGCCAGTTTTGGCTTCGAGCGTGGCGACAAGGTTGCCATCGTCGGTGACAATCGGCCCGAGCTGTACATGGCGATGATGGCTATTCAGTCCCTGGGTGGGGTGCCTGTACCGGTTTATCAGGATTCGGTCGCCGAAGAGATGCAGTATGTTCTGGAGCATGCCGAGGTCAAATTCGCCATTGTTGAAGATCAGGAACAAACCGACAAAGTGCTGTCAGTCCAGGATCGTTGCCCGAACCTGACAGGCATTATTTATAATGACCCGCGCGGCATGCGGCACTATCGCCAGTCCGATCTGTTTGCCTACAAGGAAGTTCAGGCCCGGGGTCGGCATTTCGACAAGGACAACCCTGACTATTTCCTCGATGAAATTGCCAAGGGCAAAGGTGCCGATGTTGGCGTTATGCTTTATACCTCTGGTACGACAGGACGCCCGAAAGGCGTCATGCTATCCCATGACAACGTAATCATCACCAGCCGCAATGCCAATGCCCGTGAGCGTTTCCGCGATACGGACGACGTCCTTGCTTATCTACCCATGGCCTGGGTTGGTGATCACGCGATTTCATATGGTCAGGCTCTCTGCGCCGGGTATTCAGTAAGCTGCCCTGAAAGCAGCGACACAGTGATGATCGATCTGCGTGAACTGGGACCGACTTCGTTTTTTGCGCCACCGCGTATCTTCGAAAACATCCTCACCAACGTCATGGTGCGCATGGAAGACGCAGCCTGGTTCAAACAAAAGCTGTTCAAATATTTCATGGATATTGCAAAGACCACCGGCATCCGGTTACTGGAAGGCCAGCCGGTTTCGTTTGTGGAACGCCTTAAATACGGCCTCGGGCAGGTTCTGGTATTTGGCCCGCTAAAAGATGCCCTTGGCTTTTCCAATCTTCGCGTTGCCTATACAGGCGGTGAGGCCATTGGACCGGAATTGTTTGAATTTTATCGCTCTATTGGCGTTAACCTGAAACAACTTTACGGCCAGACCGAAGCTACAGTGTATGTGACGATCCAGCCGGATGGCCAGGTTAACAGTGAATCCGTCGGCACGCCGGTACCGGATTGCGAAATCAAGATCGACGAAAGCACCAAAGAAGTCCTTTATCGCAGCCCCGGCGTTTTTGTTGGCTATTATAAAAATGATGAAGCCACAAAAGAAACCAAGACCGAAGATGGCTGGGTTCACACTGGCGATGCCGGCTATATCGATGACGTCGGTCATGTACGGATCATTGACCGGGCAAAAGACGTGGGCAAATTGAACGACGGCACGATGTTTGCGCCCAAATTCCTGGAAAACAAACTCAAATTCCACCCGAATATTCGCGAAGCCGTCACGTTTGGCGATGAAAAAGACTTTGTCACTGCTTTTATCAACATTGATCTTGAATCGATGGGCAACTGGGCTGAGCGCAACAATCTGAATTACGGCAGCTATGTTGATCTGGCCAACCGCGATGAAATATACGCCATCATTCAGTCAAATATCGAAGAGTCCAACCGAAGTCTGGCCGCTGATCCGAGCCTGGCCGGGTCGCAGATCAAACGCTTCCTGATCCTGCACAAGTTGCTGGATGCTGACGATGGTGAACTGACACGTACAGGCAAGATCCGTCGCAAGATCGTGTTCGAGCGCTACGATGATCTGATTCAGGCCCTGTATTCAGACAAGGACATAATACCGATCGAAGCCAAGGTCACGTTTGAAAACGGCAAGGAAGGCGTCATCAAAGCCGACCTGAAGATCAGGGAAGCCGAAGTCTATGCCTCTGTGCAAAAGGCGGGCTAAGTCATCACCGCAATTGATACTCGAAATACCAATCAAAAATTCGGAGCAGTAATCCCGAAATGAATGAGACAAGAAATATCGGCGACACCCTTCTGAAAGTAGACAATATCAGTCTGTCTTTTGGCGGCGTCAAAGCCATTACCGGCGTCAGCCTGGAGATCAGGGAGCGTGAAATCTGCGCCATCATTGGTCCGAACGGTGCTGGCAAAACATCCATGTTGAATGTGATCAATGGATTTTATCACCCCCAGGAAGGCACCATCACTTTTGGTGGTGAGGTTCGCAAGCAGATGCGACCGCACCTTGCAGCGGCTGGCGGGATAGCCCGTACCTTCCAGAATGTGGCCCTGTTTACCGGCATGTCGACGCTGGACAACATCATGACCGGGCGAAATCTGAAGATGAAAAAGAACTTCCTCTGGCAGGCGCTGAATATCGGCCCGGCCCGCAAGGAAGAACTGGAACATCGTGAATTTGTCGAACACATAATCGACTTTTTGGAAATTGAAGCTATTCGCAAGACGCCGGTTGGCCGATTGCCCTATGGCTTGCAAAAGCGGGTAGAACTGGGTCGTGCCCTGGCGGCAGAGCCCAAGCTTTTGCTGCTAGACGAGCCTATGGCGGGCATGAACGTCGAGGAAAAGGAGGACATGTGCCGCTTTATCCTGGATACCAACGATGAATTTGGCACAACCATTGGCCTGATTGAACATGACATGGGCGTTGTGATGGATTTGTCGGACCATGTGGTGGTTCTGGATCACGGTGAAAAAATTGCTGATGGCGTGCCGGATGTAGTGCGCGCTGATCAGAACGTTATTGATGCTTATCTGGGCGTCGCCCACGACTAGCAAATCTAACACGATTAATTACGAGGCTGTCGGGTGTTCCGGCAGAATGGGAGCTTCGCTAAAACGATGGAAGTATTAAACGCAATTTTCGTCTTACCCTTTGTGGACATGTTCACAGAGCCGGTTTTCTTTGCCGAAGTCGTTGTCGGCGGGTTGCTGACCGGGGTCATGTATTCCCTGGTTGCTTTGGGGTTTGTGCTTATTTTCAAAGCCTCGGGCGTCTTTAACTTTGCCCAGGGCGCCATGGTGTTGTTTGCGGCCCTGACGCTTGTCGGTTTGATGGAAAAAGGCGTGCCGGTCTGGCTGGCCCTGATCATAGCAGCCGGCGTCATGGTTATTGTCGCTGTCGTTATCGAGAAGCTGGTGTTGCGCCCACTGGTCAATCAGCCTGACATCATCCTGTTCATGGCGACCATCGGCATCACATTTTTTCTCGAAGGCTTTGGTGAAACGGTCTGGGGTTCAGATATTCACCGCCTTGATGTTGGTATTCCGGATGCAACGTTTGAAATTGGCGGTATGTTGTTAAACGAATTTGACATCTGGGCTGCTGCCATCGGTGCCGCAATGGTTGCTTTTCTGGCTTTGTTTTTTCGCTATACAGTTATTGGGCGCGCCCTGCGCGCCGTGGCGGATGACCATCAGGCAGCCTTGTCAGTTGGTATTCCCCTGAAAACCATCTGGATTGTCGTCTGGTCCGTCGCCGGTTTTGTTGGCCTGGTTGCCGGAATCATGTGGGGCACCAAAAGTGGTGTGCAGTTCTCCCTGTCGCTGATCGCCCTGAAAGCCCTGCCGGTTCTGATCCTGGGCGGATTTACATCGATCCCCGGCGCAATCGTTGGTGGCCTGATCATTGGTGTTGGCGAAAAAGTTGCTGAAATTTATTGGGGCCCACTGATCGGCGGTGCCATCGAAAACTGGTTTGCCTACATGTTGGCGTTAGCCTTCCTGCTGTTCCGTCCCCAGGGACTGTTCGGCGAAAAGATCATTGAGAGGGTTTAGTCGACATGCTGTATCGTGAATCAGGTCAATATAAAACAAGTTACACTGACGACCAGGCGATCTTCCCGCTAAAGCAGGATCGCTGGCTGATGGCAATCGCTCTTGTCATTGCCTTTGTCGTGATCCCTCTGACATCCAGCGAATATATGCTGGAGGCAGTGATTATTCCATTCCTGATCTTTGCCCTGGCGGCGATTGGTCTGAATTTGCTGGCAGGTTATTGCGGCCAAATTTCCCTCGGTACCGGCGGCTTTATGGCTGTTGGTGGTTATACTGCCTATAAGTTAACCACCAGCTTGCCCGACATGAACATGATTATCGTATTTTTGCTGTCCGGTGTGGCCGCGGCCTTTGTCGGCATCATGTTCGGCATTCCCAGCTTGCGTATCAAAGGCTTTTATCTGGCAGTCGCAACGCTAGCCGCGCAATTCTTTTTGCAGTGGTTGTTCAACAAAGTAGAGTGGTTTTACAACTACAACCCGTCAGGTACAATCACAGCGCCACCACGTGAGATGTTCGGTTTTGTTGTTACCGGGCCGCATGCCACTGCCGAGGCAAGATATATGATCACGCTTGTCGTTGTAGCCGTGCTGGCGCTGGTGGCCAAGAACCTGACACGTGGCCATATCGGACGGTCCTGGATGGCGATCCGCGATATGGATATTGCCGCTGAAATCATCGGCATTCGTCCCCTGCACGCCAAGCTGTCAGCTTTCGCCATCTCGTCATTCTATTGTGGTGTCGCCGGTTCCCTGTTTGTCTTCACCTGGCTGGGTTCGGTTGAAACAGAAGCCTTCAACATCAACCTTTCATTCCAGGTGCTGTTTATGGTTATCATCGGTGGTCTTGGCAGTATCCTGGGCTCCTTCATTGGCGCAGCCTTTATCACGGCCGTACCGATTTTGCTGACAAATGCACCGCAGTTCTTTGGCTTTAATTTGCCCATCGATTTGCAGAAGCACTTCGAAGTGATGATTTTTGGCGTTTTGATTATTTTCTTTGTGATTGTCGAGCCACATGGCTTGGCGCGCCTGTGGCAAATCACCAAAGAAAAACTGAGATTGTGGCCCTTCCCTTACTAGGGCAGGTCATAAAGCAGACCCGAAACATCCATTAGGCCAGCAGAACAGAATATTTGGCCTGAAGGTGTTCTTGAGTTAGGGTTAAAGGAGGCAGGGCAACCTGTCCAACAACAGGGAGGATATAAGTAATGAACTTGAAAAAAACTCTTATCGCTGCGATGGGCGCAGCTGTTCTGGCTGCCCCGCTAGTCGCGGCTCCAGTACTTTCATCAACGGCAGAAGCAGCCGCGGAACAGTTTTTCCCGATGATCATTTATCGCACTGGCGCTTATGCTGTGGGCGGTATTCCACTGGCCAACGGTTACGGTGATTATCTGAAACTGTTGAACGCCCGTGACGGCGGCATCAATGGCGTCAAGATCAAGTTTGAAGAGTGCGAAACACAGTACAGCACCAAAGTTGGTGTCGAGTGCTACGAAAAACTCAAAGGCAAAGGTGACGTTGGTCCGACTGTGTTCAATCCCAACTCAACCGGGATCACCTATGCGATTATTCCAAAGGCATCGGTTGATAAGGTTCCTGTGCATTCCATGGGTTATGGTCGTACCGCTGCCGGTGATGGTCGCGTGTTCCCGTGGGCCTTTACGTTCCCGACCTCTTACTGGTCACAGGCTGCAGCTTTCATCAACTATATTGGTGAGCGCGAAGGTGGAAAGAACAATCTGAAGGGTAAGAAGATCGCCTTCATCTATCATAACTCCGGTTATGGTAAAGAGCCTCTACCGACCTTCAACAAGCTGGCCAAAAAATACGGCTATGACTTCAAGGCCCTTGCTGTTGACCACCCTGGCCAGGAGCAAAAAGCTGCATGGTTGCAGGTTCGCCGTTACAAGCCCGATTATGTCTTTCTGACAGGTTGGGGCGTCATGAACCAGGTTGCCATCAAAGAAGCTGCTGCCATTCGTTTCCCGATGGATCACTTCATCGGCAACTGGTGGTCAGGTGCAGAGCCTGATGTATTGCCTGCAGGCAAAACAGCCATCGGCTACATTGCAGCAACCTTCAACCAGCCAGGTGCTGGTACCCAGGCACATGCTGACATCGTCAAACACGTTTATGGCGGTGATGCAGCGGCAGCCAAGAAAGGCCAAATCGGTCAGGTACTGTACAACCGTGGCATCATCAATGCCATTTACGATACAGAAGCTGTTCGTACAGCCATGGGCAAATATGGCAACAAAGCCATGTCTGGTGAGCAAGTTCGCTGGGGTCTGGAGAACCTGAACCTGACAGAAGCCCGTCTGGGTGAGTTGGGTGTGAAAGGTTTCATGGGCCCGATTTCGGTTTCCTGCAAAGACCACGAAGGTGGTGGCAAGGTGATGTTCCAGCAGTGGAGCGGCACCGAGTGGAAAATCGTCAAAGGCTGGACGGATACAATGCAAGACGTGATCCGTCCGATGATTGAAGAAGCCGCGGCAGCCTATGCCAAGGAAAACAAGATCACACCTCGCGCTTGCTAGGTTGATCGAATGACACAGTTGGTAACCTCGAAAATCGGAGCTGAATGAATGAGCGAAGACGGAAACATGCTTCTAAGCGTCAAAAATATTGAGGTGGTTTATGACCACGTCATCCTGGTGCTGAAGGGCGTTTCTCTCGAGGTTCCCGAGGGGGGCATTGTCGCCCTCCTCGGTGCCAACGGTGCCGGTAAATCGACCACCCTGAAATCGATCTCCAATCTGCTGCGTGCGGAACGGGGCGACGTCACCAAGGGTACGATCGAATATATGGGCGAACAGGTCGATAGCCTGACGCCAAACGCATTGGTAAGCAAAGGCGTCATCCAGGTCATGGAAGGCCGCCATTGTTTTGAACATCTAACCGTCGAGGAAAATCTTCTCACAGGCTCGTACACCCGCAAGGATGGGCGCGCTGCAGTGCAGAAAGACCTCGATATGGTCTACAGTTATTTCCCGCGCCTTGTTGATCGCCAGGCTTCACTGGCCGGATACATCTCCGGTGGCGAACAGCAAATGGTTGCGATCGGTCGCGCCTTGATGGCGAAGCCAAAACTGATCTTGCTGGATGAGCCGTCCATGGGACTGGCCCCGCAACTGGTCGAAGAAATCTTCGAAATCGTCCACCGTCTGAACAAGGACGAAGGTGTGAGTTTCCTTCTGGCGGAACAGAACACCTCCGTTGCCCTTCGCTATGCCAGCTATGGCTATATCCTGGAAAATGGTCGCATCGTGATGGATGGTGATGCCGACAAACTGGCCAGCAACGAAGACGTAAAAGAGTTTTATCTTGGTGTGGCAGGCGGCGAACGTAAAAGCTTCCGCGATGTCAAACACTATCGCCGCCGCAAACGCTGGCTGGCTTGACCTGTAATAGTTATCCCGTGCCCGGATCAAATGGTCCGGGCACATTTATTTTGACGACAAATCTTTCAAAGGCCTGAACCATGTCTGACCAGGAATTCTACGACGACCTTGAAACCCGCGACCCTGAAGTGCGCGAAAAAGAACAAATGGCTGCTTTGAGCCGTCAGGTCGCCCACGCCAAGGCAAATGCCCCCTACTTTGGTGAAGTACTGAAAGAAGTCGATGCCGCAGCCATCACAAGCCGCGAAGCCCTGGCGACATTGCCAGTAACCCGCAAGTCAGACCTGATCAAACGCCAGGCCGAGACCAGTCCTTTTGGTGGCCTGAACGGTGTGGACGTTGGCTTGGTGTCACACATTTTTCAGTCTCCCGGACCTATTTATGAGCCCAGTGGTACTATCAGTGATTACTGGCGCATGGCACGCAGTTTCTGGGCTGCCGGTATTCGCCCTGGCATGATCGTCCACAATACTTTTTCCTATCACCTGACACCCGCAGGCATGATGATGGATGCCGGTGCCCGCGCCATAGGTTGCCCGGTATTCCCCGGTGGCATCGGCAATACAGAACAGCAAATAGCTGCCATGTTGCATTTGAAGCCGCAAGCTTATGCAGGCACCCCGTCATTTCTGAAAATCCTTCTGGACAAGGCAGCTGAAGCCGGCGTCAAGCCTTCCTACAAATCCGCAGCCGTAGGTGGCGAGGCGCTGTTGCCGCCAGTGCGCCAAAGTATCATCGATCATGGCGTTACCGTTCTGCAGGGGTACGGCACTGCCGATCTTGGTCTGATTGCCTATGAGACAAAAGCGATGGAAGGACTGGTGATGGACGAAGGCGCGCTGGTTGAAATCGTGCGCCCGGGTTCCGGTGACCCTGTCGCTGATGGCGAAGTCGGCGAGGTCGTGGTGACGATCCTGAACGAGACCTATCCTCTTGTGCGCTTTGCAACCGGGGACTTGTCTGCCGTATTGCCAGGGCAGAGCCCGTGCGGTCGCACAAACAAGCGTATCAAGGGCTGGATGGGCCGGGCTGATCAGACAACCAAGATCAAGGGTATGTTTGTGCATCCCGAACAGGTAAATCAGACGACAGCCCGTCACCCGGAAATTCTGAAAGGCCGCCTGGTCGTTGATAACGTGGACGGCAAGGACATCATGACATTGAATTGTGAAGTCGAAGGCAGCCCGGAAGGCCTGGCTGAAGCCGTTGCTTCGACCATGCAAGCCGTCTGCAAACTGAACGGCAGTGTCGAATTTGTCGCACCCGGAAGCCTTGCCAATGATGGAAAGGTTATTGACGACGTGCGTTCATACGAATAGGTCTGACGGCAACTGTCGGGATCACCGGTTTGGTCCAGACATCTGGAAACGGACAAATCGATTTGAGCTTTTCTGGTCATAACCTTACTTGTATTCGTGGCGAGCGCCTCGTCTTTCAGAATCTCGACTTTTCTGTGAGCCCTGGCATGGCATTGCTGCTGCGTGGCCCCAATGGTAGCGGTAAATCTACCTTGCTCCGTCTGGCAGCCGGATTCTTAAAACCGGAACAGGGTCATATCGCCTATACCCGTGAAGACGGGGCACATGAGACTGACAGCGAGACATTCCGCGAGCACATCCACTATGTAGGCCATCTGGATCCGGTAAAACCAGCTTTTACGGTTGCCGAAAACCTAGAATTCTGGTCGGGATTTGAAGGCAATCCTGATCCTAAATCCGGCACCGCCGAGGCATTGGAACGCATGGCCTTGTCGCATATCGCCGATGTGCCTGGGCGCTATTTATCAGCAGGTCAGCGTCGTCGATTGAATATCGCCCGTATTGCCGCGGCAAAAAAGCCGGTCTGGTTGCTCGATGAACCTTCGGTCTCCCTGGACGATGCATCTGTCACGTTGCTGGCTGACCTGATTGCCGATCATCGTAGTTCAGGTGGCATGGTCATCGCCGCCACGCATATCGATCTCGGGTTTGAAAGCAGTGAAACCCTCAACCTGGCGCCCGCCCAAATGCCGGATTACGCAGCATGAACCGGTTTTTCAGTCTGGTCCGCCGGGACGTTGCTCTGGCTTTCCGTCAGGGTAGCGCCAGCACCATGGTCGTGATGTTTTTTATTCTGACGGTGACCCTGTTTCCGCTCGGGGTTGGACCGGAAGCAAATATCCTGCAACGCATCAGCTCCGGCGTTTTGTGGGTTGCCGCCATGTTGGCATCGATGCTGTCACTGGACAGATTGTTTCAGGCTGACTTCGAGGATGGCAGTCTCGACCTGCTGACGCTTGGCTCACTACCGCTGGAAGTCACAGTGCTGGCCAAGTGTCTGGCCCACTGGCTGACAACCGGTTTGCCCCTGATTATAATTGCCCCATTGCTGGGTGTCTTGTTGCATCTGGAGACATCGGGTTATGTCACTCTGCTGATATCAATGTTGCTTGGTACGCCCACGCTAAGTCTGATCGGCGCCATAGGTGCCGCATTGACCGTGGGTGTTCGTCGCGGCGGTGTTCTGCTCTCCTTACTGGTAATCCCGTTGTACATCCCAATTCTGATATTTGGTGTCGGATCAATAGACGCCGCCATTGGCGGATTGACTGAGCGACCACATCTTTTTGTCCTGGGCGCGATGCTCCTGGGATCTGTTGCTCTTTGTCCCTGGGCAGCCGCAGCCGCCTTGAAGTTGAATCTGGAATAATGCTGTTTACATCAGATGGAAAATAGCCTGCACGTGTCGAAAAGCCGCATCACAATGACTTGCGCAAACCCCGCGAAACAGGGATAAAAAGGGCGTTATGGTAAGCTTACACAAATTCGCCAACCCGGCCCGTTTTGTCCGTATGAGTTCCGCCTTGCTGCCATGGATGGTGGGCATGTCTGCGGTACTGATTACTGTTGGACTTTATCTCGGCCTTTTTGTCGCCCCGCCTGATTATCAGCAGGGCGAAAGCATGCGCATCATATTTGTCCATGTGCCTTCTGCATGGATGTCCATGTTCATTTATTCCGGTATGGCCATCGCCAGCGCCACGGGACTGATCTGGAAACATCCTGTTGCGGATTTGCTGGCCAAGGCGTCCGCACCAGTAGGTGCCGGCTTCACCTTTGCCACACTTGCATCGGGTTCACTCTGGGGTCAACCCATGTGGGGAACCTGGTGGGTTTGGGATGCACGTCTGACTTCCTATCTGATTCTGTTTTTCCTCTATATCGGATACATGGCTTTGTGGGAGGCCTTTGACGACCCACAACGTGCAGGTAAGGCAGCGGCGATATTGGCTTTGGTCGGTGCTGTAAATGTGCCAATCATCAAATTCTCTGTTGATTGGTGGAATACATTGCATCAGCCTGCCAGTGTTATGAAGATGGATGGCCCGGCGATCGACTCGTCCATGTTGGTCCCCTTGTTAATCATGGCGCTGGGCTTTACGGCTTTTTATGGCGCAGTGGTCATTGTACGTACCCAGCGCGAGATTATGGCCCGCAAGGTCCGCACCCTGCGCATGGCTCAGGTTCAAGCGTAGATATCAGGCGCAGGTAGAAACATGACAGAATTTTTTCATATGGGTGGCTATGCTGCCTTTGTCTGGCCATCTTTTGGTATTACAGCTGCCATCATGATTGCCATCGTCATTGATAGCTGGCGCGGTTTTGTCCGCGAACGCGACACTCTCGACAAACTTCAAAGCCAACGGACAAAGCGAAAACCCTCATGACCCGTAAACGTCGTCGCCTGTATCTGGTCTTGTTTGGGATGGCCTTGCTGGGCGTTGCCACAGCTTTGATGCTGAACGCCTTCAGCGACAATCTGGTATTTTTCCATAGCCCTACCGATGTTGCGGCCAAATCATTTGAACAGGATCGCCGCTTTCGACTTGGTGGTCTTGTTGAAGAAGACAGTGTCATCAAGGCTGACGATGGCATTGGCACAAGTTTCCGCATCACCGATAACGACAATGCGATCAAAGTTGTCTTCAATGGCAGCCTTCCAGATCTCTTTAGAGAGGGACAAGGCGTCGTTGCTGAGGGTAAACTGGACGCCAACGGTGTGTTTCAAGCCAGTGAAGTTCTGGCAAAGCACGACGAAAACTACATGCCGCCCGAAGTCGCCGACGCGTTGAAAAAGTCCGGAAACTGGAAGGGCGAATAGTGCTCGAAAGCAGGATAAATCATGATCGCTGAAATTGGTCACTATGCCCTGATGCTGGCCCTGGTGCTGGCTATTGTCCAGGGTACCTTGCCCCTCATTGGCGCCCAGACGGGCATTGATTCATGGGTTGCTGTGGCCAGACCAGCAGCCCTTGGACAACTCTTTTTCATTGCCGTTTCCTTCGCGGCCCTGACTTATGCCTTTGTGGTTTCTGATTTCAGCGTTGCCGCCGTTGTCAAAAACAGCCATTCGGCAAAGCCGATGCTCTACAAGATTTCCGGCGTCTGGGGAAACCATGAAGGTTCTCTCCTGTTGTGGATATTGATCCTGGCCACGTTTGGTGGTGCCGTCGCCGCCTTTGGCCGAAATTTGCCGCCTTATTTACGCGCACGTGTATTGTCCGTTCAGGGACTGATCGGTGTTGGTTTCCTGCTGTTCATCTTGCTGACGTCGACACCCTTTGAACGTGTGCTGAACCCGCCTGCTGATGGTAACGGTCTTAACCCCTTGTTGCAGGATCCGGGCCTGGCCTTTCATCCACCGTTTCTTTATCTCGGCTATGTCGGTTTTTCCATGGCCTTCTCCTTTGCCATCGCCGCCTTGATTGAGGGTCGCGTTGACCCGGCCTGGGCCCGTTGGGTCCGGCCATGGACGTTGCTGGCCTGGTGCTTTCTGACGATTGGTATCGCGCTGGGCAGCTGGTGGGCCTATTACGAGTTGGGTTGGGGCGGTTGGGGGTTCTGGGATCCAGTGGAAAATGCTTCCTTCATGCCATGGTTACTGGGCACTGCCTTGTTGCACTCCTCAATCGTTGTTGAAAAGCGCGACACCCTAAAGGCCTGGACCATCTTGCTGGCAATCCTGACTTTTTCCCTGAGCTTGCTGGGAACCTTCATCGTTCGTTCTGGCGTATTAACATCTGTGCATGCGTTTGCGACGGACCCGGAACGAGGTGTGTTTATACTTGCCTTTCTGGCCGTGGTCGTCGGTGGATCGCTGTTGTTGTTCGCCATGCGTGGCCCAGCGCTGAAAAGCGGTGGCCTGTTTTCGCCCATCAGTCGCGAAGGCGCACTGGTCCTCAATAACCTGCTGCTGACAACCGCTTGCGCAACTGTCTTGCTGGGCACGCTTTATCCGCTGTTCCTGGATGCCTTGACCGGTGAAAAGGTCTCAGTCGGACCACCTTATTTCAATGCCACCTTTGTGCCTCTGATGGTGCCGCTTTTTGTTGCCCTTGCTGCTGGTCCCATGTTGGCCTGGAAGCGTGGTGACCTTGGTGGCGCCATGGCGCGATTAAAGTTTGCCTTCGCTTTGACGGTTATTGTCGCTCTTGGCACCTGGTATATGCGCACCGGTGGCCCTGTTCTGGCTGTGTTTGGTATGGCCCTGGGCATCTGGCTGGTCGCTGGTTCCGTGCTTGAGTGGGCCGGACGACTGAAACTGTTTGCAATTTCTCCAGCAGACAGCTGGCGGCGCTTAAGAGGTTTGCCGCGCGCGGCCCATGGCATGACCCTGGCCCACATCGGCGTTGGTATCGTCATCATGGGAATTACAGGTGTGCAATCCTGGACCGAAGAGTCGGCCAAGGTTATGCGGCCAGGCGAAACGATTTCAATTGGCGAATATGACCTGACGCTGAAAGGTGCCAGGACCGTCGAAGGGCCAAACTACTCGGCCTTGCGTGGTACATTTGATGTATCGTCAGAAGGCAAATACATCACAACGATGGAACCCGAAACCCGGTCGTTCCGCACGTCGACGATGACCACGACCGAAGCTGCCATTCGCCCGACCCTGACCTCTGATCTTTATGCGGTAATCGGTGACCCCGATGGCAAGGGCGGTTATGCCACGCGCTTCTACGTCAAACCGCTGGTTCACTGGATCTGGACAGGGTCGATGATCATGGTCCTGGGTGGATTTGTCTCACTCTCTGATCGACGCCATCGTGTTGGTGCCCCGGCACGTAGTCGTTCGACGGTAACCCTGAAAGAAGCGAACGCCTGATATGCGTCTTGGTTACGTTATTCCCTTTGTCCTGTTTTTTGCCCTTGCCGTTGCATTGTATGTTGGCCTCGGACTAAAGCCCCGTGACATCCCGTCGGCCCTGATCGACAAGCCAGTACCGGAGTTCAATCTGCCGCCGGTGAAGGACCACGACAAGGGCCTCAAGACAGCCGACCTGAAAAACGGTGAGGTTTCGCTGGTCAATGTATTTGCCTCCTGGTGCGGCCCCTGCCGGGTTGAACACCCGGTCTTTATGGCCTTGTCCAAAACCGGCGAAGTGGCTTTGCATGGCATCAACTACAAGGATGATCCCGACAATGCCAGCAACTGGCTTGCGCGTTACGGCAATCCCTACACGCGTGCAGGCGCCGACCGCAACGGCCGGGTTGGCATCGACTGGGGTGTCTATGGTGTGCCAGAAACCTTTGTCGTTGATCAGGGTGGACGCATTCGCTACAAGCACGTCGGTGTCATGACCCAGGAAATCCTGGATAAGAGAATCATGCCTCTGGTGCGAAAGCTTAAATCAAAACAATGAACCCGTTTCGTCATCTTTTCGTATTACTGTTTGTTGTCTGTGCAATTTCTGCGCTGACACTTACACCCGTGACTGAGCCGAACGCACAGTCAACGATCGACAAACCTCTTGAAAATCCAGCCGACGAAGCTCGTGCGCTCGCCTTGCACAAATTGTTGCGCTGCCTTGTTTGTCAAAACCAGTCGATCAGTGATTCCAATGCAGAACTCGCCCGTGATTTACGCATGCTGGTACGCCAGCGCATTGGCTCCGGTGACAGTGACGAGGAAACCATCGCTTATATTGTTGACCGTTATGGAGACTGGGTTCTACTCGATCCACCCGTAAAATCAACGACTTATGTCTTGTGGTTTGGCCCGGTTGGTATCTTCCTGCTGGCTTTGATCGGCGTGATCCTGTTCCTGCGACGAAGCAGGATCCAACCGGCAACACCGGTGGCTTCCCTGAGCACAGAAGAAGAAGCAAAACTGAAATCAATGTTGGCTGATCGCGACGGGACTGACAAATGACACTCTGGATTGCACTTTCCGTGATGACCATCATCGCGGCCCTGTTTGTCATCATTCCCATGATGCGATCCGGCAAAGCATCGATTACACGTGACGATTTTTCACTTGAGGTCTATCGCGACCAATTGCTGGAACTGGATGGCGACGTTAAACGCGGCCTGTTGTCAGACGAAGAAGGCAAAGCTGCGCGGCTTGAAATTGAACGTCGCATGTTGGCGCTGACCACAGGTGAAATTGTGGGAGATGCGACAAAGTCCTCTGCGGCCCGTTCGATACCAGTAGCAGCGATGATCGCCCTGGCCATGGGTATTCTATCCTTCTTTATGTATTCACAATTGGGCACACCCGGCGTACCGGATCAGCCTTTTGCCCAGCGGACACAGCAACCTGGCGACGGACAGCCCGGTGACATGCGGGTCGCGATCGAACGCCTTGCAAAACGCCTTGCGAATGAACCGGAAAATCTGGAAGGCTGGGCTTTGCTGGGTCAGTCTTATTCGTCTGTCGCAGACTATGACAATGCTGCAAATGCATTTCAGCAGGCCTTGAAGCTAGCTCCGGAAGACACAGATTTGTTGATGTCATTTGGTGAAAGTCTCGTACTCAGTTCCGGGAATGAAGTCATCCCGTCGGCACGGGATACGTTTGAGAAAGCCCTCAAGATAGACCCAAAACATATGGGCTCACGTTTCTATCTGGCTGAATATGAAGCCCAGCAGGGCAACAACAAGGCTGCCATGGATGGCTGGATGGAATTGGTGGCCGATAGTCCCGCCGATGCCCCCTGGATGCCAGCCCTGATGCAACGATTGACGAAAGTCGCTGAAATTCTTGAAGTTGATCTCGCCAGCGTCATGCCAAAACCCTTGCCACCGACTGGAAATGCATCCGAGCCGGAGGAAACCAGCCAATCAAATGAAAGCCAGACACCAGGTCCCACAACTGAAGACGTTGCAGCTGCAAAAGATCTGAGTTCAGGTGATCGGTCAAAAATGATCGGTGGTATGGTCGAAAGACTTGCGACACGTCTGAAAGAAGAGCCCGATGACCTCGAAGGCTGGCAACGTCTGGCCCGCGCCTACGGTGTACTGGGTGAAAAGGAAAAAGCAGCACTTGCCAATGCTCAGGTAACGCGCCTGCAACCCGACAACATCGATGCCCTGATGCGACAGGCATCGGTCATCATTGAAGGTTCAGATCGCAGCAAACCGCTGCCAAAAGAAGCCATCGATATTTTTGACAAGGTTCTGTCTTTAAAACCGGATAATCAGGATGCCTTGTATTTTACGGGTCTGGCAGCCTCTCAGGCCAAACAGTTTGGTGTCGCCCGGGAACGTTGGAATAAGCTCCTCGCGCTATTGCCCAAAGAAGGTCAGGCCTGGCAAGCCGTCAGCAACCAGCTGGCAAAACTTCCCAACCAATAAATTCCAAAAAAAATGGAAGCGTAAAGGGGATTACGCCTCCATTCTTTTAATCGGATTTAGGGGTAAACCCGATATATATCAGAAGAGGGGAGTCTTCTGATTGAAGTCTTCCAGTGGGGGACCGGTTGAACTTCACCCCTATATCAGCAACTACCGTGCCAACTATTTCAAGACTCATAAAAATCCGTCAAACCCTTTGAATCAAAGAGGATTATCGCCTCACAGATGAACAATAGTGGTTGATTTGCTCCATTTTGGGTCATTATGACTGAATTATGTGGCCCGTCTTGAACCACCTGCTCAATTCAGAGACTCACGCATTTCATATTATCCCTGATGGCGGAACCTGTTTTGGCTTCTTCTTGAATTTCAAGATAGACTCAAGCCCTTGAAAAAAAACGCTAAAGTGCGACCTGAAGACATGATATCTCTTCGATGTATTTCATAATTCATGGTTAAGGATTGCTTTATTTTCTTGACACAAGGCAGGGAATTCAATGATCATGGCACTGTATTTCAGGCTCCGTAACTTGTCGGCAGAATTGAAGCTGGACAGGGACGCGTGAGTTGCTATCGGCAGAATGTGCGATGGCGAAATAGATTGAAGCAGCGTAGCGAAAACAGGAACGCTGAAGAATTCGGCCATCACACAGACAACAGGAAAGCGACAGCACACCAGTGTGCTGGAAATTATCGCTGAACTGATCAGCCAAATGGCGTCACATACGCCAAAGGAGTCGGAGATGGAGATTGGACAAACTGCTGCCCCGCCGGAGCACACTGCCCTCGCGTCACAGCAAAGCCCACAACCAGACAAGGTAAAAGAGCAGGAAACACGTCGAGCCATTGCGAAGACGGAAGAAGCTGCTGCCCAGGAAACCAAGCGCGAAAGAGAACGTGAGGAAGAGGAACGAAGGGCAGCTCAGAAAAATGGTGGCGTCAACATCAAGGCCTGATCATGATTAAGTAGATAATCTATGCGTTGAGACGACACGAAATTGGCCCCGGTATTAGAACCGGGGCTTTTTTCTTGGAACAAACTTCAGGCATAATAAGAAAATTTCAAATTACGAAGAGAGCATTGCATGACAAAGCCACTGGCAACACCGTCCGATCTGGCCGGAGACTTTTCCAATCGGCAACCGGACGGCGATAATCGCGATCGCCTGGTTTGTGATTCCTGTGGCTTTATCAATTACGTCAATCCCAAAATAATTGTCGGTGCCGTCTGCACCTGGGAAGACAAATTCCTTTTGTGTCGCCGGTCCATCGAGCCGCGAAGTGGGTATTGGACGTATCCGGCGGGTTTTATGGAAGAACGGGAAAGCACTGCTGAAGGGGCTGCCCGCGAAGCCAAGGAAGAAGCCCTTGCGGATATTGAAGTCGACGGCATTCTGGCCATCTACGACATTCCCCGCATCAGTCATGTACAGATTATTTATCGGGCGCGGTTATTGAACGACAACTTTGGTGTGGGCGAAGAAAGCGCGGAAGTAGAGCTGTTCCATTGGGATGATATCCCATGGGATGATCTGGCCTTCCCGACCGTACGCTGGTCTCTCAATCAATTTTACGAAACGAAAGATGCACCACTGGGTGCGCCGTTTACAACGCCCGAGTCAGCCTTGCAGAAGATGCGGGGACGCTAGAGCGTTTCCGGATTTGACGGAAAAGCTTCAAACAATCTCTTCCTTCTCTTCGTCCTTGTCGAGACTGTGTTTATTCATCATAGGCACCTGGAACATGGCAAAGACGAAAGTGATAGGCAAGAATCCGAAGACCTTGAAGTTCACCCACATGTCGGTTGAGACGTTGCGCCAGACTGCTTCGTTGACCAGAGCCATAACCAGAAAAAAGCCTCCCCAGCGCCAGGCCAACTTGCGCCAGCCCTCGTCATCCATATTGATCATGGACCCCATAACGGTTTTGACATAGTTCCGCTTCAGCGCCAGCCCCGCGAATATTGCCAGGGCAAAACAAACATTCACGATTGTAGGCTTTAGCTTGATGAAAGTTTCATCCTGCAACCAAAGTGTAAGCCCGCCAAATACCATCACGACAACACCTGTTACCAATGGCAACGTCGGAATGCGCCGTTCAAACATCCAGGCAACAGCAAGGGCAATGGTTATCGCCACCATAAATCCGATTGTGGCATTGAAAATACCGGCCTTGGCATTGGTGATAAAAAATACGGCCAAGGGACCGATTTCAACAGCCAGTTTGACCATTGTCGGCATTTTGCGCTTTGCGTCAGTATCGCTCATGTCGGCAATCCTACGAGGGAACGGGCAAAGGATGTCGCTTCAAAGGGCTGGAAATCTTCCGCCCCTTCACCGACACCAATTGCATGAATGGGCAGTCCGACCTTAGCGGCAATGGCAACCAGAACGCCGCCACGTGCTGTACCATCAAGTTTGGTCATCACCAGACCTGTGACATTGCAAATACTGCGGAAGACTTCAACCTGATTGATGGCATTTTGGCCGGTGGTCGCATCAAGCACCAGCAACACACTGTGAGGTGCTGTTGCATCGACTTTCTTCATAACGCGGACAATCTTTTCCAGCTCAGCCATCAAATCAGTCTTATTTTGCAAACGACCGGCGGTATCGACAAGCAATACGTCGGCTTTGGCTGCCCGCGCCTGTTCGACGGCGTCATAGACCAAACCAGCGGCATCGGCACCGGTCTTACCAGATACAACGGGGGCTCCTGTACGTTCGCCCCAAATTTTCAACTGCTCGATGGCAGCGGCACGGAATGTATCGCCCGCCGCCAGCATCACCGATTTACCCTGCCCAATCATCTGCTGGGCCAACTTGCCAATAGTTGTTGTCTTGCCTGTGCCATTGACGCCAACCACCAGCACAACATGTGGCTGGCCATTACTTTCAATCTCCAACGGCTTGGCGAGTGGCTCAAGGATATCCGCGATCTGTTCAGCCAATACGACACGCACTTCTTCGTCCGTAACTTCCTGATCAAAGCGGTCTTTTGCCAGGGCGGACGTAACCCGTGTTACCGTTTCCAGACCGATATCTGCCGTGATCAGCAGTTCTTCCAGTTCTTCAAGCGCTGCATCGTCGAGTTTGCGTTTGGAAAAAATATTGCTGATACCATCGCCAATTGCAGAAGCACTTTTGCCCAGGCCTGCTTTCAGTCTGGAAAGCCAGCCGCGCTTCTTTTCGGTCTCATCACTCACTGTTCAATCAGCCCTGTCAGAGTAGAGCTGTCACAGCCCGTTATGTTCACCATCACAATGTCGCCCGTTGGCGCCAACGCCGATGCAATATTTACTGTCGCAAATCCCTCGGTTCGACCTGTCAAACCGCTATCTGCCGATTTCTCGATTAGAACCGGCAGTGTTTTTCCAACAAGGGATTGCAAATAGGCGGTGACGGCTTCTTCACCGGCCTTTCGCATTCTGGCAGCCCGTTCCTTGCGCACTGGTCCCGGCACCGGAGGCATCTGGGCTGCCGGGGTCCCTTCCCGTTCTGAATACGGAAAGACATGAAGCCAGGTCAGCCCACAATCCTTGATCAAAGCAAGCGAGTTTTCAAACATTTCATCGGTTTCGGTCGGGAAACCCGCGATCAGATCCGCACCAAATACAATATCCGGCCGTACCTCACGCACTTGGGCACAAAATTTGACCGCTTCTTCACGACTGTGCCGCCGCTTCATGCGCTTTAGGATCATGTCATCACCGGCCTGCAAGCTGAGGTGCAAGTGCGGCATCAAGCGAGGCTCATGAGCGATCAGATCAAACAGTTCGTCATCGACTTCAACTGCATCGATGGAGGAAATTCGTAAACGATCAAGGCCAGGCACGGTATTCAACAAACGCCGAACCATTTCACCCAACGATGGTTTGCCCGGTAAATCAGCTCCGAACGAAGTGATATCAACGCCTGTCAGCACGATCTCGCGATAACCATTTTCAACCAGATTACGGGCCTGATCTGTAATTACCCCCAGAGGCACACTGCGGCTTGGTCCACGTCCAAAGGGGATAATGCAGAACGTACAGCGATGATCACAGCCCTGCTGAACCTGCAAAAATGCGCGCGCCCGACCATCCAGTCCTTCAACCAGGTGTCCGGCAGTGTCCTGTACGGACATAATATCGTTAACCTGCAGGGCTGGAGCATCATCAACAAAGCTTTTGGCCGCCATCTTTTCATGGTTGCCAACGACCTGATCGACTTCGACCATATCGGCATAGGCAGACGGATTGATCTGGGCCGCACACCCCGTCACGACAATGCGGGCGTCCGGGCGCTGGCGACGGGCCTTGCGAATGGCCTGACGCGCCTGACGCTCGGCCTCGGCCGTTACGGCACAGGTATTGACGATGATAGTTTCGTCCAGTGCCAGTTCGTCACCATGACGCCGCATAACCTCGGACTCGTAGGTGTTCAGCCGACAGCCAAAAGTAATTATCTCTGGTCGACCCGGAACATTATGATCGGAAACGCTCACGCAGTGGTCCCGTTTATGAGGTCGTCACTGAGATGACCGGCAAAACTGGTGGCCACGGGTCCCGTCATCATGACGTGGCCATCTTCGCGCCAGGTGATATTGAGCGTACCGCCATCCAGAATCACATCCGCCATGCGTCCGATCAACTCACGACGGGCAGCGGCCACCAACACAGCACAAGCCGCAGACCCACAAGCCAGGGTAATGCCAGCTGTGCGTTCCCAAACCCGCATACGAATGGCCTGGTTGGAAAGTATCTGGGCAAAGGAGATATTGGCCCTTTCGGGGAAGACCGGATCATGTTCAAGAATGGGTCCGACGTTTTTTAAATCGACCGCATCCACATCGTCAACAAAGAAGACAGCGTGCGGATTGCCCATATTCACGGCAACCGGATCGCCATAGACCTGCCCACTGGCAGGGGCTGCCCGTACCTCGACATGAAGGGTATCCATCTCACGGGCCAACGGAATCTGGTCCCATGCCAAATTGGCAGGACCCATATCCACAGAATAAAGGCCTTCACCAACGTTTGTTGCTTCCAGCAAACCGGCGAGCGTTTCAATAACAACCTTGTCCGAACCACTTTCCGCCATCAATTGCGAGGCGACACAACGCGTTGCATTACCACAGGCTTCGGCTTCACCACCATCAGGATTGCGAATACGCATAAACACATCGGCCTTGTCGGACGGTTCAAGCACGATTAGCTGGTCACAGCCAACGCCCGTACGGCGGTCTGCAATAGATCGCACTTGCGACAGACTGAGGTTCAGATCTTGCGCGCGGGCGTCCAGCACCACAAAATCGTTCCCAAGGCCGTGCATTTTGATGAATGGATAGGTCATGACGGGCGTTATATGGTGTTGATACGTCTTATGTCCATGTCTTTTGTCTATGATTGCGGCATTCAGCGAAGACTCAACTTGACTTGCCCCCATATATTGAGCATATTCCGCCTCGATTTCCGGGATAACTCCTGTTTTTCTGCGTTTTTCCTGTTTTGAGGGACGCGGGACCACCACCTACGGGTGACCATCAGTCTGCGAGGTTTCGCTCACTGGTGAGTTTTGCGTTTGGAAAACGACGTTAAGTTTTGCAGTGGGCTATCAGGGGTCGAGCGGAACAAATGAGCAAGGATGAATTGAGCAGCAATGTTTGAGTCACTTACAGATCGACTGGGCGACGTTTTTGATCGCCTGAAAAAACGCGGGGCCCTTTCCGAGAGCCACGTGGTTGAAGCCCTGCGAGAAGTTCGTGTGGCTCTGCTGGAAGCTGACGTTGCCCTGTCTGTTGTCAAAACCTTTATCGACGAGGTCAAGGAAAAGGCAGTTGGTGCGGAAGTTGTTCGTTCTGTTGCCCCGGCCCAGATGGTCATCAAGATCGTCAACGATCATCTGATTGAAACCCTCGGTGCCGAAACAGTTGATCTGAACCTGAACGCTGTACCACCAGCAGCCTTCATGATTGTCGGTTTACAAGGATCGGGTAAAACCACGTCGACGGCGAAAATTGCCGGATTGCTGACCCGCCGGGACAAGAAAAAAGTCCTGATGGCGTCGCTGGACGTGCAGCGTCCTGCCGCTCAGGAACAGCTGAAAGTATTGGGCGAACAGGCCGACATCAAAACCCTGCCGGTGATACCGGGCCAAATGCCCAAAGATATCGCCAAACGCGCCATGGATGCGGCCCGTCTGCAAGGCTTTGATGTCGTTCTGCTGGATACTGCGGGTCGCTTGCATGTCGACGAGCCACTGATGCAAGAGCTGGAAGTCATCAGCCGCACCGTGATGCCCGTGGAAACATTGTTGGTTGCAGACAGCCTGACAGGTCAGGATGCCGTCAACGTCGCTAAACAGTTCAAGGACCGTACCAATGTAACCGGTATCGTCCTGACGCGGATTGATGGCGATGCCCGTGGCGGTGCAGCCCTTTCCATGCGCTCGGTAACGGGCTGCCCCATCAAGCTGCTGGGTACGGGCGAGAAGCTGGACGAGATTGAAGTCTTCCACCCTGACCGGATTGCCTCGCGCATTCTGGGTATGGGCGATATAGTCAGCCTGGTCGAAAAAGCTGCCGACACGATCGACGAAGAAGATGCTGCCAAACTGGAAGCAAAGATCCGCAAGGGCACCTTTGATCTTGAAGACCTGGCCAATCAACTGAAACAAATGCGCAAGATGGGTGGCATGGAAAGCATGCTGAAAATGCTGCCTGGCGTCGGCAAGATGAAGAAACAAATAGACGCCGCTGGCATCGACGAAAAAATGATCAAGCGTCAGGAGGCCATAATTTCCTCCATGACACCAAAAGAACGACAATTCCCGAAATTGATTGCAGCATCGCGTAAGCGGCGGATCGCAGGCGGATCGGGATCGACCGTGCAAGACGTGAACAAGCTGCTCAAGCAGCACAAACAAATGGCCATGATGATGAAGAAGATGGGGAAAATGGGCAAAAAAGGGCTGATGCGTAACGGCATGCCTGGAATGCCCAACATGCAGGGCATGATCCCCCGTGGTTAGTCATCGCGGATAATCATCCTGAATAAACAACTGAAACATTTTAATTGAATTACTGAAAGAACAAGGACTTAAACAATGGGACTAAAAATTCGCCTCGCCCGTGGTGGCACCAAGAAACGCCCTTTTTACCGCATCGTTATTGCCGATGTCCGCAGCCCACGCGATGGTCGCTTCATCGAAAAAGTTGGCACCTACAACCCACTGCTGGGCAAGGACAACGAAAACCGCGTAACGCTGGTTGAAGATCGCATCAAACACTGGCTTGGCCATGGTGCGACGCCAACTGATCGCGTTGCCCGCTTCCTCGGTGCTGCCGACATCATTGCGATGCCTGCACAGAAGAACAATCCTGAAAAAGCCAAGCCAAAAGCCAAGGCACAGGAACGTCTTCGCGAACAGGAAGAAGCCAAAGTAGCCAAAGCTGACGCCGCTGCTGCTGCAGCTGAAGAAGCAAAGGCTGCTGCCGCAGCTCCTGCTGAGGAAGCTCCCGCTGAAGAGGCTCCTGCTGAAGAAGCACCTGCCGAGGAAGCACCTGCAGAAGACGCTCCGGCTGAAGAAGAAACAGCAAGCTAGGGCAATTCCGGTTATTACGGAATTGCATATGCTTCGATTGTTGGCTCATACCAAGGGGTTTGAGGCAACGCTGCGTTTCCGTGAGAGCCGGAAACGCTCTAAGTCAGAATTTCCCGATTGTCGGGAAATCTACTGATCTGCAGTGATGTCTGAGCAAAAACTTTGTCTGGGTGTGATAATTGGTGCCCGTGGGGTAACCGGTGAAGTTCGGATCAAGACCTTTACCGGGATACCGGAAGACATCGCTGCATATGGTGCGTTGAGTAGCGAAGATGGTCAGCGCACCTTCGAAATATCCGATGTCCGCATCATCAAGGGGCAGGCATCGGTGATCATTGAAGGCATCAATGATCGTGACGCCGCCGAGGCCCTGAAGGGCATCGAACTCTACGTCTCCCGGGCCAGCCTGCCCATTACGGAAGACGACGAGTACTACCACAATGACCTGATTGGTCTGGCAGTACTTGGACAGAATGGCGAGACGATTGGTGAGGTAAAGGCTCTGTATGACTTCGGAGCCGGTGATGTGATCGAGATCGAGCGGCCCGGTGACCCGGATGTGTTACTGCCGTTCAATGCCGAGATGGTTACGGAAGTAGACATCAAGGCGAAAAACATTGTTGTTGATGTCCCGGAGGATCTGTTGGAAACCGGGAATTCGAAGACAAAAGCGCGCAAAGAACGGCGAAAGCGGCAGAAACAATGAGCTGGAACGCCTGGGTCATGACGCTGTTTCCGGAAATGTTTCCGGGATCACTGGATGTTTCACTGACCGGCCGGGCCCTGGAAAATGGTCTTTGGGGGCTGGAAACGGTGGACATTCGCGACTTTGCGAGCGATAAACACCGCTCTGTGGACGATACGCCCTTTGGCGGTGGTCCGGGAATGGTATTGCGAGCCGATATTCTGGGGCCCGCAATTGACGACACGGTAGCAAAAGCAGGCGCAGATGACCTGCCGCTGATCTACCTCAGCCCGCGTGGCAAGCCTTTCACACAAGGCCGCGCGCGGGAACTGGCTGCAGGGCCAGGTGCGATATTTTTGTGTGGGCGTTTCGAAGGGATCGACGAGCGGGTCCTGGAAGCACGCAAGATAGAAGAAGTCAGTCTGGGCGACTTCGTAATGACCGGCGGTGAGCTGGCTGCGATGGCGCTGATTGATGCAACGGTCAGACTGTTACCCGGTGTCGTTGGCGACCCTGATAGTCTGGCGGATGAAAGTTTTGAGGCAGGTTTGCTGGAATATCCCCAGTATACCCGACCTCAGGAATGGGAAGGCCTCGGGGTTCCGGAGGCGTTGTTGTCCGGCAATCATGGACGCATCGCGGGCTGGCGGCTTGAGCAGTCTGAATTGTTGACGAAAGAACGGAGACCC
>JABILA010000086.1 GCA_018654745.1 Alphaproteobacteria bacterium
ACAACCCGCGTTTCCAGATTTAATAACCGAGAAAGCGGTAGGCTGAGCAACCCTGGCAGCAAGATGACCGCTGCAGCGATGATCAGGAGAGGACCAAGTAATGTGAGAGTCCATTCATTTCCGGTCAGGGCGCTAAAAATCAATGCCGGTACGAACACATCCATATTCGCTCGGTCGATAAATCCCATCTGCGCCTTGTGGCGGGAGGCATAAAAATATCCGGCCAAAACAACCAAAATTACGGGGCCCACAATGCTTAATACGGTGATTATCATTTCGTATTTAATCTTTCTTTGTGGCCTTCCTGAGAGATTGCAGAAAGAAAATCCTTGAGGGTAAAATTATTGGCTAGGCAATATTTTTGTCGGAATGACTTACGAGCCCGCAAGCAAAACGACATGCAGTCGACGAGGACCATGCGCTCCATATTCAATCGTCTGTTCGACATCGGCCGTCTTGGATGGACCGGTAATAAAATTCACCGTTCTGGGAATCCCATTTGAAGATTTCACTGCGCATGCCCATCCATCTTCCAGGTGTTTTACCAACTGATCTTTGCGCAAGATTACGATGTGGTTCTCTGGCAAGAAATTCATGCCGGTCGGGCTTTTTACACTTGAAGGCAAGACCAGACTTCCGGTCTCGACAACACCCGCCTCGGCGAGCGTTATACTCGTCACATCTTCGGGGATCGCGTTCCTTCGGGAAACCTTCAGACCATCGGGCCAGGGATAGCGGTTCAACCGGTCATCCGGGGCGACGGTAACGGCAAGCGGGATATTGTGTTCGCGCAAGAATGTCTGTACCGATTCCACGACATCGGCGGCGGTTCCCACGACATCAACAGAGGCGGCAACGGCCCGTAGTTTGGAAACAAACCGTTCAACCGGATCGTCATTCCATTGTGGTCTGAGCTTTGTTGGAAGTTGACGAAGCCTATCCGTCAGACGCTTCTCCGTCTCAGTGTCGATGTCATCACGGCCAACAGCCTTGGCGACACGATCCAAAATTTCTTCGCGTGCAGACGTCATCTACCTTTCTCCCTCAACCTTTCTTGCCAGGCCGCCTGGAAGGTTTTTCCTTGCGGTGCTGGAAGATCACGCACCTGGGTCCAGCCACCGGCCAACGGCATGCGCCTGAACACGCCTTTTCGCCGTCCCAATGCACCCATCGCCGCCATAACGATGCGCGTACCAAATTGATAAATTCTCGGGTGTGAGGCGAAAAACGTCCAAACCCCGAGACCGAAACGGAACACGCCGGAACTGAGTTTCTGTTCATGCTGGCGTGTTCGATGCGCCCGAAGAAGTTTCGGCAAAGGAATGCGGACGGGACATACGTCCTGGCAGCGCCCATTCAGCGTACAGGCGTTAGGCAAATTCCCCGCTTCATCAAGTCCGACCATCATCGGAGTCAATACCGAACCCATGGGACCTGGATAAACCCAGCCGTAGGCATGACCGCCGACGCTTCCATAGACGGGACAGTGGTTCATGCAGGCGCCGCAGCGGATGCAACGCAGCATGTCGCGGAATTCATTTCCGAGCATGGTGCTGCGCCCGTTATCGACCAGGATCACGTGATACTCCTCGGGTCCGTCAAGGTCTTCCGGCCGCTTCGGCCCGGTGGAGAAGGTCGTGTAGGCGGTGATCTCCTGGCCGGTGGCGCTACGGCCCAGCAGCCGCAGCAAGACCATCGCGTCGTCGACCGACGGAATGACCTTGTCGATGGCGGCGGTGACAATATGAACCTTTGGCAAGGTGCATGTGAGGTCGCCATTGCCCTCGTTTGTGACAATAATGTTGGAACCGGTATCGGCAATCAGGAAGTTGGCCCCGGTTATGCCGACATCCGCCGTGACGAAGGCTTCGCGAAGCACCTGGCGGGCCTCCTGCACCAGGGCGCTACGTTCCGTTTGGCGTTCGGTCAGACCAAGTGCCGAATGATGTTCGTGGAAAAGGTCAGAAATTTCATCCTTGGATTTATGAATAGCTGGGGCGACGATATGACTTGGCGGTTCCTTGGCAAGCTGCAGGATATATTCGCCGAGATCCGTTTCGATAGCTTCAAAACCGGCTTTTTCCAGGGCATCGTTTATCCCCACTTCCTCACCGATCATTGACTTGCCGCGAATGACTTTCTTCGCTTCGGCCTGGCGACAGATGTCGGTGACGATGCGGCAGGCATCCTCGGACGTGCTGGCCCAATGAACGTGTCCCCCGGCCGCCGTTACCTGTTCTTCATAGCGACGCAGATAAAAATCCAGATTAGCCAGCGCGTGATCGCAAATTTCCTTGCCGAGGTCTCTCAGCGCCTCGAACTCGGGAAGTGCCTCGGCGCATTTACGGCGCTGCTCGACAAATCCGGTGTTCAGGTTTTTCAGGGCGGATTGAAGAACAGGGTTCTCGAGAGCCTTTCCGGCGCGGGCCTTGAAATCATGGGACATCGGTTTCATGGCTAGTTCTCCCCGTCACCGATTCCAGGACCATCTGCCATCCCAGCCAAGACTTCGGCAATATGGAATGCGCGAGTCTTCTGCCCTCTGCGTCTCATGCGGCCGGTGATGTTGAGCAGACAGCCGAGATCACCGGCAAGGATGGTATCCGCGCCGCTTTCGGCAATACGGGAACATTTATCATCAACCATTTTGCCGGAAATTTCCGGAAATTTGACACAAAATGTGCCACCAAAACCGCAACAGACTTCACTATCCTCCATTTCGTTTATTGTCAGGCCCTGAACGCTATCAAGCAGGCGTCGGGGCTGCTCTTTGATTCCCAGTTCACGTAATCCCGAACACGAATCGTGATAGGTAGCTGTGCCGTCGTAGTTGGCGCCAAAATCAGTGACGCCCATCACGTCGGTCAAAAAACTAATGAGTTCGTGGCTTCGGCCCGCCAAGTCTCGGGCCTTCTTTAATCCGTCCGGGTCATCTTCGAAAAGTTCGACATAGTGGGTCTTAATGGTGCCCATGCAGGAACCGGAAGGCCCAACGACATAATCATAATTGGCGAACGCCTTCATAACTTGCCTCGCCAAAGTCCGCGCATGACCCAGGTCGCCATTGTTGAAGGCGGGTTGACCGCAACAGGTTTGGGCGCGAGGCACTTCTACGATAACGCCGGCATCTTCGAGTAGTTTCACGGCGGCAAAAGCTACCGACGGACGGTGAAGATCAGCCAGGCATGTGACGAAGAGTCCTACGCGTGGCTTGGTTTGCTCGTTTTTCAATACATGCTCCATTTAGATATCCTCCGGCACCATCTTGATAGCGCCGCAAGGGCATTCCGTCGCGCATATGGAGCAACCCTTGCAATAGTCGTATTTAAATTTGAAACGGTTGCCGGGCCCAAGCTTCGTAATAGCGTTGTCCGGGCAGACCCCATAGCAATTGTCGCATTCGAAGCAGTTGCCGCATGACATGCAACGCCTGGCCTCGAAGACTGCGTTATCCACGTCGAGATCACCTACCACTTCTGCGAACCCTGTTTTCCGGCGTACAACGTCCAGCATTGGACGCACGGTCCGCGGAGCGTCGGAGTAGTACCAAGTGTTTAGCATATCAGGGGTAACAACCTCGTGCTTGTCAGGCGCAACCCACTCTTCACCTCGCAAGTATGCATTGATGTTGCGGGCTGCCTTTTTACCGTGACCAATAGCCGAGGTCACCGTGCGCTGTGATGGAACCATGTCACCACCGGCGAAAATACCATCTTCGCCGGTACACATGGCTTCGTTTATCTGAGTGATCCCGTCTTTAAGATTTACAGCGGGGGTGTTTTGCAAAATTGCTGTGTCAACATCCTGACCAATGGCCTGAACTATTACATCAGCCTCTATGCTATCAAACTCGCCGGTAGGTTTCGGCCAACGATTTTCGCTAACCTTCATTTTCTCAAGTGTCACAGTGCGACCATTAACTCGTTTTATCGAGTGGAGGTATTTCAGAGTCGCACCTTCTTCAATGGCCTCATCTCGTTCGAAGGAATGGGCAGGCATATCTTCTTGTGCCTCTAAGACAACGACCGTTGTTGATATCGCGCCCATGCGAATTGACGTGCGCGCTACGTCCATGGCCGTGTTGCCCCCGCCGTAGATCACTACATGACCATGAAGCTGGTTTGGGTTGTCTAGTTCAGAATCACGAAGCACCACGGCTGCATCATGAATGGGGATTTTTCCGTCTGATTCGATCTCTGCACTTCGTGATAATTGAGCGCCAATGCACATAAATACGGCATCAAACTGCCCTTCTTTTCTGGTTGTAGAAATATCTTCAATTTTCGTATTGAGTTCTATCTTCACCCCCATGGCTTCTATACGTGCAACTTCAGCCCGTAGCTTTTCCCTTGGCATCCGGTATTTAGGGATGCCGTAACGAATCATGCCCCCAGCCTGGGGATTGGCATCGAAGACCGTTACCTCATGACCGAGCCGGCGCAGATGATATGCCGCAGACAATCCCGCCGGACCGGCGCCGACTATCATCACTTTTTTGCCGGTAGGGGAGCCAGCATCGATCCGCCATCCATGCATCAAAGCCTGATCGCCAAGAAATCGCTCGACTGAATTAATGCCGACGGCTTCATCAATACCGGCTCGATTGCACGCACCTTCGCAAGTGTGATAACAAACGCGGCCCATTGTGGCCGGCAATGGGTTGTCCTCCATGATCTGACGCCAAGCTGCTTCATAATCGCCCTCTTCAGCGAAGCCCAGCCACGCCTGGATATTCTCACCGGCCGGACAGGTGTGATTGCACGGAGGCAAACGATCCAGATAAACAGGACGTTCGTTCCGCCAGGTCCCTGTCTTGTTTAATAGGCTGGTGCCGACATCCAGGGTTATGGCAAAAGGCTTGGATTGGATAATGGGGTCTATGCTCATTCCTCTTCACCTCCAGATGGCAAAAGGTTAAACCGTTTGATGTTTCTGTCGGCTATGGCCTGCAAAGCCTGCAACTGGTCTTCATTTTCTTTCTTGAACACATGTGCAAAGCGCCTTTGCAGTTTCAGGTATTCACCGACCGGCTGATGTTGGCGTATCTTTGTCACGCCCGTCACATCGCCGTTTTCTGCCTCGAAAAGGGGAAACATTCCGGTTTGCACGGCCAGGCGCGCAATCTTGATCGTATCGCCGGGCTTCGAGCCCCAACCCAACGGACAAGGCACGGAAATCTCAATATAGCGAGCGCCATGGAAGGACATCGCCTTCGATACCTTGTGTTCCAGATCGTGAAGATCATGTACGGAAGCCGTCGCCACATAGGGGATTTGATGCGCCATGGCGATCAGAGGCACGCTTTTGCCAGTCGCAAAATCGTTGCCCGGCTCCGGTCCCACCGGCATGGTGGTGGCGGTTCGCGCCGCGCCCGGGGTGGCGCTCGAGCGTTGTACTCCGGTGTTCATATAGGCTTCGTTGTTGTAGCAAATATAGAGAACATCATCGTTGCGATCGAACATCCCTGACAGGCAACCGAAGCCGATGTCCGTGGTGCCACCATCGCCGCCTTGGGCGATAACCCGAACATCATCTCGCCCCTTAGCCTTCATAGCCGCTGCGATGCCCGAGGCGACGGCCGGTGCATTGCCGAACAGGGAATGGATCCAGGGAATGGACCAGGCGGTTTCCGGATAAGGCGTTGTGAACACCTCCAAGCAGCCGGTTGCATTCGCTGCTATTAACTGGTTGTTGGTTGCCCGCATTGCCGCGTCGATGGCGAAACGCGCACCAAGAGCCTCGCCGCAGCCCTGGCAGGCCCGATGCCCACAATCGAGGGAATTAGAGCGATCAACAGTCGCCTGAACGGATCGGTGTCCCTCTTCAAGCAAGCGGTTTCCCGCCGTCAAGGTGCCGGTCTGGTAGAATTTGACCTTCTGCTTCGTTTCAGAAATCTGTGTCACCATGGCCTCCTGTCAAATGGCTTTCGCGGCGGCGACAACGCCGACGTCGTGAAGGATGTTTTCGGCAATAGAGCCGGATCGGCGTTCCGCCTTTTCGCGTTCTAGTTCCCTATCCACGACATCAATATTAATGTCATGGAAATGGGGCTCCTCCAGTTGATCCTTGACGCCTTTATCGAACATGCGCCGCAGATTGGCGCGAGTGATGGGACGTCCGCCGAGCCCTCCGATTACCGAGTGCACCCGGATTGGTAAATGCTGCAACGCCATTCGTATGTTCATGGAAACAATTCCACCCATACCAACGGCGAGACTTTTCTCGAAAACAATTACGCGTTTGGCGTCTTTTAAGGCTTCTCGTAACGCTTCGCTTGGGAACGGGCGGTATGAGCGGATGGTAAGAGCGCCAATAGAGATGCCGTCATCACGCATCCTTGAAAGCACCTCTTTCATGGTTCCGATGACCGAGCCCATGGTGATAACCACTGTTTCGGCGCCCTCGGCCTCAAACGACTTAATGAGCCCACCGGAATCACGACCGAAGATCGCTTTAAACTCTGCCGCCTGTTTAGAGATAAGCTCAAGCGCCTGGAGCTGCTTGTGATGGGCGAGATAGCGGACCTCGGTAAACGCCTCGGGCCCGACCATGGCGCCCATGGAAAGGGGAGCAACAGGGTCGAGCACCTGACGCGGCTGAAAAGGTGGCAGGAATTCATCCACCTGCGATTGTTCAGGAATATCGACCCGCTCGTATGCATGGGTGAGGATAAACCCGTCCATGCATACCATCACCGGCATGCTCAGTTCCTCTGCCAGCTTGAAGGCCTGGATATGAACATCGACGGCCTCCTGATTGGTCTCGGCGAAAAGCTGAAGCCAACCGGAATCCCTGGCCGACATCGAATCGCCCCAATCATTCCAGATGTTTATCGGAGCCCCGATGGCCCGGTTGCCGACGGTCATAACAATTGGCAGACCCATACCCGAAGCGTTATAGACCGCCTCCATCATGAACAACATGCCCTGAGAAGAAGTAGCCGTGTAGCTGCGTGCACCGGCGGCGGACGATCCAATACAGGCGCTAAGCGCACCGAACTCGGACTCGACCAGCATGAACTGGCAATTCTCGATGCCGCCCGCCTTCACAATGGACCCCAGATCTTCAACGATGTGGGTCTGGGGCGTAATCGGATAGGCGGAAATCACTTCCGGCCGACAAAGAGCCACCGCCTCGGCGACTGCATGAGAACCTTCGACTTGTTTCAGCATTGCAAAAATCTCTCCTTCAAATTCAATTCGCAAGAGCAGCGTCGTAGGCTGCCTGGGCCGCTGCGATATTCATTTCGCCCACCTTGCCGGGGAATTTTCTTGCTATGGCCTTGAAGACGGAATCGATCTTCACGACATCGCTCATGGCCGTAAAAGCGCCCAGAAGAACTGTGTTGGGTGTTGGCCGTTTCAGATGGTGCATGGCCAACTCTGTCGCGGGCACGGCGGCAATATTGTCATTCGGCAGTTGTTCCGCAGCCTCGGAAATTCCGAGTTCATCCATGCTTTTCGCCGTATTGACAAGCAGGTAACCATCCTTGCGAAGACCGGCGAAGACGTCGATGGCGGAGAACAAAGTGGGGTCCTGGACGATCAACAGATCCGGTTCCAGAACTGGCTCACGCAGTTCGATCTCCTTGTCGTCGATGCGCACGTAAGCAACAACTGGCGCCCCCATGCGTTCGGAGCCGAAACTCGGCACCGCCTGGGAGTGCTTGCCCTCTTCGAAAGCGGCAACAGATAACATCTCAGCCGCAGAAACGACTCCTTGGCCGCCTCGACCATGAATACGAATTTGAAACATCTTAAATTTGCTCCTTGAATCAGAATGAAACGCGGCAATCGGGCGATAGACTTTGCGGGCAATCACGTTAGCCTTGCAGGTCTACCTACCTTCCCAATGTTGTTAATTGTTTCCGTAGGCAACCGCCGGCAACCAAGTAACCAATTCCGGGAAAACAAACACCAAAACCAGGGCGATCAATTGCAGGATAATGAAAGGAATGACTCCGCGATAAATATCAACCAACGACACATTTGGTGGGCAGACTCCCTTTAGATAGAAAAGTGCGAAGCCGACCGGTGGCGTTAGAAATGAAGTCTGTAAAGTCACAGCGACCAGCAGGGCAAACCATGTAAGATTGGGGTATTCGACAACACCGAAACCATTAATCTGCAAATCAAGAGCGGAAATCACCGGGGCCAGCAACGGCAGTATGATCAGGCTGATTTCGATCCAATCAAGGAAAAAACCAAGAAAGAAGACGACGACCAAAACAAAGATAATCAGGCCATTGGGACCGAAGCCTAAACCGGTCAGCGCCGCCTCGATTAACTCGTCCCCGCCACACTCTCGCAAGACCAAGGCGAAGATCGTCGCGCCAACAAAGATCGCAAAGATATAGCCTGCTGTGTTCATGGTGTTGATCACAACTTCCTTTAACACCTGCATGTTAAAACGCCTGAATATGACAGCGATAAGCGTCGCACCGAGAGCGCCGATGCCTGAAGCTTCCGTAACCGTTGAAATCCCCATGAAAATTGATCCAAGAACAAGCAATATCAAGCCTGCGGGCGGAAGAATATCGACCAGAGCCCGCAATACGCTCATAAGATCAACTTCACCATGATCCCTGGAAAGAGGGGCTTTTTCCGGATAAATTTTGCAGTAAATCAGGATGTAGGCGATATAGAGCGCGCCAAGAATGAGGCCAGGGAAAACAGCCCCCATAAACAGATCAAGGATGGGCACCGCTAATTGGTCTCCCATGATCACCAGCATGATTGAAGGGGGAATAAGAATGCCAAGACAACCGGAAGCGGCCACGGTGCCCAAGGCTAACGATTTATTATATTCCTGGTTGAGCATGACCGGCACGGACATGAGCCCCAACAGCACAACCGATGCACCGATGATTCCGGTAGAAGCGGCAAGAATAATTCCGATTAATGCAACTGTAACAGCCAGACCGCCCCTGACGTTGCCGAACAATTTCTGCATCGAATGCATCATTCTTTCCGCAATACCGGACTTTTCGAGCATCAAACCCATGAAAATAAACATTGGCAGTGCTATGAGCACCCAATTATCCATGATGCCAAAGATGCGCCCGACAAGCAGGCCAAGGGTATTGTAATCAAGACCGGTCATGGTCAGACCATAATCATCGGTCAACCAGGCGACGCCGGCAAAAGTAATTCCGACACCCGCCAAGACCCAGGCAACGGGAAAACCGGTGAAAAGCAGCGCAATGAACGAAACGAACATCGCGATGACTAAGTAATTTTCAGCTGCTAATTCCATCAGCCTGCACCTTTATCATGGGGGTTGTCGTCAACTTTTAGAAGCGGCCTGAGAAGCCTGGCCGTCATTTGGATGCGTGGAGGTGTATCGTCATCAGGCTCCTTGCCGTGATGCATTAGCAAGACAACCTCGCCTATCAGACGGGCAATTGCGGCTATCATCATCAGTAACATTGAAAGCGGAATGACCGACTTGACGATCCAGCGATGAGGCAAGCCCATTGTGCTTTGAGAAGATTCATTATGCGTGAAAGCGTACACGGTATAATCAAGACTAAAATCAAACAGGATCACAAGACACGGCATCAAAAGCAGAAGTATTCCTAGAATTTCGAATATGTGCTTAAGCCGGTTCGACATGTTGAGGCGAAGAATGTCAATTCGGATATGGGAATCATTCGTAATGGAGTATGCCAATCCAAACATGACGGGTACCGAGTATAGGTGCCACATCAACTCTTCCATCGGCACCAACGGCCATTCGAGAAGTAGCCCGTTTCGATGAAACCCGTAACGCAATATAACCGTTATCAAGATGAGCAAAGCCAACAGCACGTTCAACCAGGCAAAGGCTTCAACGATTCGCTGCACTATTCCATTGAGAAATGTCGCTATTGGCACATGGTGGGTTTCGGCGCTGACAACTTTTGACATGACAACTTCTTTCAAAAATTTGTCTCAATCCATGTGGCGGGAATTTCTTCCCACCACATGGTGTTATTTGAAGACTTGAAGGGTATTATTTGCGCACTGTTCCGGGGCGCGGCAGGTAAGCCCACTTATTCCAAATTTTGTAATTGGCCCGGAATTCCTGAAGGTCATCCCAAATTACTTTGAAGCCAGGATCGACCTGAATGGCTTCAGCAACCACTTCGTCCCATTTTGTTGAGAACGTCGTTAGCATTTCAGAAGACCAATATTTATTCTGAGTGCCGGCTTTCTCGTTTTCCTTCATTGTTTCAAACTGCATGGATTCGCCCATTGCTAGGCCGTCCGTCATGACGGCCCTACAGGCCAACTCAACAATTGTCCGTTGCGCTTCGCTCATATCATTGTTCCAGGTATCTTTGTTGACGATCAGATCGAACAAGGTGGCGGGCTGGTGCCAACCTGGGTAATAGTTGAATTTCAGGATCTTGTTGATGCCCAGTCTCTTATCGATGGCTGGCATGGAGAATTCAGTTGCGTCAATGGCGCCTTTTTGCAGGGCCGGAACAATTTCACCGCCGGGAAGCTGAGAAGTAGAGACTCCCAGTTTTTCCATCACGCGCGCACCAAGACCAAAGAAGCGCATACGCAGGCCTTTTAGATCGGCAGGTGAATTGATTTCCTTGCTGAACCAGCCAGAGGTTTCGGGCGCGATAATGCCGCAGGGAATGGATTGAACATTGAAACCAGCATCGTCATAGGTCTTCTGCCAGAGCTTCCGCCCATTGCCATAATAGACCCAGGCCAGAAATTCAGGTGCATCGGGACCGAAAGGAACAGCAGAGAAGATGGCTCCTTTATCGCCTAGTTTTCCTGTGTTGTACCCTGGCGTTGTATAGCCGGCATTAACCTGCCCCTTGGAAACAGCCTCAAGCATTTCCTTCGGTGGAACCAGCTTTTTGGGCTCATAAATTTTCAGCTTCAGGTTCCCGTCCAATGCATTGATCTTCTTGGCGACCCAAGCAGGGGATGTGCCAAGCGCCGGCAGGCTTGTCGGAAACCAGACAGGCACCTTGAGTAGGACTTTCTTTTCCGCCGCGAGCGACGGGGTTGCAGCAACGCCAATCATAGCTGCTGCGGCGGCGGTTAAGATTGCTAAAGTACGCATGAGATAAACTCCTTTTTGTGAACACTTAAGGAGTAATTGGAAAAACTTACCAATTATATACCCACAAAGAACCTATATATTATTGTTTTTATTATATTTTTTTAAGATTTCCTTGAGGAGCTCCTTGTTTGATAATTAATTGGATAATCTTTTTTACCAATTTTGTAAAGTGGTAAATCATATTGACCAGTAAATAATTTTGGTCAAGAATGCTTGAACACACTTCGACCTATTGTGTTCAACGCAAATAAAGGTTTGAAGACAAAGGAAAGATCAGGATCAGGGCATGGCCGCATACAAACGTGTCAAACAGGGTAAAATTTCCGACGTCATTGCCTCCCAACTGGAAGAAATGATTGCCCAAGGAGTGTTGATTCCGGGCGAGCGCTTGATGTCGGAGCGCGATCTCGCCCTGGAAATGGAAGTGTCGCGCCCTTCCCTGCGGGATGCTCTACAAAAACTCGAGGGCAAGGGATTGATTGAAACGCGCCAGGGCGGCGGCACCTTTGTACGTAATTTTCTTGGACCCTCCCTGACCGATCCTTTGGCGGCGCTGCTCGAAAGCGCCCCCAACACGGCGCAGGATCTCCTCGAACTACGCACAACCCTGGACGGCATAGCCGCTTATTATGCGGCATTGAGGGCAACGGAAGTCGACCGTGAATTGCTCACACTTTGCTTTGAATCTATGGAAGAAGCTCACAAAGAAGAAGACCCCTCCGAAGAGGCCGACATCGATGCCGATTTCCATATGGCAATCGCAGAAACGACCCATAATGTGGTTCTTCTGCACATATTGCGCAGTTTGTTCACGCTATTGCGAACCGGTGTTTTTTTCAGCCGAATGAACCTCTACACCCGCCCCAGTTCTCGTGACATGCTGCTTAAACAGCACAAGGCCATTTACGAAGCCATTATGGCTGGTGATCCTGAAAAAGCCCGTAATGCTGCTGCCGGGCATTTGAAATACGTTAAGGAAACCATGCAGGACATAGGCCACGAGGAAGCTCGAACGGAGGTATCTCAACGACGCCTTGAACGCTATCGGGAACGTCGGAAACTAGCGAAAAAAAGTAAATAATTTCCCGATACGTCTGCTTAAAAGCTATCCAGACTTCATACTCTACAAGACCGCTTCTTGGCACTAAGCAGCCGCAAATCCATTACCCAAATTATGACCGGTGCTGAGGTTTGAACGGACGTCGATGTCAGTTTTTACCCGTCAATCTGTCAACAGGCTATCACCGGAGGTTGGAAAATGGAATTGTTGGAGCATTATTCTTGTGCGGGATGCTGATTTGCTGAGTCATTCTGCCAGTTTCCGTTGATACCGGTGGTTTAAGGACATTGTCGGCACCTTTTTCGTAGCAATTGTCGTAACAATGCTTCGGTGCTCATCGATAAAATGGCAGAAGTCTGGGAGATATCAAGAAAGTGGTGGGCCCGGCAGGAGTCGAACCCGCGACCTACTGATTACAAAATAGATTGTTTCAAATCTCTCTTGCGAACCACCGAACCCGCCCGATGATATTGATCTCATCGGCGGTGCGCTCGTAGGGGCTATAAAATGGGTTATCAGAAATCACCCGAACCTTGGGCGGATCATTGTTGGGGACATACTCAAGACGCTTGGCCACCAGCCCCATGCCATCATACAGAATGAATATGCCGGGAGGCGTCGGCGCTCGCCGGGCCAGGTCCACAAGAACAACGTCGCCGGAATGCAGAGTGGGCATCATGCTATCGCCCTCCACATGCATGATGCGAAGCTCCGATGGGCTGGCCTTGAGATCATGAAGAATCCACGACCGTTGAAAATGATAGGGTTTTCCGTTTTCCACCTCGTCGGCAGTAATATTACCGCCACCCATGGAAGCCGTGACCTCGACCGAGGGGATCGAAACAAACGCCTCAGAGGGATCTTCGATGATCGGCGATTCGCCTTCCACGTCGCCCATACCGTGCAACAGCCAGTTTCTGTCGACTTTGACCACCTTGGCGACTTGATCGAGTTTCTCCAGATTCGGGTTTTCTGATCGTCCCCGCATGATGTCGTAAACAAACGTCCTGTTGATATCTGCAAGTTCAGCCACCTGCCTGGCATTTAAGCCAAGCTGCCTGCAACGCGCTTTGAGCCTGTCGGCCATGGTGTATTTCATCAGGTTATCCTCAGGGATGTGGATTGTGTGGATTAAAAAGGATTGATTCATTCCCGTCAAGAAGATAAAACAAATAGCGAACACGCAGGCTTGTAGGGTGATAAAAAATGGCAGGGATCGAGAAGGAATATTTTACACTGGAAGAGGTTGAGTCCTGCTGGGACATGCCTTCGCGCGACCTCGTATACCTTGCCGAAAACGGTTTACTCAAAGTCTCCGTGCGTCTTTATGGAATTCGTATTGAGCGCGGGTTCTATGAAGAGGTTGATGAGGGGCAATGGTGCAATATTCCTGAAGAGCGAGTTTCGTTTCAGGGATTGCAGGACCTCCTTTCTCGAGACGTTTATCGTCTTTTCCATGAAGGCCAGGTCAAGGTTGACCAGTTTGACGCGCCTGACGATCGCTATTGCCATGTGCTTTATCCAGAAGAAGGCATTGTGATCAAAAAGGAAGAGCTGGTTGTCAGCCGCACAGAGCGGGACCGGGTTGAGGCCAAACACGGCCTTGGCGGAGTTCAGCGAACGACAGAGGTCTCGTTCAGGCATAAGAACGATTTTGCCGATGTTACGCTTGGAGAACAGTCCTATACGTTGGGGCCTATTCAAGCCAAGGTCGTCGGTATTCTTTATGAGGCAGCGCAAACAGGCTCACCCTGGCGGCACGGTCAGGCTGTATTGGGAGAGGCAGGGTCCAGGTGCACCCGCATATCGGACCTGTTCAAGGCCAAGGCTGATTGGCGCAAGCTCATTCAATCGGATAAACGTGGAAAATACCGCCTGAATATCAAATTTTCTTAGGTCCCCCTGCGGAATGGCCGCTTTCTGGGAGGTACATACGAACTTATCCCCTGGCAGCCCCCTCTATATCCCCTTCCATCCCCCTGACTATATCGGTTATATCCCCTTTCTATCCAGCACAGAGCCCGACGACAGAGCCGGTCTAGATCGCCATTCTCCCCCTAACGTTCAATCAAACGAAGGGGGTGGCCATGATCACCAAACACTTACACCAAGTCCATCTCGCGGAACGCTGGAACCTGAGCCCGCGCACATTGGAGCGCTGGCGCTGGGAAAAAATCGGTCCGCGTTACCTTAAGCTCGGTGGTCGGGTTGTTTACCGGCTCAAAGATGTCGAGGCTTATGAGGCCAAGCAGGTCCGCAACACCGAAGGCTCAACCTCGACCCCTCTGCCGTTACTAAGCGTCGTGGGGGCATCATGACCACGCCCATTCCTATCTGGCGCGGGTCCCCATCGCCATTCCATTTGCAGAAACTGGATGAGATCTCGTTCTGTGCCTGGGTGGCTCAGGCCAAACCAGGCGACACCCTTGAGTACCATCGCGGGTTTCTGTGCCTGGACCGGGGCAGCACCGAGCAGGGCAACAAAGATCCTCACCAGATTAAATTGGATGAGATGGCGGCACGGGCCTTCGGCTTGGCCGAGCGAGGATTTCTTCATTTGCTCCAGCAGCGCATCGGTGACGCCAGCTTTCGGTATCTGGCCATCGCCCGTTCCTGCCCGGAGGGGCAAGCCATCAACTTTTCAACTCTCATGATAGAGGAGGCAGCCTGATGGGCCTTAAAATCATCACCGCAGACGAACGCCTGTCCGGCGCGTCAGCTAAAACCACCATGGCAATCTTTGGCCCCACGGGTGCCGGGAAAACCTCACTGCTTAAAACCCTGCCGCCCACCGAGACCCTGTGTCTTGATTTTGAAGCTGGCATGAAATCGGTCCAGGACTGGAAAGGCGAGAGCATCTCCATCAGGGCGTTTACAGACGCCATCGACATCGCTTGCCTGATCGGCGGTGTTAACCCGGCGGCGGATCCAAACGGGTTTTACTCCGAGGGCCATTATCAGCACCTCAGCCAGACCTATCCGGAGATGGTTCAGATGATCAATGACAAACGGATTATCTTTGTTGATTCCATCACCGACCTGACCCGTCAGGCCATGGCCTGGGCCAAGACCCAGCCACAGGCCGTTTCCGAGAAAACCGGCAAGCCCGATATTCGCGGCGCATACGGCCTGCTCGCCAGTGAGGTCATCGGGCTCTTGAAGCATCTGCAGCATGCACCTGGCAAAACGGTGATCTTCGTCGGCATCCTTGAAAAGATTGTCGATGAGTTCAATCGCACCAACTGGCAGCCACAGATGGAGGGTGGCAAGGCCGCCCGCGAACTGCCCGGCATTGTCGATCAGGTTCTAACCCTGAGCCTGTTTGCCCCTGACGATACTGAGAACCAAGGGGGCTGGCGACACGACCCGGAAAAAGCCCAGGAACGACGTCTTGTTTGCCAATCCGGCAACCCCTTTGGCCTGCCCGCCAAGGATCGCTCCGGTCGCCTGGATATCACTGAACCCGCCGACCTTGGCGCGTTTCTCTCCAAAATCAACTCAACCAAATAAGGATAAGATCATGACCTTCGATATGAACGACGCCGAACCGCAAAAAACCGGCGACCTGATTCCCGATGGCAGTTTTGCCAAGATCACCATGACCATCCGTCCGGGCAATGTGGATGGACAGAGCGAGATCGACCAAGGGCTGCTCAAAGCCTCCAACAGTCCTGGCAGCGATGTTCTGATGCTGGACGCTGAGTTCACCGTGGTTGAAGGGCCGCACGCCAAGCGCAAGTTTTGGCAAATGTTCACGGTCGCCGGTGGCAAGGTTGACGAGAACGGTGTTTCCATCGGCTGGAAAATTTCCAAAAGCACTTTCCGCGCCATGATCGACAGCGCTTTGGGCCTGAACCCTGAGGACATGAGCGAGGAAGCCAAGGCCAAGCGGGTGCTGCGCGGGCTCAAAGATTTTGACGGCATCACCTGCGTTGCCAAGATTAAGGTCGAGCCCAGTTCAAACCCTCAGTACAGCGATAGCAACAAGATCGATAAGATCGTTCTGCCCAATGAGGCTGAGTGGCGCAAGATTATGGACGGTGAATCCGTAGCAGCCGCACCGGGCAATCGGCCTCGTCCCGCTCAAGGGGCGCAATCTCCGGCGTCAGCCACACCGGCATGGGGTTCCAACGCTGACCCCGCACTGAACACGGCGGCTCCTGCCCAAACCCAATCCACAGTCCAGGCCCAGCCTGCGGCACAGGGTCAGCCTGCCGCTCGGGGCCCGGCCTGGTTGAACCCGTGACCAACGATGAATGGCAAGCGTACGTCACACGGGAAGCGGCAAAAGCGATTGGCGAATGGCTCGAAGGCAGAGGACGGCTCCATCAACCCATCCAAAACCTCAAGATGACCGAGCTGGACGCCATGGCGTCAAACGCCATCAGCCGTTTCATCGTGTTGGCGTCGCACCGGATCAAAGAGCAACCCGAGGGCAACGAGGACCTCACCCAGCTCTTGCTCGGATGACGCCTTGCGCCATCTGCGGACGTCAATCCCGGGGCTTCGGCTATTGCCACCAACTGAACTGGGACCGTTTTCCCTATCACCGTTTCTGTTCGATGCGCTGCCTCAAGGCCGGGTCGAAAATCGCAAAAAGGAAGATCGGCATGATCGATAAAACCGACATGGAACAGAAGGCCATCGTCGATGCCCGGCGGTTTTTCGCTGAGGCGTTGACCGAACTGGGTTTGATGGAAGCGTTCCATGACCGCAGTGCCGTCGACATCGATCAGATCATCGAGGCCTGTGTTGATGGGTTCCAGGACTCCATGCAGCGCCAGTCGCTAAATGACGACATTCCATTTTGAGGGCTGACAATGTTTGTTGATTTCAATCACGGGTCCGGTTTTGTCTATGGCAACGGCTATCCCGCCCCAGACCCCAACCAACGAATTAACGCGTTCGTTGACCAGGCTCTGGTCGCGGAAAACCAGCGCCAGATTCCCAGAGATTATCTTGGAGCCAGCCGCATCGGTGAGCCCTGCGCGCGCAAGCTGGTTTATGAATTTACCCGTACTCCACCCGATCCGGGCAAGGCGTTCGACGGTGGTATTTTACGCATATTTGCTGCCGGTCATATCTTCGAAGACCTGGCCATTCGCTGGCTACGTGTCGCCGGATTTGATTTACGCACGAGCGAGAACAACGGCGGGCAGTTCGGGTTCGAAACCGCCGCCGGACGCATCAAGGGACATATCGACGGTGTCATCGTGGGCGGTCCCTACGTTGGCATAACGTGGCCAGCGCTTTGGGAACATAAGGCACTCAAAGCCTCGTCCTGGAACGATACCGTGAAGCGCGGCGTGCAGGCGTCGAAGCCGGTCTATTACGGCCAACTGCAAATTTACATGGCCTACATGGACCTGTCGGTGGCGCTGTTTACGGTTCTCAACAAAGACACCCAGGCCCTTCATCACGAAGTGGTGCCGTTTGAAGCTGTCGAGGCGCAACTGCTTTCCGACAAGGCCATCGACGTCATTCAAGCGGCGGATGCCGGTGAGCTTTTGCCCCGTATTTCCAGCCATTCCGATTTTTACCTTTGTCGCTGGTGTTCATACACCAAGCGTTGTTGGGAGCTTTCCTCATGACCTTCACCCCATCCCCCCTGCAAGTAAAAGCGATTACCAACATCAAGGACTGGTTCAACAATCGCACCAAGGATCAACAGGTGTTCCGGGTGTTTGGTTATGCGGGCAGCGGAAAAACCACCATCACAAAACACGCCATTGACGAACTTGATCTGTCGACCATGAACCCCAACGGCGGACAGGGCGGGGTTCTGTTTGCGGCTTTTACCGGCAAGGCCGCATTGGTAATGACCCGCAAGGGCACGCCTGCCTCGACCATCCATAGCCTCATATATAGGGTCTCGGAAGCGACGCCAGAAGAAGTCGCTCGGGTCGAAGCTGAGGCGGCCAAACTAAGCTCAAGCATTTTGACCATGCCCGCGTCGGAACGCACCTTTGCCTCTGAACGCCTGAAACGCCTGGAGCTTCGCCTCGCCGATATTCACAAACCCCAGTTCGTTCTGAATGAACAATCCCTGGTGCGTGACGCCGACCTGATTGTTCTGGATGAAGTCTCCATGGTCGGAGAAGAGATGGCCAACGATCTTCTCGCCTTCGGCAAACCCGTTCTTGTACTGGGCGATCCCGGCCAGTTGCCTCCCATCAAAGGGGCCGGTGCATTCACCGATGTGGAGCCTGACGTCATGTTGACCGAAGTTCACCGTCAGGCCGGAGACAGCGCCATCATCCGTCTGGCCACGTTGGCCCGCCAGGGTTTGCCCATCCCACAGGGTCAACATGACGATCATGTCTGGAAGATGTCGCGGCGGGATGTATCGCCTGAGCAAATGCTCATGGGTGGCCAGGTAATTTGCGGCATGAACGCCACCCGGCGGCAACTCAACAACGCCATGCGCCAGGCGGCGGGTTTTGCTAACACCTATCCCACGGGCCGCGATGAAAAACTCATCTGTCTCAAGAACCGTCACGATCTTGGCCTGATCAACGGCATGTTTATCGACCTCACCGATATTCAAGATGAAGGTCCTCTCGCGTTGAGCGCCGTCATCAAGACCGAGGACGGGGATCTCATTCCGGGCCGGGTTAAAATCTACAAAGGTCATTACGACGACCATGTCGCCTATGACCGGGATCGGTCGCGCAGGGACTGGCGCGATATGCGGGGCCTGGTGGAGAGCGACTGGGGCTACGCCATCACCTGTCATAAAAGCCAGGGATCGCAATGGAAAAACGTTCTCGTCTATGACGACGGCCTTGGCCGAACACCTGAGGATCGCGCCCGCTGGCTGTATACCGCAATCACCCGTGCTGAGCAGGGGCTGGTGATCCTTGATTGATTTTAACGATGTCGCCCCAGCGCCCGCAAAGCCCATCCATTATGATTTGGACGTCATCGTCGCCCGGCTGCGAGACACGGCGGAGCATTGGGTGCCGCAGGATTTTCCCAATGGCAGACGCAACGGCGATGAATGGCGGTTGGCCAATATTCGAGGAGACGCACCTCGCAAGAACGGCTCATGTGTCATCACCCTTAAAGGTGATCATGCGGGCGATTGGATTGATTTTGACGGCGGTCAGGGCGGTGGCCCCTTAAACACGTTGGAACAGAGGACGGGACTTTCGGGACGCGACCTGTTTGCCCATGCGGCGGACATGACGGGATGGACGGACACGTCACCTCCTCGACAAGAGCCCGCCCGCGCACCTACATCCAATCGGGATCCGGCCAGTGAAATCTCCTTCATTCTGTCCCATGCCAAACCCATCAAAGATAGCCCCGCCACCGATTTTCTGGTGGGTCGCGGATTGGCCATTCCGGATGGTGCGGATATCAGGTTCCATGCCGACCTGACCCATTGGGAGACCAAGACCGGATTTCCGGCGCTGATCGGCATCGTCCGCGATCACGCAGGCACCACCGCCGCGATACATCGAACCTATCTGCAAATTGATAACGCCTCCAACACTGTCATCAAGGCCGATGTCGCAAAGCCGCGCATGATGCTGGGCAAGGTTGCAGGCGGTGCTGTGCGTTTGGCGGAAATCAGCACAGACGGCGTCCTCGGACTTTGCGAAGGCATTGAGACGGGGCTGGCGGTGATGACCGCGTGTCCCGGCCTGGCCGTCTGGGCGACCTTGTCGACCACCAACCTTGAACAGGTCCACATCCCTCCCGAAGCGACCCGGATCGTCATTCTGGCTGATCATGACGTATCCGGTGCGGGCTCGCGCGCCGCCGAAACCGCTGCCCGTCGTCTGCGCTCGGAAGATCGCACGGTGAGCATTGCGATGCCCCCAAAAGAGGGAGAGGATTTTAATGACCTGTTGTTACGCAAAGGCCCTGACGCTGTCGCCCAGGTTATTCAATCGGCGCAACAAGCCGATGCTGAAGAAGAGCCGGAGGCCATGGGACGCCATATCCCCGTTGGCTTCGTTTATCCTACCGCATCGATGCACACCCTTCGCGCCGATGAGGGGGATCTGGCCCGAGCCGTTGATCGTGCCTGGAGTCTTCTGCTCACAGCCAACCAGCCACCCTGGCTGTTTCGGACCGCCGGGTTGCCGACCTGGATTGTTCCCGACGACGAAGGCCGCCCGTTTGCCTCCACGGTGACGGAAGAACGCCTGCGCTACATGCTGGCCAAGATCGCCCTGTGGCGGCGCATTGGCCGAACCGGCGAGCTGGTCTCGTCACCACCTCCCACAGCCCTCATCAAATCGCTTCTGGCCACGCCCGACCCTGGACTACCTATTCTTTCCGGCATCGTCACAACACCAGTGTTTGGCCGGGGTGGGACGCTGCTGACGGAACCTGGTTATCACCCGGACGCCAGGCTGCTGTACCACGCCATTTCCGGTTTTAAGATGCCAGCCGTTCCGGAGCACCCCAGCCCTGAGCAAATTGCTGAGGCGCGGGACCTGCTGCAAGACGACCTGTTCGGTGATTTTCCATTCACCTCACTGGCCGAGCGAGCCCACGCAATTTCCCTGCTTTTGCTCGGCTTTGTCCGCGCCTTGATCAATGGCTCGACGCCTCTGCACCTGATTGAAAAGCCATCCCCCGGCACCGGGGCCACCCTCATGGTGGACGCGATTTCGACCATCCTCACCGGAACCGGAACCCTGGTCATGACCGAAAGCCGGGACGACGAGGAATGGCGCAAACGGATTACCGCAAAACTGCGCCAGATCCCGGCCATCGTCTTGATCGATAACCTGCGCGGCAAGCTTGATTCCTCAGCCCTCGCGGCAGCCCTGACAGCCCCTTTCTGGGAAGACCGGATCCTGGGCGTTTCGGAAACTATCCGCCTGCCAATTCGCTGCACCTGGATTGCTACCGGCAACAATCCGGAATTTTCCAACGAGATGGCGCGCCGTCTGGTGCGCATTCGCCTTGATGCCCGCGTTGATCAACCCTGGCGACGAGAGGCGTTCAGGCATCCAGATTTAATGGGCTGGGTTCGCGCCAATCGCGCCCGACTGGTCGCCGCTTGCCTGACCCTTTGCCGAGCATGGATCAGCGCCGGGCGACCGCATGGACAACGCAGCATCGGGAGTTACGAGGCCTGGGCCCAGACCATGGGTGGCATTCTGGAGGTGGCTGGCATCGAAGGCTTCCTCGAAAACCTGGACGACATGATGGCGGCGTCTGACAGCGAAGGGGCCATGTGGCGTGGCTTTATATCATCGTGGTGGGACCGGTTTGGGACAGCGGAGGTTGGCAGCAGTGACCTCTACGATCTGGCGATCACATGCGAACCACCACTGCCCCTCGGCTCTGGCAATGAACGCTCGCAGCGCACCCGGCTTGGAAAGTCGCTCGGGCGCATGCGCGATCGGGTGTTTGCCGTCGATGGGCGAAGCCTTCGGATGGGTGGCGCAGGAACCTATCAAGGCGTCAAACGGTGGAATCTGAATATTGATGAAAAAATAGGCAGAAATCTCGTGGACGTCGTGGACGTTGGTGGACGTTGTGATTCAAACGTCCACGAAGATAACCTTCTGAATAATAACGGTAATTCAGACTCTCGTGGACGTGGTGGACGTTTATCCCCCTCCTACACGTATGCGGGGGCGCGCGCCCCCGTGAAAGATACACCGGGAAAACGTCCACCACGTCCACCACGTCCACCGGAGCCAGGAAATCCGGGGGTTACAGACGGTGGACGTTCCGGTGGACGTCAAAACGAACGTCCACCGATCACAAATCCACCCGACTGGCTAAAGGAGATCCCGTGATGATCACCGCCCACACCACACAGCAAGCAAAGGAGAAACCAAATGGATAAATCGAATGTGATCAAGCCGAAGGCAGATGCCAAGGTCATGACGGTCCTTACCCTTGATCTCGGCACCAAAACCGGGTGGGCCCTGCATGGATCAGACCGGGCCATCACCAGTGGCACTGTCGAGTTCAAGAACGACCGGTGGCAAGGCGGTGGTATGCGTTTCCTGCGGTTCAAGCAATGGCTGACCGAGATTAAACAAATGGCTCGAGGTCTGGACGCTGTTTTTGTTGAGGAGGTTCGCCGCCACATCGGCGTTGATGCTGCTCACGCTTACGGTGGGTTTTTGGCCCATGTCACCGCCTGGTGTGAACATCATCAAATTCCTTACGAGGCCGTTCCCGTCGGCACCATCAAGCGCCATGCCACCGGTAAGGGCAATGCCAACAAGGATGTGATGATCGCAGCCGCTCGCAGTCGTGGCTTCGATCCAACCGATGACAACGAGGCTGATGCTTTGGCCCTGCTGGGCTGGGCACAGGATCATCGCATGGGAGGTGTGTCATGAGCAGTAACCTTCTGAATATTGCTGCCACCACGGTCGCAGAACGCCATGAGCAATACGGCAGTGCCAAGCCGTTATTCGATCACATTGCCAAACGCTGGTCGCTGGTGCTGAGCACCGAGGTCACCCCAGCGCAGGTGGCGTTATGCCTGATTGACCTCAAGATGGCCCGGCTGGTACACACCCCGAACCATGATGATTCCATCATCGATGTGGCAGGCTATGCCGCCTGTCTCAAGGAGGTGCAATCATGAAATGGCATCCCCGAGGTTATGGCGGCAATCGCCGTCCTCCTGACCAGGTCAAACGTGATGGCTGGCAGGACCAGGGCATGCTGGCTGTGTCGGTTGAAGATGACCGGCTGACCTGGCCAGAGAAAGAACTGATCCGCCAGTTGGGTGAAAAACTCTATGGCAGGCGACGAGACCGTGTGGAGAACCAGCATGATTGATTGGACACCATCCCAGGTGGAGGATCGTCTAGAGGAGGCCGCCGACGTGCTTAAACGATTGCCCGAGCAAAAGGTGCAAGGGTATTTCAACGTCTGGCCCGAGATGGTCCAGAGTTTTGCTGACAAGGTCGGTCAAACGCCTGAGCCCATGCGCCGCCCTCCACCGTCACCCGCATCGATATCTCGCATGGACGAGACGTTGGCGTGGTTGAATCATCTGGACGCAGAGGATGCTCGTTTGGTTTGGATGCGGGCCGAGAGAACGCCGTGGAAGGAGATCTGCTGGCGCTTTGGGGTTAGCCGGTCTACGGCAATACGGCGGTGGCATTTTGCGCTCAGTGTCCTTGCCCTTCGGCTTAACGGCCAGCGTGTGCCCACGAAGCGATCCCGGTCGTTTGTGATCAGGAGCGCTCGAAGGCTGTCAATAGAAATCGTAAAGTGACACACTTTTTGGTGACACATCGCAAGGTGAGACAGATGCCGAAAATAGGGCTATATTTTCGTCAGACTTGGGAAAAACGCGCCCGGAGAAACCCCTGGGATGCCCCGCCCCGCTAACCCTTTGATATATTGGGTCCTTCCTGGCCGATATCCTATACGGGGGGCTTTAGCGCGGCATATCTCTACCGTCGCAACCTAAAACTTACTTGACAATCGCTTGACCGGCTAACGAAGAAACCGCTGTTTTCTACGGGTTTTGGCGCATCTGAGGTCGAGAAATTGTCAAGTGAGCTGTCAACCCGCCCTTCATTTGTCAAGCAAGCCTCCAAGCCGTTCCACCATTTTGGGTGTGAGCGGTTTTTGTCTTTTAGCGGAACATCATGAATCTCAAAATCGAACACATACCGGTCGATCAACTGGTCCCTTACGTGCGTAATGCACGGACCCATTCTGACGAGCAAGTCTCTCAGATCGCAGGGTCTATTGCCGAGTTTGGTTTCGTCAATCCGATCCTGGTGGGCGACGACAATGTGATCATCGCAGGCCACGGTCGTTTGATGGCTGCCCATAAAATGGGGCTTGAGAACGTGCCCGTAATTTATCTATCCCATCTGTCCGAGGTGCAACGTCGGGCGTTGGTTTTGACAGACAACAAATTGGCTGAAAACGCAGGTTGGGATGAAGACCTGCTGCGCCTCGAACTGGAGGATCTTCAGGCTGAGAATTTTGACCTTGAGCTAACGGGATTTGATTTTGATGAGATTGATCGGTTGTTGAATGCCGATACAGAGCCCGCAGGAAACACTGACGATGACGACATACCAGAAACGCCTGAAGAGCCGATTTCAAAACCGGGGGATCTTTGGTTGCTTGGCAATCATCGCCTGCTTTGTGGTGACGCCACTGTTCTGGGTGATGTTGAGCGGGTGCTGGACGGCGGCCTTGCCGATCTGACCTTTTGTGATCCGCCATACAATGTGGATTATGCAGGCGGGGCCAGTCGCAAGACGGATCGCCGTATTGAAAATGATAACCTGGGCAATGCGTTTGAAGCGTTTTTGTATGACGCCTGCGTCAACATTGTCAGTGTAACCAAGGGCGGCATTTATATCTGCATGTCATCGTCGGAACTGCACACGTTGCAAAAAGCCTTCGTTGACGCCGGGGGCCACTGGTCGACCTTTATCATCTGGGCCAAGAACAGATTTACGCTGGGTCGGTCTGATTACCAACGCCAGTACGAGCCGGTTTTGTATGGCTGGAAAGAAGGCACGGATCACTTTTGGTGCGGAGCCCGAGACCAGGGGGATGTGTGGTTTATCGACCGGCCCCACAAAAACGATTTGCACCCGACCATGAAGCCCGTGGCCTTGGTGGAACGCGCCGTGCGTAATTCTTCGAAGTCCCGTGACATCGTGCTTGATCCATTTGGTGGGTCAGGCACAACGCTGATCGCTTGTGAAAAAGCGGGGCGAAGCGGCAGGCTTATAGAGATGGACCCAAAATACGCAGACGTCATTGTCAAACGCTGGCAGGAATTTACCGGGCTCAAAGCAACGCTGGACGGCGATGGTCGGGCGTTCGGTTAATCGGGATCGACCGATGACAGGATGGCGGAACATAAATGCTGATCAGTCAGGCCGAATATGCCAGAAAACGTGGCGTGTCGCGCCAATATGTGGGCCAGATGGTTGCCAAGGGCATCATTCAGCTCGTCGACAAAAAGGTGGATGTGGATCAGGCCGATGTTGCCCTTGCGGCGGTTCGGGATCCGGCCCGAGCCGAGCGTCGCCCTAAACATGACGAGGCTGCCCCTGTTCCGGTGCCGGGTGCTGGCGGCAACCAAAGTGCAGCATATGCGCCAACGTTTACTCAATCCAGCAACGACCTGCCGACCTTGCTGCTTAAAACCCGCATCAAGAGCGAAGTCGAGCGGGCCAAGCTTCTCGAGATCAAGGCCAAGGTTGAGGCTGGCAAATACGTGGATGCCGACGATGTGAAACTGGTTGCCTTCAACAAGGCTCGAGTTGTTCGAGATGCATTGATGAATATCCCTGAACGTCTGGCCGCCGTGCTGGCGGCGGAGACCGATACACAACGGGTGCATAACATGTTGATGACAGAACTTCGTACGGCGCTGGAAGAATTGTCACGGTGATCCCAAGCGCGTCTAAAGTTTTTGGCACGGCCTTTGACAACGGCCTGCGCCCAGACCCGTTGTTGACGGTTTCTGAGTGGGCCGACCAGCACCGCCGATTGTCAGGCAAGGGAGCTGCCGAACCCGGCCAATGGCGCACCAGTCGAACACCGTATTTGCGGGACGTCATGGATTGCCTGTCACCATCGTCCCCGGTGGAACGGGTGGTGGTGATGAAGGGCGCTCAGGTTGGGTTTTCAGAATGCGGTAATAACTGGATGGGGTATGTGATCCACCATGCGCCAGGTCCCATGCTGGCGGTATTGCCGTCATTGGATATGGCCAAGCGAAACTCAAAACAGCGGATTGATCCGTTAATTGAGGAAAGTGAAATTCTCTCAAAGCTGGTCAAGCCATCCCGGTCTCGTGATTCCGGCAACACCATTCTGACCAAATCGTTCCCCGGCGGCATGCTGGCTTTGACCGGGGCAAACTCGGCGGTGGGGCTTCGCTCCATGCCGGTGCGGTATTTGTTTTTGGATGAGGTCGATGGCTATCTGGGTGACATTGGAGGTGAAGGTGATCCGGTGGCCCTTGCGGAAGCCCGAACGCGGACCTTTGCCCGGCGCAAGATTTTTATTGTCTCAACGCCGACCGTCAAAGGCGTGTCCCGGATTGAGCGCGAGTTTGAGGCGACGGATCAGCGACGGTATTTTATCCCCTGTCCCCATTGCAAACACATGCAGTGGCTTCAGTTTGAGCATCTGAAATGGGACAAGGGAAAACCAGAAACCGCACATTATGGTTGCGAAGATTGCGAAGGCCATATTCAAGAGCACCACAAGACGTGGATGTTGGAACGCGGGGCCTGGCGGGCAACGGCTAAGCCAGAAAGCGGCAACGGTAAAACTGTCGGTTTTCATCTGTCCAGTTTGTACAGCCCCATTGGTTGGCGCAGCTGGGCCGAAATCGCCGCTACTTGGGTGGCCGCACAGGGCAATGATGCAGCATTAAAATCGGCCAAAAACACAGACCTTGGTGAGACCTGGCAAGAAACCGGTGAGGCCCCGGACTGGCAGAGGATTTATGACCGGCGCATAGCGTGGAAGACGGGAACGGTGCCGAAAGGTGGTTTGTTCTTGACCGCAGGTGCCGATGTTCAAAAAGACCGAATTGAAATCGATGTATGGGCCTGGGGCCGTGGGCTGGAAAGCTGGCTCATTGATCACATCGTGATCGAGGGTGGTCCTGGCGATGCCGGTGCCTGGACCGCGTTAAGTGAACTCCTTGGTCAAACCTGGTCCCATGAGACCGGAGCGGCTCTTCGGATTTCCAAGCTGGCCATCGATACCGGTTATGAAACCCCAACGGTTTACAGTTGGGCCCGCAAGGCTGGGTTCGCGCAAGTGGCTCCGGTTAAGGGCGTTGAAGGATTTAACCGCTCAAGCCCGGTCTCGGGGCCAACCTATGTGGATAGCACCAATGCCGGTAAACGCCTGCGCCGGGGTGCACGTCTCTGGACCGTCGCGGTTTCCACCTTCAAGGCCGAGACCTATCGGTTCCTGAGGTTGGATCGCCCGACCGATGAAGAACGGGCGGACGGTGCGACCTATCCGCAAGGCTCTATTCATCTGCCCACCTGGGTTGAAACCGAGTGGATTAAACAATTGGTCGCCGAACAACTGGTAACGGTTCGAACCAAACGCGGCTTTACCCGTCTTGAATGGCAGAAGCTGCGCGACCGCAATGAAGCCCTTGATTGTCGGGTTTATGCCCGTGCTGCCACCTGGATCATGGGTGCCGATCGTTGGTCGGACGCCCGTTGGCAACATTTAGAAGATCAATTGAATATTCACGCCGGTGATGATCTCTGCGTTGAGCCCGTGGAAGCCCTCGAGGCCCGACATGGTGGTCAAATTGTAAGGCCGCATGCCTCACACCGCCGGGTGATCACAAGCGGATACATGAACAGGTAATACAATGGCGACCACGGAAGAACTTACGGCAAAGATTGAGGCACTGAAGTCTCAACGTGCCAGCGGCGTTGCCCGGGTCAGCTATGACGGCAAAACCATCGAATACCGGGGCGACAGTGAAATCGTCGCGGCCATTCGAGACCTTGAGCGTGAGCTTTCGAAGCTTAACGGCACAGAACCTGTTCGCCAGATCAGAACCTTTTCCTCAAAGGGCTATTAAACGATGCCGTTCTTGCAAAATTTACGCACCCTGTTTGGGCGTTCAAAAATCCGCCAAATCAGGGCGATGGGCTTTGAAGGCGCGCAAATGGCCCGACGCTTGTCGACGTGGCGATCAGGATCTGAAGGGATTAATGCCGCCGTTCGACAAGGTGGTGATGTCCTGCGCGCTCGATCTCGCGATCTTGTCCGCAACAACCCTTATGCATCCAACGCGGCCTCAAGCTTTGCGGCCCATTCCATTGGTGCTGGCATCAAGCCATCCAGCCTGGTCGAAGATGCCGAGCTCAAGGATCGCATTCAACGACTGTGGCTAGCCTGGACCGATGAGGCGGACGCGGATGGATTAACCGATTTCAATGGCCTCCAGTCCATGGCGGCGCGCGCCGTGTTTGAGGCTGGGGAATGTTTTTTCCGGTTACGGTCCCGACGGTCTCAGGACGGGCTGTCCGTTCCACTTCAACTTCAGCTGCTGCCATCTGAGCAATTGCCATTATCGCACTGTGAGACCTTGCCCAATGGCAACGAGGTCATCTTCGGTGTTGAATTCGACAAATTAGGCAGGCGCGTTGCCTACCATTTTCTAAGACGTTCTCCTGGCGATGTTCGCCAACCAACTGGCACCTCCCGTGTTCGTGTCCAGGCCAATCAAGTGCTTCATATATTTAACCCGGTGGCCGAAGGACAAATACGAGGGGTTCCGTGGTTGGCTCCAGCCATGGCCAAGCTGTGGCTGCTCGATCAATATGATGATGCGGAACTGGATCGCAAAAAAGTCGCGGCCATGTTTGCCGCCTTTGTTACGCGCCCGGCACCGGAAGATGTCATGGGTGAAGAAGGTCTTCCTCGCGATGATGACGGGGCGGCACTGTTGGGATTGCAGCCTGGTACCATGCAGTTGTTGTTGCCGGGTGAGGATATCAAGTTTTCTGACCCTGCCGATGTTGGCGGATCTTACGAAGCCTTCCAATACCGAACCTTGCTGGCCTGTTGCTCTGCCATGGGTGTGCCCTATACCAATGTCACCGGTGATTTGCGTCAGGCCAATTATTCAAGCCTACGCGAAGGCAAGCTCGAGTTCCGCCGACGCATGGAGCAGTTCCAGCACAACGTGATGATCTTTCAGATGTGTCGCCCGGTATGGCGACGCTGGATGGAAAACGCTGTGCTGTCTGGCGCGTTGGGCATTACTGATTTTACGACCAGCCCGGGGCTATATCTTCCGGCCAAATGGATCCCGCCAAAATGGGATTGGGTTGACCCTCTAAAAGATCGCAAGGCTGAGATAGAGGCCATCAATGCCGGTCTTAAATCCCGCTCTGATGTCATCGAAAGCGAAGGCTTTGACGCCGAAGAAGTAGATCGGCGGATAGCTGCGGACCGGGCGCGAGAAGAAGCTCTTGGCCTGAAGTTTGAGAAAGACGCCAATTTTTCTTCCCTGGTTGAGGAAAATCAGTCGGACACCCCTTCAAAAGCATCTGCCGCTTAAAGGAATTCACATGAAAACATGGTTTACAGCGCGTGCCAGCGATGGCGTCGCGGAACTCACTATCTATGACGAAATTGGGGCCTACGGGGTGCCAGCCAAGGCTTTCATAGAAGAGATGAAAGCTTTAGGTGGTGTCTCCGAGTTGACGCTGCGGATTAACAGTCCGGGTGGCTCTGTCTTTGATGGCATCGCCATTTATAACGCGCTCAAAAGGCACCGGGCCAAGATCACCGTCACGGTGGATGGCTTGGCCGCTTCCATTGCATCTGTGATTTTGTGCGCGGGAGATGAAGTGGTCATGCCCAAAAATACCTTGATCATGATCCATGATCCGTCGGCTGTGGTGATGGGTAGTGCTCGGGATATGAGATCCATGGCGGAAGCCTTGGACAAGATGCGTGATGGCCTGGTTTCCGCTTATCAGAATAAGACTGCCCGCGATCAATCCGACATTACCGACTGGATGGCTGAAGAGACCTGGTTCGATGCCAATGAAGCACTGGAAGCAGGCTTTGCCGATCGCATCGAAGAGCCCGTCGCCATGGCTGCCACCTTTGATCTTTCAAAGTTTACCCGAGTGCCACCCGCATTGGCATCACTCCCCCATCAAACATCCCCCCGACGATCATCAGAAAACACGGAGACGAAAATGACCGAGAAACCCAATCCGGAACCAGCAAAAAATGAAGTCGAGAAAGTTCTGGCAAAAGACGCGGCTCAACCCCCATCGGATGACAACGTCATCGATCTGGATCAGGTCCGCGCTCAGGAACGCAAAGCCACGCTGGCCTACGTAAGCGAGATCAATCAGCTCTGTGCCTTGGCGGGATCACCCGAGATGGCTTCGGAGTTCATTGCCAAAGCGACATCTCCGGAAATTGTCCGAACGAAACTCTTGGAAGCTCGCGCCGAGGAAGATGACGCATCTGCCGTCAGTGCCACAGGCCGAAGCCAAACACCCAAGCCCAGTGAGCCTGCAATCGATACCGCTGCGATTTATGCGGCGCGCAACAAATCTGTTCGATAGAGGAGTAACCCATGCCTGTCATGACTGAAGGCCAGCACACTGGCGAATTCATCGTTTCTGAAGGAAACGGATCCATTAGTCGAGAAACCGTGACCATTTTAAACGGCCGAACGCTGGATACGGGGGCTGTCCTTGGGCAGGTCACGGCAACTGGCAAATACCGGGAAGTCGACCCCGCTGCTATCACCGGTGCGGAAATCGCTGTGGCCGTTCTGTTTGAGGCTGTCGATGCCTCAGGCGGTGATGCACCCGGGAACATTATTTCCCGGCTTGCTGAAGTTCATGGTGGTGAGGTGGTTTGGCCCACCGGCATCACCGACCCCCAAAAACAGACGGCCATTGATCAATTGGCCACCGCCACAATCATTGTCCGATAGGAGAGGCCCATGCCTGTACTAGACGTTTTTAATTCCAATGCTTTTTCCATGGTGTCTCTGACGGATTCCATCAACAAAATTCCCTTTATGCCAGGACGTATTGGCAAGCTGGGTTTGTTTCGAGAACAAGGTGTTGCGACCACTTCGATCCTTATTGAGGAAAAAGAAGGTTCCCTGACGCTTGTGGAGACCACGGCGCGTGGGGCACCTGCTGTGCAGAACGCCCATAACAAGCGCCGGGCCAGATCTTTGACCGTTCCCCATATTGCCCTTGAGGACACAATTTTGGCTGATGAAGTCCAAAATCTCAGGGCCTTTGGTTCGGACAGTCAGCTCGAAGGTGTTCAACAGGTGATGAATGATCGCCTGGAGGATATGGCGCGCAAGCTGGATGCGACGCTTGAGCATCTGCGCATCGGAGCCATCAAGGGACAAATTCTCGATGCCGATGGCACCACCGTTCTCTACGACCTGTTCCAGGAATTCGGTGTCACCCAGCAAACGGAAGTAGATTTTGATCTAGATGCTGCCACACCAACGGCAGGAGCGGTCAAAAAGAAATGCCATGACGTCAAACGCAAGATCGAGGATGAACTGGGCGCAACGCCCTATGACCACATCCATGCTATCTGCGGCTCAGCGTTCTTTGATGATCTGGTTGTTCATAGCGAAGTATCAACCGCTTATGATCGCTATCTGGACGGTCTATTCCTTCGTGAAGGACAAGCTCGCGGGTCGTTTGAATATGCGGGCATTGTGTTTGAGGAATATAGGGGACGGGTTGGTACGGTCGATTTTACCGATACCAACAAGGCGCATTTCTTCCCGGTCGGTGTTCCCAGCTTATTCCGTCAATACAATGCCCCGGCGGACTTTGTCGAAACGGTGAATACCATTGGACTGCCCCGTTATGCCAAGCAGGCACCTGACACTCAGTTTGGTCGCTGGGTTGCGCTTCATGCCCAGTCTAACCCACTTCCCATCTGCACGCGTCCGCGTGTGTTGATGAAAGGCAAGCGCACTTGATTTTAGTGCGTACTTGAGGACGTTTTGTTCAGAGCTTTCAAACGTTTGTTTGCGAGCTTCAGATCAAACTCCTCGGGATCAAAATCGCCGACCCAGTCCAGAAATTCCGGGTCGGCGGATTTTGGTGCTCGAACGGCTTCCACGAGATCGGCATAAGCATAAGGCCCGCCACTATCTTCCGGCGGACAGGCCCGTTTGCCATCAAGGCAGGCTAAAGGGGCAATGGCATCACTGACTTTGATCACATCTATCTCATGTCGCCAATCGTCACCAAAATCATAGGTGTAAAGGAACGTGTGACCTTCCGATAAAACATGGGAGAGCCTCACATTGGCTTCCTCTGTAATGGGCCGTCCTCCGGCAGCATCCTCAGGCTCACCATAGCGGTCGCCATCAATGACAAAGAGATGAAGGTGTTCGCCTTCCCAGCCCATCACGGCCTGGATGACAAAATGCAGGCCTGCCAAAGTATAATTAGCGGGAACTGTGACTTGTCGCCAGATTTCTGGCTCGATGTCAGCCAAGCGGATGTGGAGAGAAATGGATGCAGGCAATTATTTGTCTCCCACTGCCTGAGCCACCGTATGGGCTAGATCATCTTGATTGTCGATTGCAGCTTGTTCGAAGGTGATGACCGATCGAATGGTCGGATCCAGGTCTTGTCTCAAGAGTTCAGAGGCAATTTCTTTTGCTTCCTCCCAGCGGTTGGCACGGCGAAGGATGTCGACCAAGCGGGTCTTGGTAATGATGGTCTCTTCGGAAGTCTCGTCAGCATCGTTTAAGGATTTGAGAAACAAGTCAGCTGATCTATCCCGGTACTGACGGGCTCCGTCATTGTCGCCGACATCATCAGCCGCCCAGGCGGCGCAAAGAGCATGATCTGCAGCGGAGCCTAAATCATTGGACGCTTCATCTAACAGAGACGCTTTCAAGAAACGCCCTGTGAGCGTTCCACCAAGCGGAGCCGTCCGTAGTGATTGGAAGGCATCACTTTCCATAACGGCTTTGGCTTCAGGGTGGATCTCATAAATGGAGCCTGCTGAATAACCGCAGCTCGGGCACTCCTGTAGCCAGTATGCCATTGTGGATCGCCTCATTTCAGGGGGACGTAAATCGAGGTCCGGCGATCCAAATGAATTTGTGCTTCCGATTGTCGTATGTTCGCTGGTTTCAGCGCAAACGGCACATGTGGTTTCAGAGCTTCCTAATGTGGTCATGGCAAATTCACTAACAAATTGAATTTCAAATGAATACGGACTGTTCAGGCATTAGTACATTATTTGAAGGAGAATTCGATGATTCTTAATGATCTAAAAGACGCCGTTGCTGAAAAAGCCGGGATTTCCAAGGCTGACGCAGGCACCGCCGTTAGCGCCGTCCTTGATACCATCAGCGAAACCTTGACCAAGGGTGAGAAAATAGCCCTACTTGGATTCGGTAATTTTGAAATTTCTAATCGTGCTGCCCGTGATGGCCGCAATCCTGCAACCGGTGAGACCATTAAGATTGCCGCGAGCAAAGCCGTCAAATTCAAGGCTGGTAAAGCCCTGAAAGAAAGCGTGAACGGCTAACTTCGTTTTTGATATTTTAAGGATTAGGGCGGCCTTCGGGCCGCCTTTTCTATGTGTGCCATGATCAATGCATTTGATGACGCCATGAACCGTATATTTGCGGACCCAAACCTTGCCCGGGAGGCGGTTTATCAAAGGTCGGGCGTTGATCCCGTCATTGTTCGCGTAATCGCCAGACAAGCTGACCAAGTGCTGGATTTTGGGGACACCCGCGTCCACACCGGTAATTCGATGTTTGATGTTTTGGTTTCTGACGTTTTGGAGCCTCGTCCCGATGACACGCTCATTGTCGATGGAGAAAGTTACATCATTCAGGGTGACCCGGTACGTGACCCGGAACGACTGGTCTGGACGCTTGATGTAAGACCAGCATGAAACTTGGTGCTGCCATCGTTGGTTCGCTCATGGCTGATATGAAGGCCGAGACAAAGCGCATTGAGCGCGGCGTCGGGGCTGGCGTCAAGCAAGCCGGTGACGGGCTCAAAGGTGGACTTCGTAAACAGGTGATTTCGGCTGGATTAGGGTCGAGGTTGGCCCGGACCTGGCGGAGCCGCGCTTATCCCAACAAGGGATATGATGCCGCCGCACTGGTTTGGTCCAAGGCCCCACAGATCATTCGCACTTTTGATGAAGGGGCGGTGATACGAAGTAAGTCCGGCCTTTGGTTGGCTATCCCGACGCCAGCGGCTCCAAAACGCGGCGTTGGTGGCAAGCGTATCAACCCGGGCAATTTTCCGGAGCATAGGTTTGGGCCATTGCGATTTGTTTATCGTCGTGGTCGTCCGTCACTTCTGGTGGTTGATAGCGTTCGCATCAATAAATCCGGGCGGGTTGGTCGTCGTGCCAAGGGTGGCGCATTTACCAAAACCGGGCGCATGAAACAGGGCATCACCACGGTGGTTATGTTCATCATGGTGCCGCAGGTTCGGCTTAAGAAACGTCTGGATGTGGTGCTAGAAGCCAAACGTTGGGAGAGAAAATTGCCGGGGTTGATCGGGAGGCAGATGCTCCCAAACTAATTCAGGCCACCTCATCGACCAGTTCGACCCTGAGCCGCTTGCCGAGAACAGCCGCTGCCTTATCCATGGTCAACAAAGTGACGGAAGGATTATCAGGATCAAGAAATCGGTCAAGGGCAGCGCGGCTGGTATGCATGCGCCTGGCCATGGCAGCCTTGCTCAGTTTTTCATTCTCCATCGCCTGATTCACTTGCCAGGCTAAAGTGCGTTTAACCGCGATGGCGTGGGCTTCGGCAAGAAGACCGTCCTCTTTCAGAAGATCGTCGAGCGCGGAGCCAATATGTGGGTTGCTATTTTTACTCATGAGGATTTCTCCAGTTTGCGTTTTCGATCTAATGCCAGGTCTAGTTCTGACTGAGGCGTTTTCTGTGTTTTTTTGATGAAGCCGTTTAACAACACCATTTGTCCATTCGCGATGCAAAACAGAACCCGGGCGATCCGGTTGCCAAGATTTGTTCGTACTTCGAAAAGCCCGTGCTTCATGGGCTTGCATGTTGGCATTCCGATTGGCCAGCCAAACTCAACCGTTTTGATATCTGTTCCGATACGCAGTCTGTCCTCTTTATTTAAGCGTTTCAGCCAATCCCTAACCGGCTCAGCACCCGTTTCGGATCGATAGAAAACCGCCTGGATGCGTTTCAGTTGATCAGTCATATTAAAATGTACCAAAATAGGTGCACTAAAGCAATGAGAAATAAATGGTTTCAAAATCCGAACAGGTCCTTGAGGCCATAAAGGCACTGCTGATACCCGTGCCGGATGCCAAGGTTGAACGCAACACAGCGGTGCCCGAGAAAATTCCAACCGGCGGTCTGATCGTGCTGCGAGATGGCGATCCGGGCGAACCCGAGACCGCACTTGGCGGCTTCGGCGGCGTTTATTACAGCCATAATATTGAGATTGAGCTTTATGCCGAGGATGGCGATGCCACCGCTCGTGATGCCGCCTTCGACAACTTGGTGCAATCCATCGGCACTGTGTTGGAGGCTGACCCCACCCTCGGTGGTCTTGCCTTCGGCATGAGCTATGGCCGACCTGATATCGACACCGAAGCTGTGGCCGGAGCCCCGGCCATCAAGACAGGCACGATCATCGTGACCATCGAATACGAAACCACCAGCCCCCTTGGTTGATACCTTGGGCTGATCACAATCTTATAACAGGAGACGTTAAATGTCGCGAGCCTATGGTTCGAGCGCAACACTGCTGCTCAAACGAGAAACCACCTACGGCACATCGCCGTCCGGGAACTTCATTCAGATGCCATTTAACAGTGTCTCTCTGGGCTCTGAACAGGGCCTGATTGACGACCCGGTGTTGGGTCAGGGACGTGATCCCCTGGCACCCTTGCAGGATGTGATCAACGATGAGGGTGATATCATGGTGCCCATGGACCCACGCTATTTAGGCCTTTGGCTCACAGGTTTACTTGGCGATCCAACCAGCACCGATAATCTGGATGGAACCTTCGATCATGTGTTTGTCTCGGGCGTCGATGCACTGCCCAGTTATTCCCTTGAGGTCGGCATGTCTCAGGTGCCCGCCTTCTTCATGCATGCAGGCGTGGTGCTTAATTCCATTGCCCTGGATTTTCAGCGCTCCGGTGCTGCCGCAGCGACCATCAATGCCATCGCCCAGGGGGAGACCCGTAATGGCACATCCCAGGGCGGCACACCCAGCACATTGGCCTTTAACCGCATCAGCCAGTTCCAGGGCTCTATCAAGAAGGCGGGCACGGCGGTCGCCAACCTCACATCCGGGTCACTGACTTATTCCAACAATCTCGAGAAAATCGAGACCATCCGTTCCGACGGAATGATCGATGGGGCTGATCCAACGGTGGCGTCATTGTCTGGCCGTATTGATGTGCGGTTTGCCGATACCACCATGATTGATGCTGCTACCAGCGGCACACCGGTGGATCTTGAGTTTGGTTACACAGTCGGTACATCCAGCGTCATGTTCGCAGCTCACGAAGTTTACCTGCCCAAGCCCAAACTGGCCGTGGAAGGTCCTGGCGGCATTCAGGCAAGTTTCGATTTTCAGGGTGCCAAGAATGAGGCCGCTGGTCGCATGCTGACGGTGACCTTGGTCAACGATCTGGATGGGACGATTTACGCATGATCTCCTTAAAACAACCGAGCGAACCTTTTGACATTGAATTGCCCTACGGCATCACCGTCACGGTGACACCACTGACCACAACTGCCATGGCAGCGGCTCAGGCAGGAGCCCGACGGCGGGTTGATGCTGTGGAAGCGCAAGTACGGGATCGTAAAGATTCAGGTCTGTCATTGGACGGACTCCCAGACCTCAGCATTGAAGAGGAACGAGACGGCTTCCTGCAATGCCAAGTTGTTTATGAATTGGCCACCCGCCAGATCACGGGCTGGATCGGTATTGAGGATGATCCCCCGGTCTCCCGCGACAATATTATCGCGGTGATGGACATTTATCCGGTTGGCGAACAATTCCTGCAGAAACTGACCCTGCAACAGATGTTGCTTAACGCCGCAAAAAACGCATCCGGGCTCTCTGCCTCTGGCATTTCAAGCCAGGTGGAGGGCCCGGGTATTGCCAAGGCTGCCAAGATGAATACGCCGCCTGTTCAACAAGAAAACTAAACCCGGGCGACCGCCCATGTCCCTATCAAAAACATGCCCTGCAATCGGCAGAAGAACACCAGGCCTGGGACGTGCTCAGCGCCTGCCTTGGGCAATTGCGGTTTACGCCGTCCGGCCATGTGGCGGGCATCAATATGAATGCGGCACTTAAAATTGCTGAGGCTCGAGGTTTTGAGCCGGGCGTTATCTCTGAGCTTTTGAGTGCTGCAGAGAATGGTCTGATTGAAGCGATGAACCAGAAAGAATTGGACTGATGGCTAAAGCCAAACACACCTATGCGATCCGCCTCAGCGTTGACGGCGGTGGCAAGGTCAAGGCCGAGCTCATGGATGTGGGCCGCGCTGGCGACAAGTCCCTCAAGAAGATTGAAAAGGCCGGTGGCCGGGCATCATTGGGCCTGACCAAGCTGTCTGATCGCGCTCAGTCCTTGGGCCGCAACATGAAGTTCCTCTACGGCGCAATTGCCGCCGCCGGGGCCATTCGCGGTCTGCAGGAAATGGTCAAACTCTATGCGGACTTTGAAGCCGGGCTGATCGGTGTCGGCAAGACGGCCAACCTGTCCAAGACGGAACTGGCCGCATTGGGCCAGGACATCGATGCCCTTTCCAAACGCATCCCGGTGGCCACCGACGAACTGTTGGCTATTGCCCAAAGTGCGGGCCAGCTGGGGGTGAAGGGTGCCGCCAACATTCTCAGGTTCACCGAGACTGTGGCGAAGCTTGGTACGGCAACGGACTTGTCCGGCAATGACGCGGCCATGGCTTTGGCGCGCATTCTCAATGTCACCGGTGAGACCATGGACACCGTTGATGTGCTGGGGTCGGTGATCGTGTCCCTTGGCAATAACTTTGCCGCCACGGAAAGCCAGATTACAGAAATGACCACCGAAATTGCCCGGGCGACCGCCGTCTTTGGTGTGAGCTCTGCCCAGGCTTCGGCTCTGGCAGCGGCATTGGCATCCGTCGGTGTTAAATCAGAAGTAGCGGGTACGTCCGTTGGCCGGGTTATGCATATGATGGACGCCGCTGTGCGCAGTGGCGGCAAGCATTTGAATATTTTGTCGCAAATCACCGGCCAAACCGGCGCACAAATCAAAACCCTGTTCGCTCAAGATTCTACAGCAGCCTTCGTGCTGTTCATCGAAGGGCTAAAACGGATCAGTGATGCTGGTGGATCGGCAGCGGAAGCCATGGCGGCATTGGGCCTGTCCGACCAGCGATTGTTAAAAACACTGCCGGTGCTGGCGAACCGTGCCGACTTGCTGGCCACAGCCCTTAATCTTGCCAGTCGCGAGACCGAAAACGCCACGGCCCTGAACGAGGAAGCGGCGAAGGCGTTTGAGAGCCTGAACAGCCAGACGGAGCTGATGTGGAACAACATCAAATCCCTGGCCCGTTCTATCGGTGAAGATCTGGCTCCCGGTGTAACCACCGCGATCAAGGAGCTGGGAAGCCTGGCCAATCAAGCCAGTGTTGCCTATGAGCAATTGAAACTGCTGGCCCAGGGCGATTTTAATCTTGAGGGTCTCAGCCTCGGCAGCACCCGTTCCATTGTCGCGGAACGCCGTGCTGAGCTTCAGGAGATTGCCCGTGAGCTGAAAGAACTGGGCGACGTCGGGTTTTTGGACGATCCCCTTGGCTGGGGCCGCAAGGTAGCGTTGGAACGCCAACTTGAAGAAAAGACGGCCATCTATCGTCAATGGTCGACAAAGCTTGCCTGGATGCAGCGGGATATGGGCGACAAGCCAACACCAGAAACCAGCACACCCACACCTGACGGCACGGTGGAAATTGATATCAAGGCGGCTCAAGTACGATCTGACCGCATCACTAAACTTGAAAAAGACCTGCAACGGCAACTGTTCATCCTGACCCATCAGGGGGCGGACCGTATTCGGGCAGAATATGAACAATTGGCAAAAGACGTTGAGGCGCTGCTTGCCCCGGATGGCAGCAACCAGTCTCAGGTTGATGCCCTGATGGATCAGGCCGCCTCTGTTCGGGACGCCAAGCTGGCGCGGCTTGCCGCTAAAGCACAGGAAGCGGCGAACCGTATTGCCGAGGCCAATCGTAAAATTATAGACGGATTGCGCGCCGAACATGACGCGCTCGCCATGACCGATAAACAGCGCTTTATCTCACAGGCATTGCGGCGGTTATCTGCTGAAGCCACGGTTGTTGAGCAGCAGCAGGTCCGGCAATTGACCGGAACCTTGTTCGAGGAACAACAAGCCATTGAAGCCCGGAACAAAGCCGAACAGGAAGCTGCCAAGTTAAAAGAAAAAGGCCGCGCTCTTACGGAAAGTCTGCGAACGGCACAGGAAGCCTACAAAGCTGAGATGATTGATCTCAATCGCTTGCTAGATGAAGGGGGTATTGCTCAAGAGGCCTTTGCCCGTGCGTCCGAAGAGGCCTATGGCCGCATGCTCAGTGCCAGCCGGGAATGGTCGGACGGTGTCACCCGGGCGCTGCGTGACTACGCGCAAGAGGCTGGTAATGCCGCCAAGCAGTTTGAGCAGGTTACCACCCGGTCGCTGAAAGCCGGAGAAGATGCCTTCGTTCAATGGGCCCGGACCGGCAAGTTCAGCGCCGCCGACCTCTTCAACACCATCGCCGAGGAGGCCCTGCGCGCCGCCGTTCGCATGTCGGTGATCAAGCCGTTCAGCGGCTTCCTGGAAAACCTGTTCGGCTCCATTGGTGCCAATTTGTTTGGTGGCGGTTCATCCGCGCCGGTGGGGGATTTTCCGGCCCCTGGTCCGGTGATGGTGGCCCATACGGGTGGCGTCATTGGTATGGATGTTCTTGCCAGTCGTTCTGTTGATCCGGCGGTATTTGCCACCGCGCCACGGTTTCATGGCGGCGGTGTGGTTGGCGGCGAGGTTCCCATCATCGCCAGGCGCGGCGAGACCGTGTTCACGCCCGGCCAGATGCGGGCACTCGGTGCCGGCCTGGGCCAGAAACCGGAAGTTCGCGTGAATGTCCATGTTGACAACCGGGCGCCGGGAACGGAAGCCACGGTGCAAACCAGCCGGGACGGCAACGGCAACCTCGGCCTGGAAATCGTGGTTGAAAAAATCGAAGGCAAACTGGCCCGCAACATCGGGCGCGGCGACGGCCTGGCCCCGACCCTTGAGCGCCGATATGGCCTCAATCCGGCGGCGGGGAGTTATTGATGGTTGTTTCCTGGCCCACAACCCTGCCATTGCCCAGCATCGAGGGCTACGGCGTCCACCCGGGCGAGGCCATCCTGCGCACCGAGATGGAGGCGGGACCGGCCCGAC
>JABILA010000093.1 GCA_018654745.1 Alphaproteobacteria bacterium
AACGCTTCCCAAAAATGGACGATGCCACTGCAAAACTGGAATTTGACATTGTCCCAACTCTCAATCTATTTTGAAGGCAGATTAGACGACGTGTTGGATATTTAAACTATGCCAGTGACACGGAATTCTGAACACCCTCCTACAATACCAAGAGACCACACAGTGCGCTGGGCTATCGCCCACCGGCTCCAGAGGCCATCGTCCCGATGGACCTTAAACCGGTCATGCACTAACATTTACTCTGGACCACTCAAAGGGGGCCGACCAACCGGAAAAGCAGAATCGGGTAAATAGGCAATCTGCAACCGAACCCATAGAATCCAGATTTTAGAATCTCACCCCAACTTACTCCCAGAGGGTCAGTCTTTCGGATTTTCTTACAAAGCCAGTGGAATAGGCATTAGCCCTGGCCCGAAGTAAGGCTTTGCGACCTTCCTTGCTCCGCGTACCCAATATCTTACAAGGCCCAATTCTTCTCTCCCAGGTTTTTTTCAGGACGTCCAGAGCATTCTTGTCAGAGCTGATAACGCGGGGCACTGAATAATAATCGATTTGTCCAACAACGGGGATCCTGGTCCGGCGTATCAGAATGTGTTTTGGTGTGCTGATCGGCCCCAGTATTTCTTCAACTGCTTGAGTGAATGTAACCTCATCTAGTTGGGTTGCTCCAACTAACTGAACAATTTGAAAGCCCTGGCCAAATCCCATTTCCTGAGCGGCACGTGTTTTGACTGTTGGCACACCCCTAGGCACATCAAGAGCGTCTGCTTCGCGTAGCCCGGCGAGAACACACTCGCCGATTTGCCTTAAATAGCCCGTCGGTGATCCGGCACGAATGAGTCGCCAAATATCCCTCCAGTGATACAACGTTAAGATGGCCAGTCCTGTTGCAATCATTTTGAGGAGTCCCTCTGAAGGTATACGACCGTCTGCCAGCCTGGCTCCGAAATACAGTACCCACAAGCAACCTGATAAAAATCCTGAGAGGAGCGCAAACGCACTACTCCGCCACAGGTATTTGCGCGCACCAAAAGGAGGTTCGCAAATAGTACCTGTTACTGGTCTATCTCCCTTGTTTTTTTCGCCAACAGCCAGTTTCCATGCCAGGGAAATGCGCTCGCGATTGGCGGCACGTTCCAGCATTTTGGCATTTTGCTTGCGAACAACATCTTCAGACCAGATGTTTGGTTCAATATCCAGACGATGGATACCACTTTGGACAATAAATGGTTCCTGGTTTGGTACGCCTGCGAAATTCCCAAAGCGCCTGAAAACAGTATATGCGTCTCTCCCAAGCCGGGATGGGTCCAGATGGAAAGAACCCTTTGGACTTTGGTCACTGTTGATGGTGGCCCACTCCCATAACGATTTATTCTGCTCAACAAGCTTGCTACTAGGAGGCAGGATTGTTGCTAAATGCCAGATTGTTGCCGTCTTGTCCTTGACCTTGGGGTTCATTCTGATTGCCCGTCCACGCATCTGATTCGACAGCATGAATGTCTTGACGGAAGAGGCCAGAACAAGGCTGTTGATTGAAGGGGCATCCCAGCCTTCGCCAAGCAAAGCGGTGGTGCCAACTAGGCAACGAAGTTCTCCGGTCTCGAACAATTTCGTCACAATAGCCAGTATCCGGGATTTCCCGTGCCCACCTATTTGAAGGCGACTCCATCCTTGTAGTTTTGGCAGAGGCCTCACAGAAACTGCATCCTTATCAATGCCAAATTTCGCCACCAATTCATAAACTGAAATTGCCACTTGATCAGGAATAACAATCAGGTTCCCGGTGATCATTGCAGGGCGCAGTAATCCTGTCATGTTTGAATTGATGATTTTACGCAATATGGGTCCCGCTCCCATACGATCAGTGCTTTTCACATCGGGATTGGCAAGGGCCTCCGCCCTGACATAATCCGTAAGGATGACCAACCGAAGCTTGTCTTGCAATACACTTGCCTCCAGTTCGGCTATTGCAAGAATGCTGTTGATCTTGGCAGAACCACCAACTAGGAATTTTGCAAGGCGATCACTTTTATCCAGTCGCACTTTCCCGCGCGACAAGGCCCCACAGGAGCGAAGGTCCTTTGCCAGTGCAGAGCAAATTTTTTCTGATTTGAAAAATTCCTCTTCGTCAACTAGCGCTTGAAATAAGGGTGTTATCCACTTGGGAGTGGCGGGTGGAAGCTTTCCGGCTTTGACACCCAGAATGCTGAACGTCTTTGATCTGGGCGAAAAGCCAATTTCCCGTGCTGCAATCAACATTGAACCATGAAGTGCCGGTTCGCTCAAAATTTCGCCTTCATGATTTTCCGGTTGCTGCATCCACGCGTGATCCCGAATGAATGTTTTCATGTCTTCGTTCCGCAACCAGTGTTGTATTAGAAGCGTCACTTCTTCGGAAAAAGTTTCGATCGCGTCCAGTTCTTGGCCCTCCGCGATGCTCAGGTGAATGAAATCCTGATGCGGGCAGAGGTCGCCTTGTTTCACCAACTCCGGGATTGATATTTCAACGTCTATTGGACCGCACATGTCGCTGTAGCGTTCCCATTCGATTGCTTCGACATCGTAGGGCGGCGTTGCAGTTAGACTCAGAATATGTACTTCTGGTATTCTGGATTCCAAATTTTGAAGCAGATCAGCCAGGCTTTCCCACCAAGCTTTTCGAAGGTGATGGGCTTCATCAAGCACAATTGTGGAAATGCCTCCCTCAACCAACGCAGAGATAAAACTTTCTCGATCAGCGGCCTTCTCTATCTCGGGTATTTGTTCTTCAAATTCCTCGATATCATCATCTGGGTCTGGCGGGAGATCACCTGATTTGCTGAACGCCATATGCAGGGATTGATAAGTGGATGAAGTGATCCAGCCAGGAGATTTCAAGGAAGTGCTTTGGCCTTCAGGCCATAAGCCGTCCTCGGGGACGAATAGTTGATCCAACCTATCCAACCATTGATTCCGAATTGCGATTGTCGGAGACAATATCAAGGCTGGATTGCCTAAATGTTGAATAACTTCGAGTCCAAGTATTGTTTTCCCGGCGCCTGGTGCTGCTATTATGTTAAGTTTTTTATCGCCCAGATGGTGACTAATCTCACCCAGTACACGTTTCTGATAATCCCGCCATTCACCAGAAAATCGATATACAGGTAGTGAATATTCTTTAGACGATTGGGATTTCGCTGTTGCTGGGCTACTAATACTCATAATACCACAATATTTTATTGGTTGTTCGGACAGGTGAATTTTAGAGGAGACTGACGCAACAAACAACTATTGAGGGATAATTATTTGTTACCGTAGAACCTATAGTTCAGCTCTCACATTAGATATTGATCAACCAGTACTTTTTTTCTTTTCAGTGACTAGTTGTTACGCTAGTTGTAGTTGAAAACTGAAGGGCGAATGTTTGTTCAGCATTGGAAATTTGGCTGCGGCGTTTGATACGGCGATTGTTTACTCACCTCACGATATACCCACGCTCGACGGGGCTATGAAGGTAAAATTGAATAAAAACGAACGCTTAAGTTAAGGTTCACAGGATGAAGTGCGCCCAGCCATCCCACTCAAAATCATTCATACACATAACAAATACCGCAATGCAAAAAAGAGTCCGATTCTTTCGTTATTGTTGTTGACCTTACGCAGGCATCTCCCTATATTGCGCCAACTTTCGGAGCCGGTAGTGAGCCTTGTTGCTCAGACGCGGGGGCTGAAAGGGAGTACAGGCCAAGGTTTACGGCCATAATTACGGTCAATAATCGTTTTATCGCGAATATTTCGTATTCAAGCCTTGCGGGTGGGCGAAGATCACCTGATAGCGGACGTAGCTTTTGCGTCCGCTCGTTGTTGTGTTTGCACGTTGTGGATATGACAGAAACAGAATTTTCCGCGGTCCTGATGGCCGCATCGCAATGACCATTTGGTCGAATAGGAAGAGATAGTATGCCGACGATCAATCAATTGATCCGCAAGCCGCGCAAGCGCCCTATTGCACGTAATAAAGTCCCCGCTATGGAGGGTTGCCCTCAGAAGCGTGGCGTTTGTACGCGCGTTTACACGACGACACCAAAGAAGCCGAACTCGGCGCTTCGTAAGGTGGCGCGTGTGCGTCTGACAAATGGTTTTGAGGTCACCAGCTACATTCCTGGTGAAGGTCACAACCTTCAGGAACACTCGGTGGTTATGATCCGTGGCGGTCGTGTCAAGGATTTGCCTGGTGTTCGTTATCACATCCTTCGTGGTGTTCTGGATACGCAAGGCGTATCTGACCGCCGCCAGCGCCGTTCGAAATACGGCGCCAATCGTCCTAAGTAAGGGAATATTGATATGTCGCGTCGTCGCGCCGCAGAAAAACGGGTTGTTCAGCCCGATCCCAAGTTTGGCGATCTTGTCGTCAGCAAGTTCATGAACACCTTGATGCTGAATGGCAAGAAGTCCACAGCTGAAGGTATTCTTTATGGTGCATTCGAGCAGATCGTAGGCAAGGGCAACGCCGATCCGTTGACCGTCTTCCACGAAGCTCTGGATAACATCAAGCCAACTGTTGAAGTTCGCTCACGCCGTGTTGGTGGTGCAACTTACCAGGTTCCTGTTGAAGTTCGTAATGATCGTCGTCAGGCCCTGGCAATTCGCTGGTTGATCACATCCGCTCGCGCCCGTTCGGAAAACACAATGACTGAGCGCCTTTCCGGTGAAATTCTTGATGCGTCCAACAATCGTGGCGCCGCCGTAAAGAAACGCGAAGACACACACCGCATGGCAGAGGCTAACAAAGCCTTCGCACATTACCGCTGGTAATCGCGACAGATTTGCACAGGCACGAGTAAAACGATGGCACGCACAACACCTCTTAAAGACTACCGTAATATTGGGATTATGGCGCATATTGACGCCGGTAAGACCACGACCACGGAACGTATTCTTTATTATACCGGCCGGTCTCACAAAATTGGTGAAGTGCACGATGGTGCCGCCACCATGGACTGGATGGAGCAAGAGCAAGAGCGTGGTATTACCATTACTTCCGCTGCAACGACCTGCTTCTGGAACGATCACCGCATCAACATCATCGACACCCCTGGCCACGTTGACTTCACAATTGAAGTTGAGCGTTCGCTTCGTGTGCTGGATGGTGCGGTCGCCGTGTTTGACTCGGTTGCCGGCGTAGAGCCACAGTCCGAAACAGTTTGGCGTCAAGCTGACAAATACGATGTGCCGCGGATGTGCTTTGTAAACAAGATGGACCGCACCGGCGCTGATTTCTTCCGCTGTGTGGAAATGATCAAAGACCGTCTTGGCTCTGTTGCACTTGTTTGCCAGCTGCCTATCGGTTCTGAAGCTGAATATGCTGGTTTGATCGATCTGGTCAAAATGAAGGCTGTTCTGTGGAAAGACGAAAACCTCGGCGCTGAATTCTATTACGCTGACATCCCGGCAGAGCTTGCTGATCAAGCCGCTGAATATCGCGAGATGCTTCTGGAAACTGCCGTTGAAGTTGACGACGAAGTTCTGGAAGCTTACCTCGAAGGCAACGAGCCTGACGAAGAGACCCTGAAGGCATGTATCCGCAAAGGTACAATCGCAAGTAAATTTGTTCCTGTACTGAACGGTACGGCTTTCAAGAACAAGGGTGTTCAGCCTTTGCTTGATGCTGTTGTTGATTTCATGCCAGCGCCGGGCGATGTGCCTGCGATTGCCGGTATTGATGCCGCCACCGAAGAAGAAATCGTTCGTGAAGCTTCTGATGAAGAGCCTTTTTCGGCACTGGCTTTCAAGATCATGACCGACCCCTTTGTTGGCAGCCTGACCTTTATCCGGATTTATTCCGGTGTGCTGGAAGCTGGTGGCAATATCGTCAACACGGTCAAGGACACCAAAGAGCGTGTTGGCCGTATGTTGCTGATGCATTCGAATAGTCGTGAAGATGTTAAGGAAGCCCGCGCCGGTGACATCGTCGCCCTGGCCGGTCTGAAAAACGTCACCACAGGTGATACGCTTTGCTTGCCGAATAACAAGGTTATTCTTGAGCGCATGGAATTCCCTGATCCGGTTATCGAGATCGCGGTTGAGCCCAAGACAAAAGCTGACCAGGAAAAGATGGGTGTTGCCCTTGGCCGTTTGGCTCAGGAAGATCCTTCGTTCCGGGTTTCGTCGGACAACGAAAGCGGCCAGACCATCATTAAGGGTATGGGCGAATTGCACCTCGACATCATCGTTGATCGCATGAAGCGCGAATTCAAGGTTGAAGCTAACGTTGGTGCGCCGCAGGTTGCTTATCGCGAAACCATCAGCCGTGAAGCAGAAATCGATTACACCCACAAGAAACAAACGGGTGGTTCGGGTCAGTTCGCACGTGTGAAAATCAAGTTCGAACCGCTTCAGCCTGGTGAAGGTGTTCACTTCGAAAGCACGATTACCGGTGGTAACGTGCCGAAAGAATACATTCCCGGTGTGGAAAAAGGCATCAAGATGGTCGCTGAAGGCGGCATCCTGGCTGGCTTCCCGGTCATCGACTTCAAAGCTACTTTGTATGATGGCAACTATCATGATGTTGATAGTTCGGTCATGGCTTTTGAAATCGCCGGTCGTTCCGCTTTCCGCGAAGCTGCCGACAAATGCAAGGCTAAATTGCTTGAGCCGATCATGAAGGTCGAAGTTGTCACACCTGACGATTATATGGGTGATGTCATCGGCGATTTGAATTCCCGTCGTGGCCAGGTTCAAGGGACCGAATCACGTGGTGTCGCAACAACGATTACCGCAATGGTTCCTCTCGCCAACATGTTTGGTTACGTCAACAATTTGCGTTCCATGTCTCAAGGCCGCGCGCAGTACAGCATGGTGTTCGATCACTATGAACAGGTACCGCAAGCTGTCTCGGATGAAGTTCGCGCGAAACTCGCTTAACGCCGCCAGAATCGACGGGTCGTCGACAGGAGAACAAGAAAATGGCTAAAGAAAAATTTGAACGTACAAAGCCGCACTGCAACATTGGCACCATTGGCCACGTTGATCACGGCAAGACCACGCTGACCGCAGCAATCACCAAGGTGATGGCAGTGGCCAGTGGCGGCGAATTCACGGATTACGCGGACATCTACAAGGCACCGGAAGAGCGCGCTCGTGGTATCACGATTGCGACGGCCCACGTCGAGTACGAAACCG
>JABILA010000118.1 GCA_018654745.1 Alphaproteobacteria bacterium
CGGCCTCAATGCCTTCAGAAAAGCCATGGTCAAAATGTCTGAATTGGAAATCCGCGACTATATGATGGCTTTATTCAAACCAAACATTCCTCGGAAACCGTTGATAGAGTTGGTGTTATGAAAAGAGTCGGGTACTGTGCCTCTTGGCAGGAAACTATTTCCAGAAATCAGTACAAAAAATCAAAACTAATATTTTACGTATATTAGGAGGCGTAATTTGAGCAACGATCTGTATCAGGGAGATGTCACAGAGGCGTTATTTTGTAACTGGATACGTACAATTGTTTCTGAATTGTAACAGCCCGCACCGTAAACCCCGGAAATGCTTGTTTACACCAGGCATTTGTATGACGATTTAAAATGAAACGGCCCCGCTTTCCATTGCAATATGCAATGGGAAGCGGGGCCGTCTCCGCGCCTGCAGGCAAGCCATTACTGACGAGCGAGGGGAACCAGGGCACGGATCTCGTCCTTCGCAGGACCTGTTAGCTGATTGACAATTAAAATGGGAAATACTCATAAATCAACCAAAAAGTTGGATCTATTTGCGACTAGGTTGCAAACAATCAGGGTTTTGGTCGATCAAGGCAACAAAATCAGGGTGCTGTCAGGCCTGAGAAGATGTCCGTCAATGCTGCGGTGTCAGTGCACTTTTTGATGCTGGTGCATCCACTTTTCCATCCATTATCGCCCGAATAGCTTCACCCATTTTCTTTGGGCTGATCGGTTTCCTGAGCACATCACAAACGTTCGGAACATCTCTCAGCTCGGAAATTTTTTCTGTATGATATCCACTGCAAATCATGACCGGCGTCCGGTCACCGTCGGCTGCAACTTTTTTTGCCAACTCTGACCCACTCAATTCAGGCATGATTTGATCCGTAATTATCAGATCAAAGCGGGCCGGATTCGCCCGATGCAATTCAAGAGCCTCAACACCGGATTCGCAAACTGTAACGTCATACCCCAGCCGCCGTAGAGGCGTTGCGTAGGCCAGACCAATATCGACTTCGTCGTCGACAAAAAGAATTCTTTCGTCCCCACCTGATACCTGCCCACGAGACTCCCGTTCTCTGGTCGGAATTTTCATTTCAGTTGCGCAAGGTATGAGTATTGTCACCTTTGAACCGCTTCCGACATCGCTCTCGACAGAGATCGTACCAAGGTGATTACTGACGATGCCGTGTACAACAGCCATGCCAAGACCAGTTCCCTTGCCCGGCTTTCGAGAAGTATAGAACGGCTCGAAAATTCGCTGGCGAACATCGTCTGACATGCCGTTACCGTTGTCACTTATTGCAAGTTCATTATACTCACCCGGGGCCGTGTCTCCGTGTACAGCAGCGCCGCTGCCGCGCCGTATGGTCCGGTCAACAGATACCCGCCTTAGCCTGATCTTGATTGTACCACCACGTTCATCCATAGCCTGAGCTGAATTCAGGCACAGATTCAGAACAACCTGCTGCCACTGGGTAGGGTCAGCCCGGACTAATCCGATATTATCATCCAGTTCAGTCCGGAAAATAACATTGGATGGTATTGCACCACGAGACATTTCCAGACCAGCCGAAACAGTTTCAGTAAAGTTGACCAGTTCATTATGAAGTTTGCGCCGTCGCCCGAATGCCATGATCTGGCTTGTCAGGCTGGCAGCTCTTTCTGCGGCACCGACAATTCTGTTCAAATCGTTTGCTGTGCCACTTTCTTCATCAACATCAAGCAACGCTGAATGGGCAAATCCCATAATCGCTGCAAGAATATTGTTGAAATCATGGGCGATACCACCGGCCAGTGTTCCTATAGTTTCAAGACGTTGTGACTGTACCTGTTGCTCCAGCAGCCTGTTCCCGAAATCTGCAGGACCGGCTTCACCATTGTCAGCACTTGTGTCTTGTTGCACCGATCCAGTGCTTTGTGCGCGACTCGTTAAACTGTCTTTGTCACCATTTTCCGCGACTTGCCGCAGATAATCCCGCCCAAGTTTCTCGATGTCGACACGAGGTACAACCGCATCTGCGCCATACTTGTAAAGTCTCTGCATCTCAAAGTGGTCAAGCCCCGTCTCCAGAACAACAAATTTGCAATTGACCAATCCTGTCAGGCGTACTGCCTCCAGGCCCGCAAGAACGTCCCTTGTCAAATGAAGATCATTTCCTGATTGGTGGACAAAAACGAGGTCAGGGCTGGTTGCCCTGTAGATCCCGGACAGTTCCACATTCGGCTCGACACATTCCAGAATTGGCGGTTTTTCGCCAGTTCTGAAGTGTAATGCGATCCTTTTTGCATCCTCATCGTCAAATCCAATGAACAGGATACTGAGTTGGGAAATATTCATTAAATGCACCAAAATACTGGTTTTCCGGGCTTTTCCCGGGAAACCGGTTCCACAAATTGTCAAACTACGCCCTCAAATACGAATTTATTTAAACATTCTTTTGTTTCTCCTTTTTGTCTGAGAGCAACTTCCGTGTATCATTGACGTAACAATAAATAAGAAAATCCAGTCGGCTTTGATTTTGTGGGGAAAGTCTGTGCCGCCTGCTGTTTCAGGGGACGGGGCGAGTATGTCGAATGACGGTCATTTACTTATAGTTGATGACGACCCGGAAGTTTGCGCGTCGTTGGAAAGCTATCTTTCGAAAAACGGATATGAGATTTCGATTTTGTACAGCGGCGAGGGTCTGGAAAAGATGCTCGACGACAAGGAAATTGATCTTGTCATCCTCGATCTTATGCTGCCTGGACGAGATGGTTTGGAACTAACCAACGACGTCCGGCGCAATTACAGTGTACCTGTCATTATGTTGACCGGCCGCGGCGACGATATCGATCGCATCATCGGCCTGGAAATGGGCGCTGACGATTATCTGCCCAAACCCTTCAATCCAAGAGAGCTGCTGGCGAGAATTCGCGCTGTCCTGAAACGGTCGCAGCGAAATCAGGAAGTTGCGGAGGCAAGTTCGGCAGATGAAAACAGTATTTATGAAATCGGTGATCTATCGCTGGAGACCGGCCCTCGCCGTCTGGTCTCGAGCGAAGGCAAACATGTCCCTCTAACGGACGGGGAATACCAGCTCCTGCTTGCCCTGGTCACACATCCTGACAGGGTCCTCAGCAGGGATTTTTTGTTGGATGTTACGCGGGACCGGGAATTTGCACCGTTTGATCGCAGTATTGATATCCAGGTCAGTCGATTACGCCGCAAGATAGAGCCTGACCCGAAACGTCCCCGCTTTATCCGAACGGTGAGAAACGGCGGCTACATGTACCACAGTGACGGTTCAGCGGACCAGGGAAACTAGAGTGTTATCAACTTTAGTTGAAACACCGGTGGACTGTAGTTTATTGCAATGCAACGAAGATATGAGACGATGCGAATCGGTTAAAACCGATATCGCTCAAGTATTCAAAGTGACCGGATTCAAAATGATGCTGTACCTGCTGGCTGACAAACCAAACTGATGAATGCCCGGATCAGCATTGCCGTATTTCTGGTACAATGCCTTTTATGCGTTCTGCTTGTGCTGGCGTCCTGGTATTCTCTGCCCGCATCCTTTGATCACTTGACCTGGTATTCCAGACTTGCCCCCCTGGCGTTGCTGACGATCATTGTAACAACAACGATCTTTCACTTTGTGATGCGCGCAACTGCGTTGCCTTCGACGGAGGAAGCGTCCCCTGCTCCATTTCAGACAGAAGAACCCGTGCAATCAAAAGATCAGGAAGCTGTTCCACTTTCGGAAACAAATGCAGCGTCTTATCGGGCCGTTATCGATATTTCTCCGGATGCGATTTACATCAATCAGGGCGGCCGGTTTGTATTTGTGAACAAAAGTGCCATCAAACTTTTTGGGGCCCGGTCTGCGGACGAACTGATTGGCAAAAAAGTCATTTCGTTTTTGCATGAAGACGACCGCCTGGATGCCCGGAACCAGATCCGGAAACTGGCTCGGACCGGCCAGACCGTCCTGAACGAGTTACGCTGGCTTCGACTGGATGGGGAAGAGTTTCTGGGCGAGTCCACAGGCAGTATCATTCTCTCTGAGGGTGAACGTTCAATGGTCGGCATTATTCGGGACGTGACCGTACGGCGTGAACAGGAAGAAGTTCAACGTCAGTCTCAGCGTCTGGAAGCCATCGGGCAGCTGACCGGCGGCGTCGCACATGATTTCAACAATTTACTTGCTGTTGTTATCTGGAATCTGGAAATGCTGCGCGAAGACCTGGAGGGTGACGAGGATAAACTGGAGACGCTTGACCGGGCACGCCGTGCGTCTCAAAAAGGTGCCGATCTGGTCAAACAATTGTTGGCATTCTCCCGCCGCCAGACCTTGCGTACGATGCCCATCGACCTGAACAAATCCATCACCAGTGCAACCCAGATGGTTGCCAGTACCCTTGGTGAAAACATCACGATCACGACAGACTTTGATAAACAACTGTGGAAAACGGCTGCTGATCCGGTTCAGGTTGAAAACATTCTTCTCAATCTTGCCCTGAACGCGCGTGATGCCATGACTTCTGGCGGCATAGTTTTGATCAAAACCGAAAACGTGACTTTCACCGAACCCAAGGTTGTCAGTGGCGAAGAAATCGAGCCCGGAAACTATGCTTCCATCACGATTACAGACGACGGGGAAGGTATGCCGCCTGAAGTCGTATCACGGGCGTTTGAACCTTTTTTTACGACCAAGCTGGTTGGTCAGGGCACCGGACTGGGTCTGAGTACGGTCTACGGATTTATTCGTCAGTCCAAAGGACATATCACGTTGAGCAGTGCAGTCGGCGAAGGCACCAGTGTCGCTATTTTTCTGCCAAAGAGTATCGAAAAGGATGCCCTGAATTCGGACAATCCTGACGACAATGAGAACCTCGAAACAGGCGCTGGCGAACAGATATTGATTGTTGAAGACAGTCTGGAAGTACTGGCCTCCATCGAAAAAATTGTCCGGGGATTCGGGTATCACATTCATTCAGCCACCTCGGGACCCGAGGCTTTGGAATTTCTGGACGATCTCGCACCTGGCACAATCAAGCTCATGTTGACCGACATCGGGTTGGCCGGCGGCATGGATGGCTGGGAGTTATCTGCCCGTGCACGGCAACAGGCACCCGATCTCAAGGTGGTCTACATGTCTGGCTATGCGGACGACATATTATCGCGTGGGGATTTTGAAGGAAAACGTCAGTACTTGTTGCGCAAGCCTTTCCGTCGGGCCGAGATCAGCAAAATGTTGCGCCAGGTTCTGGACGAAGATATCTGACCCGATTTGTATCTCGGTATAGAACTTCCAATACTGTCTTTACTCTAGCCAGTGATTGGCAGTTCTTCGATATCATAGCCGTGCTGGATACGTCGCCCAAGTTGTGGATCTTCGAGTTCAAATTCAAATCGTGAAGAAGGACGTACGCCGCCAATGGCGGCAAGTGTTCCGCCAAACATCAGGGTATTGTCATCAAGCCCGGCGCCCTTGCTATACAGATCTATCAATTCGTGACTGGTCCGCATTTCAGCCAGTGTGCCCTCCTGATAAAGAACACGCTTTCCATCTTCCTGCATCCAGGCACGCAAGATTAATTGATCCAGATGATCGGTAACTTCTTCCAAAGGCCACAACTGATTTGCCAGGGGTTTTTCACAAAGCTGCTTTGCCAGCGTTATGCCTGCGGTTTCTGCCTTGCGGTCCGTATGTTCGGAGCCGACACCCAGCCATAGATCACCACCGGTTTTCAGAATGAAAGTTTCAACCTCGCCACTGCTGTCAGGACCAATGACCTGAATGGCGTTTGCGGTCGTCACATGCGCCGCAGACGTTCGGTAAAACATAGGGACTTCCTGTGGCCCCGGGATGCCCATTTCAGCAAGCTCGTCGATATGGGCCTGCAGGGCAACGGCATCCCTGCCCGTCCACCCGGCGATGACGACTTGTTCAATCTCCACATCTTTTTCTATCTGCCCGGCGGCGGAGCAAAACTCAAATCGGATCAAGGCTGCACTGGACATATTGTTTCTCCTGAAGGACCGGACAGGCTATCTTGTCGCAAACAGAAGCTTCAGGAAATACCAGCGGCTATTATTGTTGACCAACAGCGGTTGAACATCCAGGCTGTCAGGATCACACCATTGATTGAATAGTTCGATAACCGGCCCGGTGCCGCGACCCCCACGAAATCTGAAATACAGAGTACGCCAGTCATGTCGATGAATATTGAAGACCCTGTCACCGAAGATATTGCCCGCGACTTTAACCTCGCAAATCTGCCAGCGGACTATATCGCAAACCCCTATCGATATTTCGAAACCTTGCGACGGATCGATCCCGTTCACCGGATGCCTGACGGCAGCTATTTCCTGACACGTTACGACGATCTGGTATCTGTCTATCGCAATCCGAAAATCTGGAGTTCGGACAAAAAGGTTGAATTCAAACCTGCCATGGGTGACAGCCCTTTGTACGAGCATCACACAACAAGCCTGGTATTTCGCGACCCGCCGGACCACACACGATTGCGCAAACTGTTTCAGGCGGCCTTTACCCCCAAAGCCATTGCCAACCTGGAGCCGCGCATCGAAAAACTGGTTGATGGTTACCTGGATGCTGCCGAAGACAAGGGCAGTCTGGATCTGGTTGAGGACTTTGCTTTCATGCTGCCCGTCGAAGTCGTCTGCGATATGCTGGGCGCGCCTTCGTCGGAGAGAAATTCAATTCGCGACTGGGCCCAGGCCATTCTTGGCGGACTGGAGCCTGTCATGACGGATGAGACCCGTGAACAGGGCTCACAAGCGGTCAACAATTTCAAGGATTTCCTGAGGGACCTGATAAAACATCGCCGCGAGAATCCCACATCCGGCGAAAGCGGAGAAGTATTATCTGCCCTGATCGAAGCAGAGGAAGACGGTGAAAAACTGACCGAGTTGGAACTTTTGCACCAGTGCATATTCCTGTTGAACGCGGGGCATGAAACCACGACCAATATGTTGGCCAACGGCATTCATGAATTGCTGACGAACGACGAGCAGCGGGGAAAGCTACATAAGAATCCGCAACTGGTTGAAAGTTGTATTGAGGAAGTGCTGCGTTTTGATTCTCCCATTCAACTGAATAACCGTCGCGCCCTGGAAGATACCGAACTGGGGGGTGTCTCAATCCCGCAGGGCTCACAGGTTCATCTGTCAATTGGCGGCGGCAATCACGACCCGGAACAGTTCGATCGTCCTGGCCAATTTGATATTGAGCGTGCAGGCAACAAACATCTGGCTTTTGGTGCTGGAGTGCACATCTGTGCAGGCAATAGTCTTGCCCGAACCGAAGGCCGTATTGCCTACAGCAAACTGTTTTTCCGCTTTCCTGAATTGCATCTGTCCGGCCCTGTCGTGCGGTCACCCAGGGTGCGCTTCAAAGGGTTTTCGAATTTGCCTGCAATGATCAGATAATCGTCATATCAGCCGCTGGCACTTTCGGTTGGCGAGGGCCAGGCAGGATCACAAAACCGCTGAACTTCCAGTAAATACCCATCAGGATCCCGCAGAAAAAAGTGGTAGATGTTGAAGGTGGGATTCAGGGTTGGCTCCGCTTCAATGGACATCCCCATCGCCGTCAGGCGTTCATACCAGCCGTCTACATCTTCGGTCACCAACGTCACAATAACGCCGTCGCGTGCTGGTTCAGCGCCGTCCTCGCCCTGACAAACGCCAAGAAACCCGTCTTTACTGACCTGAAAAATGCGACATTGGCCCTGATCCAGAACCTGTTTCAGTCCAAGCTGGTTTTCATAAAAATCAGCACTGACCTCGAGGTCACTGGCGTAAAGAAAGGTAACTTGTTGATCAAACACAATATTTTTCCAATTTATTAGCAGAACGACAACACATCCTAGTGCCTCCATCACACTTAATCAGTAAATATCCGGAGAATTCCAAAAAAACGCTCTGATCCCTCCATATCCCGGATAGCAGCGAAATTTGTTGTGTCCTCTTTTGTGAAAAATGGAGATTGTTGATGAAAACGAAACTGTTGGGATTGTTCGCCGCCGCCTTGATGATCATCGGTATGGCTCCGCAAAAGGCCTCGGCCAATGACGGGCATTTGATTGGTACGATCATCGGTGCCGCAACCGGTGCCTTCATCGGATCGAACGTCGGAAAAGGCAAAGGCAAAATTGCAGCAACAGCTGTTGGAACCCTGATCGGTGCTGCCATCGGAACAGATATCGCGCGTCAATCGGGTGGCAACAGACAGGTCGCCACCACTCCCGTTTACCGTCCTTCGTATCCACGGTCAAATCCACCGGTCTACTCACAAACTCCCGCCCGACCCAGGGTCGTGCACAAAACCAAAATTGTGAAGCACGTTCACGTTCACGAAAACAACCGTAAATTCAAAAACCACAAACAAGTATCGAAATGGCAAAAGCGCCAGAACCGCAAACATCGCCGGTACGCGGATGCCCGTCACGACAACTCCTGTGGTCGCTATCAGCGTAACTGCCAGAGTTGGAACTGATCATTCAGAACGTTTCGGAAATCCTTTGGTAATTAGCTGCCAGTAATTTGCAGGAATTCATCCAGGGAAACGTTGCCGCCACTGATAATGGCGGCAGCGTTTTTTCCGTCGTCGGACTTCACCATGGCGGCTAACGACGCCGCACCACCCGGCTCCGCAATCACCCGGAATTCATCAAACAGGCTGCGCATCGCGTTGACTATTTCTTCTTCCGAAACAGTAACAATCCGGCTGGTTCGGGACGCCACATAATCGAAAACTTCTCCATCCGGTTCATTGATGGTCAGGGCGTCGGCAATGGTATCCATTTCGGCAATTGCCACAGGACGCCCGGCCTGAAAACTTCGGGCAAAGGCCGGAGCCTGCTCAGCCTCAACGCCCAAAACTTCGATTTCGGTCGAAGAGCTTTCTGCGGCGGCGCAAATAGCAGACAGCAGGCCACCGCCACCAATGGGTACATATATGCGGCTGGTATCTGGCCGGTCTTCAACAATTTCACGGGCTATGGTTTCACTACCTGCCAGAAAAGGTGGACATTTATGGGGATGCAAAAAATAGTAATCCCCACCTGCCACCAGCTGTTCGCAATGAGCCAGGGCTTCGCTACCGGTTTGACCATGCAAGATAACTTCGGCCCCGATGTTACGCGTTAGCGCCAGTTTGGCTGGCGACACATTTTCCGGCATCACGACACTAACCGGCCTGTCCAGAAGCCGCCCGGCCCAGGCCAGACTGAAGGCTGTGTTGCCCATCGATACAGTAATAACCTGTCGATCATCGCCGTCACTGGCCAGGGCCTGCAATGTCCTGACAGCCCCCCGCATCTTGAATGAGCCACCGGTCTGACAGGCTTCCATCTTGCACGCCAGATGTGGCTTATCGGCGAGGGACATCAGCGGTGTGCGTCGTACGAGATCTGAGAGTGATCGGCTCATACGCCCTGCCCCTGCTTTTGCGCTTGCCGGGCATCTTCTTCCGCCTGGAACTGATCCAACAGTGCTTTCAGTCGCACCTGACGATCGAGGCGAACAGCTTCCCGTTCCGCCAGTTCACTTCCGTCACCGTAGTCAAAAAGGCCTCTCAGGGTCTTGGTGCCATAGGCCCCTTCTGCATATTTCCGGCCTATCAAGGCAGGGCTGTTGAGATCAGGCCTGCCCAATGCCCTGGCGACCGAATGCCCACCATGGTGCAAAATGTCCAATCCGCCTGCGTCAATAAATTCGAGAATTCCCATGACCGGAAAGCGATACCCCCAGCCGTGGGTTATGGCCCGGTCAATATCCTCCGGACTGGCAACCCCTTCCTCCATCAATCGCACCGCTTCATTCATCAGACCGACTTGCAGACGTGATATGACAAAGCCGGGGCTGGATTTACAGCGGATCGGCATGTGGCCGGCGCTCCGCAAGAAGGCGAACAGGGCGTCAACATTTTGAGACGCCATGCTGTCCGGCGTTACCACTTCAAGGAAAGGGATCAGCCACGGCGGGTTCATGAAGTGAGTAACCACCATGTCCGCAGACAGCGTCATACCGGCGGTCAGTTCCTCAACAGTGAATGTCGATGTCATCGAACAAAGTGCTGTGGCACCTGCGATGGTCTTGCCCATGGCTTTATAGGCAGCCTGTTTGACCGGTATTTCCTCCGGCAGGGCTTCAAATACGTAAGCGTAATTCTTTTGTGGAATTTCTGCGCCACAATACGCCGGGGCGGGCAGATTGGCGGCATCGCGTTTCAGTTGCCCGGCAGCAGAGTGAAATTCTGCCCGCAGTTCAGCGGATTTCGCCTGCCTTTCCTCTGTATTGCGCGGTTTGATGTCGATGACATCGACCGCGCAGCCATTCAACGCAAGGTCAACCGCCAGTCCCGTGGCCATACGCCCGATGCCCAGTATGGCTACCGCAATGTCTTCTGCTTCCCGCATGCCTTATCCCCGTTCGACCACACTTGTTTGTCCGGAAGCATACAGTTGCGAGCCGTGGAATTAGAAGCCCGAAGACCGATTTCAACCTGAACAATCTATTTCAAGCCTGAATCGGCCCATAGCCTTGACGAGAACATAACAAGAACATTATTGATGGTTGATGCGACGCACCTTGACCAAAACAGACGCTTTACAATTGTTGACCTCCCTGTCGTCAGGACGGGCGGCACTTAATGATGTTCTGGCCGTGTTGCCGCCCAATTCCGGTACAGCCCACCTTGCCCGTTTGGTGGTATCCAATATTGACGATCTGGCAACCCTTCTGACCGGTGACCGACTTCACTTTCACGATGCCGCGCGGCCTGCCAGTCACCTGATACCGCCTTCGGATACGAATTCGCGCTAGTTTCCAGCGCAATGTCCGGCAATGGCGTCAATCATGACCGGGGCCAGGTCAGGTGAAAAGACCTCGTGACCCAGACCGTTGATGATTTCGAGCCTGGCACCGGGAATATTATCTGCCGTATACTGTGCCACTTCGACGGGAAACAAGGGATCTTCATCACCATGTAGCACCAGTGTTGGTGCCTTGATCTGGTTGACATGCCCGTGATAGGCGGGTGCCGCGATCCCAGCCAGTAAATTGCGCCCATATCCCAGCAGGTCGGGTGAGCGCTTCAAATCATTCCTGATGCGTTCGGCATAGCTGTCGACATCATAGTCAAAGCCTTTTCCACGCAGAGTCGCATAGATTTTCAGGCCAAGAGCCACCACACTTTCAGGGTCTTCCGGGTCATCGGGTGCAGAAAACAAAACGGCCTGGGCCGCCGGGTCCATTGCTGGCATGGAGGGATGGTTCGTGGTGCTCATCATCACAGTTGCGCTGCGCACCAATTCGGGATGGGAGATGGCCAGACGTTGTGTGAGAATGCCGCCCATGGACATTCCGGCGACATGGGCTGGCCCCAGGTCAAGCGCTGTAATAAGCCCGGCGATATCATCTGCCATATCGACATGATTGTAGGGAGCTGCAACAGGTTCCTTTGCCATTTTCTGCGCCATGGCAGCTGCCAGATCAGCGGCACCAAAATCAGCAAATTTCTGAGACAGCCCTGTGTCCCGGTTGTCAAAGCGCACGACATGGAAACCGCGCGCCGCCAGACCGGCACAGAAAGCTTCGGGCCAGCCCGTTAATTGCAACCCGAAACCGATGACCAGCACAATGGCCGGATCAGAGGGGTTCCCAAAAGTTTCATATTCGAGATTGATGCCGTTGGCCGTAATCGCTGTCATTATGTTTTCTCCGTTGTTACCCTATTGTGTCGCGAACGGCGTGATTTGGACAGCCTGCAGACGGAATTCGTTGGGGGAAATATGGAACTGCCAGTCAATATGAACTCCCTGTGGGAGGCAACGGCTCAGGACTGGATACACGAAAAACTGGATGGCCCCGCCGAGGCAGCGATTGTTGTTATCGGCGCAGGTATCACAGGTCTTTCGGCAGCCCTGAAAGCAGCTGAAGCCGATCACAAGGTCATCGTCCTTGATGCCCACCACCCTGGTTGGGGTGCGTCGGGGCGAAATGGAGGTCAGGTGATTCCCGGTCTGAAAGAACTGCCCGATGAAATCGTCCGACGGTTTGGTGCGGACAGGGGCGAACAGATCGTGGACTTTGCAGGCCGTACAGCTGAGACTGTATTCGAGACCATTAGTCATCATCATATCGATTGCGACGCACATCGGGGTGGCTGGGTGGAACCAGCCTATCATGCCAGGGCATTACGTGGCCTTGTTGCCAAAAGTGAACAATGGCAGGCCCGCAATGCAGATGTGGAACTACTGGATAAAAATGCGATTGCCGAGGCTACGGGCAGTGATGTTTTTCTGGGTGGATTTCATGACCGCAGGGCCGGTTCCGTCCATCCCCTGAAATATTCTTTGGGCCTGGGCGTGGCGGCACGCAAGGCAGGCGCCTTGATCTATTCCCATGTCACCGTGAAATCAGTCGATCAACAAACCGACGGCTTCATCGTTGAAACGAACAAAGGCCAGATCAGGGCTGACCGGGTCCTGATGTGTACGAACGGATATACCGATCCGTCATTCGGGCCTGTCGGGCGGTCCGTGGCTCCTGTTGCGTCAATTCAGATCGCCACTGATCCGCTGCCTGATATTCTCCGTCAAAAGATCATGCCCAAAGGCATCAGTGGATCGGATACCAATCGATTGTTGGTCTATTTCCGCCTGGATGCTGAGGGAAGGTTCCTGATCGGCGGACGCGGGGCGACTTTTGCCAGTGGTCTTGAGCGTTTGTTTCCGAAACTACAGCGCCACGCCACACGCATGTTTCCTGACCTCGCCGATGTGACCTGGCCGTATCGCTGGGGCGGACTGCTGGCCCTGACGTCAGATCATTACCCCAAAATCCATGAACCGGTTCCCGGGTTTGTCATGGCCATGGGCTATAATGGACGGGGTGTTGCCCTCGCCACGCAATGGGGCGCAGCCATTTCTGACTACGCCCTGAGCGGTAACAAAAAACTATTGCCGATCCCGATCACACCGATAAAACAATTCCCGTTTCATCGGCTACGTACCGTCGGCATCGAAGTCGCCGCCTTTTGGTACGGCTTTCTCGACCGGATGGGTGTCTGAAACAGACTTTTATCTACTGCTTGAGTGCTTCGACGTCGAGCAGGAGGGTTATTTCGTCTCCAATAACCGGCAGGCCATATTTAATGCCAAAGTCCGAGCGCTTGATCTTGCCTCGGGCGGACCACGCCGCAGTGCCCTTTTTGCTGAAAGGATTAGCGCCGACATTGATCAAACGGGTATCGAGCACGACAGATTTCGTCACGCCCAAAATGGTCAGATTGCCCGTAACTTTCCCAACATTTTCGCCGGTCTTCTCGACCGAAGTGGAAACAAAACTGATCTTGGGGAATTCTTCCGCATTAAAGAAATCAGGTGATTTCAAATGAGCATCTCGCTGTGCATGGTTTGTATTGATCGATCCAGATTCAATCGTCACAGAAACGTTGCTGGCAATGGGATTGTCAGCATTATAATCGATGGTGCCGGAGATCTTGTCGAAACGACCGTGCATAATCGAGAACCCAAGATGACTGATCTGAAAGCCTGCGTAGTAGTGGCCACCTTCGGTGTCGATGACATATTTTTCGCTGGCAACGGCAGGCAGCGAAGCAACAATTGAAAGCGCCAGACCGAGCGCCATAGACGTTAATTTATTCATGGTTTTTCTCCTGTTCGGAAAGTTGGATTAACTTGCATAGGGGTCCGATGGCAAATCAAACCATGCCAAACCCAAAACGATTGCGCCCAGTGCCGCGCCACAAACACCAATAAACATGGGTCGCATTACAGTATTTTGAGAGCGGTTGAGGCGAACGCTGGTAAAATTCAGACGATCGAAAAATCGACCGGCGTAAAATACTGGCAGGATGAAAGTCATCGTCCAGACAGGTGCTTTTGTAAAAAACACCAACTGTGACAGCAGAGCAGCCAGGGTCGCATAACATAAAACCCGGCTAGTGATGCCTGGTGGGAAATGACGCTTTGGCCAGTTCAGAACCAGAATTCCGCCGAGAGCAGCCGCCAAGGCACCGCCATTTTGACCAATAGAAGCAGAAGCCCCCATTGTTGCCAGCCCCGCAATCACAATAGAAGTTGCCAGCAAGGGGACGGCCTCGTCAGTTCCATCCAGACGCCCCTTTTCGGTCAAAATTACGACAACCGACAAAGCCGACATAAGCAGTATCAGAGACAAATGGTCGACAGAGGGTGCGATTGAGACCTTGCGCCATCCGATCCAGATGACCGTTGCCAGACAAAGCAACAGGGCGATGGTGATAATGCGGAACGTTTCCCGTTTAAACATGTCCAGGTACAAACCGACCGCGGCACCGAGAACCGTCACATACAGGATTTTTTGCCCGGACGATTTTGGTGGCAAAGGCGGGAAATCGAAAATAACGATATAGGCCAACACAAAGCCGGTCAGTACCGCCATTCCCGAAAACCGTTCCCGGATGCCATCATTCAGTAGCATCAAACCCGCGATCGCGAGCGAACAAACGAAGGGTATTACCGCCGATTGAACGACCGGATTTGCGATCAAATCAGAGATCATAGTCATGATTCTTGTTTGGAGCTGGATTTACCGGGGGAATACCTGTTTGCCTACAGTTCTTTGTGGGCACCGTTGCAGAACGGTGTGCCGTCATTGCTTTTGCAGCCGCAAAGGTAGGCTGTTTTTGTTTCTTCAGCAGTGAACTTTACGGGTGTAAAAGACGTTGGCTTATGGGCACCGTCACAAAATGGCTGGTTCTGGCTCAGGCCACAGCTGCAATAGTAGTAATCCTTGCCAGCTTCCAGATCGACAGCAAAGGGGCTTTTTTGAGCAATAACGGAGGTTGTCATATTAATATTTCCGATTTTGAGAGGATTGGAAATCGGATCATGATTGAAAAACTTGATCGAAAATACCATAATAATATAGATCAATTCATTCGAATTATTCGATGGAAATGCAAATGATACATCCAAACGTTCTGGACCAGCTGCATATGTTTGCCGTTGCTGCCGAACTTGGCTCCTTTTCTGCCACAGCAAAACGACTTGGCCGGGCCCAAAATGTGGTGAGTTACGGCATCTCAACGCTTGAGCAAAACCTGGACGTGAAGCTTTTTGATCGCAGCGGACACAAGGCAGGCCTGACCCCGGCCGGCGAAGCCCTGAAAAAAGATGCCCTGCACCTGATCAACACGGCGACCGCGTTGACCCGTAAGGCGCACGAGCTTTCAGCGGGTGTTGAAGCTGTCCTGACAATCGCAATTGACGATATGGCGCCGTTTGGTCTCATACAGCAGGCCCTGACGGTCGTCGCAGAAACCTATCCCGGCCTGGAACTCAGGATAAATCGTACGGCCGGGCGTGAGGCGTGGAACCAGGTTAGCGACGGACGTGCGGTAATCGGCCTGGCCGTCGATACAACTGGCCTGGGTGCCATTAAGGATATCATTCCCGTCGGGCACGTATATCTGATTCCGGTCATCAATCCGCTGTGTGCATTGTCCGATGTAGACGGAGACGGATACGACGTTCCCGACTTCAGACAAATCGTCCTGTCCGGGTCTGACCGTCCTGAAACCAATCCCGACTATGGTGTACTCAGTCCCAACATCTGGAGGGTTCCGGACCTGAAATCCAAATACGACCTGATCCGTGAAGGCCTGGGTTGGGGAACCATGCCCTCGCATATCGTGGAAAATGATCTGGCCAGTAACAGTTTACGTCGCCTGAAATTGCCCAATTTTACGGTTGATCAAGAGATAACCCTGAAGCTCTTCAGCCAGCCTGGCGCACCACTGGGCCTGGCTGGCCAACTTATGAAAGACCAGATTCTCAAATCGGCCAGTCACCCTTGAATGGTTTGACGAGGGCACGTTCCACCATCTCCAGGTGATCCTGCCCATAGAACATGTCACCATCCACAAAATAGGTCGGTGATCCCAGAACCGCGCGATCAATGGCTTCCTGGGTATTGGCCCGGTACAAGGCCTGAATCTCGTCAGACATCGCTGCGGCCAGCAACGGATCTGGATCAACGTCAATTTTGCGCGCGATATCGGCCAGGGTCTGGCGGTCATCAAGGTCGGCATCATCACGCCAGTGGGCCTCCAGCATGGCATGCGCCAGTTCCCCAACATCAAGCCCTTGCTCCAGACCGGCAATCAACATGCCGTTGGACAAGGCGATGCCATTGTCATGATAAGTCGGTCGATACCCAAGGACAGGGGCATCGCGATATTCGGACCAGCGGTCAACTTCGCGCTTGAAATAGTAGGCTTTGTGAGCAGCAGATCTTTCGGCAAAATTGGCGAGACCTATGGCCTCCAGCACCAGTCGTAAATCATTCGGCTTGTGAATGATTTCAGCCCCTGCAGCTTCAGCAATGGCCATCAGTCGCCTTGATCCCAGATAGGCAAATGCAGAATGGGCGGAGTAAAAATATTCAATGACGGCCATGTGGAGAAAATCCTGTTTCGGGGATGGCGGCTTTCGCCGGATGCCAAGAGCTTATTCAGCCTGATCCGCCATCGTCAACAGCACATCATCATAGAGCTTCAATTCCTCTGCCCCGCGCGGCGTCAAACCGTATATTCCCCGTGCCGTGCGCTCAAACCAGGCGTAGTGGTTTTTTTGCAGGATAGAGGCTGCCCGCTCGACACCTGTTGCAGCTTTGATCTCGGAGACCTTTGCTTCACCCTGCTTGTGCAGCAGGGCTGCACACAACAAGGCGTCCTGACGATAAGACGTTATGATCTTCGTATGAGTTACACCGCCGACGTTCGGGTCTCCGGCCCTGGCGGCAAATTCCGTCATCAACTGAACCTGTTGACGTTTATTCTTGCGTGGCTGGTAGGGGCCGGGATCAAGCAGTATGTCGGTTTGGCGGCCAGGTTTCCGGCTCACAGAAACCAGGATCAATCCCAGTCCCAGCATGCGACATAGCCGTAAAATACTTCGCTGCCGGGTTCGCCAGTTTCGACGTTTCGTTGCCGTGTCTGGTGCCGGAACGGCCAGATACACACTGTCAGACACCTTGAAGCGATCAACGCCCTGCAACACCAGGTCCAGTGAAAAAGAAAGTTTCAATTCTACGACAACCGGCGCATTTCCGTCTTTTGTCGCCACAACGTCACAATCATGGACCTCGGCCTTGACCTCATATCCAAGACTTTCCAGCAGCGCTTTTACCGGCGCATATAAATCTGACTCACTTATCCCTGATTTACTGGTCACGTGAAAAATCCCGACACTATCGATCCCGTTGCCACAGCTTGATTAATAACGCCTAACGAACTCATAATATATGCCAATCAAAATTATTCACGGCCATCCTGGCCAGGGTCGTCGATTGAAAATCTGGATGTGACAGCGGATGCAAAAACTTGTTGATGATTTAAGGGCGCGAGACGAATTGTTGATTGTCCGCAAGGAAGTCGACCCCTGTCACGAACTGGCCGCTGTGACCAGGGCTGCCCAGCATTCAGGCAACAAGACGGTTTTGTTTGAAAATGTCAGTGGCAGTGCCATGCCCGTTATCAGCAACCTGTACAATTCCCGCCAGCGTTTGTGTGAGATGATCGGCGCTGAACCAGAGGGATTTTGCACCCGGTGGAACGACATTCACGACCACACCAAGTCCCGGGCAGGCAGTGAACGAACAGTTATTGATCGACCAACTGACCTGGTTGATTGCAGTATCAGCGACCTGCCCCTGATCACCTATCACGGCAAGGACGCAGGTCCATATTTCACATCCGCCATATTTCTGGCCCGGCACCCGGACACAGGCGTCGAAAATTTATCCTTTCATCGCAGCATGTTTATCAGCGACGAAGAATTACGTGTACGCCTCGGCAGTAGCCACGATTTATATCGGTATCAAAAAGCAGCGGAAGAAAAAGGCGAAGCGCTGGATGCTGTAATGTTGATCGGCGCGGAACCTTCGCTGTTTCTGGCCGGTGGGGCTTCATTGCCTGGTGACTGGAGCGAAGTCGCTTTTGCCAGCGCCATGAAAGATGCACCCATTCCATCCTACAAGGCCAAAGCCAGCGACCTTATGATTCCGGCCTCAACGCAGATCGTCATCGAAGGCCGCATCCTGCCAAATGTCCGCCGACCGGAAGGTCCCTTCGGCGAAGTCATGGGATATTACGTGGAGGTCGGTGACAACCACGTCTTCGAAGTTCTGCACGTTTACACTCAACCCTCACCGATATTTCACAGTCTGTTGTGCGGATCTAATGAAGACCTGTCGTTGCTGGAGGCCAGGACAGCTGCAAAGACCTGGACCCATCTGAACAACACACTTCCGGGGATCATCGATGTTTCCTGTGCGCCTTCCATGATGAACACCACGATCAAGATCAGGCAACAATATGAAGGGCATGCCCGCCAGGTTCTGATGGCCGCTTTTGGTGCGCATCTTGATTACAACAAGGTCTGTATCGTCGTCGATGAAGATGTTGATATCTTTGATCTGAATGAAGTGATGTGGGCTTTCACGACAAGGGGTCGTGCTGACACCCGAACCATGGTGATCCCGGATGTGCCGGGTTTTTATCGGGATGCCAACAAGGATCATTGGGGCAGGCTCGGGCTGGACGCGACCTGGCCTTTTCATCGGGCGAATGAATTTGAACGCAAGAAGATACCGGGTGAAGAGAGTATTTATCTTGCCGACTACACCTGATTTTTTGAAGACCGCCAGATGACAGGCACAGGATCAGTTCGCATAGGCGTTGATGTTGGCGGCACATTCACCGACTTTGCCCTGGCAACGGATGAAGGGCTGAAAAGTCTGAAATTACCGACCACAAGTGACGCGCCGGAAGAAGCAATCCTTGGCGGGCTGAAGCAGCTTCTTGATGACAATGACATCGCACCGGACCAGGTTTCACGTTTCATCCACGGCACAACGCTGGCGACCAACGCCATCATATCGCGCAAAGGTGCACGCACTGCCTTGCTGACGACCGAAGGATTTCGCGATGTCCTGGCCCAGGGTGATGAAAGTCGCTTTGATCAATATGACATCAATATCGTTAAACCGGCACCATTGGTCCCGCGCTGGTGGCGCTATGGAATTCAGGAGCGCCTGTCTGCCAGCGGCGGCATATTGTTGCCATTGAACGAAGCAGAGCTTCAAAATATTGCAATCGATATGCAGGCTCAGAACATCGAAAGCGTGGCTATCTGTTTTCTGCATGCCCACACCAATCCGGCGCACGAACAAAAGGCGCGTGATCTGTTGCAGGAAATGATGCCCGATGTCGCCATCAGCTTGTCCAGTGAAGTCAGTCCGGAAATCGGTGAATATACCCGTTTTTCGACAACTGCCGCCAATGCCTATGTGCAACCTGTTATGGCGGCCTATCTTGAAAGGCTGCAGCAGGGCCTGAACAAACAGGGCATCCAGGCACCGGTGTTTATGTTTCTGTCCAATGGTGGCCTGAGCGACCTGGAAACAGCACGGCGGTTCCCCATCCGCCTGGTCGAATCCGGTCCCGCCGGAGGAGCGATATTCGCCGGGAACATCGCCCGTGACCTGGGTGAAGATGAAATCCTGGCCTTTGACATGGGTGGCACCACAGCCAAGATTTGCCTGATCGATCACGGCGTGCCGGGCCGCAGTGAGTCCTTTGAGATGGCACGCGAACACATGCACCGCCAGGGCAGTGGTTTGCCCGCCCGCATCCCGGTTATTGATCTGGTTGAAATCGGTGCAGGTGGTGGCTCCATCGCCCGGGTTGATAGCCTGAAACGCCTGCACGTAGGTCCGGAAAGTGCCGGTTCGGTGCCGGGGCCAGCCTGCTATCAACGGGGCGGTGACAGGGCCACTGTCACCGACGCCAATTTACTGCTGGGCCGTCTTGCGGCAACAGACTTTGCCGGGTCCGGTATTCAGATATCCACCGATGCTGCACACAAAGCAGTGTCTGACCATGTCGGAGAACAGCTTGGACTGGATGCAAACGCCGGGGCAGCGGCCATTTCGGAGGTTGTGGAAGAACAGATGGCCGGTGCAGCACGCGAACATGCCCGGGAAAAAGGCATTGATCTGCGCCGTCGTAGCATGGTGGCTTTTGGTGGGGCTGCGCCCCTGCATGCGGTTCAGGTGGCCGACAAACTGGGTATTGATCGCATCATCATTCCGCCAGCTGCAGGTATCGGCTCAGCGGTTGGGTTTTTACAATCACGCGCGGTTTTTGAAATTTCTCGCAGCATCAAAATGATCCTCGCTGAGTTTGACGCAACCCTGCTCAATCAGGAATTCGCAACCATTTCTGCCGATGTTTCGGCAGCGGTATCATCAGCAGCACCAGGCGTGCCTGTTGCCGAGGTCCGGACCCTGTTCATGCGCTACAAAGGTCAGGGACATCATCTGGCTGTTGAAATCCCCGCCCGTGACTTGACCACCGATGACGCCGCCGACTTGCTGGCTGCTTTCAACAATAAATACACTGCCGTCTATCGTCGTTTGCTGGATGGTATCGACATTGAATGTGTTGGGATCAGTCTGCGTCTATCTGCAGATGAAGAGAACATGGCGATCAAGGATGTTCTGGATATCTTGCCAACAGATATTCCGGCCCGAACCGATCTCTACGACATACAACAAAATGAATTGCTTTCGGCAACCACTCTCTCTCGCAAAGATCTGGGGAACGACGTTACCTTGGCTGGCCCCGGTTTGATCAAGGACCACGGGACCACGATTTACGTGCCCAGGAATTTTACCGCCAATTGCCATGACCAGGGCCACATCATCATTACCCGTCAGGACAAAGGGCAAATGTCATGACCAATCCTGCTGATGAAATCCGCTTCCAGGTCGTCTGGAGCAATCTTGTCTCCATCGTCGAGGAACAGGCAAGGACCCTGATGCGCACGGCTTTCAGTCCGGTTGTCCGGGATTCCGGTGATTTGTCTGCAGCCCTGTTTGATCGTCAGGGCAGAATGCTTGCCCAGGCGCAAACCGGCACCCCGGGCCACGTCAATTCAACGGCAGCAGCAGTCCCCTTGATGCTGGAAGACATCCCTCTTGATCAGCTGGAAGAAGGTGATCACCTGATTACCAACGACCCGTGGCTGGCCTCCGGGCATCTGCATGACATCACCATTTCTTCGCCCGTCTTCAGAGCTGGACAGCTGATTGGGTTCTTTGCCTGTACCTGTCATCAACTGGATATTGGTGGTCGTGGCCAGGGCCCGGATGCCGCCTCGGTGTTCGAAGAAGGCCTCGCCATACCCGTTCTGAAATTGATGAAAAAGGGTGAGATCAATCACGATCTAATGAAAATGATCAGGGCCAATGTACGGACACCTGGCGAAGTTGAAGCCGATATTCTTTCCTATGTTTCTGCGAATGAAGCCAGCGCCGAAACGTTGTGTAACGCTTTGGACAAACTTGACCTTGCAGACCTGGAGGAGATCGGTGACGAAATAATTGCTCGATCCCGCGCCTCCATGCTGCAGGAAATTCGCAAGCTCCCACGTGGCAAAGCCAGCAATACCATTACTCTCGACAGCTTTGGCATGCCTGTAGAGATTATCTGCACCCTGGAAGTTACTGACGATGGGCTGGTATTGGATTTTGAAGGCTCAAGCGCAGCCAGCACACGGGGCGTCAATCTGGTTTACAACTACACCAATGCCTACGCGAGTTTTGGGGTGCGGTGCATTGTCGGACCCGACATTCCCAACAACACTGGCTCTTTGTCGGCCATAACAGTCAAGGCACCAGTTGGATCAATCCTGAATGTCGAGCGTCCCTGGCCGGTATGCGCCCGCCACATCATTGGACAGTTTCTGCCAGAGGTTGTGATGGGATGCCTGGCGCAAATCGTTCCGGACCGCGTTCCCGCTGAAGGCGCTGCCTGCCTGTGGGGTATTCAATTGCGTGGTGGTCCTGAGATCGATGGCCAGTTTGAACGAGACGGTGCCTGGGGCACGGATCGATACGAGACCTTGTTCTTTAACGCCGGCGGTACCGGTGCCCGACCCGGTCGGGACGGTTTATCGGCCACGGCGTTTCCCAGCGGGGTCAAGGCCATGCCCATCGAAGTGGTCGAAAGCAACGCCCCTATCGTCATCTGGCGCAAGGAATTGCGACCGGATTCAGCTGGAAATGGTCGTTTCAGGGGGGGCTTTGGCCAGGACATCGAAGTTTCGACAATCGATGGCCGACCCTGCGGCTTGTTTGCCATGTTTGATCGAACCACTGTCCAGGCCCGCGGTCGCGAAGGCGGCATGAACGGGTCGTTTGGCAAACTTGGCCTGAAATCAGGTGGCACACTGGACCCCAAGGGCTTTCAGATCATCGGGCCAGGTGAACGCATGTTTTTTGAATTACCTGGTGGCGGCGGCCATGGTCCAGTGTCGGATCGTAGCCCGGACCAGATTGAAGGGGATCGCAAAGCTGGATTATTTACGGATAAAAAATCGTAAAACGCAGTTTGCCTGAAAATCTTAACGCCCGTAGGAATCGTCCAGACGTGTGATGTCGCTTTCGCTCAAATCATCACCAAGTTGAACTTCAATCAACACAAGTGCATTCCGTCCATTGTTGGTAATCCGGTGCTTTTGGCCAGCTGATATCTGAATGTGATCACTGACGGCGGCAGGATGAACCTTGTCATCAAGGGTGACCTCGCCTTTACCGGCGACCACTATCCAGTGTTCGTCCCGTTGTTGATGAACCTGCAAGGAAATTTGTTGGCCGGGTTGAACAGATATTTTTTTAACGGCATGGCGATCACCCGTATCCAGCACTTCCCAGGCACCCCAGGGCCGGGCATCGCTCTCGCCCTTGATATATCGAACTGTCATGGATGATAGGTTAAATGCGGCGTTCTGATTTACCGTCAAATATCGATATTGTCGACAGATCGATATGAACGGTCTGTGGTTGATCGATCACAACTTCAATTTTCGATGAAAAGCGACCGGCAATTTCACCACCGCAGAAATCGAATAACACATGCTGATCAAAACCAGTTGTTTCCATCAGCTTTGGTGTTAGATCGAAATCCATCGAAGCGACACCGTGATGGTCAGTGGCATTGCTGGTGATATATTCGGGTCGCACACCCAGAATGACGTCCTGGCCCTCGACCGGTTGATCTGTAAAACCGTAGTGCCCGATGGGAACCCGGACTTCCGTTCCTTCATGCGTTGAGACAAAACAGGCATTCCCGGCAACGTCGACCACCTGACCCTTGATGAAGTTCATGGCCGGTGAGCCAATGAAGTCAGCAACAAAGACACTGTTGGGGGTGTCATACAGTTCTTGCGGCGCACCCAATTGTTCAATAACGCCACCATTCATGACGGCAATCTTGGTCGCCAGGCTCATGGCTTCTGTCTGATCATGGGTCACATAGACAATTGTGGTTCCCAGGCGTTGATGCAGCTGCTTTATTTCACTGCGCATCTGAATACGAAGTTTGGCATCAAGGTTAGACAAGGGTTCGTCAAAGAGGAAGATACGTGGTTCACGCACCAAAGCACGGCCCATGGCCACGCGCTGGCGCTGACCGCCCGATAATTGTGAGGGCTTGCGATCCAGCAAATGATCAATATGCAACAACCCGGCGACGCGATCCAAAGCCTCTTTCCTGAGAGCTTGCGGGACCTTGCGCACCTTCATCCCGAACGTGATGTTCTTTTCCACGGTCATGGTCGGGTACAAGGCATAGGACTGGAATACCATGGCGATATCGCGGTCCTTGGGCGGCACTTCATTAACAACCGCATCATCGATCATGATGTCACCGGCGGACATATCTTCCAGCCCTGCGGTGATATTCAACAATGTTGATTTGCCGCAGCCAGAAGGTCCAACGAGAACCAGAAAATCACCTTCGTCGATGCTGAGATTAATATCTTTCAAAACTTCGACTGTGCCAAAATTCTTGTAAAGATTTTTTGCTTCCAGAACGGACATGAAGAATTAGCCTTTTACAGATCCGGCCGCCAGGCCACGGATGAAATATTTACCGGCAACGATATAGACCAGCAGGGTCGGAATAGCGGCGATCATTGCTGACGCCATATCAACGTTGTATTCCTTGACCCCGGTTGTGGAGTTCACAATGTTATTCAGGGCAACAGTGATCGGTTGATTGTCACCCTGGCTGAATGAAACGCCGAACAGGAAGTCGTTCCAGATGCTGGTGAATTGCCAGATCACCGTGACCACAATCACAGGTGCGGACATCGGCAGGAGGATAGGGCCAAAAATGGTCCAGAAACCGGCGCCGTCGATCTTGGCCGCCTTGACCAGTTCGACGGGGACCGAGACATAGTAGTTACGGAAAAACAGGGTCGTAAATCCTATGCCGTAAACCACATGCACCAGTACCAGGCCTGCGACGTTCCCGGCGATACCGATCTTTCCCAATGTAATCGCCATAGGCAGCAGGACCGCCTGAAACGGAATGAAGCAGCCAAACAGCATCAGACCAAAAATAATGTTCGATCCCTTGAACTGCCACATGGAAAGTATGTAGCCATTGATGGCGCCGATAGCTGTTGAGATTATTACCGCTGGCACAACCAGAACCACAGAGTTCCAGAAATAGGGTTTTAACCCGACACAAGTGACACCGGCACAGGCTTCGCTCCAGGCATTTTTCCAGGCATCCAGCACAATTTCTTTTGGTAAGCCCAGCAACGCACCCTGGCGAATTTCCGGCAAGGATTTCAGGGATGTGACGACCATGACGAACAAGGGCAGCGTGTAATAGAGCACGAACAAACCGAGGATCAGAAACAATAGTCCCCGCAACAATATTGGAGACCAGCGCTTCCCACCGCCGCGCGCCACGTTGGCTGTTTGATCAGGCATTTTTCTGACGCAGCTCCGAATAGAGGTATGGGATGATGAAGATACACACGGTCATCAACATGATCGTGGCACTGGCCGAAGCCTGGCCCAGTTGGCCACGACTGAATGCCATGGCGTACATATATGTCGCGGGCATATCTGTCGAATATCCAGGACCGCCGCTTGTCAGGGCGATAACAAGGTCAAAACTTTTGATGGCCAGATGCACCAGAACAATAATGGCGCTGATGAAAACGGGGCGCAAAGACGGAATGATGATGCCTGTGTATATCCGGAAGGGCCCGATGCCGTCGACCATGGCAGCCTTGATGATTTCCTGATTAACAGACCGTAATCCTGCCAGGAACAAGGCCATGACAAAGCCCGACGATTGCCAAACACCGGCAATCACAATCGTGTACAAAGCCATTTCAGGATCGACCAGCCAGCCGAATTCAAAATCCGGGAAGCCAAGGTCGCGCACTACTTTCTGAATGCCGAGGCCGGGATTTAAAATCCACTTCCAGGCCGTACCGGTCACAATGAAGCTGAGCGCCATGGGATAAAGATAGGTTGTACGAATGAAACCTTCAGCGCGGACTTTCTGGTCCAGTAATATGGCCAGAAACAGCCCAACGACCAGCGCGATGGCAACAAAAAGAAATATGAATATGCCGAGGTTTTCAATTGCAACCAGCCAGCGCGGCGTAGCCCACAATTTGTCATACTGGATCAGGCCAACCAAATCATATTTGGGCAATATTCGAGACTTGGTCATCGATACCCAGATAGTCCAGCCGATGAATCCGTAGACGAAAAACAGTACGGCCGCGAAAGATGGTGCGACGACTATTTTCGGCAGATATCTGGCAATCAGTTTTTCCAAGACATATCTCGATTGTAAGGTTCAGCAGTTTTCTGAAAAAGGCCCCGGCCCCGCCGCAATAAACGACAGGACCGGGAACAAGCAGGTCTTACATTGAGTTTTTGACGCCCTGGGCAAGTGCCTTGGCGGCATCAGCGGACGACATGTTGGAGTTGAAGTGCTTGGTGACAACGTCAGTGATAGCACCAGCCTGGGCATTACGCATGGCCATGCCGTGGGCGTAACTTGGCAGCAAGCCGCCGTTCCCACTGGTAACATCCATGTCATAAGCTGAGCGACGAGCGCAATAATCAAATTCGTTCAACGGCACATCAACACGGGCCGGGATAGATCCCTTGGCGAGGTTAAAGACCTTCTGGAAGTTCTTGCCCATGATCAGTTTGGCCAACAGGTTCTGGCCATCGATCTTGTCGGCACCTTTAACGTTGAACATGGCAAAGCTGTCCACGTTATAGAGATAGCCATTGCCTGGTGTTGGTGCACAAAGGTAATCCTTGCCTGCAACCTTGCCGGCATTGGTAAATTCGCCTTTTGCCCAGTCACCCATGATCTGGAAAGCAGCTTCACCGTTCATGACCATTGTCGTTGCCAGGTTCCAGTCGCGACCGGAGAAATTGGCATCAACATAACCACGCATCTTGCGCATCTGGTCAAAAACCTTCTGCATCGTGGCGCCGCTCAAGGTAGCGGGATCCAGATCGACAAAGGCTTTCTTGTAAAATGCGTTTCCGCCAACGCCAAGGGCGACGGCTTCAAAGACTGTGGCGTCTTGCCAGGCCTGACCACCATGGGCCAGAGGTGTGATGCCCATTGACTTCAGCTTGTCGGCGGCAGCGTTGAATTCGTCCCATGTTGTCGGCATAGCGACGCCTGCCTTGGCCAGAACCTTGGGGTTGGCCCAGATCCAGTCAATGCGGTGTACGTTAACAGGTGCCGCGCAATATTTGCCTTCGCACTTCATGTGGTTGGCAATAGCTGCCGGCAAAGACGCATCCCAGTTTTCGGACTTGGCAACAGCATCGATGCCAACGGTCAGTGCACCTTCTTCATGCCATTCCTGGATGGACGGACCTTTCATTTGAAAGGCTGTCGGCGCATTGCCGGAAAGCACGCGTGCTTTCAAGGCCGTCCGGGCAGCATCTCCGCCACCACCGGCAACGGGCATATCTGTCCATTTACCGCCATGGGACTTGAAATCGTCAACCAGAACCTTGATCGCGGCAGCTTCACCACCTGCGGTCCACCAGTGCAGAACCTCAACTTCCGGTCCGGCTTTAGCGGCGGAACTTATCATGCCTGCTGCGACTACAACGGCTGCCAGTGTTTTTAATTTCATGTGAATCTCTCCCTGTTATTATTTCTCGAAAATCTCGTGGATAACGGCGGCAACTTTTCCATTTGCTTCGCCAGATTAACTGGAGCGAAGTATAGCGGGCGGAATTCCCAAACCGTCAACGGAATAAACAGCCATTGCAGAAATCAGGGCCAATAACTTTTTGAATCTGTTACCTTCTGTTACAAATCGATGAATATCGTCAGTTTTGACACCAACCGGGGGCGTCAAATGACAGGACGGAGATCAAAATTTGAGCCGCCACATTCTAGTAGTTGATGACGATGAAGAGACGCTCGAACTTCTGAAGGCTTTTTTGTCCCAGGCTGGATATCAGATTTCGGTTGCGCGGAACTCCGAGGAAATGGACCAGGTCATGGCCAAATGGTCCATAGATTTACTGGTTCTTGATTTGATGCTGAAGAACCAGTCCGGGCTGGATATCTGCCGTGATCTGCGCCAGACCAGTTCAGTTCCTGTCCTGATGTTGACCGCCATGTCTGCCGACCAGGATCGCATCAAGGGGCTGGAACTGGGGGCCGATGATTACATGATCAAGCCCTACAACCCTGATGTTCTGCTGGCCCGTATCAAGGCCATCCTGAGGCGGATCAGTCGCACGCCTTCCCTGCAACACCGATTGCAACGGGGCACCATTCTGTTTTCTGACTGGAAATATGATCTCGCGCGCCAGGAACTGACACGCAAGGATGGCCTGCTTGTTGTGCTGTCAAACAGGGAAGCGACTTTGTTGGGTATTTTTCTTGGTGCCCCCTGGATCACCTTGAACCGGGATGAACTTCAGGACACGGTTCAGGCGGATGAAAATATCTCCGCTGCAAAAGGTCGTGCACCGATTGATGTTCAGATCAGTCGCCTGCGACAAAAACTTGTTGGAGACCCATCCGGGTCAGACCTGATTCGCACCATCCGTGGTGAAGGTTACATGTTGGCGACAGATGTCGAACGTGAATAGCCAGGATCAAGACAAGACGTTGTGGCGGTTAATCCAACCCAAAAGCATGCTGGCGCGGCTTTTTTGGCTGTTGGGACTGGGCGTCGTCATCACTAATGGCTTGTTATTGTTTATTTCATGGCAACAGGACCAGCGCCAGGACCGACAGTTCGATGCCTGGCAAATGGGGTTCGAGCTGTCACCCGTTGTTGATGCCTTCCTTGGACACAAACCTACGCCCGTCGTTCAATTAAGTGACAAGCTTTCCTGGCAAATCATGGAACGGGGTGGCAGAACCAGGGCAGAAGTGTTGCAGGCCCAGGGCATGGCGGGATGGCCAGAACAACTGGTTGAACTACCTGTTATCGCCGCGACACCGAACCAGGACCAAACTTATATTGCAGCCCTTGCCCCGTCTGCGATTGACCTCGAAACCCGGCAAACAGTGTCCGGGCCTGGAACGAATTCGCAGCGTGGCAAGGTCGCAATCGCAAATACCCTCGCCTGGCTATCCGGGCAAGCCGCGCGAAGTGGCCAACAGGTCAAGTTGGTTCTGGATCGTGATGACAGCAAAATGTTGATCCTTGAGAGCAATGCTTACTGGCGCGACGAGGGTGCCTTGTCACGCTATGACTTTCTGCTTTATGTGGCCCTGATCATGTTTTTTATGGGCTTGCCCTTTGCTGCCGGATACATATTCACGCCCATCGACGAATTGCTGAAAGCCCTGCGCGACACCAGAAACGAAACCACGCCTATCAAAGCCGATGGCTGTGAGGAAGTTTCCGAGATTACATTCGCGGTCAATCATCTGGTTGCTCGAATATCAAAACACATGAGCGACCGATTATCTTTTGTGGCCGCCATTTCTCATGATCTGGGCGTACCTGCCACACGCTTGCGGCTGCGTGCGGCCCTGATCAAGGATAAAGAGCTTCGCGACCGATTGATTGACGACACAACTGAAATGTCAGCCATGATTGCCGACAGCTTGCAATATCTTCGCAATGAGGCAACTGAGGAACCTGCAAGGGTTGTTGATTTTGTTTCTCTGGTCGAAAGCCTGTATCAGGATTATCTCGATACCGGTGCCGACATATTTATGAACGATGATTTTTCAGGCGAGGCCAGTCAGTCAAAGCCGCAAAGTTATCAAATGACCTATCAAACCGTACATTCGATGTTTACGGGAACCGAAACAAAGCTGGATTACAAGCAGCACGGTCCCCTGACCCTGACCTGCAAACCCAGGGCCCTGCGCCGGGCATTGGGAAATCTTGTCGACAACGCCCTGAAATATGGTCAGTCAGCCTTGCTGAAAATCGAGGCTGATGCCTCTTCAGTTTTGGTGACGGTCACCGACCGTGGACCCGGCATCCCCGAGGCCGAAATGGGTAAGGTCACGCAACCGTTCTACCGACTTGAAAAGTCACGTGGACGTGGGACCGGTGGCACAGGTCTGGGCCTCGCCATTGTTGATTCGATCGTCAAGGATCACGACGGGTTTCTGTCAATGGAAAATCTGATGCAGGGCGGAATGCAAGTTACGATCGCGCTGCCAAGGAATGTACCTGCGCCGGAACAATAAGACTTCTTGATCGGTTCACGCAGTCAGTGCTTCGGCGATCTGTTCCCATTCGTCTTCCAGCGATAGCTGACAAACAGGCTCTCCTGCACGCCGATACCAGTAAGCCGCGTTGCTGTTGTCTCCTTCAACCCGGTGCAAATAGGCATGAACCCAGCTTCCCGCAGCGCTTTCGTCTGCCTGCGACAGTTCGTGTGCCTTTTCCCATTCACCTTTGGCCGCGTGCCACAAAGCCAGCAGGATAGCTGGAAGGTCAGACGGCGGCTGCGCATCTGCCACGGAAGCTTTGAAAGACTGAAAGTTCATCGTCATCGGCGTTGTCATTACTTACGTCCATTTATGTCTGTGTCAGACTAACCACATCGCCATACACCGGCCAGGTTTGACAGATAATTCCATGTAAATGTAATTGCCTGTTTTTAGTCGACAAGTTCATAATTTCACTTTCCCCGGTCACAATACTGCCTATTCTGGATGCATCACGCTCTCTGAATATGATCAATGGGGAAAAAATGACTTCAGACAATCAGGTTGATTACGGACCTCTCAAAAACTTTTCAGGTAAATGGGAAGGCCACCAGGGCATCGACATTGCTCCCGAGCCAGATGGTGAGGAGAATAATCCCTATTATGAAACAATCATCTATGAAGATATCGGCAGCCTCGCCAACGCCGAAGAGCAACAGTTAGCCGCCGTATACTATCACCAGGTTGTTCGACGCAAATCGAACGACGAAGTTTTTCACAATCAAACCGGTTATTGGATTTGGGATGCGAAGAACGAAACGATCATGCATTCTTTTGTTATCCCACGTGCCGTCAGTGTCGTCGCAGGAGGAAAATATAACGGCGAAACCGACGCGGATGGACATGCCGTCCTGAACTTGTCGGCTAAACTTGGAGACCCTGATTGGGGCATTATCCAATCGCCCTTTATGTCAAAAAAGGCTTCTTCGCTCGAATTTCGTCAAAACGTCATCACAGGAAATGACAAACTGGTTTATGCCCAAACAACGCTGGTCGATATCTACGGCAAGGTGTTTGAGCACACAGACAATAACGAGCTGAACCGGGTCCAGACGACCTGATTTTTTGTTTCTAAGCCGATAGACGTCTGTTAGTCTTTGTTTGACGCCCTTGTTTTCCAGTCTCGCAGTGTTTTTGCACACAGATGTTGGAGGAAAGCTGTAGTTAATGGCCATAGGGACAAATTTGCGAGCAACTTACTTCCAGGCACCAGCTGCCTTGTTGGCTGTGCTGGTTTGCCTGCCTGCGGTCGGGATCGCGGGCACACTGCCGGATACGTCCGCCAACAGGGCGCGTGGTGTTGTCGGTTGCTACCAAACTTCAACCGGAACTTATTGTCCTGGCGGCAGCCGGCAGAGCAGCAGAAGCCGCCGCACTTCCGAAACACCGGTTTACACACCGCCACCACAACCAGGACCCGACCTCAGGCAATATGGCCAAAGGGTGCTTCGTCGTCTGGCGAATACCGATATTTCCGGTGCGGGAAGTGGACTTGTGATCTCAGGTAGCAGCAGTTTCTCTACCCTGGCCTCAATTGCCGATGCGGCGCTGCAGTTGGCAATGACCCTTAAGAACAGATATTATGCCCGTTGGTGGTCTGCAAAAGATAACCTCAACGCCTGGCAGAACATCAGTCGTCAGGTAGACACTGTCGCAGTACCACTTATCCGTGCTGAGGCTGAGCACGAAACTGTCCTGCAGGGTGCCCTGAAGGAACTTGATGAAAGAGAAACCCAACAGGAAGCCATGGTGGTTGTACTTGGGGAATCACGCGACACTTATGACGAAATGTTCAAGCAGTCGCGAGAAAAGCGCCTTCAGTTTTACCAAACAGCAACCCGGTTGAATGCAGACTTGCCGCCGCCTAGTGCCTTTGTTCGCGTCCCTGACCCTATTTCGCCATATTACCAAAAATCAAACCCTTCAGTCTCCGTGGGCCATAGTCCACCGGACTATATTGGGCTTCTGTCTGCCATTGCAAATCCCGACCTTGTTTCGCTCAGCGCCAGGGCCAACGATTCGATCCAGCCTGCAGCGGCTGACGACTATTCCGTACGGCAGCAGTTTGGAAAAGTTGAATCAACGCTTGAACAGGCGCGGATGGCTAAGGCCCACGCCAGGCTGAGCGAAGAAGATGTCGACCAGGCAGCCCGGAACGCAAATGCGGGCTTCGAAGTCATGAACAAAATACCAGGCAGGATTGAAAAGCTGCGCGACAGAATTCTTGATACACGTCAGCGCATCGCCCACAAAAAGCTTTCGATGCCGGAAATAAAACAACTGATCATTCATACGGATGGCAAAGTTATCGCCAAAGCCGTTGAGGCAGCAGCGTGGAGTAGCATCGAAAAACGCATGATCAGGTTTGCAGAAAAAAGAACTGGCTTGACGGGCGTGGTCGGGCGGGTGAACACGGTGAACACGGTCATGAATGATGCTGCCGAACTGGGCAGGGGTGTGCTGGGGATCGTTTCGGAAGTGCCAGCGGCAGTAATTATGGACCCCGAACGTATTCCCGTGCTTCAAGAGGAGCTCTCTCAAATCGTTGGGCAGTTTACACGTCGTTTATATGGATCAGTTTCAGGAATACCTTCCTGGGCAGTTACCGTTTTCGAACCATATCTGGAGAAGAGAGTATGGCGGGAACCAGATTGATGATGAAGATCAACCAAAATCAATTCCGCGTTTATCTCAGCTTGCTCACTGCTGTTGTGGCTTTAATCACAGGCCCGATGCAGACCACTGTTGCGGCACCGGCAGTGATAGATATAGCACAAGAACAGGAAGGTAAGTTCGTTGGGCCAGGACTGGCCGGCCTTCGGGTCAGTTCGTCGCTAATTCTTTTCCTCAGCGTTAAGCCGGTAATTTCCGAATTTTCATATGGCAACAGCCTGAAAGATATTCCCGTGATCGTGCGGTTCTACAACGACAGCTATAAGCCCATTGGCGAAGTCACGGACCATTTATCCGAATTGCCCAGAGTGATCATGCACGATCTTGACGGTAATTTGCTGCTGGACAAGTATGCCAGTGTCCACGGCGAACCGGACCCGGCAGCTTTCGTATCCTGGGATTGGACTGTGCCCTACAACAAGACGCCTGGGCCCGGAATGTATGGGTTGATTCTGAGTTACGAAGGTCGTGAAGTTCACACCAGTTTCGAAATTCGCTGAAACTTTTTTGTTCCAGGAAGCGCACTGTGTCCCAACACCCTGCCATTGAATTTCGCTATATCGGTTTCGCCCGTGATTTTCCCGCCAGGGCGGCTCTTGAACACGTGCTTTGCAGCTTCATCGATGCAAAACGCGACAAAATGCAGGAAAGTGATTTATCTAACGCAATATATGAAGTCGGCATTGCCTTGCTTGAAGAGACAGATGATCAGGAAGCGGAAAAGGGATCATACCCCAATCGTGATATCTGGCTGCGCTTTGAGCATGATCTCAACGATCTCCTTTGTCTGTCCACGGATGCAGTCAAATCAAAGGACGAAATTAACCAGTTCAAAATTGAAATGGTCGAAGGTGGGGAATGGGGAGATGACGAAGAAGACGACGCAATTCCAGGTCGTTGGGCAAGCGTAAAGTCCTATATTACTTTTGCTTATTCATCAGCCGCCCTGACCTTGCGGTTTTCCCGATCCATGCTGGGTGGCCAGGTAGACTGCACCTGTTGGGTTCAATATGCGGAAGGAGACGGTGAAGACGTGAAAATGGCCGCCAATGCTATTGGCTGGACACAAGACCAATCTGCGCCCCAATAAGGACGAGAAATGAGAAGCTTCTATTTACCGTAATTAGTGGTGCCCCAGGGGGCAATATCAAACCTTGACGATGGATTTGATCCTTGCACGACGCTCTTTGGCGCGATGGGCGATCTCATTGTCTTGTTCCTGGATTGCGGTGCGCGCCAGATCAAGAATATTGCCGCCCAAAGACTGATCCAGCAGTTCATTCGGCACCCGGCGGTTTGAGCTTATTGAGCCGTCTTCATAATGTACATTGAACATCACAAATGCGGCGTTCTTGCCTTTTGGTTTCTTCCTGGCCATCGATCTGTCTCCGTTTTTCCGGAAGGTGACCAGGCAGTCAGACAGACTGGTTTCACAGAATCCGTATTGTATTCAGTCCCGGGTTACTAGCTTTGAGTCACCTGAATCCTGGCAGCGGCGCCGTGGCGGCCTTTGATCAGGCTCTCAGCGTGTTTGATCATCTTTTGGCCTTCCTGGCCTTTGATGACAAACGCATGTTGCCCGCCGGATTGGGTACATGTCACAAAATGTTGCAAACCATATCTGGTCAGAAAGTTTTCTTCGGTATTCATAATATTTCCTTGAAATTCAGAGCGATAATGCATGCCATCCTCGGTCAAGCCGGGTACATGCATTCGCTGTATTGTTTGATGTCGCCGGGAAGCCAGGCCAAAAGGCACGCAGGCTCAGTCGTCAGACGATAGTGTCGCAGCACTATCACTCGGCTTGGGGTAACTATGGGATCAAATGATCCTGAATTCTATTGTGTCGTCAGCAAGTCGCAATCGCCCCCAACTATGTTGAGGGCGATGCAGAGATTATTCAGTCAATAATCTTCAGGTCTTCTGCGGAAGCTTTTCCGTTTTGACCAGCTTGAAGTTCAAAAGAAACTTTTTGACCTTCATTGAGCGTGCTCAAACCGGCGCGCTCGACAGCCGAAATGTGAACAAATGCGTCATTTGAGCCGTCAGCTTGCTCGATAAAACCAAAACCCTTGCTCGGGTTGAACCATTTAACAGTACCAGTAGCCATTAGTTATTTCCTTATAACAGGCGTCACAATACCGCCCCCACACAATGCGGTAGGCGGCCTTTTTTACGATCACAATGTCAGGGATAACTAAGCTAAGCGGCGTACCGACTATCCAGGCAAGCCAAAACAAATGTAAAACGTGTAGCCACATATGGGGTGCACACGTCAAATGTCAATAGATAAATCAAGACCACAGGCAGAACAGCTACACTTGTTCAGCTCACTTTTGATCCTGAGCGTCATTGGTACTAGTCTGGTTTTACTATCAACCGACAGGGATATACATAATTTATATAAATATTACGAAAGTAAATATTACAAAGAATTTGTCTTAATATAGTAGTTTGCAAATATATATTAGCAACAAATTATTTCAATTTTAAATTCTGATTCTTGTTGTATTTTATATTATTTAGTGTATATATGCCTTCTGGAAATAAAAATACCTTTCTTTCTTATATTTTTCTTCTTGAATACTGATCGATTGCTCCGCATTTAGGCGGACGCTGTCTTGCGGTCCTGCGCCGCCATCAATACGCCATTCCGGTCCTGCCGGATCCGTATTGCCACTGATCGTCCACGCTGACTCGATTGTTTTCTCCCTGCCCTTGCGAATAGTTCCGCCGGGTAAGGCAGTCTGCGATGCCGTCGAGATATCGTTGCCGGTTCCCTGTTTTGATTAAAGGAGACCCCTGTGATATCCGTCCCGACTGCTATTCCATCGCCTCTGCCGACCACCAGCCAGCTTCCGGTCGCTGTAACTGTCGTACCATCGCCGTCCCAACCCGGTCGCGAATACCTGCGTGGCGCAACAGCCGTCGTTTATTGTGAAGCCAACTTCGGGGAAATGGACGGCAAAACGGCAAACGGGCTTGTCCGTCATTCAGAGAAATACGAAATTCTCTCGGTCATCGACAGCACGAAGGCCGGCCTCGATACCGGTGAAGTCCTCGGTGAAAAGCCGAACGCCATCCCCATCTGGAAAAGTTTGGCAGAAGCCATTACGCACACTGAAGATGTGCCAGACTATTTTATCTACGGCATGGCACCGTCAAGTGGCATATTATCCACTCATGAACGAACCATCGTGCTCGACGCCATTGGTCTCGGGATGAATATCGTGAACGGCCTGCACGAATTCCTCAATGACGATCCGGAATTTGCTGCTGCCAGTGCGGAAAACAACGTGGTAATCCTCGACGTCCGCAGGCCCCGCGACAAAAAAGATCTTCGAATGTTCAGCGGTCGCATCACCGAAGTGACCTGCCCACGCATTGCGGTGCTCGGTACGGACGGCGCGATTGGAAAACGCACTACGGCGACTATCCTGACCCAGGCCCTGAACGATCGTGGCCTGAAGGCAGTGATGATCGGTACAGGGCAAACCGGTTTGATCCAGGGCGCGCGCTACGGCATCGCACTTGATGCCATTCCGTCCCAGTTCTGCTCCGGCGAGATGGAAGCCACAGTTCTTGAAGCCTTCAGAACCGAATCCCCCGATGTGATAATTGTAGAAGGCCAGGGTGCCCTCAGTCATCCGGCCTACCTGACATCGACTTTTATCCTGCGCGGCAGTCGCCCCGACGGCGTTGTCCTTCAGCACGCTCCGGGACGAGTCAACCTTGGCGATTTCGATGAAATACCCATGCCCTCTCCAGCCAGCGAGATCAACCTTATCGAGACATTTGCCGATACAAAAGTCGTCGGCCTCACGATCAACCACGAGAACATGACTGATACTGATGTCAGTGTCGCCATCACGGATTATGAGCGGGATCTTGGTATCCCTGTCACTGACGCGCTGACCCGTTCACCCGATCATCTGGCTGAGATGATCCTCACCGCATTTCCTGCGCTCAAAAAGAAACAAATCGCCCGCAGTCAATGACGGCACCGCGACTGGAAATCAACTTTGATAAGATCCTCCACAACACGGCGACCCTGACAACTCGTCTAATGGCGCGTGGCATATCTGTCACGGGCGTGACCAAAGCGACCCTGGGCAACCCAGAGATCGCTGATGTGTTACTGCAAGCCGGCGTGCAGGGGATCGGTGAATCGCGAATCGAAAACATTGAAGCCATGCGTCAGGCAGGTGTGAATGCGGAGATGATTTTGCTCCGCTCGCCAATGATGAGTCAGGTCGACCGTGTCGTGGCTCAGGTCGATATAAGTCACAACACTGAACTGGACGTCATCAACCAGCTCTCCATTGCCGCATCCAAAACAGGGAGGGTCCATGGTGTTATCCTGATGGTTGAACTCGGCGATCTGCGCGAAGGGATCATGCCCGACGATCTGGAACACACAGTGCGGGAAACGCTTCGTTTCCCCAACATTCGGATCAGGGGTATTGGCACCAACCTTGCCTGCCGGAGCGGTGTCTCGCCCGATATTCAAAACATGAACGAGCTTTCGGAACTGGCCAACTCGATTGACTCCACCTTCGGCCCCATCCTCGACATCGTCTCCGGTGGCAATTCCGGGAACCTCGACTGGGCATTCAGCGGAGCCAACATTGGCCGGATTAACAACCTGCGCCTTGGCGAGTCGTTGTTGTTTGGTGTTGAGACCCTGCACCGGGAACCAATTGATGGTCTCCACACGGACGCAATCACGCTGGTGGCAGAAATAATTGAATCCAAGGACAAGCCGTCCATACCCCGGGGCGTCATCGCGCAAACCGCATTTGGCACCAGGCCGCCGGACGAGGATCGCGGCACCATCGCGCAATCTATTCTGGCGATCGGCCGCCAGGACATCGATCCAGACGGCCTGCTCCCGCCCACAGGGATTACAGTGCTCGGGGCCAGCAGTGACCACCTCACCGTCGATACCGGCACGCGCCGGTTGCCCATCGGCAGCGAAATCACGTTTCAGCTCAACTACAGCGCCCTGCTCCGCGCCATGACTTCGCCTTTTGTCTCCAAGGTCGTTACGACCAGATGACTGACAACAACTCATCTGGCAGGCCACCAACCTGAAGATTACTCTGCGGGCTTAACACGAATTTTGTTTTTGTTCACCTTGGTGCCATGTAATTTTTCGATGGCAGCCATCGCTTCTTGCTCGAGTTCCATTTCGATGAAACCAAAACCTTTTGAAGCACCTGTCTTGTCATCAAGGACAAGATTACAGGCTGTAACATTGCCATGAATCTTGAATAATTCTTCTAAATCTTGTTCGCCAATATCTCGTGGCAAGTTGAGGGCAATCAGTTTCATTTGGGCGCCTGTAAAAAATAAATGAATGAGGCATTGAGAAATTAAAGTGTTGCGTCAGGATAAACCCTTTGCGAAAGCAAATCCGTTTTAAGCTAAAACTTCAACAATTTGAGTATTCCTGTAATGCCCAGGTCTTCTTTGGCGGCTTGAATATTGTTGTTTAAATCCACCAGTCTTTTCTGCGCGACAGCTTCTTCCTGCTCGTTTCTCGCACCGTTTTCTGCTTGTTTAACTGCAAGATGGTCGATTTTTGATTTTGCGCGACCTCGTTCAACCAGATCGTTCGTCAGGCTCAGTTGTGCTTTCTCGAAGGGAATCTTTTCAACATTTAAACCAAGAGACTGAAGCTCAGCGATTTCAGGCACTTTGTCACAGAAACCATAAATGATTTTGTTGTGACGATATCCATGCTTCTCGAGCTTGCACTGTTTCTTAAGCTCATTGACCTCCAGGCGATAATCGCTTTGAGGCTTGGGCGTGAGTTTGAAGGTTTGCATGACATTTGGCCTGTTTGAGCTGCGCATTCATTTGAGAGAGCAATAAAAAAAGCCCCGGCATCCCTGCCGAGGCATTTTTAATAATGGTGCCCGGGGGCGGATTTGAACCACCGACACGAGGATTTTCAGTCCACTGCTCTACCAACTGAGCTACCCGGGCACAGGATTGCAAGGCAATCCGGGTCTGTTTAGGGTCGATAAATAACCCCGAAAGACCGCCGGTTTATAGGTGATATCTGAACCACTGTCCAGAGCACCGGCGAATGTTCTTGTGCATTCTCTGACGGCAACCAGAAAAGCCCTTTGAATCCGGGTTTCCAATGGCTTTCGGGGACATTAAGGTAGCAATAATTCCTTTCTGTTTTTGCCGCGTCTGGGGGAACCGACAGAGGCTATGACCGTTGCTGATCTGGATATTGACGACCTTGTTGAACGCATGGACCTCGAGGATGAGGAGGATGTACGTGAAGTGGTGGGCTTTTTTCTGGAGGCTGCGGCTCCGCGATTGGTGGATCTGCAATCCGCAATTGCGGCCGGGGATCAGGCAAATACCAGACATCATGCCCACGCCGCCAAGGGAGCCGCCAAAAGTGTCGGTGCCGGGGTGTTGGCGGATCATCTGATCGCGATTGAAACTGCCTTGGCAACCTCTGACTGGCCCGAGATCGAAAGCCGGGGGGCGCTATTGTTGAGCAGTCTGGCGCAGGTCGAAGAAACCCTGGCTACGTGGATACCGAATTTTGAACCTGTTAAATGAACTGGTGGAGTGATTTAAATGTGTGCGGTTGAAGTCGAGGGTAAATATTTCGTCGTTGTCGACGACGAGGATTTCAGCCGCTTTGCGGTTGAGCGTTTACTGACGAAACGCAATGCGCAAATCATCAGTGCCATTGACGGTGCCACGGCCATCAAGGCCATGATTGAGGCTGTGACCGAAGGCAAGCAGATCGAGGCCGTCATTACCGACCTGAATATGTTGCCCGTGAACGGACTTGAACTGTTGAAATCCATCCGCGTGGGGTTTCCTGGTATTCCCCGCACCATGCCGGTGATCATGTTCACGGCCCTTCAGGGCTTTGACCTGGTAGGCTCTGCCATGGCCCTGGACGTCAACGCCTTTATTCCCAAGCCGGTGTCAAAAAACGAACTTTATACAGCGCTGGAAGATGCCAAATACGAGCCACCGGAATTCCAGGAAGCCGCTGATTACCGTCGCATCCCCACACCTGGGTCTGATGACCTGGATAATATCGTACGAAAACTTGGCCTGGACGGCGCTATTACTCCGTTGAAGGAAGAAGAACCAGTCACGCCCGAAGTGACCAAGCCTGTAGAAGATGGGCAGACGGAAGAGGAGGAGATCAAGACGGAGGAGGAAGTGGGCATTGGTCCGGTATCCATGGGCCGTATCCTGTCGCGGGATTACACATCGCCAAGCGGCAAGATTATTCTTGGCTGTGATACAAAGCTCAGCAAGAACATGATCAACAGAATGAAAGACCTGCGTCGTATCGATCCCGATCTGCCACAAATGCTCTGGGTCAGGATTGAGCAACCGGCAGAATCAAAGTCTTAGGAATTCGAATCCGGATCGCCCATTTCTCCGGACTGAAACGCCTCTCTCAGGGCTTCTTCCAAATCGCCTTCATCCGGTGGTTCAACAGCCGGGATAGCATACCCACCGTTCAACCAGCGACCAAGGTCGACATCTTTGCAACGGGTCGAACAAAAGGGTTTGTGTGAAGCGGATGCTTCTTTTTGGCAAATCGGGCAGGTGCCGGTGCGATTGTCGTTTACCGGTGCAGTCATATCATCCCTTCCCTTTCATTCACTCCACAAAGACTTCGAGATAATCCGCCGAGACGTCACGCAAGCTTTCTACCTGTACCCGTCGTCCAACCCGGTTGGCGAAGGCAGCAACATTGGCATCGCCCTTGTTCATTTCGGTGGCAACAGCGGCTTCGGCCCTTACAACCAAAGTACCAGGTTCGGCAATTCGGGCTTCGGCTTCGGCCATGCGATAGGCATCGGCTGCCAGCGCCTGCGTCGTCAGGGTATAGCCTGCCCCTTCACATGCCTGGCAGCGTGACATCCAGGTATCAGCCAGTGATTTGCCCTGACGCCGGCGTGTGAACGCCAGCAATCCAAAATCATCCATTGAACCTACACGCGTTGCCGACGGATCGGTTGCCAAAGCCTGGCCCAGGGCCGTCACAATCTTTTTTCGGTCATCGTCGGCGCGCATCTTCAACAAGTCAATAACGATCAATCCGGCGATACTCCGCAATCGAACCTGCCGGGCAATTTCGCCAACAGCTTCAAGATTTATGGCAAGGGCATTGGCCATTTTGTCCGGACCTCGATGCTCACCACTGTCAACATCGATCGCCACCAGCGCTTCTGTCGCTTCAATCGTGATATGAGCACCACCCGGCAAATAGACCCGAGGCGAAATCAGGCCGTCGATATCATCTTCTATCCCGGCATTGGCGAACATATCCTCACCAAGATTAACGCCGTCGAGGCGAGGCCCGTCCTCGGCAAATGATGATTTGGCGTAATCACGGGCGCGCGCCAGCGCAGCATTGTCGGAAATGGCCACACGTTTGACACCGGACTGCGCTGCTTCTTTCAGAACCTGAATAACCGGGTCATCTTCAGCGACAACTGCTGCCGGGGCTTCAAGGCCTTTTGCTTGTTCCTGAATATCGAGCCACTGCTGACGCAGTCCACTGGCTTCAGCTTCAAGATCACCCGTATCACAGCCCTGCGCCGCTGTGCGCACAACATAGCCGCCTTCACCACCCTTGATCGCATCGATCAGGCGGCTGCGCTCGTCATCGCTGGTGATTTGGCGTGAAACTGACACACCGCCTCGCCGGGGACCGTAAACTACCAGGCTGCCGGTCAACGTCAGGTCTGCTTCCAGTCGTACACCTTTATCGCCGACGGCATCGGCGTTCACCTGAACCAGAATGGACTGGCCTTCGTGAACCAGTTGATTGATTTCCTTGCGCTCGCCATCTCCACCGCGAGGGTCTCCGTCCAGGTGGCGGGCAGATTCAGCGGCCAGGAAACCGTCTTTGCCAAGACCTATGTCAACAAAGGCGGCGCGCAAATGCGGTACCACACGCAAGACCCGACCGAGATAGACATTACCAACGACACTGCGTGCCTGATCTGTTTCAATCCGAAAATCGAGAAGACGTCCCTGCCCCAGGCGGGCAACACGTGTTTCGCGAAACCCCGGTTCGATCAGAATTTCATCAATCTTGCTCATGTATCCATTATCTCCAAAACCGGGTATCCGGCACCGCGTAACATCTGGCCTGTTTCAAACAGGGGCAAGCCAACCACACCTGAATAGGAGCCCGACAGGGCCCGGATAAATAATGCGGCAGGTCCCTGGATGGCATAGCCACCGGCTTTTCCCTGCCAATCGCCCGTCGCGAGATAGCCGTCAATTTCTTTTTGCGAAAGACGTTTAAACGTCACAACTGACATCACCACCCGAGACGCTGTCGTTCGTCCAGCCAGAGCGACACCTGTATAAACACGATGGCGTCTGCCAGAAAGTAACTTCAGGCAACTACGGGCTTCGTCAATTGTTTCCGCTTTGGGAAGAATGCGCTGACCGCAAGCAACGACGGTATCCGCCCCCAACACCAGCGCGTCAACATGGCGAAGGGCCGTAGCCGCGGCTTTGCCAACAGCCAGTCGGGCCGCAAGGGCTCGGGGTGTTTCGTCGTCAAGGGGTTGTTCGTCTATGTCTGCCGGATCGACCTCAACAGGGACCACACCGACCTGTTGCAACAAGTCCAGTCGTCGCGGTGAACCGGAAGCCAGCACCAGGCGCATGTCAGGTAACTGCCCGGCAGGTACCTTCACCATCACCAGGCCTACCGCTTATTTGTAACGGAAAGTGATGCGACCTTTAGTCAGGTCGTAAGGTGTCAGTTCCACCAGGACATTGTCGCCAGCCAGCACACGAATGCGATATTTGCGCATCTTGCCAGCGGTATGTGCGAGCACTTCGTGATCGTTCTCCAGCTTCACGCGGAACATTGCGTTTGGCAGGAGTTCGGTAACGACGCCAGGCATCTCGATCAGTTCTTCTTTAGCCATTAAATCCTCTACTGCATCCGTCGATTTCAGGCGATCGACTGATTGCAAAATTGTCCGATATTCAGGTTAACCCGCCCTGGTCAGACTGCAAGAATCCGGGCCAAAACGTAAATTTCGTGCCGCGATGCACTGCGGCGCATATGTTATTGGCTGAAAAGGGCAGAAAATCAAGTGTTTCTGTTCATTTCAGGGAAGTCGAAACTAAAGCCTCGGGGCCGGTCCTTCACGAAACTGGCTTAATATACGGTCCTCAAGGGCATCACGGACCGAACGGTAGGCGTCCAGCATCACTTCCCGGCTACCCTGAACAATCGTGGCATCAAAGGTGTTCCAGTATTCGACCTCACACGCCATTGTCCGGGTCATTTCCACAGCCGAGTGTTGCGCCTGCGGTGACAGGGTGACAACAAGATCATAGGAGCTGTCTTCCAGGTCATCGAAGGTTTTGGGGTAATGCCTTGAAATATCGATGCCAATTTCTTCCATGACGGCCACCGCGAAGCCATCCAGGGCACCTGTTCGCACACCGACACTGTCCACATAAACCTGGTGGCCGAAATATCGCTTCATCAATCCCTCTGCCATGGGTGACCGCACAGCGTTCATTGTGCAAGCAAACAATATGGCGCCGGGGAGAACTGACATAGGCGCTCCGGTCAGCCTCGGATATGCAGCACGCAGATCAGCGTAAAAAGCCGTCTGGCTGTCGGATGATCAAGTTCGATTTTTTCGGCCAGGCGTTCCCGCAACAGATCAGAACCGTCGTTGTGTAGCCCCCTGCGACCCATATCAATGGCTTCGATCTGCGACGGGGTTGAAGCCTTGATTGCGGTGAAATAGCTGTCACAGATTTCGAAATATTCGTTCACAATCCGCCGGAACGGACTGAGGGCGAGAATCACGCTCTTTACCGGCTCATCACTGCCGTCGCGAATATCAAAGGCCAGACGGCCTTCGACGATAGACAAGCGCAAATGATAGGGGCCGGTAAAATCACCGACCGGGCTAAAACTGTTTTCTTCCAGCAGGTCAAATACAGCAATCTTGCGTTCGTGCTCAACCTCCGGACTGCGGCGCACGACCGTCGCCTCATCCAGTTTGAAATCAACAATGCGTTCCGATTTGTCCATGAAAACTAACCCTGGTTGAGACCCAGACGATGCGCCACAGACAAGGCGTGCGCACCAAACCCTTCGGCTTCGGCCAAAGTAACCGCGGCAGCACCGATGCGTTGCACACTTTCTGCATCACAGCGGATCAGGGACGTTCTTTTCATGAAATCCAGTACAGAGAGGCCGGAGGAAAATCGCGCACTGCGTGACGTCGGCAAAACGTGACTGGGACCGGCAACATAATCACCTATGGCTTCAGGCGTATAACGGCCAAGAAATATGGCCCCTGCATTGGTAATCAGATTTGACAGGCCATCCGCGTCTTCGACAGCCAGTTCCAGATGTTCAGGTGCAACACGATCAACCAGGGCAGCCGCTTCCGTCAGGTCCTTGCTGACAATAATCGCGCCATAGTCCCGCCACGAGGCTGTCGCTACTTCACGGCGATTGAGATGCACCAGCGTTTCCTGCACGGCGGCCTCAACCTCATCCGCATAGGCAGCATCATCTGTAATCAGGATCGCCTGGGCATCTTCGTCATGTTCGGCCTGGGACAACAGATCAGCGGCAATCCATTTGGGATCGTTCTGTTTATCTGCCACGACCAGAATTTCCGACGGCCCGGCTATCATATCGATACCAACAATGCCGAAGACCTGGCGCTTTGCTGCTGCCACATAAGCATTTCCGGGGCCAACGATCTTGTCGACCGGCTTGATCGTATCCGTGCCGAACGCCAGCGCAGCAACTGCCTGAGCACCGCCAATACGGTATATCTCGTCGATACCAGCGATATGTGCCGCCGCAAGAACCAGGGGGTGCAAAATACCGTCCGGAGTAGGCACGACCATAACGATGCGCCCAACACCTGCAGCGCGCGCGGGTATGGCATTCATCAGCACGGAAGACGGATAGGCCGCCTTGCCGCCGGGTACATACAGGCCGACAGACTGCACAGCTGTCCAGCGGTATCCTGTTTCTACCCCTTCAGCATCCAGGTGGGTTTCACCTTCCGGGACCTGGCGGCGATGAAAATCCTCAATTCGTTTCGCGGCGGTCTTCAAAGCATCGAGGTCTTTTTCCGAAACGGCGAACATGGCGGCTTCGATTTCGTCCCGCGTGATGGCAAGACTTTGTGGCGTCACATCGAGGCGATCAAACTTCGCCGTCAGTTCTGCCACGGCGACGTCGCCGCGATTGCGCACATCGTCGATAATCGCTGCGACAGCCTGATTGACGTCAACAGACGCCTCACGCTTTTGTCCCAGCAATTCACTAAAAGCTGTTTCAAATCCGGCATCCAGGGTGGAAAGCCTAAACGGCATCGACAGCCTCCCGGAAACGATCAATCCAGGCCGTTATTTCTTCCGACCGGGTTTTCAGGGCGGCGCGATTTACAGCCAGGCGGGAGGTCACTTCGGCCACCCGTTCAATTTCAACAAGGCCATTTGCCCGCATGGTGTCGCCGGTCGAAACCAGATCAACAATACGGCGACACAACCCAAGGCCAGGTGCCAGTTCCATGGCACCGTTCAGATGAATACATTCAGCCTGAACGCCGCGTGCAGCAAAATACTGCCGGGTGATATTGGGGTATTTCGTTGCCACACGAACATGGCTCCAGCGCGCAGGATCATCAACTGAACTTAACTCGGCCGGTTCCGCAACGGCGATGTGACAGCCGCCGATACCAAGGTCCAGCGGTGCGTAGATTTCCGGATAATCAAATTCCATCAATACGTCATTGCCGGCAACACCGATCTGGGCAGCACCAAACGCCACAAAGGTGGCCACGTCGAAACTGCGCACCCGGATCAGGGAAACGCCTGGAACGTTGGTCTCGAACTGCAGCTTGCGGGATTTTGGATCATCAAAATCTGCTTCCGGCTCTAACCCGGCATGGGTCATCAGCGGGCGCAATTCCTTGAGAATACGGCCTTTGGGTACGGCAATAACAAGTTTGCCGTCGTCAGTTCTGTTTTGGCTATCTGGCATAAGAATATATTTTACTGTTTGTCCTGAACCGGTTGATCCAGTCCATGATCGGGTTTTGAGCGGGTGGTCCAGGGGTCGCCCAAATCGGTGAGCACACAATCAATGCATTCGACTTCCAGGCGAATTCGACCTCCGGCAGCAAATACCAGTGTCAGAAACAAATTTCCAGCACCTTCACCGGTATCATTTTCCTCGCCCTCAACCTCAATCGCCAGCAGGGAGATCAAACCGTTCAGGTTTTCCCGCAACAGACCCTGGCTTTGCACGCCCAGCACGCCATTGAAATGCATGCCGGTACGAACGCGATAATGCAATTCACCATCATTATTACCCTCGTCGCCGCGTCCGGCGTTTGTTTCCCACATATAGCGGTTTGCCGTCAGAACGAAGCGTCGCTCTTTTGGTCGCCAGGTCATCTCGCCCATACGGGTCAGCGCATCCTGGGCACAAGCAGAAAACACGCCCAGACCTTCGCGGTCCATGGCCGTCAGCTTGAGAAGTTTTGCTGTCCTGTCTGACATGATGTTTCTCAGATTATTCCCTGATCCGTTCAATGTCGGCACCGCAAGCCGCCAGTTTTTCTACCAGCCGTTCATAGCCACGGTCCAGATGATAGACCCGACTGACAACTGTTTCACCCTCTGCGGCAAGTCCCGCCAATACCAGACTGACCGAGGCTCGTAAATCCGTCGCCATCACGGGCGCTCCCTTGAGGCGATCAACGCCCCGCACCAGAGCCGCATTGCCATTGATTGTGATGTCCGCACCCATGCGCGTCAATTCCGGCACGTGCATAAATCGGTTTTCAAAGATCGTCTCGGTAATCAGCGAAGCACCCTCTGCTGTCGCCATAATGGCCATGAACTGGGCCTGCATGTCGGTCGGGAAAGCCGGAAAAGGTAAAGTCGTTACATCCGTCCCCTTCAGTCTGGCACCATTGCGCCAGACCCTGACCCGGCCATTGCCGTCGTCATTGATCTCGACGCCTGTGCGTTCCATGGCTTCGACCACAGCGCCCAGCGTTGATGTGGTGGTGCCGGTTAATGTCAAATCGCCCCCGGTCAGGGCCGCCGCGGCCATATAGGTCCCGGTCTCGATCCGGTCCGGCATGACGCTGTAGTCAGCGCCGTTCAGGGTTGGTTTGCCCTGGATTACCAGACGATCAGACCCCAGGCCTTCGATTTCAGCACCCATGGCGATCAGGCAATTGGCGAGGTCTGTAATTTCGGGCTCGCGCGCTGCGTTCTCCAGCACTGTTTCGCCTTTGGCCAATGAAGCCGCCATCAAAAGATTTTCGGTCGCACCGACGGAGACCTGCGGGAAGCGCACAACGCCGCCGCGCAAACCGCCTGGTGCCCGGGCCACGACGTAGCCGTCTTCGAGCTCAATTTCTGCACCCAGTTCTTCCAGCGCACCGAGATGAATATCCACGGGCCGGGTGCCAATGGCGCAACCACCAGGCAAGGAAACCCGTGCTTCGTGTTCCCGCGCCAACAAGGGACCCAGCACCAGCACCGAGGCCCGCATCTTGCGCACCAGTTCATAGTCCGCCGTGGTCGAAGCTATTTGACCGGCCGTCAGTGACAACACTCGTCCGGCATGACCGTCGGCGTCCTTGGCTGTCTGGCCATCACCGTTCATGGTGACCGTCACACCCAGCTGCGCCAGCAAGTGCACCGCCGTCGAAATATCCGCCAGATGCGGAATATTGCCGAGACGTAAGGTGCCTTCTGACAGCAAACAGGCGCACATCAAGGGCAAGGCAGCATTCTTGGCCCCGCTGATGGCGATGGTTCCCTTCAGCGGCCCGCCGCCTGTTATCCGTATCTGATCCATATTTCCGACTTTTGACCCGGTTTGCCCGTCATTACCGCGTGGTTTTAACCCATCCCCGGTTTGATTAAAACGAAACCACGGGATTTTGAGCCAGATTGACGAAGAATATGGCGATTCTTTGGCTGAACAGGCGAATATCCCGGAAAAGTGCCGACAATTGGCCAGTCAGAAATAAATAGTCAGTCAGGATCAAACGGTCAGTCAGGATCTATCAGGGTTTTGCGTGCCTGCCGCGAGGCCGCCCCCGGCGTTGTATCTTCACCGCGCGAGCGCGACTGCCCCTTGCGACGCTTCAGGTTATCGCGCAATTCCGTACTCAGCCGGTCTTTGCGACCCGGACGCCGCCCTTCGCGTTGCTTCGGCTTCCCGCCATCATCTGTATTGTTATCGTCTGTCACGTGCAAGGTTCCTGTCGTGGCTTGCCAACAAGGCAGCAGCATGGGTCAAAAAAGGGCGTTGTATGAATAATTGGCCCGTCGCCGCAAGTCCTGACAGGGTATCTGCCAGGCCCCTGTAAGCATAGGTTTATTGCCACATACGGATATTTTTCAGCAACAATTTCACGAAAGCCCCACAAAGAGACTTGCGCCCACTGCACCCTTGTGTCACTTTCCCGCCGATTTTCCCCCGCCCTCGTAGCTCAGGGGTAGAGCACACCATTGGTAATGGTGAGGTCGACAGTTCAAATCTGTCCGAGGGCACCAGGGAACTCGCTAACAATATGGATTTGTAGTGCTTTTTCATCAGAGGCTGTCTGTGTGTTGATGTGGCACGCTAAAATAGCTCTCCGGGACGAGTTTCAATTAGGTGTTATGGCTCCCTATCCTGTTCCCCGCACCCTCACCATGTATCCCCTAAATAGCTGTGTGATCCAATCTTCGTCAATGTACTGAAGTTGGATTAAGTACGTCGTCAAACAATATGTACTGAAGTTGGGTTAAGTACGTCGTCAAACAATATGTGCTGAATTTGTCTTTGTTTAACTCTGCTAGTGTAAGGTTAAGACCGTTTCACCTACACGGATCAAATATACAGGAACATTATCATGAAGATTCTTATCGGAACCGCATGTCTGGTTGGAGCGTTGCTAGGATTATCGGCCTGTCAAACAGCGCCAGATGATACCGGATCAGGCAAAATAACATTGACGGAAAAATCGAAAGCCAGGTTCGAAGATTATCTGAAGTTGGATATGCCTCTGTATTTTGCCATCTCGGATGACGGAAATAGCATTGGGTATACTTTCTGTCCAAGTGCAAACTGTGCAGACTACAGCGCAAGGTATTCCGCTATTCAATATTGCGAAGTCAATAGTAACGGTAAGGCATGCAGAATATACGCCCACGGAACACAGGTGGTTTGGAAGAACCCAACCGGTTGAATCAAAAACCCCGGAGGGAATTAGCCGTCAGGGATATCTGCTCGTCCAGAGTCGCTTTCAGCGAATTGGCGAGGTCTGGCACAAATGAAGCAAGCGCCGCAAAGTTTTCTGCAAGCGTAATACCACATTTATAGGCATGCTCTACGCGAAGCGTGCAATGTTGTGCAAGCAAAAATAGATAACCGGGGTCGAATTATTCCGTTAATGTACCAAGCACGGTCACCAAAGAAAATCCGGCGGACATAGCGTAATGCCAATACTGATATTCATATTGATATTGATAGGCGCCCTGTTGTTGGCGATTTTTTTCATAATCAGATGGCTCAACAAGTCGGAGCCTGGGGATTTGCTTGGCATCATATTTTCTGGCATGATCGTAATTGGTTTTTATAGCTTTAGCGGCATGGGCACAGATGATCTGGATATAAAAAACATGCAAATAACCCCTCAGACAAAGGGACTATTCGAGATACACAGCAAGAGTTTTTCGACAGTTTCGTTGACTGGTGTAGTCCACAATAAATCTGAAAACTGTTCTCTGGAATCTTTTGATATTCAGGCCACCTTCTATCGGTTATCCGACAGCGATAAAACCGGCATCTCTCAGTCTTCAAAAACAATAAAGCTGATGGTCCCCCCGGGTCAGGTGCGAGAAATTAAAGACTACTTGTCATTTGACGCTCCAATTCATATTGCAGAATCCTCCTTCTGGAATTATTTTGGTTGGTTCTACAAAATAACAGGCACTTCTTCCAGGGGAAAAAACGGCCTGGGAAGTTTTCTACTTTGCAGCTTTTGACGTACATAAACCCACTATGCTACTCGCCTCACCCTGCCTCCCAAATAGTCAAATACCTGATTGTTTGACGCCAGCACTTTTGGAACAAACCAGCTGGATTGCATAAGAGAGGGTTTCTGGTTCATCGCAATGACTGTTATGGGAATGAAGGTAATTTGGAAATCACGAACAAGACAGACGGATGCTGCAAAGACGATCAGGAAGACAAGCCTGAATAGAAGTGGCCAACAGCAGCAACAAACTTTCCCAATGTCGCAGTACAATGGGTAGAAGCTGCATGGCGGCGTCCGGGCTTCAAACAAAACCCACGGTGCCAGATTTGATACATTCCAGAAACAAAATAGTTCTGATCTGAAAAACTCTGGATACATCTTTCATTAATACTTCACGTGTCGATAAACGGCAGTGATCAGAAAATCGCAATGTTGCGCTTGAGGATCACGTGGGAGAAGTGTCATGAGTGAATTATCGATATCTGCGTTATCCGTCGCTGAATTGTCTCGTTTCGCTGAACCTGTAAAACGCGAAATGAGTGTCGTGGAGAAGTATGATGAGCGGCAGGAGTTTGATCCCAAAGCTCGTTCTCAAACTGCCGAAGGTGTGGGCAGCAAGGTAGATATCGCCGCCTGAACCTGTCACAAGTTCACACCCCATGCCGGGGATAACAGGCATCAGCACGCGCACCATATGTATGTAGCGACCGCCTTTTGGCCTGTGTTGCTGTTGCACCACCATTTCACCAAACCAGGATTTCACTGGCCACCTTGTGGCACATTCAGGTATGATCAGTCCCCTTTCGAGGAGTGATGTCGTGCTTTTGAAATGGTCGCCAGACCACACGCGCAAATCTGCTGGCCTGATGGTTTCAGCTTTCCTTGGACTAATTGCATTTCTGATACTGCCGTTCGCTACCCATTCGGCACCGGCAAACAAACGCGCCGTGGCCGTCATCATCGGTAATACCAACTATCAAAGCCGGATCCCAAGTGTCGACTTCGCCGGTAATGATGCAGATGCATTCCGCAAGTTTGTCATTAACGCGCTTGGCTATGATCCTGAAAACATCATCGACCTGAGGGATGCCACCAAGGCGCAAATGGAAACAGCCTTTGGCAATCATCAGACCTTTGAGGGAAAATTGTGGCGCTACATAGACCCCAACGGTCGCAGCGATGTAACCATCTTCTATTCAGGTCATGGCGTTCCGGGCCTGAAGGACAAGCGCGGGTACCTTCTGCCTGTTGATGCTGACGCTGAGACACCGGAGATAAACGGATTCTCGGTGGATACGCTTCTCGGCAATCTGGGAAAGCTGAAAACCAGGTCCACGACCGTGTTTCTGGATGCCTGTTTCTCAGGAGACAGTCAGAAAGGAATGTTGGTGAAAGGAACTTCAGGTATCAGCATCACCCCCAGGTTACCCACTGGCTCGAAAGGCATGACCATTATCACGGCGGCTCAGGGGGATCAGGTGGCATCCTGGGACTACAAGGCAAAACAGGGATTGTTTACCAAACACCTGCTGGACGCATTGTACGGCAATGCTGATGGTGATGAATATGGCAATAGCGATGGCAAAGTGGAACTCAGCGAGGTCAGAAAGTACCTTGATGACCGTATGACCAGGGCAGCCAGAAGGCAGTATGGTCGCCATCAAAATGTCTGGATTAGTGGTGATGAATTATCCATCCCGGTGAATCTCATACCGGTCTCAACGAAGTCAAATGCTTCGAATACCAAGCCGGTTCCAGCGTCAAATATCAGCACCAACGTTACACAACAAAACACCACAACATCGTCGAAGAGTTCCACAAAGGTTGAGACCCAACTGGCTTCGGTTGCAAATTCGGTCCGTAATTTCGATGGGACATGGCAGGGTAATATTAAATACAGGCGCCACGGTGCCGGAGACGTAGAAAGCTCTGAAGAGATAATAATCAAGATCCTTGATGGAAAAGTTGCGGGTTCATACAGACACTATTGGAGTGGTCAATTTCTGGAAGATCGCAAGATTGAAGGCGAAATTGATTCCGACGGAAACATTGTCAGTATGGTGATAAGCGGCATGAAAAATGGGTACGATTTACAGGGAACACTCATGGAAGGCACCGGCAAGTCATTGTTCGGCGGCAGTTCGTGGGAGATAGAGTACGAGTTTACACGATCAGACCAATAGTCTGGCATTGTCTTAATTCATACAAAACAAGGCCGTCCCACCGGGCATTATCAACAGCATTCCACTCCCCTGCCACCAATACACCAAACCAGGATTTCACTGGTCCCCTGCCCTGCATTCAGGTATCATTAATCCCCTTTCGAGGAGTGATGCTGTGCACACAGGATGGTCGCCAGACCACACGCGCAAATCTGCTGGCCTGATGGTTTCAGCCTTCCTTGGATTGATTGCATTTCTGATATTGCCGATCACGGCATATTCGGCACCGGCAAACAGACGTGCCGTGGCGGTCATCATCGGCAACACAGATTACAGCAGCCGCATTCCGCGCGTTGAATTTGCCGGCAATGATGCTGATGCCTTCAGAAAATTTGTTGTCGACGTTCTGGGCTATGATCCTGAGAATATTATTGATCTGCGCAATGCGACCAAAGCCCAGATGGAAACAGCTTTTGGTAATGACAGATCACCCGAAGGCAAGCTTTGGCGCTACCTTGACCCGAAGGGGCGCAGTGATGTGACGGTGTTTTATTCCGGCCATGGCGTTCCCGGTCTCAAGGACAAACGGGGATATCTTCTGCCCGTTGATGCCGATGCAGAGACCCCGGAAATCAATGGATATTCCCTGGACACCTTGCTGGGAAATCTTGGAAAGCTGGAGACCAAATCTGTTTCTGTTTTTCTGGATGCCTGTTTTTCAGGTGATAGCCAAAAAGGCATGCTGATACAGGGAGCCTCAGGGATCACCATCGCCCCAAAGATGCCTGATAGCTCTTCGGCAATGACGATCATCTCGGCAGCCCAGGGCGATCAGGTTGCGTCCTGGGATTTCAAGGCGAAGCACGGTCTGTTTACCAAACATCTGTTGGATGGGCTTTATGGCGAGGCCGACCGAAACGAATACGGTAATGGTGACGGCCAGGTGGCACTGTCTGAAGTCAGTGAATATCTGGACGATACAATGACCCGGGCGGCAAGAAGATCGTACGGCAGGCATCAGAATGCCTGGGCGCGGGGCGACGGCGACGAAATCCTGGTTAAGGAGATTCCTTCTGAGCGAAAGAAACCGGAAATCGTTGCAAGTCTGAAACCGGAAACAGTAGTTGTTGTTACAAACCCGACGCCACAGCCAAAGCCAGCGACAAAAACAATCACCCACAGTCTGAAGCTTGTGCCTCTGAAGGCGGGGGATCAAGTTCGGTACAACAACCGGACGGTAACGTTTGTTCGCAAAGACCGCGTCATCACAGTTATCAAAGATGATGAGGGGTACGAAGAAAAGCTTTTGTTTGGTGTCTTCCCACTCGACAAGGTAATCAGCCAAAGAAGAGAGGAAAAAAATGACTCCCTGTTTAAATACCCCGCGGACCGCGACTTGCTGAATAAGGCAAAGGCATTTTTGCCCTTCAGAGTTGGCCAGAAACTTGAGACAGAAATCAACATTGAAAACGCCAGGGAGAATATCTGGCGCGGTAAGGTCTGGTTCACGATCTGGGTTCTGGCGAAAAAAAATAAAAGCAAAAGCGGCCACAAAGGAGAGATATTCGATATCAAGCTGGAGGTGACGCAGATCCGGCGAAGTGGCGAGCGATATTACACCTTCATCCAAAACATAGAGTTCAGCCCGGCTCTCGGCCTTGCTGTATCAGTGGACGAAAAAATTGACTATTCAATATTCGCCAAGTGGAAATATAAATTCCTCACACTTGGATCATTCCATTTACTTGCAGGTAACAGCCCGGTTGCCAGCGAATAGGATTATTGATCGAATCCGGTCTCGCGGTTTCATTTGAAGGCTGGGAAACGCCCCAAGACATCGACAACCCGGTTTATCTGTTGCTCCGTAATTTCCGGGTAGAGGGGCAGAGAAAGACTGTGTTTATGGATCTTTTCCGCAACAGGAAAGTTGCCCACCTTGTATCCCAAGTGATTGTAGCATTCCTGTAGATGGATCAGTCCGTGATAATGGACTTGTGCCATAACCCCCCGGTCCCGAAGCCAGCTGAGACAGTCATCGCGATCTTCAACCAGAACAGCATAAAGATGGTATACGGGTTCGGCCCCGGCCGCAGTAGCGGGTCGGGTGACGGACAAGGAAGACAATTTCCGGTCATACCATTTCGCTGCCCGGCGACGATTTTTGGTCCATTGAGGCAAATATGGCAGCTTGGCCAACAAGACAGCGGCTTGCAGTGTATCAAGACGAGAGTTGTATCCTATTTCAGTATGGACATGACGCTCGGTCTGGCCGTAGTCGGCCAGGCGTTTGATTTTCTGAGCCAGATCAGGGTCGTCGGTCAGTACCATGCCGCCATCACCAAAAGCGCCAAGGTTCTTGCCGGGATAGAAACTGAAGCAGGCCAAATCACCTGTCGTGCCCGTCATTCTGCCTGCGATCCGGGCCATTGGTGCCTGCGCAGCGTCTTCAATAATACGAATGTCACGTGCCCGGCAAATCTCTTCCAGAGCAACGAGATCAACCGGATGACCATGATTATGAACGACAATTACGGCGCGGGTTCGATCTGTTATCGCTTGCTCCAGCGCTACCATATCCATTTGACGGAAATGCGGTTCTACGTCGACAAAAACCGGCGTAGCACCGGTATGTGAAATAGCGAAAGCAACCGATATCCAGGTGTCAGGTGTGGTAATGACTTCGTCTCCCGGGCCGATATCAAGGCTACGAACAGCGAGCATGAGACTGTCCGTTCCTGAAGCAACACCAATAGCGTATCGACGACCATGCAACGCGGCAAAGGCTTGTTCAAATTCTGATAAGGCCGATCCCCGAATGAAATCTGCTTGCCTGATGACGCTTTGCATTGCGGTTGAAAGATCATCGGCGATCAATGCGCAATGCAAGGCCAGATCATTAAAGGGGATAATTTGTTCTTGGTCACTCATCCTTAAACACCTGAATTGTTATGTCCGGGAATACCGGTCTTAACAACCCTGGCTGGGTTTCCGGCCACAAGTGAATTTTCGGCAACATCAGTCGAGACAACAGCACCAGCAGCGACTATGGAATTTGCACCTACGGAAATATCGGGCAGCAGGGTAATCCCCCCGAAAATTAGTGGTGTTCACGGGTAGAATTTTCTCGGCATTATATCTGAGGAGATTTTGAATGAAAAATGGACGATTTAGCGACACGCAGATTATGGGTATTCTGAAGCAGGCGGAGGGCGGTGTGC
>JABILA010000083.1 GCA_018654745.1 Alphaproteobacteria bacterium
ATGATCTTTTCGCTATTCTGTAACATGAGGGTTACCTTTCGATTGTGTTTCGATAATTTTATTTGCACCGTTATCAAAACCGGTAACCCTCTCCTTTTGCAAGGAGCGGTGTCAGATCAGGTCGAAACTACTTCAATTTATGCATTTGATGATTTTCAAGGCCAGTCGATATGGCGGTCAATATCCGGCGACCCGCTTTTTGATGAAGCTGGTGAATTTTGTGGATACCACGGCGTCGGACGTGACATTACGGACCGGGTTGTTGCAGAAAACGAAGTCAAAAAACAACGTGATGAACTTGAACGCCTCAATAGTCAAAAGGACAAATTCTTTTCGATTATTGCACATGATCTGAAAAATCCGGTGAATGTAATCCTCGGATACAGCCAGCTTTTTTCAGCGGCTGGTGACAAAATGAGCCGGGAGGACATTCTGGAAAAGGTTGGACACATAAAAGAAAGTGCCGATCACCTGTTGAAATTAATGGACGACTTGTTGGCTTGGGGGCAAACCCAGATGGCCGCCGTCCAGGTTCAGAACCAAACTATCGTTTTGTCTGAGATGCTTGAAAATACCACGCAATCGTTGCGCCAGACGGCAGAAGCGAAATCGGTTTCATTGAATTTGAATATTCCGGGTATTTCGATTGAAACAGACCCGGGTTTATTGGATACCATTGTCCGGAATCTTGTTGCCAATGCGATCAAGTTTTCTTATTCCGGTCAAACTGTTTCGGTTGCTGCGCACGTAGAGAACAATTTTGTCACTGTTTCTGTCAGCGATACTGGCACAGGCATGTCCGGGGAAACACTGGATAACTTGTTTCAGTTAGACAAGGCAAAATCTTTACCGGGAACGGCAAATGAAACTGGAACCGGCCTTGGCCTTTTTCTATCTCACGAATTTGCGGTTCGACTTGGCGGTAAGATTGAAGTCTCAAGCAAGGAAAATGAAGGGTCAGTCTTTTCAATTGTCTTACCGTTGAAAGAAGAAAACGAAGATAATATCGGGAATTAGTGTAATGAAAGAAACCTTCGAAGGCGGATGCGATTGTGGTGCCGTTCGCTATCAAGCCAGGGGTCCTTTGCGCGATGTAACGAATTGCCATTGCGGTCAGTGTCGACGGACGCACGGGCACTTTGCGGCCTACACCAATGCTGACAAGGACGGTCTCTCATTTATCGAGGACCGTGGATTGAAGTGGTATAAATCGTCTGATTTTGCCCGTCGCGGATTTTGCGGTGAATGTGGTGCCAGTATCTTCTGGGAAGCCCATACTGCGGATCAAATCGGGATTGCTGCAGGCACTCTGAATGGCCCAACCGGTTTAAAAACGGTGGCGGATATCTTTGTTGCAGACCAGCCCGACTACTATCGCCTCGATCCGGACTTGCCACATTTTCAACAAGGCGATTGATGTCTTTTACTTTTGATTGTTTCTCGGTCGCAAACACCCTGGAGAGGCTAAACCCTCTGGAAACATCAGGTAAGTCGATTTGGGGTGAGAGAATGTCGATTTAAGAGAACTTGAATGCGTTGAAGAAAGGCACATTCGTCATGTAAAAGAAATTGACGGACATTATGAATAAGCTCTGACCCCGAATGGAGATTGAAAGTGTGTAGTGATATTGCGATAGCGCGCGAAGCTGTAATGAAGCCGATTGAAGAAATTGGTGAGACGATCGGTATCCCGATCGCGGACCTATATCGATACGGTCCCCACAAGGCCAAGATATCACAAGACTTCCTCGACGGCGTTCAGGAAAATCCTGAAGGCAAGCTCATTCTTGTTACTGCCATTACACCAACACCGGCGGGTGAGGGGAAGACAACCACCAGTGTCGGCCTTGGCGATGCCATGAACCGGATTGGTAAAAAGACAATCACATGTTTGCGAGAGCCCAGCCTGGGGCCTTGTTTTGGCGTCAAAGGCGGTGCTGCCGGTGGGGGATATGCCCAGGTTGTCCCGATGGAAGATATCAATCTGCACTTCACCGGTGATTTTCATGCCATCGGTGCGGCAAATAATCTTCTGGCGGCGATGATCGACAATCATATCTATTGGGGAAACAAGCTGAATATTGATGAACGTCGCATTACCTGGCGACGTGTTGTCGATATGAATGATCGGGCCTTGCGCAATGTCGTCAATTCATTGGGCGGTGTAGCCAACGGATTTCCACGTGAAGACGGTTTTGACATTACTGTGGCGTCAGAAGTGATGGCCATTTTCTGTCTTGCAACAGATCACGAAGACCTAAAGCGGCGACTGTCAAATATTATCGTTGCACGCACGCGGGATCGGGAACCTGTTTATGCCCGGGATCTGAATGCTGAAGGTGCTATGGCAGCTTTGTTGCGAGATGCCTTGTTGCCCAATCTGGTGCAGACATTAGAGAACAACCCGGCCTTTATCCATGGTGGTCCTTTCGCCAATATTGCGCATGGCTGTAATTCTGTGATTGCAACGCGGACGGCCTTGAAGCTGGCTGATTATGTTGTTACCGAGGCCGGGTTTGGTGCTGATCTTGGCGCTGAGAAGTTTTTCGATATCAAGTGCCGCAAGGCAGGTTTGACACCTTCTGCTGCTGTGTTGGTGGCGACCGTTCGTGCCCTGAAAATGCATGGCGGTGTCGAAAAAGCAGACCTTGCCGAGGAGAACCCGGAAGCTGTAACGCTGGGTGCCGAGAATTTGGCTCGTCACGTCGAAAATTTACATGCCTACGGAGTACCAATTGCGGTTGCCATCAACCGTTTCCCGACTGATACAGATGCTGAAGTCGATGCCGTCAGGCAAATATGTGCGGAACTGGGTGTCGTCGCCTATGAATGCACCCACCATGCAAACGGGGGTGCCGGAACAGTTGATCTGGCCGAAGCTGTGGTAAAACTGGCCAATGGTGAAGGCGTTGAGCCCGGTGTTGTAGGTGAAGGCTTTCGGGTGCTTTATCCCGATGACTTACCACTGTGGGAAAAAGTTCGAACAATTGCCCAACGCTTGTATGGCGCACGTGGCATTATTGCGGATCAAAAAGTCAGAACCCAGTTCAGCGATCTGCAGGAGCAAGGCTTTGGTCACTATCCGGTTTGTATCGCAAAAACCCAATACAGCTTTTCAACTGATCCTCAGTTAAAAGGCGCACCGAGCAATCACGTTGTGCCGGTACGGGAAGTACGGCTGTCTGCCGGAGCGGAATTTGTCGTCGTCGTCTGCGGCGATATTATGACAATGCCCGGTTTGCCAAGAGTGCCGGCAGCAAACAGCATCACTGTCGACGAGGACGGTCAAATTGAAGGGTTGTTCTGATCCAAAAACCTGATTGTAGAATCGCCTGACATGGAACGATCGACCGAACTTGAATTGATCAAACGCGTGTTGGCTCACGTGGCGCATAAATCAACGGACATGGCAGCGGCGAGTTCGTCGCTGCCTGTTTCGCGCTACTATGATCAGGACAGGTTTGCTGCAGAACAGAAACTGATTTTTGGACAGTTGCCTCGTGCCGTGGCGCACGTTTCACAAATTCCGGATGCCGGTGACTTTATTACGCTGGAAGCAGGTGAACAGCCAGTATTGATCGTACGGACAGCAGAAGGAGGAGTAAACGCCTTTCTGAATGTTTGCCGGCATCGTGGCGCCCGTCTTGAATGGGATGCCGGTGGCTGTGGGCGTAAACGTTTTACCTGCAAGTATCATGGCTGGGTATATGATCCCGACGGTGCCCTCGTGGGAATTCCGGGGTCGGAGGGCTTTCCTGAACTCAATCGTGATATCCATGGATTAACCAGACTGCCGGTTGAGATCAGGCATGGCTTTGTCTGGATACATCCAGATCCAAAAGGCGACCTGGATGTCGCCAGTTACCTGGGTTCACTTGATCAGGAGTTGTCCGGGTTTGACCTTGGTCGACACATCCAGTTCAGTCCTCGCCGTTTTCCCAGAAAAATTAACTGGAAACTGGTGATTGATACATTTCTTGAAGGCTATCACGTGCGCACGGCTCACCAGGATACAATTGCTCCAATGTTTTACGATAATATTGGTTTGTCGGATCAATTTGGTTTGCATCAGCGCATCGTTTTTCCAAAAATTACTTTTGGTGAGATGATCGATCAGCCTGAAGAAAACCGGTCGCTCAGGCAGCACGCCAACGTGCTGTATATTCTTTTTCCCAACACAATGATTTTGGTGCAGCCCGACCATATGGGTGTGTTTCATGGCTACGCTGATGGCATTGATGGTGTGGTCGTTGATGCCAGTGTATTGCTGCCGGAAGCTCCCGCGACTGACAAAGCCCGGAATTATTGGCAGAAGAATGTAGATATCCTGTTCAGCGCTCTGGATGAAGATTTTGAACTTGCAGAATTTGTTCAGGCTGGCGTCAAAACGGCTGCAAACGAACATCTGACGTTCGGACGCATGGAAAAGGGGCTTCGCTGGTTCCATGAGAACGTTGATCGCATCGTCGACGGTCAAGACAACTGAATTCGGAAATCACGTTCCATGCCGGTCACACTCCTTCACGATTGAGAGAGGGTAGGGCGATCCCGCTGGGTATTTGAGCAACCTGGTTGCATAATTTCCACCGATCAGAAATCGGAGGATCGGCATGAAATTTGCGCGTGGAATATTCTTTTTGGTGGCAATGGCCGTAATTGCCGTCGGCTCCACCCGTGTTGAAGCAGCGTCCGAGGCCCATGCGACACTACAGAAGTCTGCGCATGGGCTTTATATCCAGCCGTGGTTCCATGAGAGCAGTGGTGACATGCGCCAGGACATGGCCGCAGCGCAAAAAGCTGGCAAAAGCCTTGCGGTTTTCTGGGAGCAGGATGGCTGTCATTATTGCCAGGAAATGCATGAAGTAAATTTGCGTGACAAGGATATCGCTGATTATATCTCAGCGAACTTTTACGTCGTTCAATATGACCTGCATGGCGAGAATATCGTTACCGGCTGGGATGGTATCGTGCAGTCGCAAGGAGAGCTCGCTGGCAAACTGGGTGTCAGGGGAACGCCGACGGTGTTGTTTTACAGAACGGCCGGGGAAGAGGCGACCAGATTGCCAGGCTACGCAAAACCGGCAATTTTCAAAAAAGTCTTTGAATATGTGGTTGAGAAAGGCGATGCTGAAGCGTCGTTGATCGACTGGATTCGTGCTAAAATCACCGCTGAAACAAAGGGTTAACTCAGTTTATTTGTCAATAATTGCCATTTTACGGCTTTCCGGTGCGACGCACGACTTGACACGTTAACCATTCCCACCCGATCATCTGGAATAAACCGGAAGCCGAGTGGAAATGTCGCCAAAAGCAACGTCCAAAGATAGTGAAGCCGAAGCGCGGGCGCAGAATATGCTGGCTGCAGGGCCGGAATTCGTGCCAGCGGACCAGTTTTATCAGGCTGAAGTCGAAATCAGGCATTTGCGAGACATGGTTCAGGCGCTGAGGGATACACTTGAAGAAGCCCGGTTTGAAACAGATGAGCAAGTTCAGCACGCATCTTCTTCTGCCAATAGCGAAGTCAGCCAGTTGCGAAATGCTGTCCAGGCTATGCGGGACGAAATGGAGAATGTCCGGTTTGAAAAGGAAGAAGCGGTTCAACAGGCGACTTCGAACGCAAATGATGAGATAAAACAACTCAGGATGGTCGCCCAAAAACTCAGGGAAGAGTTGGAAAATATACGATTTGAGAAAGATGAAGCCGTCCAGCACGCTGTAACAGAAGCAAATGACGAAATTATGCAACTTCGGCATACCGCACAGGCTTTGCGCGATGAACTGGAAAGTTTACGATTTGATAAGGACGAAGCCGTACAAAATGCTTCTGTTGTCGCGAACGGTGAGATTTCGCAATTAAGGGGAACAGCGCAGCAATTGCGGTCAGAACTTGAATCCAGGACGGCGGAACTGCAAGAGCAGATTCAAAATAACGAACGACAATTTCGGGACGAACGCAAGCATTTGCAAGATACAATTGGTGTGTTGCGTGACAAACTGGAAAACAACCATAATGCAGATGCATAATAACCTGATCCAGAGACGCTTACGGGGGGCGTCATGGCTGTAAACAAAAAAAGAACAAAGAAAGACAAGGACGCGAAAATTCGCAGCGCTGCGAAACATGCCAGCACGCCTACTGTCCGCTCAAAAAACGGCGACAAGGACAAGCCTGCGACCAAATCCGCGAAAAAGCCTGCTGAAAAACCCTCGGGCAAGGCAATTGCGTCCAGGCCAGCAAAAAAAGACAACATTACCAAGGCAAGCACCCGCACATTGGGGCTGTCAGATATTGAACGGTTACGCCAGGCCGAGCTTTTACTCGACCTTTCCCGCCGGATCGGGGCCATGGAATCGCTGGACGAAATTCTGGCGACCATGGTGGAGATGACAACCTGGGAGCTGGGCGCGGAGAGGGGAACACTGTTTCTGAACGATCCGATAACCGGAGAGCTCTATTCCAGATTTGCCCAGGGCAGCTTCCTGCGTGAAATTCGTATTCTGAATAACACTGGTATTGCTGGCTGGGTCTTTTCAGAGGCTGAAGGCGTTATTATTCACGATGCCTATCATGACGAACGTTTCAACAGGTCTATCGACGAACAAACCGGCTATATCACACGCGGTGTACTCTGCGTGCCTGTGCGCACCATCAAGGGCGACGTCATTGGCGTTTGCCAGGTTCTGAACAAAAAGAAAGGCCGCTTTACTCAGGCCGATTTACGCCTGCTGGAGCGCATGACAGAGCAGGCCTCTGTAGCGTTGCAAAGCACCCAATATGTCGAGCGTATGCAGAAGACACGTGAGCAGGAAATGGAATTCCTGGATATCGTTTCGGACGTAACGTCGGAACTGGAACTGGGTTCTCTCCTGCAAAAGGTAATGGCCGAAGCCACACGGATGTTGCAGGCGGATCGCGGTACCCTGTTTATCAATGACGAAAAGACAAACGAACTGTACTCGCGGGTTGCCATGGGTGAATCAATCGGAGAAATCCGGTTGCCGAACCATCTGGGTATCGCCGGAGCTGTATTCACGTCCGGCAAAACCGTTAACATCCCATACTGCTATGCTGACCTGCGTTTCAATCCGGCGTTTGACAAACAAACCGGCTATTTTACGCGCTCCATGCTGTGTGTGCCTGTCCTGAACAAGGAAGGCAAAGTCATCGGTGTGACCCAGGTGCTGAACAAGCGCGGAGGGCCGTTTGACGAAGAAGATGAAACCCGCTTGAAGGCGTTTACGGCGCAGGTTTCAATCGGTCTCGAGAACGCAAAATTGTTTGACGATGTCCAGAACATTAAAAACTACAACGAGAGCATGCTTGAAAGTATGTCCAACGGTGTTGTTACGCTGGACGAAGACGCAAAGATTGTGACCTGCAATGCGGCTGGGTCCGAAATTCTGAAAGTCGCCCAGGCGGAGATCATTGGCCAAAGCGCTGAAGCCTATTTCAGTGAAAAAAATGACTGGATACTCGAAAAGGTCACAAGGGTCGCTGAAAGCGGCGAAACCGATAGCACGCTCGATGCCGAGTTGGTGGTTGGTGATGAGAAACTCTCGGTCAACGTCTCTGTCATGCCGCTGGTCAGTACCGAAGACAAAAGCCTCGGCACCATGATCATGTTCGAGGACATCTCCAGCGAAAAACGCATGAAATCGACCATGTCCCGTTACATGGATCCGGGAATTGCAGATCAACTGATGGAAGGCGGGGAAGATATTCTGGGCGGGACCAACGTTGAAGCAACGATCCTGTTCTCGGATGTGCGGGGCTTTACGACCCTGACCGAAGAACTGGGTGCCCAGGGTACGGTTAGCCTGCTGAACGACTATTTTACAATCATGGTCGATTGCATCACGCGTGAAGAGGGTATGCTGGATAAGTTTATCGGTGACGCCATCATGGCGGCCTTTGGCTTGCCGATTTCCCATGATGACGACGAAGACCGTGCCGTTCGCGCTGCCATCTCGATGATCGTTGACATGTGGGCATGGAACGAAGTTCGAGCCGAAAAAGGTCAAAAGCCGGTTGATATGGGCATTGGACTGAATACTGGCAATGTTGTGTCAGGTAATATAGGTTCGCCCAAACGTATGGATTACACCATGATTGGTGGCGGTGTGAATCTGGGTGCTCGTCTTGAAAGTGCCTGTAAACAATATTCTGCCCGCATTCTCATTAGCGAAAATACATACGAAAAGCTTCGCGGTACCTACCGAATTCGCGACATTGACGACGTCATTGTCAAAGGTAAAACCAAACCGGTACGGGTCTATGAAGTGCTGGACTATCACACGGAAGAAACCTGCCCCAACTTGATGGACGTGGTAAATTATTTCACGGAAGCCAGAAAGCAGTATCATGAAGGCAATTGGGATAAAGCCGTTACAGCCTTTAAGGAAGTTTTGAAAGCCAACCCGGCAGACAAGTTAAGCGAAACCTATATCGAGCGTTGCCAGCATTTGAAAAAGTTGAAACCAAAAGACTGGAACGGCGTCTGGGTGATGACCAGCAAATAAATTGTGGTGTAGATTTGAGTATGAATGTCAGCGGAACGAAAGATTTGGAAGCTTTCGACTTGCTGGACCGTCCGATATGGGTTTGGGTCCCTTCCACGCAAGAAATCTGGTGGGCGAATAAGTCCGCATTGCTGTTCTGGACCCCTCCGGGAGCCGAAACTTCAGACACTGAGAGTATTGCTGTTGACGACGATGAAATCGGCCGTCTGAACGAATACATGTCGCAACTCCAAAATGAAAAAGCCAGTATCCTGGATACCTGGATATCCAGTGCCAACGGGTTTTCCAGAAAAATAAATTGCAGAATTTCCCTTATTGATCTTCGGAAAGAGGGAAACGCATTGTTATTGGAAGTTCAGGATGACGCCGACAAGGATGTCACGGAACAGTCCCGGCAATTAGCTGCGGCGCTCGAGAAAATAAAGAACTATGAAAATGAGTTGGAGGGTTATGCGAAGATTACTTCGGAATGGCTATGGGAATCTGACGCAAACCTTCGATTAACAAGTATGCACCAGCATTTTACCAAATTTGCCGGCGACTTATCAGGGACAAACCAGCCGTATATTACCCGCGAGTTTTTAACCACCGTTGCCTCTGACGACGAAGATTTATCGTCCAACAAATGGAAAGAGTTTTTTTCACAAATTGACGACAGGCAAGAATTTCGAAACTTTGTTTATGGGCGTAAACGACCAGACAAAACCGATGTTTATCTAAAAATATCCGGCGTTCCGAATTTCGATGATCAAGGAACGTTCGTTGGTTACAGAGGTTCGACTTCAAATATCACAGAAACCGTGAACGCCCAGAAGGAACTGGAAAGACAAAGCAGGATTTTCCAGGATGCTCTTGCCGTTGTTGGTGAGGGAGTGGCTGTTTTTGATAAAGACGATATTGTTATTGCCTGGAGCGACGAATACAGCAAATTAACCGGGAACATTTTTTCCAGTGACGATCTGGGGAAGTTAAGCTTTGAGGATATTCTTCGGCGAAGCGTGGAAAAAGGAAATTTCAGTAATAGTGGCGAAGCTGCTGAACAGATAATTGCTAACCGCCTTCACAATCATAAGAATCCTCCTTCGGTTATGGAGTTTCGCTCAGATGCCGGAAAGTGGGTGCGGATCCTGGAGCGACGCACGGCCGATGGCGGTATTGTCCTCAGCGTTGTTGACATCACTGACCTGAAACTGCGTGAAACTCAACTCGAGATGAGTGAAAAACGCTTCCGGGAATATGCCCAATCCGCATCAGACTGGTTCTGGGAAACGGACGAAAATCTGAGATTCACCTTCTTCACCGGCGATACCGAACGAATGTCGGATGGAGGCAATCAAGACGCGATAGGAAAAACAACAGAAGAACTTTTCAGGCCCAGGTTGGTCTATGTAGATAGCAACAAATTGGCTGAATGGGACAATGTACAAAATAAAATGCAGCGCCATGAGAGTTATAGAAATCTGGTCTTTTCTATCAAGCATACTGAGGGACATATCGTCCATATCAGAAGCAGCGGTGTGGCAGTTTTTGACAGTGACGGACGCTTTCAGGGGTATCGTGGTGCTGCCTCGGACGTAACCGCTGAAATAGAATCGGCACTGGCCAACCAGAAAATCAAGCAGCAGTTTATTGATGCGTTAGACGGCATTGATGCGGCAATTGCCGTATTTGACCAGGACGAGAACTTCGTCGTCGGGAACCGAAGGTTCTGTGACAAGGTGAATTCAGCAGTATCTGGACTGGCAGTTCCCGGGGCTCCATTGGAAAAGATATTGCGACATTCCATATCCGCAGGATTTTATGGTCATGTCGACGGCGACCCCGATGATTTTTTGAGACGTAATCTGGAGGGGCACAAAAAGGGAGAGCTTCTGGAGGAATATCACGGTGACACAGGCGACTGGTTTCAGATTTCTATTAGCAGAACGACGGACGGTGGAACATTGAGAGTTCAGTCTGTTATCACTGAGATCAAAATGCGCGAACTGACCGTGAAAGCAAGTGAAACACGATATCGCGATTTATTTGAAGAATCGATTGAAGGTATTCTGGTGTCCGGAGAGGATCGTCTGGAAATTGTTAACCAGGCTGCAGTGGACATTTTTGGCTACGATAGCGTGGAGGATATGCTCTCCATAGAGAGCACCACCGATCTTGTGTCTAAATCAGAACGAAAAGATATTGCTGCTCGACGAAAATTGCGATTGAAGGGCGAGACCAACATTCTTAGCGACTATGAATTTAAAGGTGTAAAGAAAAATGGCGATGAGATATGGCTGGATAGTCGTAATTCATTGATTCACTGGGATGGGCAGCCTGCGGCTATGGCTACTGTTGTTGACATTACCGAGCGCAAGGCAGCCGAAGAAAAATTGAAACTGGCGATCGAAGAGGCGCAGCAGGCGAACAAGGCGAAATCGGAGTTCCTTGCAAATATGAGCCACGAACTACGCACGCCTCTCAACGCTATTATTGGCTTTTCCGACATGCTGACAGGCGAATATGCTGGGCCAATTAATGATCGCCAGCGAGGGTATCTGAATGATGTTGGGTCTTCGGGGGCACACCTGCTTGGTTTGATCAACGATATTCTTGATCTTTCAAAAATTGAAGCTGGAAAAGCTGAGTTGCAGGAAGTACCGGTAGATATGTTTGAAGTCATTGAGGACAGCATGCACCTGCTGTCCGAGCGCTCGGAAAAAAGTGGTTTGACCGTCAGTTTTCGACCGGGCCCCCATGAAGCAAATTATTTTGTAGATGGGCGCATGATCAAGCAGGTCATGTTGAATTTGCTGTCCAATGCAGTGAAATTTACGCCCAAAGGTGGGAAAGTAGATGTTGGTCTTGAAATTTCTGCGGATGATGAATTAAGCATTGAAGTTCGTGATACAGGGATTGGTATTGCGCAAGAAAACATTCCGAAAGCGATGTCAACATTTGGACAGATTGAGGGTGTTCTTGATCGGAAGTTTGAAGGCACGGGCCTGGGTTTGCCATTAGTGATCTCACTGGTCGAACTTCATGGCGGAACCGTTGACCTGCAAAGTGAGCCGGGTGAGGGGACGATAGTGACCTTTACGGTGCCTGCGATCAGAAGGGTGTTTTAGACCGGAATACCCACTTGGCAGAACGTCTATTGAGGAGAGGTTCTCTCAAATAATTCAGTCGGCCTGGATGTCGACTATTCCTCTAGTCCCTCTTCCGCGGCAAATGCTTCTGCGACTTCGCTCAATCGACCCATGGATGTTCTGTTTTCAAGGGCCAGCACTTCGTCGGCAGTTCGCTTTTCCAATGGATAAGTTACATAAGACACGTCGAGTTCAGGGCGCAGATCAACTTCCCCTGCCCGGACACTTGCTTGTGCAAGATGCTTGTTCAAATTGACAAGTACAATTGGCAAGTTAGCGGAGGCAGTTTGGGGTAACAAAAGGCAGAATTGATCATCTTCAACCTTCGCCAGCATATCGCTTGTTCGTATGGTTTCCGATGTCACTCTGGCAACTTCAGCCATCATTTTCGAAGCCGCAATGTTTCCATGGGCTTCTGAAATTGCATTGTGGTTTGCCAGTGATGCAAACAGGACAGTTCCTGCACTGTCGTGGCGTCTGGCACCAGCCATGACCGTCGCGAAAAAGCTCCGAAAGGTGTTATATGTGATTAACCCTGTGCTCGCGTCATAGCTGGACATTTCGCGAAGGCTGTCTTCAAGCGTTAATACTCTTTCTCCGGTTTTCAAACGCAGCATCAGCAACTGTGGGTTCAATGGTTTTGGCAGGAAATCGTCAGCGCCAGCTTCAAAAGCTTCCATGATAGCGTCATGGTCGGTTCGTTCGCTGAAGAACATCACATAGGTGTAGCTGATATTGTCGAGGCTACGAATGTGTCGACACAGGTCAGGTGCATCCGTTCCCTCCAGCCCCCAATCCATGATGACCATTCGATATGTATTTAGTTTCAGGGATTCCCGTGCATCAATTCCAGTAAGCGCTATATCAACCGTGTGTCCCCATTTCTCCAGCTTCATGCGGACAAGTCGGTTAACAAGCTGGTTGCGGTCAGCGATCAGAATACGCATGGATTATTGTTGCTCTCTGTTATTGCCATTCAATTCACCAGAAAATATTCAGGTGCTTCCCTTTTGACAGAATACTGACAGCATGACCGAACGTGCAAGCGAATGCCTGACAAACCTGTCATCTAGTTTCAGTTTGAGCGCAAAGATTACGCGTATCCGGCCTTGTTCGAATTGAGCATTGCCAATTATCAATCGGGTGTTCTCCTGGAGACATTTGATTTGTATTAGAAGAATGGAAAGTACAAGAATGTTAACTATATTGATTGGTAAGGATAATATTGGACCTTGATCGACAATTTTTTTAGGGTCTTTCATCAGCCAAAAAGCGGCGGAAAACTCACCCGTACGCCATTTTATGCTGAAAAAACAATCAATAAAGGTGATGTCGATATAGACATTGTTAACGAATTACCGCATATTTTTGCTACCCGTGGCAACACATGGCGGCCCTGGGTGTGAGGTGGACCGGGGGTCTGACTCAAAGTGATATGGGCCCAGTTTTGGAGGTAATGTTAGACATGTTAAAGAAATTCAAAGCATTCGCAGGGGATGAAAGCGGCGTCACGGCTATTGAGTATGGCCTTATTGCCGGTTTGATTGCGGTTGTGATTATCGCTGTAATCACGACAGTTGGTACTGACTTGACCAACTTGTTCAATAACGTTTCTGGCGGACTACAAAACGCTTCCGGCAACTAGGTTGCTGCAACCGTGATTTGCCGACGGTACATTTATGTGCCGTCGGCCTCACGTGCCTGTCGATCCAGCTGGTGAAAACCGTCGGGGATTGGCAAGGAGAATGTCAGGGTACTTCCCGTGTGTCAGGCAGCTACTGCGTCTGCAAATGAAGTCCCGGCGTTTCGATATGGTATCGACTGAATGTTGATAAATTTGCCTTACATATTGTCTGTGGACATATGGTCTGTGGGGTCTTTTGGCTGTGGGTATTACGACGCCCAGGCAAATGACTGATGGCAGAAATTCAACCCTTCGATTTTACAGCCTTGCCCATATTTGGTGCTGCGATCTTGCTCTTGATCGCGATTTATTCTGACATTACGCGATTTCAAATTCCAAATTTGCTGTGCCTTGCACTGGCCTTGCTTTTTCTTGTCTTCGGGTATCTGAACGTAATTTCACTGGAAAATGCTTTGTTGCGCGTGGGAATTGGCGGGGCCGTGTTGGTTGTCGGCATGGTCCTGAACTTCAAAGGTTATGTTGGCGGCGGAGACGTCAAGTTGCTCGCGGCAATGTCACTCTGGATATTCCCGGCAGATTGGCCACTATTCATGCTTTCGGTTATGATTTTTGGCGGAATTCTTGCGCTGGCAGTGTTGATATTAAGGAAATTGAAAGCCCGTTTAACGGAAAATGTAATTGTTAGAGGTCATTTTGGGAATTTATTGGCTGAAAACGAGGGGATTCCTTATGGGGTTGCGATCGGTTTGGCAGGATTAATTCGCCTGGGGGACGTTCTGGAAGGGTTATAACCGGGCGCCCGGCGCTTGCCCAATTGAGGCAAGAACGATATCGTGCAACCTGAAAAAATCCTTATTGAACTTGGACTTGAGCAATACAGGAAGAGAAATAACTGAATGCGCGTGAGTACGATCATTATTATCGTCGCGGCACTGGGTGTGTCGATATTGACGGCTTTCCTGATCCAAATGTACCTGGGGTCACAGGCACCGTCTGTCGAATCCCAAAAAGAGATTGTGCCTGCTGAACGCGTATTGGTTGCCAAAACAGACCTTGCAGGTGGAACAGTTCTTAAAGCCAAGGACCATTTTCGTTGGCAAGCGTGGCCTGCACAAGGATTGAACAAGGGTTATGTTCTCAAAGGATCCGGCCTCGACAAGGAATTTGTTGGTGCTGTTGTTCGTCGCGAGATAAAGGCAGGAAGTCCGATTAGCGCTGATCTGATCTATCGTACCGGTGAAAAAGGCTTTCTCGCTTCAGGATTGAAACCTGGCATGTTGGCTGTCGCCATTAAAATCGATCCCATTGTGGGCGTTGCCGGGCTGTTAACACCGGGTGACTTTGTCGATGTCATTCTGACGACGACGATATCCGTAGGCTGGGATGTTGAGAAAAAGAAAATTGCCCGGGTTAAAGAATCCCGGAAGGTCAGTGAAACAATTCTGAGAAACGTTCGGGTGCTGGCAATAAACCAGAACGCAGACAAATTGGGAAAAACGACAAAGAAGCCTAAATCTGCAACGCTGGAAGTAAACGGAAAACAGGCTGAAGTTCTGGCGAACGTTCGTCGTATGGGTAAGTTATTCCTGGCGTTGCGCAGCCATGTTCAGTCAGAGACTCCGCGACCAGGTCGAAACTATCCGTTTACAACTGACCTCGAAGTCTTGTCATCACTCCGAGGTGGACTGGTTTCGCATATTCACGAACAAAATAGCCAGGCGATGCATGAATTTGGATTGAAGCGCTGGCTTGACGGTCCTGATGGTGGAAATGCGCCCGTCGCACCGGTTGAAACAAGACCGAAGATCAGGATTGACTCTCCGGTTCTGAAACCACGTGCAGCTGCCAACTCAAATCAGCCAGCAGCAACCAAAAAGCCTGAAATCGTTAATCGATCAACTGATTCAGAGCAAAAGAAAGCCGCAACACAGGCTGCTGCAGTAGTTAAGCCTGTGGTGAAGCCGGCGCCTCAACCCACCGCAAAAATTGTCGTAAAACCAACTGTAGTCCCGGTAGCACCTGTCGTAACGTCAACTGTTCGTGTGGACCGGGCTGGCAAGGTTCAAACATTGAAGTTCAAGGAGGCGCAATGAGCGGCCCGGATATCAGGACCGCGAGTGGGCGAGTTTCGCCCGTTGGTCTGAAGTCAATTGTCAGATTTGGCCAACGCGTCCGTGTTGCCATCGCCGTTTCGATACTGGCATTGGTTGCCCTATGGGTGCCACAGGCTGTTGCCCAGTCTGCTGCACCGACAGGCGACAAACAAATAATCATCCAGAGCAGCGGCTCGCCTTTAACCGAAATAGCGCTTGGGGCACCGTCAGATACGCCTCGCTTGCTGAAACTGGCTATAGGGCGAGCACAGCTGGTTCGATTACCCGTCGACGTCAAGGATATCATTGTTTCTTCCAGCGTCGTGGCGGATGTCGTCGTCAAGTCTCCGCGCCTTGTCTATATGCTCGGGCAACAGTCCGGATCGACGAGTGTGATCATGCTGGATGCGTCCGCCAACATTATTTACAACATGAATATTGTTGTGGCCCAGGAATTGTCGACATTGCAGACCATGCTGAAAACAGTTTTGCCGGATGAAAATATTTCTGTGACGTCGGTGCAGGGAAACATCCTGATGACCGGTAAGGTCAGGACATCATATGCAGCAAGTTATGCTCGTGATCTTGCGCGTCGTTTTGTCACCTCTGACGAACAAATCATCAATCGAATTCAGGTTCTTGCGGAACAACAGGTCATGCTCCGTGTCCGCGTCGCCGAAGTCAGGCGTTCGGTAACAAAAACGTTGGGCCTCAGCGGATCAATTGGACAAGCAAATAATGTGGTGGGCAATTCGACGTCCTTTCTGACGCCATTGACTGGTACAGGTGTTGTCGGCCCACAAAGTTCAGGCACGATCAAATTTGGTTTGTTTGCGGGCAACCCGTTTCGAAATCTGGCACTTGCTCTGGATGCCCTGGAAACAGAGGGCCTGGTGCGAACTCTGGCGGAACCAAACCTCACGTCACTGTCAGGCGAACACGCTACGTTCCTTGCAGGTGGTGAAATTCCGGTTCCCGCAGGAGTGGACCGCAACGGTAATCTGACAATCAGCTTTCGTGACTTTGGCGTCGAACTGGATTTCACACCGACGGTACTTGATACGGGCCGGATCAACCTGAAAGTTCGAACTTCGGTCAGTGAAGTAGACACCAGCAACTCGGTTATCATTCAAGGTGTTTCTATCCCGGGATTCAGAACCAGACGGGCACAGACAACTGTTGAGATGGCAAGTGGCGGTGGCCTGGTCATCGGTGGACTACTGCAAAATGATTTGAGTAACTCTCAAAGTGGCTTCCCTGGACTAGTCGATATTCCGATTATTGGCGCGCTGTTCCGCAGTACATCCTTCACCAAGGCAGAATCAGAATTGGTCGTCACAGTTTCGGCTTATCTCGTGCGACCAGTGGCTGAGCAGGCGCTGGTTCTACCGACAGATGGTTTCGCGGCTTCCAGTGATGCTGACATGTATCTACTTGGCCGACTACACGCACACTATGGCCGCAAGGGCACAAAACCACCAAAGGGCAAACCCAAGGGCCCTGTTGGTTTTGTGATGGAATAGCCATGACCAGAGAAATCATTCGCAAGAAATCAGCGTCGACCGGCAAGAAAGTGGCGGGTGTTGCGGCCGCGATTGGATTGACCTTCCTGCTTTCCGCCTGTGCCGATCCCTTTGCAGATTATCAGTACAATGAAACCGAGCACGATTATCGCAAGCGCCATGCGATTACGGTGGAAAGTACCGTTGCCAGAAATTGGATTTCTTTTGGAAAAGGTCAGGCGGTTTTATCGGCCTCGGATCAGGATAAATTGCAGCGCTATTTCAGTGACTTTGTGGTTGCCGGGCACGGTCATATTACGGCCCGTCTTGCCACCAAAGGTGTGACGCTGGCGGTCCGCAATTCCCGACGCGCTGCACTCCTGCAGGTTGCTGCAGATCACGGTATCAAGCCGTCAGAATTGGAAATCATTCTAACGCCTGACATTCGAACGCCAAAAGGGGGCGCCGATCTGGAACTTGGTTACATCCGCTACCTGGCGGGTTTGCCCAATTGCCCGGACTGGAGCAAGAATGTCGACGACAACTCTGAAAATTCTCTGCATAGCAATTTCGGCTGCGCAACCCAATCCAATCTGGGGGCAATGCTTGTCGACCCTGCGGACCTGATCAAGCCACGCAAAAGCCGTGCTGCAGATGGTGCGACTGTCGACAATCGTATTCGGTCGGTTGGCATACCGAGGGGACATCCAAAGAAAGGCGTCGGCTCAGTGAGTGCAGGATCACCCGTTGTTCCTTCATCGTCTGGTACAGGAAGTGCGCCGGCCCCAGAGGGCACATCAACCGGTCAGACTTCGACAGAGACATCTGGAACAACAGAATGATGACGTCGATGCAACATAGTATTTGTCGGATAGAATGCAGGAGCGTTGGTCATGCCAGCTGATGCTTTCCTGATAAACGATGAAAATGCAGCCAGGGTAACGGATGCCCTGAAAGATCGCACCCTGACAAACATGCTTGGGAACGTGACGTCAGGTGGGCTACCTGTTGCAATCGAATATTATAACGAGCGTCCCACATCCGAAATTCTGATCGTTGAACTGGAAGGTGATGCGGATTCAATTATGGCCGGGCTCGATGAGCTTGCCGAAATTGTTGATCCGGGAACACGGGTAATAATTGTTGGTTCGGTGAATGATGTCAGCCTTTATCGGTCATTGCTGAAACTGGGTATCAGCGACTACCTGGCTTCACCGTTGTCGACGAGACAGATTGTTGATTCAATCTATACATTGACGGCTGATCCAGAAGCCCGCCCAAGGGGCCGTGTTATTGCTGTGACCGGTGTGCACGGGGGAGCCGGGGGTAGTTCAGTCGCACAAAACCTAGCTTATGCCATTTCCAGCGAATATGACGCTGATGTCGCCATTCTCGACTTTGATCTTCAACTGGGGACGGCGGCGTTAAACCTCAATGTGGAAGCGCGTCAGGGTATTTTCGATTGCCTGTCACAAACGGACCGGCTGGATGATCAACTTCTGGATCGGTACGTTCAGAAATTTGATGACCATCTCAGCGTTTTGGGAACGTCCGGGTCCCTGAATTTGCCTCAGGATGTTGATGTTTCAGCAATGGAGCAGCTGATCGATATCATGAGCCAGCGCGTGCCGTTTGTGGTGCTTGATTTGCCATCCCGTTGGAGCGACTGGATCAGCAGTGCGCTGATAATGGCTGATGAAACCGTCATTGTGGCAACACCTGACCTTGTGTCATTGCGTGATGTTCAAAACTGGTTGAGACATCTGAACGAAAAACGCGGAGATCAGCGTCATGCCAGGATAGTCCTGAACAAGGTCGGAAGGGCAAAGAAAACTGAACTTTCCGAAAAGGATTTTGAGGGTGCAACTGAAGGTCCGGTATATGGTGTTGTCCCGCATGACCCGGTTGTATTTGATACTGCTTCCAACAACGGGCAACCTCTGGGGCAGGTAAATGCCAAGAGTAAACCCGCGGTGGCTTTCCTCGAACTGGGGCGCAAAATAAGCGGTCGCCAGGTCGCGGCGCGAAAGAAGAAAAAAGGTCTTTTGCGTTTTGTGAATCGTTCCTGATAGAGTTATCAGATGTTTGGAAAGAGACAACCAAAATCCGCAAACGATAAACCGGCCAAACAGCCGGCACCGGTCGCTCAGGTCGTCACCGAGAGCGCCCCGGAAGTAGATTCAATTGTGCCTGAACCCGCCCCGCAGCCAGAACCTGAAGTTCGGACTGAAGAGATCGATGCGGACGCAGTTGCTGAGCTGGCCGCAGCCGATGATAGCTTTGGTTTTGACGACAATGAGTTGTTCTCTGATCTCGATGATAGTTTCGACATGTCAGAGGACTTTTCTGAACCACCAGTTGCAGCAGATCCTGAGCCCGTTGCAGCTTCGGAACCTGAAGCTGTTGAAACACCAAATCCGGCTCCTGAGCCCGAACCAGCACCTGAAGCTGAACCAAAAAAGAGCGTATCAGAATCGATTTCCTCGACGAGGGACGATAGCCTTGAGGAAGCCAAGGTCGGTATATTTGGCGCACTGATCGAATCAATCGATCTGACAGAATTGAGCAAACTCGATCCGGCGACGATGCGTACCGAGATCAGCGACATCATTGGCGAGATTATCAGCGTCAAGAACCTGGTGCTGTCAGCGGCTGAACAACAGACTCTGATCAACGACATCATTAACGATATTCTGGGCCTGGGGCCGCTTGAGCCCTTGCTGGCTCGGGATGATATTGCCGACATCATGGTCAATACCTGGGCCAAAACCTATATCGAAGTCGATGGTCAGATGACCCTGTCGAATGTTCGGTTTCGCGACAACGCCCAGCTGATGAACATCTGTACCCGTATCGTGAGTGCTGTTGGTCGTCGCGTAGACGAAGCCAACCCAATTTGTGATGCCCGCCTTGCAGATGGCAGTCGTGTAAACGTAATTGTGCCACCACTGGCCATTGACGGACCGATTCTGACCATTCGTAAATTTAAAAAGGACTCGATTACGCTTGATCGCTTGGTGGAGTGGGGAAGTATGTCCCCCAAAGCTGCCAAAGTCCTTGAGATCGCGTCTGCCTGTCGCCTCAACATTCTGATCTCCGGCGGTACGGGTAGTGGCAAGACAACTTTGCTGAACTGCCTCAGTCGCCAGATCGGTGAAGGCGAACGTGTGATCACGGTTGAAGACGCCGCCGAGTTGCAGTTGCAGCAGGATCACGTTGTGCGCCTGGAAACACGGCCTCCCAACCTGGAAGGCAAGGGTGAGATTACCCAGACCGATCTGGTCAAGAACTGCCTGCGTATGCGTCCCGAGCGCATCATCCTTGGTGAGATACGTGGCGCCGAGGCGATGGACATGCTGCAGGCCATGAATACGGGCCACGATGGATCCATGGGCACGGTCCACGCAAATAATCCACGTGAAGCCCTGACGCGCCTGGAAAACATGATATCCATGGGCGGTTTTGAATTGCCGCTCAAAAACATGAGAACCCAGATATCGTCAGCGATCAATATGGTTGTTCAGGCGTCTCGACTGCGAGACGGCTCGCGGAAAGTCACGCATATTTCCGAGATTGTCGGGATGGAAGGTGACGTTGTAACTATTCAGGACCTTTATACTTTTGAGTATGAGGGTGAAGACGAGAACGGCAAAATTGTTGGCTACCACAAATCCTCTGGTTTGCGACCAAATTTTTACGAACAAGCTCGTTATTATGGTCGTGAAGACGAATTGATGGCAGCGATAGAATAGGGCGGTATTGATGGCTGGCCTTTTTGATTCTGATTTTGGACCCCTGATTCTGGCATTGGGACTGACAGTCGTCATTTCCCTGTTTGTCGGGCTGGCAGTGGTACTTGTGATGCGTGGCCGGGCACAATCACGTTTCAAGAAAAGATTCGCTGCTGTCTCAAATATCGGAGCCAACGTCAAGGGAGGTGCGCGCGGCCGAAAGGGTCAGCAACGCCGACTATTAATCCAGGGCAAACTCGACGAACTTGAAGGTGACAAGAAACAGGGTCCCGAGCGGGTTACCTTGCGTAATCGCATCGAGACTTCGGGAATGGAAATCACTGAGAAGCAATTCTATATGGCAAGCATTGGCTTGGGGTTTGCTGTCATGATCATCGTCTTCATAATGAAATTTGGTATCTTGCCAGCGTTGCTTGGTGGCGTCGGCCTTGGTCTGGGCGTGCCACGGATGACACTTTCCTACAAAGCGGGCCAACGTAAAAAACGCTTTGTCGAAAATTTTGCGGAATCGGTGGACATTATCGTACGGGGCATTCGCTCCGGTTTGCCGCTGGGAGAGTGTCTTAATATCATTGCCCGTGAAGCGCCGGATCCAATCAATGTCGAGTTTCGCCATGTTATCGAGGCAACCCGGCTTGGACTGCCCCTGCCAGATGCCCTGGAACGAGCAGCTGAGCGCATCGGCGTGCCGGAGTTCAAGTTCTTTTCGATCGTGCTGGCCATCCAGCAGGAAACAGGTGGCAACCTGGCTGAGACACTATCCAACCTTTCCAGTGTTCTGCGGGCGAGGAAGGCAATGAAGGACAAGGTCAAGGCTATGTCGGCTGAAGCCAGAACAACAGCTATGATCATCGGCTCCCTGCCGTTCGCCATGGGCTTGCTGTTGTATATCACCAGCCCCAAATATTTGATGGTTTTGTTCAGTTCGTCCGGCGGTCACGTTTCGATTGTTGCCGGCATTGTCTCCATGATTACGGGCAGTGCCATTATGGCTAAAATGATTAATTTCAAGATTTGACGGGTAAAAGATTATGGATGAATTTGCTGCTTTCATATTCGACCCGGCCCACATCATCATGGCGCTGGGGGCTGTTGGCATGTTTTTGGGCGTGTTTGCAATCGCCGCTCCCTTTATGCAAAAGGACCAGCTGTCACCACGCCTGAAGGCCGTTGCAGAGCGACGGGAAGAGTTGCGCTCTAATATGCAGGCGAAAAAATCGCGCGCGCAGCGTCCTGGTCGCAAGGAAACGCTGAATGTCGTAAACAAGGTCCTTGGGCGATTGAACCTCAAAAACCAGATTGATGATCGCGATTTGCGCATGCGGCTTGCCCAGGCTGGCTGGAGAGGTCAGGGGCCAGCGACGATATTTGTTGCGGCGCGCCTTGTTATGCCAATAGCGATGGCGATTGTTGCCGCAGTACTGTTCTTTGGCCTGAACCTTTTTAAGCTCAGTTTTGCCATGCAGTGTGCCGCAGTGTTTGGCGGCCTTGGGCTTGGTTATTATTTGCCAAATGTTGTGGTCAAGAATGCCGCAACCAAGCGCCAGGAAGAAATGACGCTTAATTTTCCGGACTCGCTGGATTTGCTTTTGATCTGTATTGAAGCAGGACTGTCACTCGAAGCTGCCTTGACGCGGGTCGTGCGGGAAACAGGTGAGAATGCCCCGCAGTTGGCAGAAGAAATGGGATTGTTGACCGCGGAACTGGGTTTTCTCGGCGATCGTCGGCAGGCGCTTAATAATTTTGCGGAACGTATGGGCACCCAGGAAGCAAAGGGACTCGTGACATCCCTAATTCAGTCCGAAACATACGGCACACCTTTGACCGTGGCACTTCGGGTGCTGAGTGACGAGAACAGAGCTTCACGTATGTCCCGGGCAGAACAAAAAGCCGGTTCATTGCCCGCGATGCTGACAGGACCCATGATCGTCTTCTTCTTGCCGGTTGTGTTCATTGTTTTGCTCGGCCCGGCCGTCATTCAGATCGTCAATTCCTGAGATGACCGAAGAAGTCCAGGAACTTCGGGCCAAGGCAGAAAGTGGTGACCCGGAAGCTCAGTTCCGATATGCCCAGGCACTTCAATACGGCCTGGGCATTCCTATGGATGACGATGCGTCCCTGAAATGGTTTCATGCCGCCGCACAACAGGGTTTTGATCGTGCTCGGTTCAGTCTTGGTGAAATCTACAAGGAAGGCCGTATCGTCCCTCAGGACCTTGTACAGGCCTATAACCTGTACAAAGCCGTCGCAGAGGGCGGAGGAGAGCTCGCTGCAGCAGGTCAGGAAGGTTGTAGCGAAATCAGACCCTATCTCAATGTTGATCAGTCGGCAGAGGTCGACAAGGCCTGACGGTTATCTTGATCGAGCCAATATCAAATCAGGGCCTGACGACCAGGCAGTTCAATCCGCGGGATGTCAGGGCAAGGCACAGGTAATTTGCCTTTTTCAGATTATCGACCGGTCCAACCCAGGCAAGGATCGGTGTCGGACCATTGTCTTTGTTGTCATAGACGCTGACATCATAGATACCCAGCAAGTCAGTGTTTTGGCGTTGAATGATTTGCCAATTGTTCAAGGCGCCTTCGGCAGATGGATACTTGCCAATTTGCAGCGCGAAGGGACCTCTGATTGGGCCATCTGATTTTTGTACAACAGGCTTTGCGCCATCACCCTCCCTGAGGTTTACGTAATAGCGTAAATTCTCCTGCACACTGTCTTCCGGCAGATCCAGTCGTGCCAGTTCATGGGCCCGTTTCTCGTCGCCTTTGACACCGTACAGCAAGGCAAGGTTCTGCCGTATCTGTGAAGAGGCATCGGGCATCTTGTTGGCGCGCTCCAAAATCATCAAGCTACGGTCAAGGTCGCCGCTCAACGCCCACGAAAGTGCAAGATTATTCAGAATGGCTGTATTTTCCGGCGAGACGCGCTGAGCCCGGCGATAATAGTTCCTGGCCTTGGCATGTCGGCCCAGCTGATCATTGGCAATACCAAGGGCTGACATTGTACGCCAGTCGTTTTGACCGGTGCTGATTGCCTCTGTAAGGGGTGTAATCGCCCTGTCAGGCTTGCCGCTGGCGATCAAGGCACGACCGAGTTCTGAAAGCAGACGAGGGTTTTCAAGTCCGTCTGACAATACTGCTTCCAACATCTGCACGGCGCGGGCAGGTGTGCCCGAATAACGAAGGTTCCGGGCATACCCCAGTGTAGATTCTATATCTTCCGGATCTTTTTCATGAAGTTGCTCGTAGTATCTTACCGCAGCGCCATAGTCCTGGGTTTGTTGCGAGGCGATTGCGACCTTGCGAAGAGAATTTTCCACCGCCTTTGTTTCGTCAAAGGGCTTGAAGAAATCAGGCAGCTGCGCACATGCCCCCAAAATAATTGGTAGCAATCCTGCGATCAAAAACAATTTGATGTTTCTTGGTATCATATCAGGTCCGGAAATTGGTGTTGGCCCGAGATTACAGGGGAGTTGGGCCGTCAGCAACAGGGCGACATTAATCCCTGAGACGAGGCGGCGTGGTATCGGCTATCACAACGTCGCTATCGCAGCCGGCTTCATCATCGGGGTCAGCAAGTACATCGCTGGTGCCACTCATGGTCACGGTATTGGAAATAATTTGCAGACAGGAAGAAGACTGGGTTGAAGTACCACTGTAGGAAACATCATTGTCCGGTGCATAAATAACGCCGTTCATATCGGTATCTCCTGTGCCACCCGCTGAAAAATCCGCACCGGTATCCATGTGAAAAAGGATGCTGGCGTAGTCCCCTGTTGATTGCGCATCAAGATCAATGTTGGCAGTGCCACCTATCGATATGGGAGAAATGGCGTCGTCCGTTGTGCCCGTATTGTAAATATAAACACCACCATTGCCATCATCGGTCAGCGTGCCTCCGGTCGCAGAAATACCGCCACCGGCAATGATGTACTCACCGGATTCCATAATAACCGTGTTGTTGTTTCCGCCAATTGTGATTCCGCCACAATACGTGCCGGGCGAAATTGTGATGGTATTGTTACTGCCGGTGACCCGGAAATTATCTTCATCACAATCATCTTCATCAAAAACCGGAGGTTCAAGTTCTGACAGGGGATCGGAGGGAACGCTGGAGCAGCTGTCTGTCGGGTCCGTGACGTTTGTGGTGCCGTTCTCTGTCGTTGTACCGGCAACGCAAATTTCTTCTGCTGTGACGGTGCCGCTACCGTTAACAGTAAATGCCCCATCGCTGGTGGATGTCACCGCCATGCCGCAGTTCGGCATAGTCAAGGACATTGAACCGTTCATGGTGACTCCTGAACCTGTTTCGCTCAGGGACAAAATACAGAATGTTGTATCACTGGTGGAAACACTTGCGACCGCCAGGACAGAAACATCCTTGCTGTCGAAGCCGATCAGCTTGGCGAAATACAGACCAATGGCATTGCCGTTTTCGCTGGAACGTCGTGCTGTCACCTGGACAGCATTTGTGGGCGTGCCTGCAGCAGTGAAGGTACTTGTGTCCGTGTCCCAGTTACCGAGGATGACATCATCTGGATCAACAACATTGCCGTTTTGTGATATCGGCATGTTCAGTTCTGCATATTGCACAGCCAGGAGCTTGGCAGCATCTTCGTCATCCAGTTCATCTGTCGCAGCCAAAGCAGCAGCGTCAGCGGCTGCACGCAGCTCAGACTGGATGTAAAGAATGTGGCCCATGTCGATCGACGCGGCCGCCGCGCCAAATATTACCGGCATTGCAACCGCAACAATAATGAATACCGCACCGCCCTGGTCGCGGCGAAAATTGTGTAGTTTTTGCCAAAGCCTGGCGAACATCACTATTCCTCCAGCCGCATGGTCACGCTGACTTCAATATTGCCGGACATTAACGAATCTTCCAGTGCGTTGACCAACGCCGCTTCAGTCATCGGCAGGGAGATGTCAAATTGAACACTTGTACCGTCATCTGTCAGGGTGGTGTCATAATTGTAGTTGGCATTGTTCAGCAAAGAGATGGCCAGGGCCTCGGCCTCGGCCTCGGTGGATTCACCAATGGCGTAGCTACGTGCAGCCTCTCGGGCAGCGTAGGTCATCAGCTGTCGGGTGTTGAGAATCAAGCCGTATTGAATGATGCCAAACAGGATCGTAATCAACATCGGCAGCATGATGGCGAATTCAATTGCCACTGCGCCCCGGCTATCGCCCAAACGATGCCTTAACCAGCGCTGAAAACTGGTTGCACTTCGAACTTTGTGATTGGTATGGCGGCTCATCGTGCACTCATGAACTGAAAAGACCATTGTACAATAATGCGTATCCGGACAAATCCGAATCGCTTCATTTTATTTCTGCATTGCTTTTCGAAGGCACGCTTACATCCTGTGTTTCGAATCAATCTGAAACACTTCAGTGAGACGGTCCCAATGCATAGTTTAACGAGGCATCTGTTAACCAGACGTAAACAAAAAACCCCGACTTGAATATCGGGGTTTTTCAGTGGCTTACGCCGAATTTAAGACGTTTCCGACTTCAATGGAAACATGTCGACAAGATCAATTCGTGTCGACAGTGGACGCCAATGCAAAGGCGACCATATCAGGGCCATGATCGGCCTATTTTATTTTTGGGTCGAGCGATCCATCTGTGTATCGTGAAGCCATATCAGCCAACGGGATGACTTTGATCTTGTCAGCCTGGCCAGCAGCACCGAATGCTTCGTAGCGTGCAGTGCAAACGTCGGTCATGGCTGCCATTGCTGGTTTGTTGAAAGCCCGTGGATCGAATTCTGCCTTCTTTTCTGTGGCCACTTTGCGATATTGGCCAATGACAGCCATGCGGCAATCTGTATCGATGTTGATCTTGCGCACACCGTTTTTGATACCGACGACAACTTCTTCGACGGGCACACCGTAGGTCTGGGGCATTTCGCCACCAAACTCGTTGATAATGTCCTGCAGTTCCTGTGGGACCGCAGATGATCCGTGCATCACAAGGTGGGTGTTGGGCAGGCGCGCATTGATCGCCTTGATCACATTCATGGCGAGGATATCGCCAGTTGGTTTGCGGGTGAACTTGTAGGCGCCGTGGGATGTACCGATAGCGACGGCGAGGGCGTCGACTTTTGTTTTAGCCACAAAATCGGCTGCCTGGTCCGGGTCTGTCAGCAACTGGTCCATATCCAGCTTGCCTTCAAAACCGTGGCCGTCTTCCTTTTCGCCTTCACCGGTCTCAAGCGACCCAAGGCACCCCAGCTCACCTTCAACAGAAACGCCAACCGAATGTGCGATGTCAGCGACAGCCTTGGTGGTGTCGACATTATATTCATACGAAGCCGGAGATTTTCCATCGGCTTCCAGTGACCCGTCCATCATGACGGAAGAAAAACCGTTGGTCATGGCAGATGTACAAGTTGCGGTGCTGTTACCGTGATCCTGGTGCATGCAGACAGGCAAGTCAGGATAGCTCTCGATGGCACCCATAATCAGATGGCGCAGGAAGATATCTCCGGCATAGGCACGGGCACCACGACTTGCCTGCAAAATAACAGGTGAATTGGTCGACTTTGCAGCCTCCATAATGGCAATAACCTGTTCCAGGTTGTTGACGTTGAAGGCAGGCAGACCGTAATCATTTTCCGCTGCGTGATCGAGAAGTTGTCGCATTGAAACCAGAGCCATGGTTTTACCTCTTGTCTTGATTGTTCAATATGCTTTCGGGGAGTCCCGGAACCAATAGTTACAGATATATGATCAGGCGGCGGCATCCTTGAGGGCCGCAACGCCCGGTAAATCCTTGCCTTCCAGCCATTCAAGGAACGCACCGCCGGCTGCTGAAAGATAGGTAAACTTGTCACCCGCACCAGCCTGGGCCAGCGCTGCGACCGTGTCACCGCCACCGGCAACACTTACTAATTTGCCAGCAGAAGTTAATTCAGCCGCTGCATTGGCAACTGAATTTGTGCCGGCATTGAAAGGTGGAATTTCGAAGGCCCCAAGCGGGCCATTCCATACCAGGGTTTTGCAGGAAGAGAGACGATCCGCCAACGCTTGTGCCGCCGCCGGTCCGACATCCAGGATCATCGTGTCTGACGGGACTTTGTCCGCCGCAACTGTCTGGTTTTCAGCGTTCGCCTTGAATTCTTTTGCAACAACAACATCATCAGGCAAAACGATTTCACATCCGGCAGCTTTGGCGGCCTCGTCTATTTTTCGTGCCGTGTCCGCCAGATCGGCTTCACACAGGCTGTTGCCCACATCAATCCCGCGAGCATGTAAAAATGTATTCGCCATGCCACCGCCGATAACCAGCACATCGACTTTCTTGATCAGATTGCCCAGTAAATCCAGTTTGGTGGAAACTTTCGCACCGCCAACTACGGCAGCGACAGGTCGTTCCGGTGTTTCCAGGGCACTGGTGAGAGCTTTCAATTCAGCTTCCATGCCGCGACCAGCGCCGGAAGGTATCAACCGGGCCAGGGCTTCAGTTGAAGCGTGGGCGCGGTGGGCGCAGGAGAAAGCGTCGTTGACATAAATGTCTGCATTGGCAGCCAGAGCTTCGGCAAAAGCCTTATCGTTCTGTTCTTCGCCGGCGTGGAAGCGCAGGTTTTCGAGCAGGACAACATCGCCGCCGGCCATGGCGTTGACCGCATCCGAGGCGCTATCGCCGATGCAATTTTCAGCAAAATCGACCGCAATCCCGAGCTTGTCGGCGAGCGGTTGTGCGACCGATTCGAGGGACATTTCAGGGACATTTTGTCCCTTTGGGCGACCAAAATGGGACAAAATGATCACTTTTGCGCCGCGCTGACTTAATTCTGCCAGCGTCGGCACAAGGCGATCGATACGGGTGAAATCAGTGATTTCACCGTCCCGCATGGGGACGTTGAGATCAGCCCGGACCATGACGCGTTTGTCGTTGACGTCAAAATCATCAAGCGTATTGAAATCACCCATTGTCGAAGTCCCTATTGCTTAACCCAGTTTGGCCATGGCAACAGCCGTATCACCCATACGGTTGGAGAAACCCCATTCGTTGTCATACCAGGACAGGATACGAACAAAGTTCCCGCCAATGACCTGGGTCTGGGTCAGATCAAAAGTGGAACTGGCCGGATCGTGGTTGAAATCGATGGAAACCATCGGACCATCGCAAGTGGCCAGAACGCCTTTAAGACGACCCTTGGCTGCCTTGACGATGGCAGCGTTGACTTCCTCGACAGTGGTCTTCTTTTTCGAATTGAAAGTCAGGTCAATCATGGAGACGTTTGGTGTCGGCACACGAACCGAAGTGCCGTCCAGCTTGCCCTTCAGTTCAGGCAGCACCAGACCAACGGCTTTGGCGGCACCCGTTGAGGTCGGGATCATGGACATGGCAGCAGCACGGGCGCGACGCAGGTCACTGTGCAGGGTATCCAGGACGGGTTGGTCACCAGTGTAGCTGTGGATTGTCGTCATGAAGCCGTGTTTCAGGCCAACCGCATCGTTCAGAACCTGGGCGACAGGTGCCAGGCAGTTGGTGGTGCAGGATGCGTTGGAGACGATCTTGTGGCTCTTGCGCAAAGTCTTGTCGTTGACGCCATAAACAATGGTGTTGTGGACGTCTGTGCCGGGGGCTGAAATCAAGACTTTTTTGGCACCGGCTTTCAGGTGCTTTTTGGCCAATTCGCCTTTGGTGAACAGGCCCGTGCATTCCAGGGCAACATCGACCTTCAGTTCTGCCCAGGGCAGGTTTGCCGGATCACGCTCGGCAGTGACCATCATCTTGCCACGACCAACATCGATGGAAGTCTTGGTCTTTTTGACTTTTTTCGGGAACTTGCCGTGTACCGAATCATACTGCAGAAGATGGGCATTGGCCTCAACTGAACCCAGATCATTGATGCCGACGACCAGAATATCTTTGCGGTTTGATTCTTCAATGGCCCGAAGGACCAGACGGCCGATACGACCAAAACCGTTAATTGCAACGCGCGTTACCATGTATCTCTCCCGTAAATGAGTGTCTTAAAAATTAGAGCTTGGATTTGGCTGCTGCCGCAACTGCGTCAGCGGTAATGCCAAAATGAACGTAAAGGTCTTTGGCTGGTGCCGAGGCACCAAAGCCGGTCATGCCGACATGAACATCTGAATAGCCTTCCCAACCCTGGGCGATGGCGGCTTCAACAGAAACCCGGACAGTACCCGGACCAAGAATTTTCGCCCGGTCGTCATCGGACTGTTCTGCAAAGATGTCCAGGCAAGGGACCGAGATGACCCGGGTGCCAATACCTTCGGCTTGTAATTTGTCGCGGGCTTCTACTGCCACACCGACCTCTGATCCAGTGGCCAGCAACGTAACTTTGGCATCGCCATCGGCGGCCAACAATTCATAGGCACCAGTCGCACACAGATTTTCGTCTGTATGTTCCGTTCGCTGCAAAGCCAAACCCTGTCGGGTCAGGGCGAGGACAGATGGGCCATCGCGGCGTTCCATCGCCAGTGCCCAGCATTCAGCCGTTTCAACAGCATCAGCAGGACGGAAAACGGCGACATTGGGGATAGCCCGCATACTTGGAATATGCTCAACCGGCTGATGTGTCGGGCCATCTTCGCCCAAACCAATGGAATCGTGCGTCAGAACATAAACCACGCGTTGGTTCATCAGCGCTGACATACGAAGGGCAGGGCGAAGGTAGTCTGAAAACACCAGGAACGTTCCGCCGTATGGAATAACGCCACCGTGCAGGGCAAGGCCGTTCATGACAGCACCCATGCCATGCTCACGAATACCATAGTGAACATAACGTCCAGCATAATTGTCCGCAGACATGATGCCGAGATCCGGCGTGTCGGTATTATTGGAGCCAGTCAAGTCAGCCGAGCCACCCATGGTGGATGTCAGGATCGGATTGATAACTTTCAGGGCTTCCTGGCTGGATTTGCGTGTGGCCCAGCCCGGGGCTTCCGCACTCAGTGACTTTTTATAGCTGTTGATCGTATCTTGCCAGTTGCCCGGCAACTCACCGGATAAAGCAAGATTGAACTCGGCCAGTTTGGTGGCATCGAGGCCAGCCAGGCGACTGTTCCATTCTGCGGAAACTGACTTGCCCCTGCTGCCGGCATCGCGCCAGGCTTTGAGAACATCATCCGGAATTTCAAATGGAGCGTGCGACCAGCCAAGTGCCTTGCGGGCTGCTGCGATTTCATCATCACCCAGAGGTGCGCCGTGTACGCCGCTTGTGCCCTGCTTGTTGGGTGCGCCAAAACCGATAACCGTACGGCAGGCAATCAGGGATGGTTTGTCGGATTTGCGTGCAGCTTCAATAGCCTCGGCAACTTCCTCGGCATTGTGACCATCGCAACTGGACACGTCCCAGCCGCTGGCCATGAAACGGGCCAGTTGATCATCACTGGCTGCAATATCTACAGAACCGTCAATGGAAATACCATTATCGTCCCACAGGACAATCAGGCGGTTCAGGTTCAGGTGACCAGCCATGGAAATCGCTTCCTGGCTGATGCCTTCCATCAGACAACCGTCACCGGCAATGGCGTAGGTGTAATGATCGACAATGTCGGCACCATACCGCGCAGCCAGGTGGCGTTCTGCCAGCGCCATGCCGACGGCATTGGCCAGGCCCTGACCCAATGGTCCGGTCGTCGTTTCGATACCTGGCAAATGCCCTGTTTCGGGGTGACCGGCGGTCATGCTGCCGAGCTGGCGGAAATTGCGCAACTGGTCGATATCGCATTTGTCATAGCCGTTGAGGTACAACAGCGAATATAACAGCATCGAGCCATGACCAGCGGAGAGTACAAATCGATCACGATCCGGGAAATCAGCCCAGCTGGCGTCATATTTCAGGAATTTGGTAAACAGCACAGTGGCAACATCGGCCATGCCCATGGGCATGCCAGGATGGCCGGAATTTGCGGCTTGTACTGCATCCATGGCCAGGGCCCGGATGGCATTCGCCATATTGTTGTGCTCGGGGGAATTACTTGTGGCAGTCGCTTCAGCGAGGCTCATGCGTCATAAACTCCGAATTCGGTTGGCGTTCAGGCCAGTGTTAATGGTGGAAAAATTCCGGGAACGCAGTCGGTTTTGATCAAGTCAAAAGACATTTGATTGATGTTTACGAGGTAAATTGTAACAGGCAAATATTCTTGAAGTGGTTATACACGTGTTTTGCGCCGGGTCGACTCAAACGACCCGGTTTCGGCCAAAAAAAGACCAAAATCGCAATATTTTTTAACTTTCTGTGCCACAGGTAAAATTATTTTTAGGCGGTGAAAAAGTTTTCCTGCCAGAGCGTTTTAAAAATTCGGAATCGCCCTGGAGCGTTTCCGGGTTTCACGGAAACGCAGCGCCTCCTCCAACCCCTTGGTATGAGCTAACAAGCGAAATAGTAGCGATTCCGTTTAGACCGGAATCGCCTTAGCCCCATAACTCACGCGAAGCCGGTTTCATCAGGCTGTTTTCGTAGACGAACCCGTTTTCACGGTCTTCACTGAGCAACAAAGGGCCGTCAAGATCAACATAGGCAGCCAGGGGCCCCAACAGGGCTGCGGGGGCCATACCAAGCGAAGTCCCTACCATACAGCCGATAAAAACGCCCAGGCCTATCTGTTTGGCTGCTGATACCACGCGAATGGCCTCGGTAAGTCCGCCGGTTTTGTCCAGTTTGACGTTTACAAAATCATATCTGTGGGAAACTTCGCGGATGGAATCATGGTCGTGGAATGATTCGTCGGCACAAACCGGAACTGCCCGTCCCAGACCATCCAGCACGCTGTCACTGCCTGCGGGCAAAGGTTGCTCCACCAGCTTCACCCCGAGTTTGGCAAGCTCTCCGCCATATTCAGCGACCATCACCGGTGTCCAGGCTTCGTTGGCATCGACGATGATGGTTGTGGCGGGGGCATTTTCCCGCACAGCGCGAACCCGGGCGATATCATTTTCACCACCCAGTTTAAGTTTCAACAAGGGGCGATCTGCATGTTTGCGAGCAGCTACGCCCATTTCCTTGGGCGTGCCCAGGCTAATGGTGAAAGCCGTTACAAACGGTCGTGGCTGAGGCAATCCGGCCAGCTGCCAGACCGGCGTATCTTTTAATTTCGCCTCCAGGTCCCACATGGCACAATCCAGTGCGTTACGGGCAGCACCTGGACCCATCAGGCTCTGCAAGGCTTCGCGATCGAGTGAACCGTCTTCTATCGGATGCCGCAAACGTTCGATTTCCGCAGCAGAACTCTCCTTTGTTTCGCCATAGCGCTTATAAGGCACACATTCTCCGCGCCCTCGCACGCCATTTTCATGCAGTTCAATTGTGACGACTTCAGCGACGGAGCGGCGACCACGGGAAATATTGAAGCCGCCTTCAATATTCCACGCTTCCTCGCGCACAATCATTCGGCGTTGGCTCACGACAAATTCTCCACAATCCGGCCCATGCCTTCGATCAGCGGGTCTGCACAAGGCAGGCCATATTTCTCTTCGGTCTCGGTAAGATATTTTTTGCGGGCGGCATCATCAAGTTCAGATGAATTAACGGAAATACCAACAAAACGAACATTCTTGTTGGTTAAACGTGCCGCCGTCAGATTAAGGTCCATGCACTCCTGCAGACCCGGTATTGGATGGCCAGGCAGGTTTCGCATATTGGTCCGTGTCGGCTCGTGGCACAAAACCAGGGCGTCTGGCTGGGAGCCATGTAAAAGACCGAGGCTCACCCCGGCAAAGGCTGGATGGAACAGCGAACCCTGGCCTTCAATGACATGCCAGTGATCAGGATCAGCCTCAGGCGAAATCCATTCGGCCGCACCGGAAATGAAATCCGCGACAACAGCATCAATGGCAAGACCCCGCCCTGCGATCATGACACCGGTCTGGCCTGTGGCGCAAAAATCTGCATCGAAGCCCTGCGCGCGCATTTCCTTCTCCAGGGCAAGGGCTGTGTATTTCTTGCCAAGGGAGCAATCGGTGCCTACCGTCAGAACTCTTTTGCCACTTCGTTTTACACCGGTACCTGTGTCGAGGTGCTGATCCGAAATTCGAACATCGATCAATTTGCGACCGTGTTTTTCCGCTGCCTGGGCAAGTTCGCGGGTATCAGACAGGGGACTGTGAAGGCCGCTGGCGATATCCAGGCCAGCCGCCAGCGCGTCAACAAGAACGGTTGTCCAGTCATTGTTCATGACGCCACCGGGATTTACGACACCGATCAGCAGTGTTTTGGCACCTTTTTCAGCCGCCTCGGGCAGCGTCAGATCAGGTATTCCCAAATCAGCTTTACAGCCCTCCAGACGCAGCTGGCCGACACACCATTCCGGACGCCAGTCAGCTACGCCTTGCGCGGTCTTGGCAGCCAACTGATCCTTGGCATTTCCCAAAAAGAGAAGGTAGGGATGTTCCATGGTTTCTTGTCCTCGGCAGTATCAGGGTCCCGGCGTTGATCCTGAATGTTTCGATGAAATTACTGTGCAGCTTCCAAAGCAGCAAATTCGGCTTCGACTTCGACGCGTTGCGCATTGACCAGCTTCAGGATTTCGGGATCGTCCCACGTCCGGTGCTTGCCGTTCGCAAATCCCCGCGCATTATGGATATAGAGGATAGCGTTCATCTTGTTGGCAACATAGTTGTTGCGCTCTTTGGTTACCTTGCCCGGCATGCCCATGACAATTGAATTGTCCGGAATGACCGTGCCTTCTTTCAGAAATGAACCACCGGCGACGATGCAGTTGTTCCCGACCACTGCGCCATCCATGATTGTTGCGTTGATACCGATCAGACAATTGTCGCCAATTGTTGCGCCATGAATGGTGCAATGATGTGTGATCGAACAATGGGACCCAATGCGTGTGCCGGTTCCACCGCCAACGTGGATCATCACAAAATCCTGGATATTTGTGCCCTCGCCGATGACCACATCATAATTCTCGGCACGGACAACGGTGTTCGGCCAAATTGAGGCGTCTTTGTCAACGTGTACCTTGCCATAGAGCAAAGCCGTTGGATGGATAAATGCGGGATCATTCAGTGTTACATCTGGGCCAAAACCGGACAATTTAGTTACCTCGTACAAATGGAATTTGTGGGTACAATGAACCGGGTATCAGGGTCTTGATCCTGCCAGCTGCATCGGTCAAAGTGACATTACACCATCGACCTGACATGATGCCAGAGGGGAAACAAATTGACGTTTTCCGTCGCGGTAAATGCATAAATTTGATTATTGAAATGGTAATACGGGTGTGACTATGTCGAAGACAGCATTGATATCTGTTACCGGTGAAGACCGCTTGGGGTTAATCTCGGAACTAACGGCTCGAATATTCGATCTCGGTGGAGATTTGGGCGATACGACGTTTGCCGTATTGGGCACAGCTTTTGAATTTTCTGCCGTGGTTGAGTTTCCTGATCAGTCTGTCCTCGAAGAAATTGGCCAGGAATTGCAATCACTTCCGTTGTTATCTGAAGCCAGCTTCGATATTCAGCCCTTTAAATATGATACGTCGCACGGCGATAGCGGACGCATTACCCATCGCATCCGCATCAGTGGTGGAGACCAGCCAGGGCTGGTTGCGCGCTTGTCAGAAGTCTTTGTGAATTTTGATGCCAACGTTGTTCGTATGAACTGCGAGACAACCGAGGGTCAGGACGGAAATCAAAATTACGTCACCCGTTTTGCTGTTTCCATTCCGCCAGAACGGGCAGCCGCCTGTCTTGCCGCGGTTGGAAATACTGCCGGGCAGCTTGAACTGACATGTACATGGGATGAAGCCTGGGAATCCAGGTCGAAAAAATAGTCCGGTTTCTATCGAATAAATTTCAGCGAATTATTCTGCGCTATCGAACATGTCATCTGCCTGTTTGGCGGTTGTTGCCGCCAGACCGGCGCGTCCTTTGTTGAGGCCGAGCACCCTGTTTTGATAATAAGCGGCACGCAAGGCTGCATAATAATCGATTGAGTTGTTCCGCAGATTATCCAGTCCGGCAACAAGGCTTTCGCGTCCGACCAGGGCGGCGCCTACGTCGCGGGCCGTTCTGACATCTGCTTTCAGAATGTAATTGAACGGGTCAATCAATGAGTCAACAATCTTGCCCGTTCCGTCGCGCAATGTACTGGGACCAAACAGCGGCAAAACGATATATGGCCCGGCATCGACGCCGTAACTGTGAAGGCTTTGGCCAAAATCGGCGCGGTGTTGTTTGAGCCCGAAATCTTCGGCCATTTCAAACAAGCCAAGAACGCCGACAGTTGAATTGATAACAAATCGACCCGCCGTCACGGCAGCGTCCGTCCCGTCCAGCTGAACCAGGTCATTGATCATGACGACAGGGGCCTTCAGGTTTTTGAAAAAACGTTGGGCTGCTGGTTTGGCCGGTGGCGGCATCAGGTATCCATACAGGGCAGCAACCGGTCGTAATATCATGATGTCGAGAGCATCATTGAACCCGAATATTGCCCGGTTAATTCCCTCAACCGGGTCACTGATTTCTTCGGCACCGTGAAATCCCGGTGCAATTTTCTGATCCTCGGCGATCTCGCGTTGCTTCGGTGCCGAGGCCGTTACAGGTTGTGGCTGGGTCGATTGTATAACGGGATAAACAGGCCGATAGACAGTTGGCGGTGGCGCGGAAACCTGAACGGCTGATCCTCTATTGTAATCGGGGGAGGCGATATAGGCCGCATAGGCTGATGTCTGGATTGATGCCAGTGGCAGTCCGGCGGATCGGGCAATCACAGGCGCAAATCCCGGATAGACATGCGCCGTTTGTTTGGCCAGGGACAATGCGGACGCGGGAGCAGCCTTTACAGCCGAAGAAATAATTTCGCTGACAAGGTCTGGTCTTGCCGAAATTGACGAGACAATGACGGAAGCCAAAGCATTGTCGCCGCTGTCACGCGCGCGCCTCGCCTTGATCCATTGCAGGGACTGATTTCCCAAAGACTTGCCAATGTCTGCTTCCTGCGCTTGCAGTGCATTTGCAGCGGCAGCTGTATCTGCAATATTTCGGGCAATGTCAGCCGGCAGTGCAGCAAATGAAGTTGTTGACCAGGCCAGAATGCCGGCAACAAGGACAAGGGATATAGCCAGCGCCCGGGGCACTGAATTTCGGCGTATCGCGAGCATTATTTTTGTTCCCGGTTTGGTGTCCACGACTGGGCCTGGCGAGTTGCCTCGGCGACGACATTTTTGCTCAATCGGCGTTTGAGGGCTTTGACGTTTTCAATAGCCGAGATGTCCCCGTTCTGGGCAGCCAGCAATGACCATTTCAGCGCAGCGACATTGCTTTTCTCGACCCCGGAACCGGTTGCATAGCGTTTGCCAAGTTTGGCCTGCGCCCGAACATGTCCTTGATCTGCGGCCCGAACGAACCATTTGACGGATGATTTCAGGTCCTTATCGATCCCTTTACCATCCCGTAAAATCTTGCCCATATTGTACTGCGCACGCCTGTCACCCTGTGCCGCGGCTTTGCCGATCCAAAGTGCCGCCTGGGCATCGTGCTGCGGCACGCCCATTCCATAGCCATACATTTTGCCGAGGGTATATTGAGATCTGGCCAGGCCTTGATCTGCTGACTTTTTGAGCCAGTGGCCCGCTTTGCGGTGATCCTTTTTAACGCCATCTCCGGCAATATATGAAGAGGCAAGATTGTGTTGTGCAACGGCCAGCCCGTTTTTTGCGGCCATCGTCCACCATTTTACCGCAGCCTGGTGATCAACCGGGGTGCCTTTGCCTTCGTCAAACAATACACCAAGGTTATATTGGGACTTCACGTCACCTGACTCAGCGGCTGCTGTCCACTCCTTCATCGCACCCACGAAATCGGCTTGCTCATAAGCTTTGGCCCCGGAGGCGAAGTCAGCCTTCGCCGACGGAACAAGTTGAATAACCGCGGCAAAAATCAGCACGACAATAGCGGCTGGCGCTATGAAGAATTTCCGGATCCCTGTCAGTTGTCTCATTGTTTCGCCCCACCTTCGTGTTTTTGTCAGCACATATATTTGCGCTGCCTAATTTGAGGTAAGTACAGGTAATTTATCAGTTCGTGCGCGTAATGCAGCCATTAAACCATCAATTCCACTACTTTTAATCACGCTGCCAAACTCAGATCGTTGTGTTACAGCCATACTGACGCCTTCCACCGAAATGTCGATGATGCGGAACTGGTTGTTACTCGCACGTATGCGCCAGTCACTGATCAGCGGCGCGCTGCCTGGTCGGTCAATCCGCGTTTTGACGATCGCATCCTTTTTGCCAGCCTGGCGCGCTGACAACACTGTAAATGTCTGGCCGTTATAACCGCCAAACCTGGCTGAATAGCTATTCAGGAAATAGGTGGAATAAATCCGGATATAGGTGTTGCGTTGGTTTGGCGTCATCTTGCGCCAGGTTCTGCCAAGAACAAACCGGCCGATGAATTGCAAATCGAACCCTTGCGCCAACAATTGTCGCAAGATGGTTTCACGGTCGGTCATCGAGGCATTGGGTGAGCGCAAAACATGCAGGGCCTGACCTGCAAGCCATTGAACGAATTTTGAAGCACCATCCGGCGAAGTTGCGGCCATGGCAGGTGAGGCTGCAAACAGAACGGCCCCAGAGCTGATCGTTGCTGTAATGACGGGTGTCAGCAGCAGTTTCAGCAGACTCCGGCGAGAACAATCAGGAAGATTTGGATCAAGGTCTGCCGGTTTTAACCGGTAATGATCCTGGCGTTTCAGGCAGCGATGCATTGAATTCCTCAAAGACACAAACTTACGAGACAGACTTGTCTGGCATTATGACTTATTCGCTCTGAAATCGGAAAAGTTTTTGGAATTTAGTGTTTTTTGGAAATTTGACTGAAATCAAATTTTTCTACATCAGTAAAACAGATGTTTTCAAGTTATTGGAATAAAAAGAGAAAACAAGACTGTGAATAAATCTGTGGATAACTTGTGAATTAAAAATATTGATGTAGTAAAGTTATACACAACTTTGTTGAGTACTGGCAAGTAATTTCGTTGAAAAAGAATCTTCATTTGCGCGATACTTATCTCGCACGCAATTGTGTGGGAGGTCAAACCGGTTACTGAAACCGGACGCTGCAGGCAAGACAGGTTCTTCGGAACAGGAATTATCGGCAACGAACGGACAGGGACAGGTTAATCTCCACCAGATAAACCGGGCGATTATGACGGATCCGGGTCGGGGGCAGGGGCGTTTGACGCAAGTCGGACAACAATGTTCCAGGATCAGGAAAAACGAATAAAAGCAACTGGTGAGCGGTTCCGGAACTCATTCGTATGATGCCTCGGCAAAATACAAATGGATTTCGAACAGGTTCAACGAAACGGATTGTTTGGTCAGGACGGCATGTTCTCCATTCGGCAGGACGGTCGTTTACCGCAGGAAAGAAGCTTGCAGAAGTGGAATTCCGTTGGGTAGGCAACTGGATCGTCGGGCGGTTGCAGGAAGTCAGCGACCTGTTTGTGGGACCTTCGGGTAACCAGACAACGCCGACAGAATGGAACCGGAGGTTATCAGGGACCGGAATGAAACGGGTGATTCTCCGGAATGATCCGCAGACAGGAAGGAAGCCGGTAATCCGGAGGGTGCAAACCGGTTTCGGGAACAAGAACTTGCTTGCAAGGGATAGTTCCAGCCAAAGCGGAGGGAAGTCAGGTGATGCGGTTGAAGGCTTCGGTCTGAAACAGCCAGCCAGGTGGACATCGGCGGAGGTGAAACGGAGAGCGCCAACGAGCGCATGAAAATGGGCTCAGGCGGATGGACGCGATGAAGCGGTCTGGAAGTCAGTCATGAACCGGAAAGTGGTCTTCGCGGAGCACAGGAAGGAACAGGACCGGACAAAGGGACGCAGGGGCGTGGCCAGGGTCGCCGGAACGCGGGACTGGAAGATTTGAGACCGACTGGCGGGATCAAATAACAGGGTTTCGAAGGGACTTGCGGTTAACGCCGTTGAAGTTGGAAGCAAAAAGCGTCCAGGTCTTCATTGATCAGGATGTCGGAGCAGAAGACAGCGACAGTGCGCAGGAAACAGGGTTTCCGGAGATGGGACGTCAAACAATCAGGGGCTGGGAAGTCGATTTATCGGCTTCGGCAGGTTCCGGAGATCAAAATGGGGATCGCAAGATCGTCATGAGGTCAAAAGAGCAGCCAACCAGTTGATTGCCGAATGTTCGCATTCGGGATGCTGACCGACACAGTAAAGTGTGAGGGGCTTGACCGGCTCCTGGGCGTCAGGGGGGGTCTTTCGCGGGACACGAAGCAAGGGACCCACTCCTTTGCTCCCTGACGCTCATTTATTTTTTCGCTCTTTTATCTTCAGATAACTTCATCAAACATTTTTGCGGCTCCTGCATATTCGGGCAGTGCTCGGCAACGAATGCTTAAACAGGCGTCAGGCATCTGATGCCGCGCCTTATAGCAGCAAAATACCTGTTTCGCAACAAGATTTTGTGCTTGTCTTCATTTTTGTTCTAAATGTTGGGGTGCGACGCTGAAGCCTGCATGTCCCCGGCGTGGATCAAGCGTGGATCAGGCGGGGGTCAGGCGTCTATTTTTCCGCCATATTTGCTGTGGGTGACCCAGTCAAAAAAGTCGTCGGCCAACACTGGTTTGCTGATGAAATAGCCCTGGGCCTGATTGCAGGGGAGCGTTAGAAATTCCGTGTCATTTCTTTAAACTGAAGAAAAGGAATGACACATGCGAAATGATTTTGATTTTGATACAGCTCTTTCTGCCCTGCAAGATGGCCAGAAGCTGACAGGCAAGGACGGCATTTTGACG
>JABILA010000095.1 GCA_018654745.1 Alphaproteobacteria bacterium
CCAAAGGGGGATGTGCTCTCCTAACGGTGTGGATAAGGCCTTGCCAAGTAATTGCTGCATATTTTGAGACTTTCTTTGGTCGGAGAATCTCAAAGTATGAATCACTTCAGGGCTTTATCCTATTAAGTCGGGTACTGTGAGGCCGCATAGAAAGTTCTGGATTATGAGTAGAATGCCAACGGTATACATTCCGCATGGTGGCGGGCCCTGCTTTTTTATGGAATGGGACCCGCCGGAAACATGGAATGAAATGGAAGGATATTTACGTCGATTACCCGAGGACATTGGGCAACATCCGCAGGTAATAGTGATGATATCTGCACATTGGGAAGGTGAGGTACTTCAGGTTCAGGGGCAAGATCAGCCTGATTTGCTATTCGACTATTATGGATTTCCGGATCATACCTATGAGTTAACCTATCCAGCCCCTGGTTCACCTGATGTGTCGACACGGATTGCCTCGTTGCTGGAGCAAAAAGACCGCGATGTCGACATCGTCATGGATCGTGGTTTTGATCATGGAATGTTTGTGCCGATGAAGGTTGCCTGGCCCGGAGCCGACATTCCCGTCGTGCAATTATCGCTTTTGGCAGACCTTGATCCCGCATCTCACATTGCCATTGGGGAGGCCTTACAGCCATTGCGGGATGAAGGTGTTTTGATAATTGGCAGTGGGTACAGCTATCACAATATGCAAGCCATGGGTAAATTCATGCGCTCCGGCGGGGCCGCCGTATTTGGTGATGATTTCAACACCTGGCTGGTCGAGGCTTCGACGCAAGGTGATAGCCAAGCACGCAATCAGGCTCTGGTGAACTGGGCAGAGGCACCTGGGGCCCGTGATGCACACCCGAGGGAGGAACACCTCTTGCCACTACATGTTTGCGCCGGGGCGGCGGGTAATGACCAGGGGCGTCAAACTTTTGAGGCCCGCACCATGGGCGCCATGTCGTCGGCTATACAGTTTGGCTAGCCGATACTTTCGGGGATGTGATCGGGAAAGATATGAACGCCGTCGTCGCCCAGGTTAACGTCGATGACTTCGGTGACGGCATTCACCGGAAGGGCTGAATACAAGTGCGGAAACTTTAACCCACCACGTGATGCTTCCCATTTAAGGGCATCACCAAGCTTGTCGGTATCCGCAATCAACAAAGTCAGATTATCCTGGCCTGCTCGATGTTTGGCCGTACTGGCCCGAACAGTTTCCAGTCCAGAGAAATGAATGAACCCGTCAACCTTGTCCTGACTTGAGCCTTCATAGAATCCTGCTGCCTGTGCGGCCTGCCATTCATCTCTTTTACAAACATGGTAAATCCTGGCGCTGGACATGTTGCCGCCTTTGTCTGTGTAAGCCAGCGCGGACTATCGTGAATTCGTGTTCGAATTGCAAGTTGTATGCATACAATCCCGGCGTTGACAGGGTCCAGGTTTGCAGGCAATGAAGAAACTGGCGTTCGCCATTATTTCTTCCACCCGGTATCTCTTATGACAACGACTGACGACACAATCATACCACTTGATGGCGCCTACGCCTGGCGAAGGCTGGGTATTGCCTTGTTGCTGTCGACAATCGGTGGCATCGGCATGTGGTCAGTGATTGTTGCTTTGCCTGTGATCCAGTCTGAATTTGGTGTCGACCGAAGCGACGCATCTTTTCCCTACACAGCAACAATGATGGGATTTGCGGTTGGCAATATTATCATGGGAAAATTGTCTGATCGCTTTGGCGTGGTCGTGCCAATTGTGATTGGTGGTGTTATGTTGGGTATCGGTTACTTTGTCGCTGCCCAGGCAACAGAAATGTGGCATTTCGTTACCGCTCAGGCTTTGTTGATTGGCATGCTCGGTAGTTCCGCGACATTTGGGCCATTGGTTGCAGACACGTCACACTGGTTTCATCGTCGCAGGGGTGTTGCCGTGGCCATTGTCGCCAGCGGTAATTATCTGGCCGGAACAATATGGCCACCTATTCTCCAATATGGCATGGAAACCATTGGCTGGCGTCAGACCCACATTCTGATCGGCCTGGGTTGCCTGGTAACACTGGTTCCACTGGCGTTCTTGTTGCGGCGAAGGGTTACGTTTGATGACAGTCCCGAACCCATCGCTGCTCACAGCGCCGGGGGTGTGACTCACGCTGCTGGCAATAATTTGCAAGGTATGTTGATTGTTGCCGGATTCGCATGTTGTGTGGCCATGTCCATGCCTCAGGTTCATATGGTCGCCTATTGTGTTGATCTAAATTATGGCATGGCACGCGGGGCCGAAATGTTGGCATTGATGCTGGGGTGCGGCGTTGTCAGTCGCCTGGCATCCGGGTTTATTGCAGATGCTATCGGTGGCGTTGGCACCCTGATTGTCAGTTCTGTATTACAATGTCTGGCGTTGTTGTTCTATTTACCCTTTGACGGTCTGACATCACTTTATATCGTCTCAGCCTTCTTTGGATTGGCTCAAGGCGGACTGGTACCGAGTTATGCAATCATCGTGCGCGAATATTTCCCGGCACGTGAAGCCGGTACCCGCGTCAGTCTTGTGCTGACAGCAACCGTTGTCGGTATGGCATTCGGAGGATGGATTTCAGGTGAAATATTTGACCTGACCCAGTCTTACCAGGCAGCCTTTATGAACGGTATCGCATTTAATCTGGTGAACATGTCGATTGCGTTCTGGTTACTCATGGGCCGCCGTCGTGGCCGGCAACAGACCGCTTGATCAGTTTTTGAAACTCTCCAGCGCGTCTCTGTCTATTTCGATGCCAAGACCAGGACCATCAGGAATTGTCACAACGCCGTTAGCGTGTTCGATAGGTTTCTTCATAATTGCCTGACGGAAGGGGTGTTCTGAACGATCAAATTCCAACAAGGGCTCCCACGGACGTCGTCCCGGAGGATTATGTGGCAACACGGCAAGAAGTTGCAGTGCGGCGGCGAGGCCAATACCGCTGCCCCAGACATGCGGTACATACCGGACCCCAAAAGCATTGGCCATATCCGCGATTTTTTTGCATTCACTCAAGCCACCAGCGGCCGCAGTGTCTGGTTGGAGATAATCAATAGCGCGTCGACGCAGAATTTCCCGGAAGCCAAACCGGGTGTATTCGCATTCCCCACCGGCAAGCGGAATATTGATCGCAGCCTTAATGGCGCAATACCCGTCGAGGTCTTCAGGCGCAACCGGTTCTTCGAACCAACCAATGTCCAGTTCTTCTACTTGCTGGCCTAGTTTGATGGCGTCGACAGTGTCATAGCCGTGATTGGCATCAAGCATTAGTCCTGTGTCAGGCCCAATGGTGTCGCGTACGGCGCGGATCAGGGCAACGTCCTCACTGACTTCAAAACCGATTTTCAATTTTACAGCCGAAAACCCTTCTTCGACATATCCTGCAACTTCCTCACAGATATAATCCATCGGATCGCCTTGGCGGGTACGGTAGGTTCCCGTTGCATAGGCCCTGACTTCGGTTCTCAAGGGGCCGCCCATCAGTTGATGAATGGGTGCGTTGAAATGTTTTCCGCGAATATCCCACAGAGCAATATCGATACCGCTGATGGCGCAAACAGGAACACCTTTTTGTCCCTGATCCCGAAACGCGGCGTACAGATCCTGCCAGATTTTTTCGCCAGCCAGGGGATCAGCCTCAATCAGCCAGGGTTTATACGCTTCAACCATTGCCGCTGCTGGCCCTGCTGGACCAAAACACTCACCCCAACCAGTCAGGCCAGTGTCCGTCGTGATTTCAACAATTGCACTGGCACGGGTTTGTGCCTCGCCAATGGCCCAGTGAAATGGCTCAGAGAGTGGCGCCTGTAGAATGTGGGTGGTGACGGCGGCAATTTTCATCAGTAGTTCCTAGTTCGCACCACAGCATTTCTTGTATTTTTTTCCGGACCCACAAGGGCAGGGAGCATTGCGACCAATTTTTTCCACAGTACGGGTTTCTGCTTTTGGATTCATGACACAATCCGAAAAAACCCAGCGACCTTCTTCACGTGTAAACATGGCCAGCTCGTGATGTGTGATCTGATCCTTACCTGCTTTATAGCGTGCAACAAATTCAACAGTGCCGGTTTCGTCATCTTCTCCACCGTCAGATGAATTACGGACTTCGAGGCCTTGCCATTTAGTATTGGCAGCCGAGGCGTTGAAGTCTTCAACATCAAAGTCTTTTTGCTGCTCTGTCGAAAGCGTCGCGGCCAGGTAGTCGCCGCGGCCAAGGGCAAATGCCGAGTAGCGGGAGCGCATCAGTTTTTCGGCAGTTGGTGCTGCTTCACCATCCAGATACTGGCCGCAACAAGTTTCGAGCGTGGCGGTAGAACCGCAAGGGCAAGTGGTCATTCGGCGTCCTTAAACAAATAGGGGATAATTGAAAAACATTCCTGCTTGCTTACAGATATCGTCAGGTAACAGCAAGTCCCGGCAGAATATGTCAGGTCCGTTTATCAAGAAAACGCTGTGCCTTGATGCTTTGTTCAAATTCCTGCGCGAGGCTGCCGCGATCCAGAATATTGACACCGGCAGTTACTTCGAAGGTATTGCGAATGTTGATTTTAAGTTCGTCCTGAATTTGTTCTGTTGGTATATCTCCGCGCACCTCGATAAAAACATCAAGGTTTTCCAGATCTTTTTGCGTCGATAATTCAACCTTGAAATCCGCAATATTATCATTACCGAACATGAAATCTTCGAATTCCGTGTGGTTCATATTGATGCCACGGACCTTGAAGAAACCCGCTGTGCGGTGTGTGTGTTTAATGACGGGGAAAATGGCGTAGGGGCCGGTGCTATCGCCTTGTTCGCACCATGTTACGATATCGCCTGAATTCCACCGAATGAAGGGTGTGGCATGGTTGGTCCAAAGGGGTGTGACAACCAATGTACCCGGAACACCTTCAGCCACAGGCTCAAGGGTCTCTTCATCAAGTACCTCGATATAAAACATATCTGTGAAAACCAGAAACCCGTCATGGGCATTGCCTTCACAACCCATCATTCCTGCTTCAGTCATGCCGAAACCGTCGTAGAGTTCAGCGCCCCAGATATTTTCGATCTTTCGGCGTTTGGCATCCGTGACCTGTTCAGCAGAGCAAATCAGTGTCTTTACGGATCCATTCGCCAGATCGATTCCTTCGGCCTCGGCCATATTCGCAAGATGCAGTCCATAACTGCTCATCCCCATCCACATGGAAGGTTCAAGCATTTTCAGCAAATTGATCTGGGCCTGTGAAGGTGTCGAATTTCCTGCACCAGCCCAGTTCACACCGATGCCCAGGGACTGCGCGGCCCGTGCCATCAAGGTACCTACCGGATGTATACCCAGAGGAAATGAGTCGTGAACTGTATCTTCTGCCGTTGCACCTGCACAATCATAAACGCGGGCGAAAGACAGGCGGCCGTATTCCATATCTTTGAATGTTCTGGGATAAAATAGCGGTGTGCCGGTCGATCCGCCTGACCGCCATAATTCGGCGATGTCCCTACGCGGCGCATTGCAAAATTTATTCAGAAAGTCCTGCGGTGGGATCGCCCGCAGCATTTCCTTGTCCAGAATTGGAATGCGGTTCCATTCTGCGGGATCATCCAGCCGATCAAGGTCGATATCTGCGGGAATGCGACCCTTATGGAATGGAGATGCAAGCGCACGTTCAACCGCCACCCGTTTTCGCTCAGTCTGAATGTCCTGGATCTGTGCTTTGCTGGTCGGGATTTTCAGGGGCATGATCTAACTTTCTGTCTGTTCTGAACGTTTGCCGATCCAGCGGATCTGTGCCGCGTGGGAGGCAGGCAAGTTTCCCTTGCTCTCTTCAGAAATCATGTTCTGCAACCTGCTTTGTTTGTCAGCGTTGTCTTCAGCGATGTCGTTCAGAACATCCGCCAACATCGTTTCATAATCTTGACCGACCGGGCAAACATCCTGGCAACGCCTGCACCCGGTTATGACGCCAGCACCGCGCAATGTGCTTTGCCAGATGTTGAAGCTTTCTTCCGAACGCACAAGTTTCACCTGTGCTTCACTGTCCGGTGCTTCCAGAACCTTTTGCAGGAAATCCGAAACTTCCTTGAAGCCATGCGGAGATCGGTAGCGGTCACAACCTTCCCAGTCCCGATCCCAGTGCTGGACAACATCGCCAGGGCAGGCCTTGAGGCACCGTCCGCATTCAGGTCCGTGGCACAATGCTTCTGTGCGACGAGAGTCTGGTTCAACATCAACTGAACAAAGAATCACCGTTACCATCAACCGGGGACCATATTCCGGCGTCAGCAACTGGCCGTTCAAGCCAAGGTTTCCGAGACCAGCTTCGACGGCGGCATGATTTGCGGACAGCAGAGGAGAAAGGTGCTCCGCCGGCTTGCCAAAATAAAGCCAGGGGTCAACATGGGTCGGTGGAATAATCAGCGCCGGGTATCCCATTTTCTCCAGCCACAAAACCGTTTCCAGCGCAGCTTCTTCCAGCATCGTCATCGTGATTTCGTCGTTGTAATATTTGTGACGTTCATTCCAGCGGGTTAGTCGTGTCGGTCCCGACAGCAATCGCTTGCCCAGAACAATCGCCCGGCCACCATCGTAGTCAGTCACGTCTGAAGGCCGCCGCGGATTTGCCGGATCAGGTGGAAATTCGTTCATCACTTTACCGTCGGCAATGCCAACAATATCAGCGCCAAAGGATTTCGCCTGATCTTTTATCTGATCCGGTGTAAGGGGTGCTTTGAATACAGCGTCCATCAATTTCTGGTCCTGAACATGATTATTTATCTTCTACAGCGGAGGCTGCCATCAAACGGGCTTGTTTCTCGCGGAAGGCGTTTCGAACCTGTTTGGCAGCTTTACCGGAATAACCATCAGGTCCGACCCAGCGGATATTCCAGTCATCCAGTCCTGCAATGATTTCACTGTTTTTACGCGCAGATTTGAACATCTCACCCTTGGCAATTTTTTCGTCTGTAATTTCGGGGATGTCTTTTTGATCGTCGGCCAGAAAAGCATGATAGTCGGTACCAACAGGGCAGACGGCCAGGCAACGCGGACAGTCACCGAACGAGCCGACAACGCGTAGTATGCCTTGCCAAAAACCGAAGAGATCACGGGAGACCAGCATCTCCTTCTTCTCTGCCTTGTCCGCTTTGGCGAAGCGCTGCAGCATTGACGTAACCGTCATGTAGCCAAATTCCTGGGCAAACTGCGCACAGGCCGGTTTGTTGATGTCGAAGTGACCAACGGCGTCGCCCGGGCAGGCATGAAGGCAGCGCGAGCAGCCTTCGCCGACACAGACTTGCTCCTGCATGGGCTCGTCTGCCTCCAGTTCTGCTTCTGTGAGAACACCTGTCAGGTAGAGGCGGGGGCCGTATTCCGGTGTCAGAATATTTACTTCCAGTCCGAAATTTCCAAGGCCTGCTTCAATGCCTAAATGCCGTGTGCTGAGGTACCCGTAACTGGCCCTCTTCATATTCCAGTCAGTTTCCTGGGCGGCGGTGACAAAGCCTGGGTGCCCATTGCTTTCCAACCACATCGCCAGTTTTGTTGCGACCTTATCCATGCGCCGCAGGATGACCATGTCCATATATTGAACCGGCACCATTTGTTTGCAGCGAAAAACAGCGGCTGGAATGTGCTGTACGATCACGACAACGCTTTTGACGTGGGGGGATATGCGGTCGGGTGTTTGCGGATATTTTGGATCAGGCGGAAAGGCGTTCAGGACGTCGGCGCTGGCGATGCCAACAAGGTCTGCCCCGAGTTCAAGGGCTTTGGCTTTTACAGTCTCAGCTGTTAAGGGCTGTTTCCGGAAATCAGACATGGCAAATGTTTGCATTGGGAAGTCAGAAAATCAACTCACCTGGCGTAAAAACGGAACCTGAGACCTGTGAGGAGATTTGTGCTACTGCTTGATGATCGACAGTAATTTTCTGTTATTGTGGTGATATTGATCTGGCAAAATAGATGTCCGCCGCTTCCCTGTTTTAGAGAAACCCCCGTGAGCACCTATCCCTGGTTGAAAACGTTTGTTCTGGCTGTTGCAACGCTGCAAGTTGTTGCCATGAGCGCTCGTGCCGATGACATCCGGTTTACGACCATGATGCTTTCACCCTACGGTTTTAAGGATACCAAGGGAGCGAATTCTGGCTATCTGTTCGACATTGCCAACGCCATAGGTATTGAGGCCAGCCTGACAATTGTTAATCAATTGGCCCCCGTCAAGAGACTTCATCAACAGTTGGTCAAGGGAGCAGTGGATTGTACCCTGGCGGCCAGAATCCCGATAACCGAGGTCTATCAATTGGTCGAACCAATTGGAATTTCTGTTTCGTTGGTTGTCATACCGGCAGCCGGGATCAAACTGGAAAAATATGAGGACCTTGTTGGCAGGCGGATCGCAGTTGTTCAGGGGACATTGGGGGCATATGCGAAATTTGCGACTGATGAGCGCCTGGAAAAATACATGACCAGTGGCTATCGCGAAAATATGCTTATGTTGAACAGGGGCAGGGTAGATGCGGTTTTTGGTGCGTGGGGCAGTTTGATGTTTAACAACCGAAAATTGGGATTTACTTCCGAAAGCGTGGGTGACCCGCTGATATTAAGTCAGACACCCATGTGGCTGGTGTGCTCTAATAATTTGAATGATGCCTCGAAGCTGAAACGCCTCAAGCAGGCGACACGCCGTCTACGAGAAAATGGTACGATAACCTCTATCCTTAGCAGTTATATCGGGCGTACGCTGGAGTCTGCATTCAATAAAGCAGACTGACAAATGTTTGAACAACAAGAAATCGAGTCGCCAACTGGCGCAAAGCTTTCCCTGTGGATGTGTCCGGCAAGTGGTCCTGCCAAGGGTGTCATCCAGATATGTCATGGCATGGGCGAACATGCCAAACGCTATGCCCGATTTGCCGACGCGATGGCCGAAGCCGGATATGCTGTGTTTGCTGAAGATCATCGTGGGCATGGCGCAACTGTTGCACCCGATGCTCCACCAGGCTTTTTTGCCGAAGCTGATGGCTGGAACCAGGTTCTGGCGGACAAGGCCTTTGTAAACCGGCATATTCACGATCTCTACCCGGAACTGCCGGTAATAATGCTGGGACACTCTCTCGGTGGCACCCTGGCGTTTTCATATGCCTTGCGTTTTGCAGATTCGATCAACGCCGTTGCGGTCTGGAACGCAACAACAAATTCCAATGCCCTGCATGCTGTACTGAAATTCATTTTGTTCGTTGAACGATTGCTCCGTGGCCGCAAAGCTGTGAGCATCGTCAATGCCCTGACATTTGTACAATGGGGCAAGGCAATCAAACCGCGCCGCACTGACTTTGATTGGTTGTCACATGATGAAACTGAAGTAGACAAGTACATAGCTGATCCATTGTGCGGATGGCCGGCACCGAATTCCCTTTGGGGTGATGTGTCTGATGGTATGACGGATTGTGCTGACGGACGAAAACTTGACGCCTTGCCAAGGGATTTGCCGTTCAACCTGCTGGGCGGTGACCAGGACCCGGCGACAGAAGGTGGCAAAGCGGTTCTTGATCTGGACCAACGTCTGAAATCAAAAGGCTTCAGTAATGTCATCACGCAAATCATGACAAATACGCGTCACGAAACATTGAATGAAGTGGATCGAGCCCAGACGACAAAAGACTTCATCGCCTGGGCTGATCAAATTGTGGAGAGCGCCCGGACGTCCTCAGGCGGCCTTTAATTGTTTTCCGCCACTTGCGTCAGGATGCTTGTGAATGACGCCGTCTTTCATGATCATGCGCAGATTGTCTTTATCTTGCAGGATCGTGACATCTTTCGACGGATCGCCGGAGACCAGCAACAGGTCAGCCAGATAACCTTTTTTCACCTGGCCTAGTTCCTCCCCCATGCCCATTATTTCGCCGCCCAGCTTGGTCGCAGACAGAATGGCATCCATGGGTGACATGCCGATCAGGGTAACGAAGAATTCGATGTCGCGGGCGTCTGTACCATTCGGGTTCCAGATCAAACCATAATCTCCGCCTGGCAGGACCCGAACGCCTCGTTTGTGCAGTTGGGCCATGTTTTCAGCAGCCGTTTCCAGCTCGTACTTAAATCCCGCTGCAACGGCATCTTCGTGAGAAATTCCGTGTTCTGCTGCTTCATATACGGCGGCATGGGTAACACCAATAGTCGGAGCGACAAATATCTCGGCTTTTTGCGCTTCGAGCATATCCATGGCTTCTTCATCGATCAGGGTTGCGTGATAAATTATTTTGGCACCATGTCGCAACGACATCTTGACCGATTCAGCACTACGGGCGTGGGAGGCAAAATTAAGTCCGAAACCTCTTGCGACCTGAGCAACAGCAGCGACTTCGTCTTCCGTCATGACCGTATGCTGAGCTTTGGCCCAGGGCATGGAGTTATCACCTGAGGGATTGATCTTCAATGTATCGATACCGTCGCGAACACATTCCCTGGCAGCCTTGCGAAAGGCGTCTGCACCATCACAAACCAGACCAAAAGTTTCCCGGTACATATGACGCATGGCAACGTCACCCAGATTACCGGTAACCGTTAGCTCGGGGCTTGCACAGAGCATGCGTGGCCCAACCATCATGCCGTCGTTAATAAAATTCCGAACGGCTATTTCTACCCGTGGCTTTGCAGAGGCGGCGCCGAACAGGCTGGTGAACCCGGCATCAAACAGGACGCGTGCAAAATGGGCAGTCAGCAAAGTATGTTCTTCAGGTGGCGTATCTCCGATATCTTCAAATACGTTGATGTCTGTAAAGCTTGCATGAGCATGGGCTTCTACCAAACCTGGCATGAGTGTGCAGCCTTGGCCATCAATGACTGTCTGATCCATGCGTGCGATCGGCGTCGTGCTGATTTTGTGGATACGGTTGCCCTTGATTTCGACTTCGGCATCAAAAGGGTCAGCACCGCTGCAATCGAGAACGTGAATATTGGTGAAGATATGGTTGGTCACGGGATTTCTCCATTAATAGTCATACAGGTCAGACCAGACGTAAGACAAACGTCTGGTATTTGGTGAAACGGACGGACCGCAGGTGTCCGAAATGATGTTTTTGGAGGGGTGGGCGGAGGATGCACCAACATTTCAATCATTGCAATAAATATTATTTATTACTATTTTTTCATGCAATTCCGCGGCTGACTGAAATGAAACCTTCGTCCTGGACTTGTGATGAAATTGCAATTCCGCCTAAATGTCATTTCTGTGTTTGTACGGGATTTTTGTTTCATGGATGATCTGGCGGTTGCGCGCGCACTTCACGTTATTTCGGTCGTTGCCTGGATTGGCGGTGTTTATCTGGTGACTTTTGTTGTCCTGCCATCCGTTCGGGCCATGGACGAAGCTCTGGATCAGATTCGGAGTTTTGATGACATTGAAAGCCGTTTTGGTGGGCATGCCAAAATCATGACGTTGATCGCTGCCGGTAGCGGTTTTTACATGCTGTATAAAATGGACGCATGGAACCGATACGCCAGTCTGGATTACTGGTGGATACACGCCATGACTGCAATCTGGGTTCTGTTTACAGTGGTTCTGTTCGTTCTGGAGCCTTTGTTTCTGCACGCATGGTTCGACAAAAGGGCCCAGGAGGCACCGGCCGAAACATTTGCTATGGTTGCACGGTTCCATCAAATTCTGCTGGTTGCCTCTCTGATTACCGTATTCGGAGCGGTTCTGGGCGTTCACGGCTAGTTCATTGCCGGAAAATTTGACAGTCCTGTAAAAAATGTGGACTCGATTTGTTGATTTTACTGTCAGTAAGCGGGTCTTGCCTGATATGACAGTTGTTCGACAATCTTTTGTACGTTGATCATCAACAATTCTTAATCCAGAGAGCTTTGTTAATCCCATGACGATTCGTGAAATCAATTTTGATAATCCGGCGCTTTTGTCGCCAACGCGCTCTATGCCAACCAGTGTTGCAATTATTGGGGCCGGAACTATCGGGCCAGACATTGGGTATTATCTGAAAAGCGCGTTGCCAGACCTGGAACTTGTGTTGATCGACATCAATGAGCAGGCGTTGGAAAATGCACTTGGACGGATCGAAAACTACGTTGAAAAGGGGTTAGCCCGAAAAAAGTTGTCACCGGCAATCGCCCACAAGGTCAAGTCGAATATCGTAACATCAACGGACTATCAGGCACTGGCGCATTGTGACTGGGTACTGGAAGCAGCAACAGAAAACCTGGACCTCAAGAAGAAGATATTCAGTGATGTCGAAGCCCTTGTCCGGTCTGATGCCCTGATTACATCAAACACCAGTTCGCTTCCAGCTGATCGGTTGTTTAGTCACCTTGAGCATCCTGAACGCACAACGGTAACCCACTTTTTTGCTCCAGCTTTTAAAAATCCTGCGGTGGAGGTCGTTGAATGGGCAAAATCAGATGACGATTTAGTAGACTATATTCGCTGGTTCTTTTACCAGACTGGCAAGGTGCCCATGGTCACGGATGACGCTGTTTGTTTCATGTTGGACCGTATTTTTGACAACTGGTGTAACGAAGCCGCCTTGTTGCTGGATGTCGCCAAACCTTCGGAAATTGATAGCGTTACAACCGAATTTGTCCATGCCGGACCATTTTTTGTCCTGAACATGGCTAATGGTAATCCAATTATCGTTGAAACTAACACACTGCAAATGGAGGAGGAGGGCGAACACTATCGTCCTGCTGACATCTTCAACACGATTTCGGAACGCTGGGAGACTATTCCACCAGGTGCAGGCGTGGAAGTCGATGCCGATAAAAGCAGGATCATTCGCGACCGAATGTTGGGCATATTGTTCTCCCAAACTGTCGATATTCTTGATCGTAACATCGGGGATGCTGCTGACCTTGATCTGGGTTGCGTTCTGGCGCTTGGATTCAAAAAAGGTCCCATTGAACTGATGAAGGAAATGGGTGAAGCCGAAGTTCAACGGATCATGGCTGAATTTGCGGTCTGGAAATCCGGCATGCCGCAACCACAAAACGCTATAGCAAGCTATTGGGATTATAATCGCTACATTCTCGTCAGCGAAGTTGATGGAGTTCTTGTCATCACTTTGCGCCGCCCGGATGCCATGAACGCCCTGCACGACGATATGACTGACGAAATATTGCAGGTCATTCAAGCCAACGAAACCCGGGAGGATATCAAGGGCTTTGTGATTACCGGATATGGCACAGCAGCCTTTTGCGCAGGTGCGGACATCGGACGCTTTCCAACAATGTTGGGTGACAAAGAACAAAGCATCGAATATTCCCGATCCTGTTCAAGATTGCTCGTACACCTTGATCAAATGACCAAACCTGTTGTGGCGGCCCTTAATGGACTGGCTCTTGGTGGTGGTCTCGAATTGGCAACACGCTGTCATGCCCTTATTGGCGTCTCGTCTGCGTGGATGCAATTACCTGAAATTACGCTGGGGATTGTGCCGGGTATCGGGGCGATGGTTATCCCTTATCGCAGGTGGCCTGATGCGGCTGATACTTTCCACGGGATGTTATTGCAGGCCAACAAGCTGACGGCATCTCAAGCCGTTGAAATTGGTATGTTGCACAGCGTTGTTGAGGACCCTGCAAATCTGATCAGTGAAGCTGCAGCTTTGGTGAAAACCTTGAAAGCGGATGGATCTCATATTTCCGGTGCGCCGGTCCGGATTTCCGAGTTGCCAGAAGGAGTGACCATGAGTTCAAGTGGTCAGGTTCTCAGCCAGGAAATAATCGGCATTGTTTCCAAGGCTGTCATCGATGCAGCGGCTGCAACGTCTTTGAACGACGCCCTGGAAACAGGCTATGCTGCTTTTGGCGACAGTGCTTGCACAGCTGCAGCCAAAGAAGGCATAAGTGCCTTTGGCGAACGTCGCCAGCCTGATTTCCAAACAACTGGTTGAGGATTATTCAATTGAGTGAAGTAAGTGTCCCTGATGGTTTTGTCAGGCATGATCGCCACAGCCCGCTGACCGATCCCTGGGAGCCGCTTTATTCGCAACGCTCGTCCACAAGTTTGAATATTGGTCTGTGGCTCCGTGAGCCTCATTGTAATGCTCGTGGATTTGCCCATGGTGGACTGATTTCCGCATTGGCAGATAACTCCATGGGGCATACCTGCAAGACCAGATACGATGGCGACCCAGGCCTGGTCACGGTGAACTTGTCGATTGATTTTCTTGGCATAGCCAAAACTGGATGCTGGCTCGAGTTCAATTCAGAGTGCGTCAAATGGGGTAGAAGTCTTGCCTTTGCCCAATGCCTGGTTACAGCGGATGGCGATCTATGCGCGCGTGGAACATCGACCTTCAAGGTGATTTGACGTGTCGGTCAGGAATCTATTTTCCAATGACTATTTTCTGGCCCGCGAGAGGTTCCTCAAAGAAGCCGCCGACGCCAGCTTGATCACTGAAACCTTTCAGCATCCAGTGCAATCCGACCCTCGTGGTTTGATCGCCACAGATGTTGTCAGACTTGGGCCGCTGCGCGCCAATCGAGTATTGTTTGTATTGTCCGGTGTGCACGGAACTGAACTCACAGCAGGCTCAGGACTGCAGGTAGGATTAATCGAGAAATACGCTGATAGCTTGCCACCGGATACAGCAACTGTCTTTGTTCATGCCGTCAACGCTGTTGGCAGTGCACGTTGTCGGCGCACTGATGAAGGCAATGTCGATCCCAATCGCAACGTTCGGGATTTTTCCAAACCATTGCCACACAACGATGCCTACGCCGAATTGCATGCTGCTATTTGCCCCGTCAACTGGTCGGGACCTGGGCGTGACCAGGCGGAAGCAGAGATTGCCACCTGGGTTCAGGCAAACGGTCAGGATGGCCTGACAAAAAATGTTCTGCGTGGGCAGTACGAATTTCAGGACGGTCTTTTTTACGGTGGCAACAAACGCATCTGGTGTGTTGAAAACCTGATTTCAATTATCCAGCAACAAACTGGCGATGCCGAATATGTGGCTGTCCTGGATCTGCATACCGGTTTGGGGCCCAAAGGTCATGGCGAGCCAATGCGCATGCACGAAATAGCACGGGATGGCGCTGACTGGGAATTGATCGGTGGGTTGGTCGTAGACCTGATCGATGATGTTGTATCACCAGCAAAGGGATTGAAGGTCTTGCTTGAGTTCGGGACCGTGGATTTTGATTCTATCCTTGAAGCGCAGCGTGCGGACAATTGGTTGATGCGACAGGGGGATCCGGATACTGAACAGGGTCGCCAGATAAAAAACGATATCAAGAACGCACTCTTTATCGACGAGCCTGACTGGTGCCAGAGCATTTACGATCAGACGCTGACAATCACCGAAGACCTTCTGAAAGAACTTGTCAGTTTGAATTAGGCGGTTTCGCTTTCTGACAATCCGAGCTCCTTGATCATCGCTTCACGCATGACAAATTTTTGCACTTTGCCCGTTACTGTCATGGGAAATTCCTCAACAAATTTCACATAGCGTGGAATCTTGTAATGAGCGATCTGACCCTTGCAAAAGTCCTTGACGGCATCTTCGGTCAGGTTCGCACCGTCGTTCAGGGTTATCCAGGCGCAAAGTTCTTCACCATATTTTTCATCCGGCACGCCAAACACCTGAACATCCTGGACGGATTCAATACCATACAAGTACTCTTCGATTTCGCGTGGATATACATTTTCACCTCCTCGGATGACCATATCTTTCACGCGCCCGACAATGTTGCCGTAACCCTCTTCGTCGATTGTAGCGAGGTCGCCTGTATGCATCCATCCCGCAATATCAATTGCCTGTGCTGATTGATCGGGATCACCCCAATATCCCTGCATCACGGAATAACCTCTCGTCAGTAATTCTCCTGTTTCACCAGGCGGTACGATCTGTCCATGCTCATCAATAATCTTGACTTCAACATGAGGCATGATCTGACCTACGGTAGAGACCCGCCTGTCCAGGGGATCATCGGTGCTGCTCTGAAAGCTGACCGGACTCGTCTCGGTCATGCCATACGCGATCGTCACTTCGTCCATGTTCATTTCGGCAATCACCCGCTTCATGACTTCCACAGGGCAGGGAGAGCCGGCCATGATCCCGGTGCGTAATGTCGCCAGGTCAAAATTCAGGAACTCCGGGTGTTCCAGTTCGGCAATGAACATCGTTGGCACGCCATGCAAGGCTGTACATTTTTCCGCCTCAACAGTTTTTAAAACGGACAAGGGTTCAAAGGCTTCATCTGGATAGATAATAGCTGCGCCATGGGTAAGGCAAGCCAGGTTACCCAGTACCATACCAAAACAATGGTATAGCGGCACAGGGACACACAGCCTGTCCTCCGTCGTCAGTTTCATGGCCTCACCGACAAAAAAGCCATTGTTGAGAATATTGAAATGGGTCAGCGTAGCCCCTTTTGGAAAGCCTGTCGTGCCACTGGTGAACTGAACATTTATGCGGTCATCAAATTGCAATATTTCTGAAAGTTCTTCGATGCGCTCGCGACTGTCTTCATTTGCAGCAGCGGCGATTTCCGGAAACTCATATGTTCCAGCAACTTTTTCACCACCGATTAAAACAACTGATTTCAAATGCGGCAGTCGTTGGGAGGCAAGATTACCTGCTTCACTTTGTTCCAGTTCCGGCGCGATCTCCCGGATCATCGCTACATAATCACTCGTCTTGAATGTAGATGCCATGATCAGCATTTTGACGCCAACCTTGTTCAGAGCATATTCCAGTTCCGAGATACGGTAAGCCGGATTGATATTGACCAGCACAAGACCAGCCTTTGCGGTCGCAAACTGCGTCACCAGCCATTCACTGTTGTTGGGTGACCAGATACCGACACGATCTCCGGGTTCCAGACCCATGGCGACAAAACCGGCGGCACAGGTATCGACCTGTTCCCCCAGGTCCGCATAGGTCCAGCGAATATCCTGATGCACGACGACAAGTGCCTCACGCGTTGCCCATGTTTCCACCGCACGATCAAAGTTTTGACCTATGGTTTCACCTATCAGAGGTGTGGTACTGGCACCGTGGACATAAGACTGGGTAAGCATCTTTGGATCTCCTGAAATGTTGTTCAGGGATTGTAGTGATATTGTAGTGCTGGAAAAGGGAAATGTCGGGAAATACGAAAATCCTGACTGCCGTGTATTCAATTGGGACAGCCAGGATTATTTTACTTAACTTTGCAGGGCCTCTTTAGTTTCGCTATGACCTTCATATGTCGTGCTGACGCCGAATGATTCGATTACGGCCAGACCCGCGACTATTACGCCTACGATGGCAATTGAGACAAATCCAGTCGTCGTAAACACGTCGGGCCAAAGCAACAGAACAGCGGCACTACCAACAACCCATAGAATGTCCATGGCAATTATAAGCTTGGCCTGCATCAGGTTCAGTTGTACCGGGCGACTGATCAGCCAGACATCGAATGCGAAAACCAGAATGCCGATACCACTTGCAAGCAGAACTGTGCCCATTTCGAAGCCAAAGACCTGAATGGGAACGACAAACATGATGTCCGACAAGTAACCGGCAGCTACTGCCAACCCTGCACCTGAGAGTAGAGAAAACAGGGCATTAGCTTGTAACGATTTTCGCAAAAATTTTTGGTTCGATTGATAGTTTTCCATGATTTCAATTCCTTATTCCGGATTGAGTTGACCTTTTGATCAGGTTGATCACAGACTTATCCGAACAGCAGGTATTGCGGCAATTACCTGCCAGGTAGTTGCCGACAACTTTTTGATTCGATTATGTGAGGCATGATGATTACAGCCACAAAAGAATTTGCCCCCTTGTTGAAATCCTGGCGCACGCGGTGCGGCATTAGTCAACTCGAACTCAGCTTGCGTTGCGAAGTATCGCAAAAACACATCAGTTTCCTGGAGCAGGCACGCAACGCTCCCAGCAAGATCATGGTTCAATTGTTGTGCGATGCTCTGGATATACCGCTCCGGGACCGCAATTCCCTTTTGCTAGCCGCTGGATTTGCTCCGGGGTATCAGGAAAGTGATCTCAGCGCCCCGGAACTCTCGGCTGTTGATCAGGCCCTGACTATGATGATGAACCAGCAAGAACCATTTCCGGCGATGGTGGTGGACGAGTGTTACAATGTTTTGCGCGCCAACTCAGGTGCCATGAAGCTGCAGGGCCTGGTTTATGGAGTCGAACGCCCGGAAGATTTTCCAGAGACCGCAGGAAACCTGCTGCACGGATTTTTTGCCCCTGATGGCTACAGGGATCACATAAGCAACTGGGCGGACATTGCACCTTGCATTCTCAAACGATTACAAGCTGAAGCCTGGGCAGCGGGCGGAAATTCAGGTTTGCAGGATTTGCTGGCAGAACTGACTTCATTTCCCGGTGTGCCAGAGGATTGGAAACAACATGTACCAGGCGATTGGCTCGCACCTGTGCTGACGGTCGATATTCGCAAGAACGGTGTTGATCTTAGTTTCTTTTCGACCATTGCAACTCTCGGTACCCCGCAGGATGTTACATTGCAAGAAATAAGGATCGAGTCCTGGTTTCCTGCGAATACTGTGACCCGTGATTTTTTCATGGACGGTTAAAACCCTGTGCGCTTATGACACATGTAAAACCCGTATATGCGAAATAATCACCTTGACCGCAGGTCGGGCGAGGGCAAAATCATATAAGTGAACAACAGGTGACAAGGTAGTCTCACGATGGTTTTTTCCCTCTTCGGCAAAAGCATTAAAGCACAGGAAAATGAGCTCAGGTCCGAGCTTTCCAAGGACAAGTTCGTCGCCGAATTTGAGACCACTCTGGGTGCGTTCAAAATCGTACCGATAGCGCGGCCAGGCAGATCAGTCGAATTCAGCCAGGTTGAGGCAGCTGCCTGTTATGTACTTGAAGAAGGCATTAAACACGCAGATGCCAAGGGGCTGATCAATACAGTCAAGGATCTGGAAGCTGCTGCGGTTTTTGGCGTCGTTACCGTCGAATTTCTCGGCCGCTACTGGGGTGTTAACGAAGCTGATCGCAGGGCATTGCAAGGCATCGTTCCGGGCATGGTATTTCCACGTGTCGGGCAAAGCCTGATGGGGGGCAGGGCGATGGATGTTGTCGGCCAATGCGTGACCAAGGGCGTGGTGCGTTATGCCAGCAATTCAAATCGGCGGAAATTTTCAACAACTGTATCGAAAATAGAAAGTGATCTGAGCCAGTTTGTCAGCCAGCGAGATCCGGTCTACCTGGACACTTTTGCACGTTACATGAATGAACTGCGATAGGGCGACAAAAGCGTAGATTTAACAATCACACTGTTGCAGTGACAAAAGTTCGACGGAACACCAAAGCCATCTCCCGATGATCCCAGGCGACCAATTGAGATCAATCGTCGGGTTGTCTATTGTCGAACAGATACAGGGGACTGTTTTGGGGGACAATGTGACAAAAGGGATACTGACAGCCAAGCAACATGAAGCGTATCTGCGTGACGGTTACGTTCTTGTACGTGGGCTATTCAACGAGGCGGAAACTGACCTGCTGCGCTCGGCGATGGAAAATGATCCAAACATTGCGGATAAACTTTATGCCCGTCAGGACAATGACGGCGGTGCGACCCGCATGATGACCTGGAACCACCCGGGCGATAGTGCCTATGGCCTGGCAGCGAGGTCTGAACGCGTTGTCGAAACAATGGAAAACTTGCTGGGCGGTGAAGTCTATCATTATCATTCCAAATTAACCGCCAAATTTGCCCGTGAAGGTGGTGCCTGGGAATGGCATCAGGATTATGGCTATTGGTACCACAATGGTTGTCTGGAGCCCTTGATGGCCAGTCTGATGATCGCCCTGGATCACGCCACACCCGAAAACGGTTGCCTTCAGGTATTGAAGGGATCGCACTTGCTGGGCCGGATCGATCACAACCTGACGGTCGGCGCCCAGGTCGGCGCAGATATTGAGCGGCTTGAGGAAATCAAAAAACGGCTTGAACTTGTCTACTGTGAAATGGAACCGGGTGACGGATTATTTTTCCATTGCAACACCCTGCACAGGTCCGATGCCAACAAATCTGACAAGCGGCGCTGGACGCTGATTTGCTGCTACAACGCTGCCCGGAATGATCCTGTCATTGAACACCATCATCCTGGCTATACCCCCTTGCACAAGGTACCGGACAGTGCCTTGCTGGATGCAGGTATGAAGTTCGGGGAAGGGGACAAGGAAGGGTTTTTTGCAGCGCCTGCCAATCCACAATCCCTCGAAGACAAAGCATGTTGACCCCTGACGACAACAATCCAGAAAACGGCGTGATCACAATATGACCCAAAACCTGATTAATCTTTATTCCGACACCCAAACAAAGCCGTCGGCGGAAATGCGTGAGGCGATTGCCAATGCCGAAGTTGGTGACGAACAGCAGGAAGCTGACCCGACGACCAACAGGCTGCAGGATATGGTCGCAGAGTTGCTTGGCAAGGAAGCTGCCCTGTTTTTACCGTCCGGTGTTATGTGTAATCAGATCGCTGTGAAAGTCTGGACCAATCCAGGCGAAGAAATCATTTTGCACGAATCGGCACATATCGTAAATTTCGAGTCCGGTGGGGCTGCTGCGTTAAGTGGAACAATGACCAGAGACCTTACCGGTGACCGTGGCATGTTCACGACTGATCAAGTCCGGGAGGCCTTGCGTTCAAAGGGCCGGCATCAACCTGTGCAAAGTCTGTTGGCTGTGGAAAATACGGCCAATCTTGGTGGTGGTGCGATCTGGCCCATCGAGCAAATTGAAGCCGTATGCGACGTGGCCCACGAAGCTGGCCTCAAAACCCATCTGGATGGCGCTCGATTGCTCAATGCTGTCGTCGCAAGCGGGACATCCGCCAGCGATTATGCTGCACCGTTTGATTCACTCTGGATTGATCTGTCAAAAGGACTCGGCTGTCCTGTGGGCGGTGTATTGGCCGGAAGCCGGTCATTTATCGAAGAAGCATTTCGCTACAAGCACATGTATGGCGGTGCTATGCGCCAGTCCGGAATGATTGCAGCTGCCGGAGTATATGCGCTCAATCACAATATTGATCGCATGAAGGATGATCACGAAAACGCACGCCATCTGGCAAAATTACTGGTCGATATTCCGGGTGTAGTGGTGCCGGACAAAAATATTGAAACCAATATGGTCTTTTTCGATGTTTCCGGTACTGGAATGTCAGCGGCGGAAGTTTCCAGCCGATTGCTCGACAAGGGGGTCAAAATTGGCGCTACCAGCGAAACCCGATTGCGGGCCGTTACACATCTGGATGTAAATCGTGATCATGTGACTGCCGCAGCCGAAGTTCTTGCCAGGGTTTGCCAAGGCGAGAATTGACAGCCCGGTGTGTTTGTTTGACTTCAGCTGATGGTGCGTTTGTAGATCGGCATCCTCCAGCCGTACTTGATAGCGGCACCACGGATGGCAATGGTTGCAACGAATCCCATGACCAGGGCGAGGGAAGGAGCCTCAAGTAGTTTCCAGGACAACAAATAGACACTGCTACCGAAAATGGCCGCCAATGCATATATTTCCTTTCGCAGGATCAGTGGAATTTCACCGCAAATAACATCTCGAATGATGCCGCCTGCAATGGCTGTCAGCGTCCCCATGATCACGGCAACCAGATCGCTGGTACCAGCTTGAAGGGCACGTTCAGTACCAAGCGTTGCGAACAGTGCCAAACCAAATGCATCACACCAGACCAGAAGAGTGAATCGGGATGCAACCTTGTGGGCCCAGAAGAATGTAAAAATGGCTGCCCCGAAGCAGACATACAAAAAAACGTTTTGTTCGACCCAGAAAACCGGGGTTTGACCCAGAAACAGATCACGCAGCGTACCTCCGCCGATGGCAGGTGCCAGGGCAACGACCAGAAAGCCGAAAATATCAAGGTTTTTGCGTGCAGCGGCCATCGCGCCAGACAAGGCGAATACGACCGTTCCAGCAATTTCAAACCAGAATATTATTTGTGACATGATCTACACCTTATTAAGAAAAAGAGGCCAGGCGAATGAGTTCCGCCTGGCCCAATTTTCAGATTCCTTGTTTCAGAACCAAACTGAAACGCTTTAGCGTAATTCCCGCCTCAGGATCTTGCCAACGGTGCTCTTGGGCACTTCGTCAATGAAGGCGATTTGCTTGGGCACCTTGTAGGCGGTCAGGTTCTTGCGCGCATACTCAATGATCGTTTCAGCTGTCAGACTTTCGTCTTTCTTGACGACAAAAAGCTTTACAGCCTCGCCGGTCGCATCATCCGGGACACCGATACAGGCGCATTCCGCAACTTCGTCCATCATCGCAACGACACCTTCAATCTCGTTCGGATAGACGTTGAAACCGGAAACAAGAACCATGTCTTTCATACGATCAACAATTTTCAGGAATCCATCGTCAGAGATCAGGGCTGCGTCACCGGACCGGAAATAGCCGTCGGGCCAGAAAGCCTCCTTGTTGTCTTCATCCTGACGCCAGTAACCAGGCATGACTTGAGGGCCTTTTACGCACAATTCGCCTGATTCGCCAATCGCCAGTTCAGCGCCATTTTCATCACGAATGGAAACGTCAGTGGATGAAAGAGGAATGCCAATTGTACCGGTAAAGGATGTCGTTGGAATCATATTGACCGAAACCACGGGTGAGGTTTCGCTCATGCCAAATCCCTCGCAGATATGGCTGCCAGTTACTTCTTTCCAGCGATTGGAAACTGCTTCCTGGCAGGCACTGCCTCCGCCCAGGCTGTAGCGCAAGGATGAGAAATCCAGATCTTCGAAACCCGGTGTCATTAACAGGCCATTGTACAACGTGTTCACGCCGGTAAAGACGGTGAACTTCCATTTACCCATCTCAGCAACAAATCCAGGCATATCACGGGGATTGGTAATCAGAACGTTGGTGGCCCCAACAGAGACATACATCAGGCAATTCACGACCAACGCAAATATGTGATAGAGCGGGATGGCCGTGATGACGACTTCGCCATCTTCTGAAATCGTGTCGCCGAGGAAGGCCTTGATCTGTTCAATGTTGCTGACCAGATTGGTATGTGTCAGGGCAGCGCCTTTGGAGAGGCCCGTGGTCCCGCCGGTATATTGCAGGAAAACATAATCGCTGCCGATCAGGCCAGGGTCAGTGAATTCATGGTCTGCTCCCTTGGTGACAGCATCAGTCAGCGTAGATGTAATTGACAGGCTTTCGTCTGCAGGCGGGCTTGGAATTCCGGCCCCGAGATAGTCATCAAGAGTCATGGTAATGATGTTCTTGATCTTCGTGCCTTCAAGAGCCTCTGCCAAAACCGGTGTCGAGCCCGTAAAAATCACGATGGTATCTGTATCTGCATCTTGCAACTGATGGCGCAGCTCGCGGCCCGTATACAGCGGGTTCACATTAACCTGCACCGCACCGGAGGCAATGATACCGAACATAGCAACCGGAAACGCCATGCAATTTGGTGACATCAAAGCAATGCGGTCACCTTTTTTGATACCTAGTTCGTGCTGCAGCCAGGCCGCAAAGTTTTGTGAAAGGTCATGAATTTCACTGTATGTGCGTGTGGCGCCAAAACTGGAAAATGCCTTCCGATCACCATTTTTTGCACAAGCCTCATCAAAAAGCTTCGCAAGTGTTGCATCGGGCGATATATCGATTTCGTTTGGAATCTTGTCGCCGTAGTGCTTTTGCCAGATACGTTCCATGATCTTACCCCTGTATATTGATTATTGCTGTTGATGGTGTGCCTGATGCGGTGTCGTCGCATGTTCTTTGAAGGCATCTGATTTTTTTCGGGTTATGCCCTAAACAGAGCAGTTAGTCGAGACTATTAAGTTACATCTGTACTACGGCACTGAACCATATTTACGGCGCTCATACTCATGACCGTTACGCCATCCTGGTTGATGACAGAAATATCCGTGTTGACCACGCCGCGGTCGGGTTTGGAAGATGATCGTCGGGTGCTGGCAATCAGTACATTTACGGTCAAAATATCGCCTGGACGAACCGGTGCAACCCAGCGAAGCTCATCCATGCCAGGAGAAGACAGGCTGGAAACATCCGACAGATAATTTGGCGCAAAAAGGCTCATCATCAAGCTTGCGGTATGCCAGCCACTGGCAATCAGGCCTTTGAAAGGTCCATTTTCTGCAAATTCGGTTGAGACATGAATGGACTGTGGATCGTACCGGCGGGCAAATTCCAGGACTTCCTGTTCGTCGACGGCAACAGATCCCAGATTGTGGGTACTGCCAGGGATATAATCTTCGAAATACCTCTGACGATCCGGGTGCGTGAAGGGGATATCTGTTGGTTCGCCTGTCATGTGCCTGCTACCAGTCCTATTTTTTGGTGGCTGACGACGCCAATATGGCGTCAATTGCGGCCGTGGTTTCACTTGTGAACCAGCCGCCTCGTGTTGAATCATTTAAATCATCGACAGCCGACTGCATTTTAGCTAAAGGCTCCGCCCTGATCTGATGCTTGATGGCGGCATATGCCATAGGTGGATTTCCGGCATATTCTCGCGCGACCGCGACCGCGCGCTCCAACAACTGATCGTCAGCTACGATCTCGTCGATGATTTGCATTTCGAGCGCTGCGTCGGACTTGAATAACCTGCCGCTCAATAACACCCGCCTGAATGATCCCGGCGATAATTCTGCCTTCGCGATTTCATAAGGCGCAACCGGAAAATTGACGCCAACCTTGATTTCCGTCAGTCCAAAGCGCGACTTTTCAACAGCAACCGCATAATCCGCTGCCAGGGCGAAAAACATCCCGCCAGCCACAGCTGCGCCATTAATCGCTGCGACAACAGGCTTTTTACAGCCGTAGAAGCGATTGAAGGCGGAATTCAGCCCATCAACCAGGGCGGTTTGTTCATAGGCTGTAAAGTCCTTGATTTCCTTCAGGTCCAGGCCTGCGGAGAACAGTCCGAGGGCGCTGCTGACGACAATCGCCTTTACACTATCGTCGGCTTCCAGTCCGTCGAGCGTATCACCAAGCTCAGCCAGGACTTCGATGCTCATGGCGTTAACAGGCGGCCTGTTCAACACAAGCTGGGTAATGCCGTCGCCGAGATCGTTTAGCTGGATTGCACTGATCATAAAAACTGCCTCTATACCTGAAAATTGTTGGTCGAATTATGCCTGACTGGCTGTCCAGGTAAACCATCAAGCGACGGAATACCGGTTGAATTGCAGATAATGCCTTGACGATGGCGCCGAACAGGGGCAATCAGAGGGCTGATACACTTTATTGAATCGGCAGAACAATGTCAGAAAACAAGATCAGAATCGCGATACTCGGGGCCAGTGGCTATACAGGGGCGGAGCTTGTGCGCCTGCTGGCACGTCATCCCAACGCAGATATCGTGGTGCTGACGGCCGATCGCAAGGCTGGCAAGCCCCTGTCCGAAGTCTTTCCCCATCTGGCCGGGCTTGATCTGCCAGACCTGATCAGCATTGATGATGTTGAATGGGCCGGTGTGGATGTCGATGTCGTATTTTGTGCATTGCCGCATGGTACGACCCAGGAAATTGTCGCCGGATTGTTACACCAGACCGGTCATGGGCTGGTCGATGAGCTTGTTGTGGAAGAACGCAAGGATCTGATAGCAGGGATTAGAAAAGACGTAAAAGTTATTGATTTATCAGCAGATTTTCGTCTGACAAACATCGAAACTTATGCCAAATGGTATGGCCATGAGCATTACGCACCTCATCTGCAAGATAGTGCCGTCTACGGTCTGGCTGAATTCAACCGGGAAGCCATGAAGACCACCCAGTTGGTGGCGTGCCCTGGCTGTTTCCCGACATCTGCGATACTGGCTTTGTGGCCATTGCTTGAGGCAAAAGCGATCAGGCAGACAGGTATTATTATTGACGCCAAAACAGGAGTTTCAGGTGCCGGTCGGGCCTTGAAGGAAAATCTGCTGTTTGGCGAAGTTGCGGAAGGCATGAACGCCTACGCTATTGGTAGCCACCGTCATGGCCCTGAGATCGATCAGGAGCTCTCACGTGCCTGTGGAGAGGATATTGCGGTAACCTTTACACCTCACCTGGTGCCGATGGTCAGAGGTATCCTGTCGACAAATTATGTAGAGTTGACGGATGGTAAAACCGTTGATGATTTACGCGATGCTCTTGAGGCCAAATATGCAGACGAACCGTTTGTCCGGATTTTACCCGAAGGTGTAGGGCCATCAACGGCCAATGTGCGGGGATCTAACTTTTGCGATATCAATGTCTTTGCAGATCGCGTGGCGGGCAGGGCATTGGTTATTTCTGCCATTGATAATCTTGTCAAAGGTGCGTCAGGCGCAGCTGTGCAGAATATGAATATTGCCTTCGGCTTTGACGAAGTAACAGGGCTGGAGCAACAGCCTCTCTTTCCGTAAGGCCGATATCATGAATGAAATGGCGGAACTGTCGAACGGCGGTACGATCATCCCCTTTGGCGATAAACGACCGGTCATCGACCCAAAAGCCTGGATCGCACGCGGATCCGTCGTTGTTGGTGATGTTGAAATCGCGGAAGGGGCCAGTATCTGGTTCAATTCCGTTGTGCGTGCTGATGTTCAGGTCATACGTATCGGCAAGGACACCAATATTCAGGACGGTTCGGTCATTCACGTAACCCGCAAGACCCACGGGACTTTTATTGGCTCGAATGTCATGGTCGGGCACAAGGCCTTGATACATGGCTGTACGCTTCAGGATGCCTGTTTTGTCGGCATGAATGCGACTGTAATGGATGGGGCCGTCATTGAAACCGGGGCGATGGTCGCAGCCGGAGCACTGGTTACACCCCGGAAGGTCGTAAAGGCTGGCGAGTTGTGGTCAGGTTCACCGGCGAAGTTCATGCGTAAACTGGATGATTCGGAAATAGCCTATATCACGGAGAGTGCACAGCATTACGCCAAGCTGGGCGCCATGTTCCGTACAGGTGAAGTGCCTGAATAGAAGCGGACCTGTTCAGAGCAGAACAGCTTTAGCTTAAAGGAATCGAGTTTTCCGACTTTGATGCCTGGTAAGTGGCGGACAATTTGTCATAAGCTTGCCTGATACGGCTGACCTGAGTTACGCCGGTATCTCCCGCCAGGGCGATCAGATCATGGCTTTCCCAAAAATCGTTTCGACGCTTGTATTCACCGTTATCCACTTTGAATACTTCTTGTAGAATTTTGAGATCGTGGGGAATGTTGAAGGCGTCTCGCGTATCTTCATAGCCAAAGAAATAGTAAAAGTTATCGAAGCCGGTCCAGGTGATAGCTGACAGGCAAAGCGAGCAGGGTTCGTGAGTTGTCAGAAAGATACAGTCAGATGTTGCTGGTCGCTGATCTTCCGGCATTTCGTAAAATGACTTCAGCGTCGACATCTCGCCGTGCCACAAAGGATTTTCGGTTTCAAAATTGGTACCTGCGACGACCAGGGATAAATCGGATTTTCGCAGGATCGCTGCGCCGAATACCTTGTTGCCAATTTCGACACCATCCCGCGTTAAGGGCACAATGTCATTTTCGATGACGTCCAGTAATCGACTGGCAAAATCAGGATCGGTGTTCTTCAACAAATTGCTCCGGAGCATTAATGAAAGTCCGGGGATCGTACAGTGGAAAACGTCGCTTGAGAACGGTTCCAATCAATTTGGTGAAGTTAATTCAGCCTTAATCAGCTGCCTTTGGCATCGTTGATGGCGATCTCAAGTTCTTCATATTCTTCGCAATCAACGCCGCAAATCTGTTTGAGACGGCCCAACAGTTGAACAGCGAGATCGAGCCGTCCGGTTTCGACATAAAGTTCGCCAAGATATTCGTGAGCGCCGGTATGGTCAGGGTTCAGAATCAGAGCCTTTTTGTATTCGGCTTCTGCCTTTTTCAGATCACCTAACTTGCGGTGGCTGTAGGCCAGATAATTCCACGCATTTGCGTTACTGCTGTCACCGATAAGGTAGGCTTCCAGCAACCTTGCGGCATTCCGAAAGTCTTTGGCTTTGACAGCCTTTTCGGCCAGAACATAATCGCTTTCAGTTGTCTTTACTGCTGATTCTGAACTGTCCGTTCCTGCAGCAAATGTGGGTGCTGAAATTGGAAGGCAGAGAGCGATAGAGAATAAGAAAATGCGAAACATTTTTGAGGTCCTGATTTTTCTGTCGATGACGCAGTCTAGACGAATTTGGAAATTGTAGGCTAACCACAATGCTGTGAGCAGTCAGGTTTATCAAATAAAATCAATATATTACAGATTATCGAGCTGGATTAGAATCAATATGTGCGATCCATAGTCCGGCGATAACGGTGGCCAGCCCCATCAGAAAAACTGCTGATACCGTTTCACCTAACAAGGTAGATCCGAATGCGGTCGCGACGACGGGGCCAAGGGACAGGAACAGGGCGACCCGGGTAGGGGTGGCGTGTTTTAATGCATAAAGCCAGGTGTAATAGCCAAGGCTGGAGGCAAGCCCAATGAAAAGAACGGCCAGCCATCCCGCTAAAGTGAAAGAGGGTGGCGTATTGAAAAAGCCTTCACCGGCTGCTGGAAATGCCAGAAAAACAACAGATGCCAGCATGGCGAATACACTGACCTGCAATGGCGGGTATTTCTGAAGATAGGGTCGATAAAAGACCGAGCATATGGCACCGGTCAATGCAGACCCAAGAACAGCCAAAACGCCTGGCCAGAATCCGGCGATTTGCTCTGGCAAATCAATGTTGTCAGAAACAGCAAAGCCGACACCTACAATGGAAAGCATAACACCGACAGTTTTGGTCAGGGTAAGGGCTTCCAGGCGCAGGGTGGCTGCCAGCACCATGGTCATCATGGGAAATGTGGCAAACAGCAAGGCACCCAATCCTGAACTGATGAACTGCAATCCATAATTCAACAAAGCGATCAAAATGCCGAACTGGCCGATCCCGAGCAAGGCAATGGGTAACAAGTCTGATCTTTCAAATCTCACCCGACGAAGGATGAGATACGGCGGGATCAATCCAAGGGTGCCAATGGTGTAACGCAAAAGTGCCAGGGAGGCCGGATCAGTTTCGGCGATGACAAAACGGGTTGCCACCATGGCAGCGCCCACGAGGACGCCGCTCGTCGTACCAGCTGCAATCGCCAGAAAATCCGTACGGGTCAAAGATCCAGTTCCCAGGTTTCCGAGACCAGATCGACGCCAAAGTTTCGTCCCGGCTCCTCATCTATCATTCTGAACCCGGCTGTCGCATACATTTTCCTTGCGGCTATCAGGACATCATTGGTCCACAGGGTCATCTTTGTATATCCCTTGCGGCGCGCAAAACCGAGACACTCATTCAACAAGGCGCGACCAATCCCCAGACCTTGTGCCTTTTGATCGATGATCATCATGCGAAGTTTCGATACATGTTCATCGAGACGCACAACAAAAGCCGAGCCCACGAACTCGCCATCTACTTCTGCAATCCAGCTACATTCGGTTTCAGGATCAAAGTTTTCGATGAATTCAGCCGATATCCGGGCGACCAATGCTTCAAAAGTATGGTCCCAGCCAAACTGGTCAGCGTAAAGACTGCCGTGCAAGCTGATGACGTTGCCCATGTCGCCTGGACGGTGCGGCCGCAGAACAAATGCCTTGCTTTTGTTTTCACCTGGCGAAAGCAGTGACTGGATACGGGTTATGGCATCAATCAGACGCATTTGGTCTTGCGGTGACAAAGGCGCGAGCAATTTACCATTTGCGGCGATTGAAGCCGTGTTCAGGACATTGAATTCCTCTTTGCCTTTAGTGCTGAGGCTGAGGATGCTTTTGCGACGATCATCTGTTGCCGTATTTTTTTTGACCAGACCTCTGCCTGCTAATCCTCTCAACATTCTGCTGAGATACCCAGCATCCAGCGACAGATCGCGACACAGGTCTGTTGCATTTGCTTCGCCGCGTGCTGCCAGTTCGTAGATGACCCGGGCCTCCGCCAACGGAAATTTACCCTCAAGCAAACCTTCGTGAAGCACGCCAATTTGAGCAGTGTAGAAGCGGTTGAATGAACGGAGCGATTCTATATTTGCGTTGTCGGAAGTTTCTGTCATTTTCTGGCCAATTGAATAAAGCATGGAGATTGTCAAATTATTAGTTGACTTTGTCAACTAATAATTTGTGACCTGTGACAAAGCGTGGATATGTGCTAATCCACCAACAAATCTATACTTGTCAGGAGACGAGAGTTGGAAATTCAGGATTTTGCCCCGATATTTTTTATTGCAGTTACGCTGGTTGGGTTTCATTTTCTACGGCAACGCATGATGGGTGACACCGTTACGCCTACGGAACTTTCTGAGAAGATGAAATCTGCAGAAATCAATATAATTGATGTTCGAAGCCCTCCAGAATTTACAGGCGACCTTGGACACATTGAAGGTGCTGTAAATATCCCTGTTGGAGAATTGGCTGAAGAGATCCTTAATCTCGATAAAAGTGCCAATGCAAACAAAGACAAGCCCATCGTCACGATTTGCAGAACCCACAACCGCTCTCCGCGCGCTGCTCGCATGTTGAAGGATGTGGGCTTCAAAAATGTTTCCGTGTTGAAAGGTGGTATGGTCGCCTGGAACGGTAAAAATTTGCCCGTAGAAAAATAACCCCCCATCCCGAAATTCTATAGAGAAGAAGGTTCAAGACAAGTTTATGTCCCTAGTTACTGAGATCGACAATTTCGCCGCCACGACAAATCATCCAACTCCCTCATCTGAAATACGCTTCGACTGGACCCGGTCGGAAATACTGGAATTACTTGATCAGTCCTTCAGTGATCTTTTGTTTCAGGCTCAGTCAATCCATCGAAAATATTTTGATCCGAACAAGGTTCAGGTCAGCCAACTCATGTCGATCAAGACCGGTGGATGCGCCGAAGATTGTAAATATTGCCCGCAGTCATCACATTATTCGACCGGAATTGACGCAGAAAAACTCGTGGCAACGGATGCTATTCTCGGCGAGGCGACAGCAGCACGGGACGGCGGTGCTTCTCGGTTCTGTATGGGTGCCGCGTGGCGTGACCTGAAAGACCGGGATATGGAGGCCATGGTTGAGATTATTTCAGGCGTTAAATCACTGGGTATGGAGACCTGCATGACACTTGGCATGCTGAGTGATAGCCAGGCGAATACGTTGGCTGAGGCTGGACTTGATTATTACAATCACAACATTGACACGTCGCCGGAGTTTTACGGCAACGTCATTACAACACGCACATTTCAGGAAAGACTGGATACGTTGGAACGTGTCAGGGATGCCGGTATGAAAACCTGTACCGGCGGGATCGTTGGTATGGGTGAAAGCCGCAGCGACAGGGCCGGTATGATCGAAGCCCTGGCGACCATGCCCAAACACCCGGAAAGCGTTCCGATTAATCTGCTGATCAGGATCGAAGGTACGCCATTCGAGCAAAATGAAGACTTTGATATCCTGGAATTCGTCCGCACGGTCGCCGTCACCAGGATTACAATGCCAAAGTCCTGGGTACGGTTATCTGCCGGCCGCGATAGCATGTCGGATGAGGCGCAGGCTCTGTGTTTCCTCGCTGGGGCAAATTCAATGTTCAAGGGCGACAAATTGTTGACTGCAAATAATGTCGCTGAAGACAAAGACAAAGCTTTGTTGAAACGACTCGGCATGGAATTTTCCTGACAATAGCCATGGACAATTGACAGGATTGTCGGTTTCTCGTCATTCCAAAGGCGTTTATATCCTGAATGCGACGCGAACTGGCCCTGTAACGTATGCGTTTTTTGCAGGTCTTGCCTGCAAAAATATAGTATTGCGGCGTTGAAAAAAGGGCGTATATGAGGGGCTCAAGAGCACTGGTAAGCGTTTCCGACTTAATCGGAAACGCGGCACAAAGTCCGGTAAATGTCGGGCAATGAATACCAGGGCAGAAGCGGTTCTGTCGAAACCAGAATCACCCAAGTTCTGACGTTTTTTTTGAAGGAGACCGATCATGGCAAGTCAGAATGAAATTAACTCCGTTGCACCTTACTCAGGTATCGCCGCAACGATCAGCGAAATCATTTCCCCCGTTGCAATTTCAATCGCGAATGGCCTGGTTTACTTAACAGGCAGGATCGCGGCTTTCACAGCACGCAAGGCGGAAAAAAGCATGCGCGCACCCGCGCCGCATGTTGCCATGATCATGGTTCCCGGCAATTTCGTGACGGATGCCTTTACCCGTCGCTAATCTGGTCGAATACGACCTGCCAAATTGAAAAAGCCCGCCGGTAAGGCGGGCTTTTTTATTGACCTGAGTGATGCCGGATTAACCAGGACTCAAACCGCGCAGTTTTTCGTTTCTACGGCGTAAAAGCTCAAGGGTTGCCAGCAAGGCAATTGAGATCATCACGAGAATAGTCGCAACGGCCAGGATTGTCGGGCTGATCTGCTCACGAATACCCGACCACATCTGACGCGGGATTGTGCGTTGCTCAAATCCAGCCAGGAAGAGTACGACAACCACCTCATCAAATGACGTGATGAAAGCAAACAGAGCACCTGAAATAACACCCGGCAAAATCAATGGCATCGTGATACGGAAAAATGATGTTGTTGGAGTGGCGCCAAGATTGGCCGCGGCACGTGAGAGAGAGTTATCAAAGCCAACAAGTGTCGCTGTCACCGTAATAACAACAAATGGGGTGCCCAGAACCGTATGGGCCAGGATGATACCAAGGTATGACTGATCAAGTCCGATACTGGAATAGAAGAAATACATGCCAGCTGCTGAGATAATCAGCGGCACGATCATGGGCGATATGAGAACACCCATGGTTAGCGCCCGATAGGGCATGTGAGGCTTGCTCAAACCCAGGGCGGCCAAAGTCCCCAGCACCGTTGCCAGGATCGTTGAGGCAATGGCAATGATAAAACTGTTCTTGACCGAATGAGTCCACTGGGTGTTGTTAATGAAATCCTCGTACCAGCGCAGGGAGTAGGCGTCTGGATCAAACGATAGCATGCCCTGAGTGAAGGTGAAGTAAGGCTCGACGTTGAAGCTGAGTGGAATGATCACGAGGATCGGTGTGATCAGAAAGACAAAAATACAGGCACATATGAAGCGGAACGTATAGTACCAGGTAGTCTCGAGGGGACCTGCGTATGATGGTAATGCCATGGTCTTATCCCAGCCTCATATTGTCGATGCCAACGATCTTGTTATAGATCAGATACAGTGCCAAAACCGAGAACAGTAGCAAGGCACCCAGAGCGCCAGCCAGGCCCCAGTTCAGGGAAGACTGCATGTGATAGGCGATCTGGTTCGAAATTAACGTGCCATCTGTGCCACCGACGAGGGCAGGTGTGATGTAATATCCGATAGACAGGATGAAAACGAGAATGCTACCTGCGCCGATCCCCGATAGGGTTAAGGGCATATAGACCCGGACATAGGCGGTTACCGGATTTGCACCCAGCGACAGGGCAGCGCGCATATAGCTTGGCGGGATGGTCTTCATGACGCTGTAAAGTGGCAGGACCATAAATGGCAACAGGATGTGTGTCATGGCGATGATTGTGCCGGTCAGATTATGGATTAATTGAAGTCGATTGGCATCATCCACGAGCCCAAAGAAGACAAACAAATCATTTAGCACCCCCTGAGATTGCAACATCGCGATCCAGGCTGTCGTCCTCACCAGCAATGACGTCCAGAAGGGTAGCAGCACGAAAATCATCAGCAGGTTTGAATATCGTACCGGCAATGTCGCCAGCAAATAGGAAATTGGATAGGCAAGCACGACACAGATCAGGGTGATAGCAAGGCTGATGGCAAACGTCCGCAAGAACAGCGTCCCATAGATCTGGCGTTCCTCCGGCTGCATCACGATGTCGTTGGTCTTGTTGTCATATTTCATATCGACGGCATTCAGATAATAGCCGATCGTGTATTTTGACGTATTGCGCTTGATAACCGTCCAGGTCTCCAGTTCCTTCCAGCGTTTGTGCATCTTCAGCACAATGGGCTTGTAGGGACCCTCTTTGACCTTTTTGGATTTGCGGGCTGAACTGGTGATCATGCTCCGCAAACCGGATTTTTCGTAATTCAGTCGTGTGCCGACTTTGCCAATTTCACGGGAAATTGCTCCCGCTTTCAGGTCAAGAATAAGGGCCGCGAAAACAGGTTCTTCCGGCAATGCCTTGCCGTCCCAGTTTTCCAAGGCCTTTGTGGTTTCGGGCATCAGGCCGCTGACGTGCCAATTGTCCACGCTACGCATGGTCATATCGAAAATCGGAATGAGAAAGGAAAAAAGAACAAAGATAAATAAGGGGGCGACCAGAAGTAAGGCGCGTAAGCGGCTCTTGCGCATGGCTTTGTTCAGGCTGGCCTTGAGAGGCAATCCATCGGCGGCAAGAACAACTCCATTCATCGTCGCGTCGTCAGCCATTCCAACCCCCATCGAAATTCAAAATCTTAAATAAACTAAATCGAATTGAAGCCGGATTGCGGGGCAGAAAGTCCTGCCCCGCAATCCGTCATTCAAGTCTTATTTCAACAACCAGGCGTTAAAGCGCTCGGTCATTTCATCGCCATTATCAGCCCACCATGCGAAGTTGGTGAGGAAGCCCTGGCTTGCATACTTGGTTGGCATATGCGGACCCATTTCGATACCAAGCGTTGCGTGCTTGGAAACCATTGGACCGGAAGACATACGAGCCGGGCCATAGGAAATGTATTTGGCCTGATCAGCAAGACGCTGGGTGTCAGTTGCGAATTTTACAAACTTCATGACAGCGTCAACATTCTTGCCTTTGGCAGGAACTGCCCAGCCATCAATGTCAAGAACCTGACCGTCCCAGAGCATTGCAAAAGGCTGTTTCTCTTCAGCAATAGCTGAGAACCAGCGACCGTTGTAGCCAGTACCAAACACGGCTTCACCATCGGCCAACAGCTGCGGAGGTACCGCACCTTCGGTCCACCAGATCACATCTTTTTTGATTGTTGCAAGCTTGGCAAAAGCACGATCTTTACCAGCGTCTGTGTCCAGAACGTCATAAATCTTGTCCAGTGGAACACCGTCAGCCAACAAAGCCCATTCGAGATTGTTCACAGGCTTCTTCTGTAGAGTACGCTTGCCCGGGAATTTGGCAGTATCAAACACATCAGCCATCGTGGACGGCTTTTTGCCACCCCATGCATCTGAGCGATATGCAAACACTGTTGAATAAATGATCTGTGGAACAAAGCATTCTGACAGCAATGTGCCTTTCAGAAAATCTTTAGAGGCCGGTGTGCCATCAGGGGCTTTGGCCATTTCCTTGTCGACATCAATCGGACGGAACATGCCTTCGTCACAGCCGGTAATGGCGTCTGACAAAACAACGTCAACCAGATCCCAGGTCACGTTACCTGATTCAGTCTGGGCCCGCATTTCAGCCAGGCCACCACTGTAATCAAGCGAATTGATTTTCACGCCTGAATTCATTTTCATGTAAGGCTTGTGATAGGCGTTCATTTGACTGGCAGTGTATGCACCGCCCCATGAGACGACATTCAGATCAACTGCTTGCGCTGTTGATGCCATGCCGGCAAATGCCACACCTGCGACTGCAAGTGCTGATAGTTTCAGAATTTTGTTCATAAGTCGTTTCCTCCGAGTTGAATATTGGTTTTTGTTATTGTTGCGTCAGATCTTCTGAATTCCCTGACCTTAAACAGGCCATTGCTGGTTTTCGGAAGAACCATCACTTTTGCGATTGTCAGGCGTCCAGTGCGCGACAATCTTCCGCTTCCCAGCCGATCTGGGTTATTTCGCCTTCCTTGAGATGAACATGACCGTGAGAGTTTGGAACTTTCACGACGAACTGATCATTGCCGGAAAGGCTGACCCGGCTGCGAATGTGGTCACCAAGGTAAATAAGTTCCTCAACCTTGGCTTCCAGCGAATTCTCTGAGACGCCCTGAGCGGCGCCAATAGTTGTGCGCTCCGGGCGTAACGATAATGTGGTGCGCGTGCCGACGCCACCGATGTTGACTGCAAGCGCCTTGACCATGCCGCCACCACCTTCAAGTTCAACCTGGCAAAACTCACCATCTATGGACTTCACTTCGCCAAATAGTCGGTTGTTTTCGCCTATGAACCCGGCGACAAAAGCATTATTCGGCTTTTCATAGAGCTCATCAGGTGGCGCAAGTTGCTGGACAATGCCGTCATCGAAGACAGCGATGCGGTTTGACATCGTCAACGCTTCTGCCTGATCGTGGGTCACATATACCATGGTTACCTGAAGGTTTTCATGGATGTGTTTGATCTCATACTGCATTTCTTCACGCAGATTTTTGTCCAAAGCTCCAAGAGGCTCGTCCATCAGGACCAGACTTGGTTCGAAAACAAGGGCGCGGGATACGGCAACACGTTGTTGTTGACCACCAGACAATTGCGCTGGGCGGCGGTCACCAAAGCCACCCAGGCGGACCATATCAAGCGCGCGGTTCACTTTTTCACTGATTTCCGATTTACCCATGCCACGAACCTCAAGCGGGAAGGCGAGGTTCTCGGCAACCGTCATATGTGGGAACAGGGCGTAGTTCTGGAAAACCATGCCGATGCCGCGTTTGTGTGGCGGCACATTATTAATCGGCGTGCCTTCTAGGTAGATTTCACCATGTGTCGCCGGTTCGAAACCAGCCAACATCATCAGGCAAGTTGTTTTGCCGGAGCCGGATGGGCCCAACATGGTGACAAATTCACCCTTGGCCACATCAAGATTGAAATCCTTTACGACCAGAATTTCGCCATCATAACTTTTTTGAACAGATTCGAATCGTACCAATGGTTCCGATACATCAGACATTAAACTTACCATCCCCCGTTGGTTTTTGCCGGGGCCCGACTTTGCGCCGTGTGCCCTCGATAGCTGTCTTGATACAAGCCTAACATGGATGATCATCGAAATTGAACCGGCTATAGAGAATTAGTTCCCGTTTCATGCCGACAAATTTCGAAATGGAAATGCCTTTGGAATTCCCATGCTGGCTTGATCAATAAACAATCAGTAGTGTTTTAGCCTAGCATTCGTGAAAACATTAAAATTGTTCCATAACCGACAAATTCAGGATCAAAACCGTAATTTGCAATGAGATACATTCAGGATCACTGGTCAGGTCACCGTTCACTTTTTTGGTCATTCTGGATCAACCTGGTTCTTCTGCGATTTATCATTCTGTACTTTGATCAATTCACCCATCCACCATTTCTGGAAAAATCACTTCTGGCGATTGTGCTGAGCGCCGGATACTTCATTGTGTTTAATGTCCTGGTTTTCGGCTGGCAAATCCGGGGATTGATCAAAGCCAGTGATCGTTATGTTTCTGAATATGGTTCACAGATCACGGCAATGGCTTCGCATTTTGGCATCATTATCTGTCTGCTGTTTACAGGGTTTGCCATACACGATGCCTATCAATCTCTTTTTGTTGAAGACCGGGCCAACAGGGCGAACAGACTCTCGTGGAGCCATAGTTTGCTTGGCGAATACACAATTACAGTCATTGGGAATGATCTTCACCTTGAAGGCGACTTCAGGGTAGGTGTGACCGAAACCCTGGCGAAAGAGCTGGATATGCACCCTGGGATCGACAGGATTATCTTGTCCAGCAATGGTGGCAGGGTCGTTGAAGGCCGCGGACTTGCTCACCTGTTCAAGAACAGGAAACTGAACACCCTGGTGATAAAGGAATGCAAATCCGCGTGCACTACGGCCTTTATCGGTGGCAAGCGAAGGTTCCTTGGCCCTGAGGGCAAACTGGGCTTTCACCAGTTCAGCCTGGATGGCGTTTATCACAACCCTTACGTCGATCCTCAATCAGAGCAGAAGATTGATCTCGATTTCTACGCCAGTCAGGGAATGAATGAAGCATTTTTGAAGGACGTTTTTCAGGCGTCACATCAGGAAATGTGGTTTCCGGAGCCTCGAGATCTTGTCGATGCCGGCGTCGTTCATCGGATACTGACCGAAATTGAAGTCAGCCAGTGAAATTATGGCTCACAGGATGAATTTCGGGGCGATCACATCCTGGTCATTGATTGAAGGAATTGATTGAAAACTTACCTGGATCGTGAAACGATATTTGCCGATAGTTCGCCATATCTGAAGGACAACAGTTATGCACAGAAAATCGCCATATTCTGACCGGTCAATACGGGCTAATTCATTTGTTCGTACAAAAGCCCGAGCCATTGCGCGTCGTCTTGATAAGCAGGGCTTTTCACTAAATCAGTTTCTCGTTGCGATGGTCCTGATTTCGATGGTCATCCTGGCCTTCCGCCCCGCTGCTGCGGCGCCTCAAATTCTTGGACTGGTTGCGAGTGCACATCCACTGCCGATGAAATGTGAAAACGGGTTATGTGCGACTGAAGCCTCGGTTTTTTGTCTGCAAAAATGGCGCAGTTCACCTACTGCAGGAATGCCTTATAACGCGGCAGGCGGTGAAGGTTTGCAGATCATCGCGTTGACGGAAGATGGCAAGGAAGTGATTGTGCCGGAGCCTGTGCTGAAAATTACCGCCCTCCGGGGTCATTCTGCGGTTCAAATTGGCGTCGATGTTGATTGGCTTTATGAACGTAACTACAAATCTGTCGCACTGAAAATAGGCCAAAAAGTTTCCCTGATTCCAGAAGCCTGGGCAGGGGATACCAACCCCCTTAGCAATAAAGATGTTGAGATGGCGCTTGGCCCGTTGCGCGATCTTGGTCACAAACTTGTTGATACAGCGGGGCGTAATGTGGCGACAGCCCAAATTCTGGCGCATATCGGAGGCAAGCTACCTCGATTGGGCCGCGCACATGATCAAGCACGAAATATTGCCTGGAAGTCTGGACTAGATGATATTTCGAATGTCGATCCAAAAGTCCTGAAGAAGGCGAAAAGAAAATTTGATCGCTGCCACGATGTGACTTTCGGCGGGATGACATCGCTCAGGCAATGTCTGGGTGCTCAGCACGATATTTTGATGGGCAAGCTCAATGCCCGGTACTGGAGCGCCAACGAATACGGCATGTAGGTCACGCTCAAGTTTCTGGCTGTGAAGTGATGCATTTTCGCAACATTATGCTATAGTCTTGTGACTTATTGGACACCAATTGCATTGAAAAGCTGTTTCCTGGATTAATCCGGGCGGTTTTGCAATTGAAAGGATCGGGCGCCTTTTACCATGTCATCGGATTTGAGTACGCCAAATAGCGTGCTGCTTACGGGATTGCTGGACTGGGCTCGCCGGGTCAATCTGGCGCGTAAGCTGGCCTATATGTTGGCGATTGCCGCCTTCATTGCTGGCATTGCGACTTATGGTGCCTTGACCCAGACGTCACAGCCAAACGGCGCTGATACCACTAATATTCTGACATTGCTGATTATTGATGGTGTGATTGTTCTGGGCATGAGTGTGCTTGTCGCAACCAACCTCGTTAATCTGTGGATGGCCAGACGGCGCGGTGTCGCGGGGTCAAGACTTCACACCCGTATGGTGTTTATCTTCAGCCTGCTGGCCGTCACGCCCGCTATTGTTGTTGGTGTCTTTTCAGCCTTGTTTTTGAACTTCGGTATTGAAGCCTGGTTTCAACCGCGAATTCAGACAGCTCTGGACGCCTCTGTTGCCGTTGCGGCAGCTTATACGCGGGAACACAGAAAGGGGATCGAGGCGGATGCCCTCGGGATGGCGTCAGTGATCAACCGGCTCGCCCCACAACTCGTCAACAACCCGCGCAACCTGACGACGCTCATTACGGTTCAGGCGGACACCCGGTCCTTGACAGAAGCTGTGGTTCTGGATGGCGCGCGGGGGGTCATTGCCCGTTCCCCCCTGGCATTTACCATATTGAATGAAGGCATTCCTCAAAATGCGCTTGCACAGGCGGCGGACGGTCAGGTTGTTATTCTGACAAATGAAGATGATGACCGACTGAGAGCGTTGGTCAGGTTGGATGGTCTAAATAATGCTTTTTTGTATGTCGGCCGGTTTATCGACCCCCAGGTTCTGGGACATAAGCAAAAATTGCTACAGGCAACCGATGAATACCGCAGGATTGAAGGGGATCGTTCGCGGATTCAGATAACGCAGGCGCTGATATTCCTGATTGTTGCAGTTCTGCTGCTGCTAACTGCGATCTGGTTTGCCCTGAATTTTGCCGGACGCCTTGTAGGACCCGTGACCAGCCTTGTCGGTGCCGCCGAGCGCGTACGGGACGGTGATCTTGCTGTCAGGGTGCCTGAAGGACCGGTAGATGATGAGGTCGGCATGCTGTCCCGAGCCTTTAACCGGATGACAGATCAGCTTGAAGGGCAGCGCCATGCATTGATGCAGGCAAACGAAAAGCTGGACGATCGAAGACGATTTACAGAAGCTGTACTCTCCGGTGTTTCTGCTGGAGTGATTGGCCTTGATGGTGACGCACGCGTCAATCTGCCTAATCGCTCTGCGCTGGAGTTGTTGGAAACGTCGATGGAAGAGATCATCGGAGAGCCCTTGTCCGTTGTCGCACCAGAAATGGAGCCATTGTTAGTCGAAGCGCAAAACCGCGTCTCGCGCAGGGCGGAAGGACAAATTCATCTTATACGGAAAGGCAGGCCGCATATCTTGCTGGTTCGGATTGTGGGTGATCGTTCCGGCGAGCAGGGGTTTGTGGCGACCTTTGACGATATTACAGAATTGGTGGCAGCTCAGAGGACATCAGCCTGGGCGGATATCGCCCGCAGGATTGCGCATGAAATCAAGAATCCGTTGACGCCAATTCAATTGTCGGCTGAGAGGCTAAAGCGAAAATATCTGAAAGAAGTCACCTCCGATCCGGAAGTCTTTATTAATTGCACTGACACCATCATTCGCCAGGTTGGTGATATTGGCAGGATGGTTGACGAGTTTTCTGCCTTCGCCCGCATGCCGTCACCAAAATTTGAAGTCGAAAATCTGAATGAACTGGTTCAGGAATCGATCTTCATGCAGCAAGTTGCTCATCCGGAAGTGACTTACAATTCACGCCTCTCCGAGACGGGAATAAGCCTCAAATGTGACCGCCGTCAAGTCGCGCAGGCCCTGACCAATCTGCTACAAAATGCTGCTGACGCTTTGACGGAAGCGCATCAGCCGGACGGCGAAATTGAAGTTTCTGTCCTCGAAGAAGATGGTGATGCTGTTATTGAAATTACCGATAACGGCCCTGGTTTTCCTGAGGAGGATCAACACCGACTGACCGAGCCTTATGTAACTCACCGGGACAAAGGCACAGGTCTGGGCCTGGCAATTGTCAAAAAAGTTATGGAAGATCATGGTGGACAATTGGTGTTGGCGCGCCGCACTGGAGGTGGAGCCAGTGCACGTCTGATTTTTGTGCCAGGAGCGAGCCTGGGTGACGGTGACCCTGATATTGACGTCGGGAAAGAGAAGAAAGAAAAAGTTGCCAATCATGGCTGATATTCTTGTTGTTGATGATGAAAAAGACATTCGGGAACTGGTTGCCGGTTTGCTCGAAGACGAAGGCTACGAAGCCCGTACGGCCAGTGATAGTACAACGGCTCTGGCTTCAATTGCTTCTCGCAGGCCGTCATTGGTTGTATTGGACATCTGGCTTCAGGGTAGCGAACTGGATGGTCTTGAAATCCTTGATCGCATTGTCTCCGATCATCCTGACCTGCCTGTCGTTATGTTCAGTGGCCATGGCAATATTGAAACCGCCGTATCGGCCATCCGTCGTGGTGCCTTTGACTTCATTGAAAAGCCTTTCAAAGCAGATCAACTCATCATGATCATTTCCCGTGCCATCGAACAGGCACGTCTGAAAAGGGAAAACAGGGAATTGCGACAACGGGCCGGGCCGGAGACAGAACTTGTTGGCTCGTCCACAGCGATCAATCAGTTACGGGTCGCTATTGAGAAAGTAGCACCTACAAATGCCCGTGTTCTGATTTCGGGACCTGCGGGAGCCGGCAAGGAAGTTGTTGCCCGGATGTTGCATGCACAGTCCAGAAGGGCTCAAGGACCGTTTGTTGTGCTGAACGCTGCATCCATGACACCTGACCGTATGGAAGTTGAACTGTTCGGCGTGGAAAGCGGGAGCACAGGGACGGAGCAGGGGCCCAGGATTGGCACTTTCGAACAAGCCCACGGCGGTACCCTGTTCCTCGACGAGGTTACGGATATGCCGCCTGAAACCCAGGCAAAAATCTTGCGTGTGCTACAGGATCAAACCTTTGAACGCGTAGGTGGCGATACGACAATCCGTGTCGATGTACGGGTGATCAGTGCCACGAGCGGCGATTTATCTCTGCAAATCAAGGAAAACCTGTTTCGCGAGGACCTTTATCACCGGCTTGCTGTCGTACCAGTCCAGGTGCCGGGTTTGCGCGAGCGAGTAGAAGATATTCCTGAACTTGTGCGTCATTTCATGCAACGTACGTCTGATATGACAGGTCAGGCTGCCAGGCGAGTTTCAGACGACGCACTATCCGATATGCAGTCCCATAGCTGGCCTGGCAATGTGCGTGAATTGAGAAATCTGGTAGAACGCCTGTTGATTATGGCGCCCGGAGATGCGAATACCGCGATCGGTGTCGATATGTTGCCGCCTGAACTGGGTAACAAGAAACTTGGAGTGGCAACGGCTGAGCGTGATATCGAATTTATTAATCTTCCATTGCGGGAGGCACGTGAAGCGTTTGAACGGGACTATTTGCAGGCACAAATAAGTCGTTATGGTGGCAATATTTCGCGCACGGCATCGTTTGTCGGTATGGAAAGATCTGCTTTGCACCGCAAGCTCAAATCTCTTGGGCTGGGTGGTGGCGAGCGAACCTGAAACACCCGGAGTTGAACCGGACATGTTGAAAATACGGATTGGTCGTTCATGAAAGTAATCGTTTGTGGTGCCGGACAGGTAGGGTTCAATATTGCCCGACATCTGGCAGGTGAAAACAATGACGTTACTGTCATTGATCAATCTGTAGAGCTGATCCGCAAGGTCGCAGATCAATTGAACGTGCAGGCAATTGTCGGCCATGCATCGCGCCCTGATATTCTTGAACAGGCTGGTGCCGGAAGTGCCGACATGCTTGTTGCCGTGACATTTGCGGATGAAGTCAACATGGTAGCCTGCCAGGTTGCCCACTCCTTGTTCAATGTGCCGACGAAGATTGCGAGGGTACGGGCGCAGGGGTATCTGCAGCCGATCTGGCGGGATCTGTTCAGCCGCGATAATCTACCAATCGACGTCATCATTTCACCGGAAATTGAAATTGCACGGGCTGTGACACGCCGATTGCAAGTCCCTGGTGCTATCGACATGATCCCCTTTGCCGATGATCAGATACGGGTTATTGCGGTACGGATTGATGAAGGCTGTCCCATTGTGGAGACACCCTTGCGACAACTGACCGAACTGTTTCCGGATTTGCACATTCGCATCATGGGAATTGTTAGCGACGGCAAAGTTACAGTGCCCGGTGGTGACGACATCATGAATTACGGGGACGAAGTCTATTTTGCTGTCGAGACCGCGCATCTTACCCGTGCCATGGCATCATTCGGCCATGAAGAAAAAGAAGCCCGGCGAATTGTGATTGTTGGTGGCGGCAATGTAGGTCTATTCCTGGCCCAGGCACTGGAAGAAGATCATCCCAATGTCAGTCCAAAAATGATCGAAATGAGCAAGGAGCGGGCCCAGGATGTTGCGGAACAGCTCGACAGGACCGTTGTGCTACATGGAGACGCCCTCGACAGGGAAATTCTGGAAGAGGCCAATGTGCAATCGGCCGACACAGTCGTTGCCGTTGCAAACGATGATGAAGTCAATATCCTCGCTTCCTTGTTGGCCAAGCGAGCAGGTTGTCGGCGCGCTATTACCCTGATCAATAACGCGACGTACGGACCCTTGATTACATCATTGGGAATTGATGTCGTCGTGAACCCGCGTGCTATTACTGTATCCAGGATCCTTGAACATGTGCGTCGCGGCCGCATTCGTAGTGTTCACAGTTTGCCAGATGGATTGGCAGAAGTTATCGAAGCAGAAGCGCTTGAAACTTCTCCTCTGGTAGGTGTGCCTCTGAACGAGATTGATTTGCCGCCTGGCATGTTAGTAGGCGCGATCGCCCGGGGAGAAGAGGTTATCATTCCGCGCGGTGAAACGGTTATTCAGGCGCATGATCGGATCGTCATGTTTACGGTCGCTGATACCGTCAAAAAAGTAGAAAAGATGTTTGCCGTTCGCCTGGAATTCTTTTAGGCGGCGTTGGCGAATATGTTTTTCGCCTCGGCAATTCTCCCTCTTGGCTGGTCGCTTGGTGTGCTGGCCCTCGCGATGCTGGTGCCGTCACTGGTGGCTTTCGGCTATGGCGAGTCTGAACAATCCCAGGTCTTTCTGCTTTCGGCGTTGTTAACTGCGTTCGCAAGTGGGGCGATCATCATTGCGACGCGCGGGGTTGCGCTCCAGGCACCGCGCCGTCGCGAAGGCTTTTTTTCAGCAACCCTGATCTGGACACTCGTGCCTGGTTTCGCCGCTTTGCCGTTATACCAGATTGGCGTTGTCGATACGGGTGTGGATGCCTGGTTTGAAACGGTGTCCGGATTTACGACAACCGGTGCCACCGTCATCCACCAACTGGATATCACAGAATTTTCAGTGTTGATCTGGCGTGCGCTCTTGCAATGGCTTGGGGGGCTGGCGACCATTGTTCTTGTTGTGGTGCTGTTGTCATACCTTGGTGGCGGGGGCATGCAGTTCTTTGAAAGTGCCATGCCGCGTGGCGAACGCAAGGCTATGTCCGTCCAGATCGTGCATACCTTGAAGTCTATCGGAGGTATTTACTGCGCGCTGACATTCTTATGCGCTGTTTTTTTGTGGTTTGCCGGGATGACCGTATTCGAATCGATTGCGCATGCATTCAGCGCAGTTTCCGGAGGTGGATTTTCGACACGGGATGCATCAATTGCTGCTTTCTCCAGTCCAGTGATCGAACTGGTCCTGATCATCTTCATGGTCGCTAGCGCGGTTAATTTTACGTTGCACTGGGCCGTGCTGCATGGACGCAAGATATCGATCTATACGACGGATGTTGAGATACGGGCTCTCGCTGGCTTGATCGTTGCTGCAGGTGCGATGCTCACCGTAATCGCCTGGTCGACCGGAGCCCTCGATAGTCATCATATGTTGACGGGGTTGTTTATGGCTGTGTCTACAATTACGACGTCCGGGTTTGTCAGTCATACGGATACCAGCTGGGCGTCAGCCGGGATCATGCTGATGTTAATGCTCATGTTTACGGGTGGCGCTACCGGATCAACGGCTGGCGGGTTAAAGCTGCTAAGGTTTACAGCCCTGGTCAAGATGGCTGGGCGGGAGCTTAGTCGCCTGGCGCATCCGCACGGTGTCGTTGCCCTGAAATATGGATCACGGCCTATTGATACCGGAACCCTGCATGCGATCTGGAGCTATTTTTGCATTTACCTGCTGACCATTGTTGGCCTGTCAGTAATACTTGCCTTGTTTGGTGTAGGTTTCACAGACGCTTTGGGTATGGTCGTGTCCGTCATATCGAATTCCGGGCTTGGTGACGGTACGTTGTTGGTCGAAAGCGGCAACGGGTACGCAGATATTTCAGACGGTGCAAAATACAGTTTGATCGCAGCGATGATCCTCGGGCGTCTGGAATTTCTGACCGTACTGGTATTACTCAGCCCGTCATTCTGGCGCCGCTGACCGCATCTTCGACCGTTGCAATCAACTTTTCGATATTGACGGGTTTGGTCAAGTAATCGAAAAATCCAACCTCCCGGCCTTTGTCCAAATCATGTTTCATGGCATTTGCGCTGAGGGCGATCACAGGGATATCACAACATTCTGCCATTGACTGAAGCTTCGCAAATGTCTCGAAACCATCCATACCGGGCAGGCCGATATCCATGAGAATGATGTCAGGCTTATCTGACATTGCCCTCTCAACACCTTCTTCACCACTCATTGCTTCAAGCAGGGAATACTCGGTCATGAATGAAAATATTCGCTGTAGCAGGCGCATGTTGGCGACATTGTCTTCTATGCAAAGAATTTTCCAGGTTAAGTCTGTTTCCTGTTCAATCGGTTCTTCGATCAGCAAATCTGCGGCTGCGCTGTCACCCTGAGCTTCAAGTTGCTCCTTTTCGGCATCCGGCAGTTCAAACCAGAACTTGCTTCCTTCACCGACAACACTTTCAACGCCAATGGAGCCTCCCATCAATTCGACAAATCGTTTGACGATTGTAAGGCCAATCCCGGTTCCCTCGACGTCAGTTGCACCTGCATCAAGACGGTCGAAAGCAACAAAAAGGCGATCGAGGTTTTCCTTTGCGATTCCAGGACCTGTATCTGTAATCGATATCCTGACCCGGTCATTTGCGACAGTTGCGCAGTCAATGGCAACATTGCCGTCTTCCATGTTGTATTTGATGGCGTTTGATAGAAGGTTTAGCAATATTTCTTTCAGGCGTTGCCGGTCTCCAATTACATTCAATGTAGGATTTGTCTGAACGGCACTGATCGAAATGTCGCGTGTGCTGGCGGTGATGTGCACAAGTTCGATACATTCCTGTATCATTGTGTCCAGATCAATCGCTTCAAGATTAAGGATAACATTGCCGGATTCAACTGCTGAAAGATCCAGAACCTCGTTGATCAGTTCGAGAAGGTGAGCGCCGCCACGCTCTACATAACTCAGGCTTTCTTTCTGCTCGTCACTTAAAGGAGGATTGTTGTCTGTTAACAGAAGACTGACAAATCCGAGAATGGAGTTAAGCGGTGTCCGAAGGTCATGGCTCATGGCCGACAGAAATTCAGATTTGGCGAGGTTAGCTCTTTCTGCTTCATTTTTCGCATTTATTAATTGGTTTTGCGCGTCTCTTCGGTCGGTAATATTTCTGAATATATATGTTGAAAACGAGGCATTTTCGACATTCCAGTCAGACGTTGAAATTTCAACGGGGACCAGCTTTTTGTCCTGCCTTCGGATTTCACTTTCAAAAATCCCGGACCAGCTTTTGTTATTTGACTTGTCTTCGTCTGCAAAAAGAACTGTGCTGCTTTGACCAACAATTTCCTCGTGGCGATAGCCAAACATCCTTTCGGCTGCAGGGTTCCAGAAAACAATTATGTTATTTTCATCTGTCGTAATAATTGCTTCCTGTGCGGTCTGGGCAACAGACCTGAACCTTGCCTCGCTCAACTTGAATTCGTTTGTGGCTTCAGATAATTGCCGGGATCGTTTGCAACGTGCCTGAACGATGGCAACCAGTTCACGGGTCGGGATTGATTTGCGCAGTAATTCGTCGCCACCGGACTCAATAAATTTCAACCACGTATCTGCAATGTCGGAGCCCGTCAGAAAGACAATTGGTGTTTGTACGTAAGTTTTGTCGAACCGGATTGATTTGGCGAGTTCGAATCCATCGCACCCTGGCATCTGAAGGTCCATCAGAATCATATCCGGGTCCAGTTCCCGAAGGGGGGATATGACTTTCATAGGGTCAGTAATAACGACAGTTTCGATACCGGCCTCATTCAATGCGGCGGCATTAAAGGTGGCAACTTCATTATCGTCGTCAACAACAAGAACGCGATACGAAGTTTCCTCCTCCGGATTAATAAGAAGGTCGAGGGTATGCATGAGCTCTGACAATTCAAATGGTTTGGCGAAAAAACCATCTGCTTCGACCCTGATAGCCTCCAGACGAACTTCCAGTTCAGGCTGATCCGATAAGAATATCAGCGGGCATTTGATAATGCCCTGATTGCGCAAGGTCCGGGCGATTTCAAGCCCACCCATTGGTGCACCTGAATATGATGTGTCAATTACAAGTCCACCTGGATTGTGGGCAGCAATCAGATCAGCCAATGCATTGTGGTCATTGGAGACGACGACAGAATAGCCATGTTGTGAAAGTTGTGTCTCGAAAGCAGTTGTGACTGCATCATCGCTGTCGACAATGAGAACCGATTTTTCATTCGGTTTGTCGAGAGCGGTATCGGCTGAATCCAGTTTTCCGTCTGTCTCATTTAAGAGTTCGTTTTCTGCACTTTCCCTGACAGCTGTTTCAAGTGGTGCAAATAGTCCGTCCAGTGTCTTCCAGTGGGCGTCATCCAAAGTTTCACCGGATTCAAGATACGCCGAAATCTTGTATTCCAGTGTTCTCGCGTGCTCGGTGATTTGTGGATATCCAAAAGTGCCAGCGGCGCCTGCCAACTTGTGAGTTATAGAATGGAATTCTTCCAACTCCCCGACACCTTCACTATTGGTGGTCGATCTTGCTGCTGACATTGCCTTTTCAACGTCTGCAATCCTCCCAGGCAGTTTTTTACGAAAGGATTCTCGCATTGCGGCCATTGTTGCGTGATAGGTCTCAGTACTCATTTACCACATCCTGCATTGAAGATCGTGTTTTGGCATTTGCTGCATCTAGATCAGACTTTCAATAATGAGTAGAAGGTCTTCATTACTGTTTTTGGACTTCAACAAAACCCGGTCCACTATTGCAGCGATCTTCTTGTCAATTTCACTCGATGAATAGATGATAACCGGGGTTGATGCGTTCATAGTTTGTTTGATGACTTCAAGCAATTCCAATGCATTTCCATCGGGCATGCCGGGATCAAGAATAATCAGATCATAGAGTTGGCTGTAAATTTTCTGTCGAGCGAAATGGACAGTCGATGCTGACTCGAAATGCAGTTTGTTTCCAATCATGGCACCCATTATTTCGCACAGGTCCGGGTCATCTTCGATGTGAAGAATCCGTTTCTCACTTGGTGTAACTGGTTTGGATATTTCATCCGGAGCAGTTTCTGCCACATCGTGATTGATCTGCAGGGACAGGGAAACTATTGAGCCAGGATTCGATGTGACTGACAGGTCAACTTTTTGTTCCCCTTTGAGAGGAAGATAGAAAAAGAACATGCTTCCTTTGCCAGGTTTGCTTTCCAGACCGATTTTGCCACCGTGTTTTTCGATGATGGCCTGTGAGATACTCAAACCAAGACCTGTTCCACCTTTCCTGCGACTGTCTGATGAATCCCCCTGGCTAAATCTTTGGAATATCTTGTCGTGAAACTCTTCTGAAATGCCGGGCCCGTCATCTTCAATGCTAATCCGGATCAATGGTCCGTTGATGTCGATGGAAATATTGACTTCGCTACCAGGGGGAGAGAATTTTGCAGCATTTGACAACAGGTTCGACATCACTTGCATTAATCTGTAGTAATTCAGACCTGATCTGACAGTTACCGATTTTGACGCGGCGTCTGTCAGGTCAAGTTTGGTCTATAAACTTTTCCTTCCAGATACGTTTACCATCCTCCAGGGTTTGCATGGGCGTGCGGCCCTCGCAGA
>JABILA010000119.1 GCA_018654745.1 Alphaproteobacteria bacterium
GGGCCGCCCGCTCCCCCTCCCGACCACCCCCCAGTATGATCGCATGGGTGGTCGGGAGGGGGAGCGGGCGGCCCGGCAATCAAATCTTAATACCGGGCCACAAGAACTCACTCAGTTACTCTTCTTCTACTTCTCCCGTTTCGCCATAAATGCGAGACGTTCAAAAAGATGCACATCCTGCTCGTTTTTCAACAAGGCACCATGCAGCGGCGGGATCAGTTTTTTCATATCGCGGGTCCGCAAGGTATCGGCATCAATGTCTTCTGCCATCAACAGCTTCAGCCAGTCGATCAGTTCCGACGTTGAAGGTTTTTTCTTCAGGCCGGGGACATCGCGGATTTCAAAAAACACGTTCAGCGCTTCGGCGACCAGATTGCGTTTCAGGCCGGGATAATGCACCTCGACGATTGTCTCCATAACGTCGCGCTCGGGGAAGCGGATATAATGGAAGAAACAGCGGCGCAGGAAGGCGTCCGGCAGTTCCTTTTCATTGTTCGACGTGATGATGATGATCGGGCGATGTTCGGCCTTGATGGTCTTTTTTGTCTCGTAAACAAAAAATTCCATGCGATCCAGTTCCAGCAGCAGATCGTTCGGGAATTCAATATCTGCCTTGTCGATTTCGTCGATCAACAGGACGGGGCGTTTGCCGGATTCGAACGCTTCCCACAATTTGCCGCGCACGATGTAGTTGCCAATGTCATGCACCCGGTCGTCACCCAGCTGGCTATCGCGCAAACGGGAGACGGCGTCATATTCATACAGACCCTGCTGGGCCTTGGTGGTGGATTTGATGTGCCACTCGATCAGCGGCGCACCCATCGCCTTGGCGACTTCGATGGCCAGCATGGTTTTACCGGTGCCAGGCTCGCCCTTGATCAGCAACGGGCGCTCCAGCGCCACAGATGCATTAACGGCGACCATCAGGTCTTCGGTGGCGACGTAATCTTTAGTACCTTCGAACTTCATGTCAGGCAAAACCTTGTCTTTTACTGCAGCGATGTGCGGGGATCAGTGGGTGGAAAGGGATTAGTTCGTCTATGAACCAAATGTTGCCGTTAAAATAGGACGCCAGGCGCGCTGGATCAAGGGGTACGCATTTTGGCCGCAGGTGGCTTGTTTCCCATGCCAAAGCCAATTAACGTTTTTACATGTCAAATCCAGCATCAGAGGCGGCCCCGGCCGCAACCGCCCTGGAGGTCACAGACCTGCACAAACGCTTTGGACCGCTTGAAGTTCTGAAGGGTGTGTCGGTGTCCGCAAACGAAGGCGACGTCATCGCCCTGATCGGGGCCAGTGGCTCCGGCAAAAGCACCTTGTTACGCTGTCTGAACCTGCTGGAAGTGCCGGATTCCGGTGATGTCCGGGTCCAGGGTGAACTGATCAAGATGAAACCCGGTCGCAATGGACAGGAACCGGCTGATCGCAAGCAGGTCGACCGCATCCGCACCAAACTGGGCATGGTCTTCCAAAGCTTTAATCTGTGGTCCCATATGACAGTGCTGGAAAATGTTATCGAAGCCCCGATCCATGTTCTGGGCCTGTCCAGGGCCGAAGCGACGGAACGGGCCGAAGCCATTCTGGAAAAAGTCGGTATTGCCGATAAACGCGGCCATTACAGCGGCCATCTCTCCGGCGGCCAGCAACAACGCGCCGCCATCGCCCGGGCCCTGGCCATGGAACCCGAAGTCATGCTGTTCGACGAAGCGACATCTGCCCTGGACCCGGAACTGGTCGGCGAAGTCCTGAAAGTCATCCGCGATCTGGCCGAAGAAGGCCGCACGATGTTGCTCGTCACCCACGAAATGGGCTTCGCCCGCGAAGTCGCATCTGAAGTGATCTACATTCACGAAGGCCACATCGAAGAACAAGGCCCCCCGGCGCAGGTGTTCGAAAACCCGAAGTCCGAGCGCTGCCGCCAGTTCCTGGCGTCGAATTTGGGCTGATCGTCGTTCCAACGTCACCCCGGACTTGATGCCCCCCTTCGGTTTACAGGGTCTACGCCTTTGGATTACAGGTATCCCTTTGCGTATAGGCATGGATGCCGGATCAAGTCCGGCATGACGTCGTAATTGCATGAATGTCTCACCCCAACCGCTCCGTCACTCCGGCCCCCGAGCCGGAGTCTCTGCAGCGTTTCGGATTGGCAGTGCGGGTGGTATTGCTACAGAGATTCCGGGTCAAGCCCGGAATGACCCGGTAAATCAGAGTAAACCCATCCCCACACCCTCCGTCACCCCGGACTTGATCCGGGGTCTACGCCTTTGGATTACAGGTATCCCTTTGCGTATCGGCATGGATGCCGGATCAAGTCCGGCATGACGTCGTAATTGTATGAATGTCTCACCCCACCCACTCCGTCACTCTGGCCCCCGAGCCGGAGTCTCTGCTGAGGAGAGGATACGCAGCGCAGGCGGGATGACGCGGTGTATGTCGGTTACCGCAACACAGAATTACAAAATCACTCGTATAAATACGATAGTTCTGACGTTCAAACTATTATACATTGTGTTAGCATATACCTCTGAAGTGGATGCGGAACGAGTATGACTGACAGTGAAAATCAGGCGCTATCGCAAAAGGAACTGCTTGGCTTGGCACGCGAGGGTTCGGACATATGGAACGCGTGGGCGAAAGAAAACCCTAGGGCAATCGTAGATTTTTCAGATGTAAATTTTACTTTGGTCGAAAACAAAGCAATTTCATTTCAAGATTTTGTTTTTCCGGGAGAAGTATCATTTCATCGTTCGCAGTTTGAATTAGCTGATTTTGATGACACGAAATTCTTGAGTGGGAAGGTGAGCTTCGAAGAAGTCCGATTTGATGGAAACACTACATGGTTTCGCAAATCACAATTTGATGGTGAGCTTGTTAACTTTGAAAGCGCTCAATTTGGTGGGGATGTATTTTTTGGTGAAGCAAAATTTTCGAATGTCGGTAGTTTTATTGATGTTGAGTTTAAGGGATATGCCGGTTTCGGCGGCGTACATTTTGCAGAAGAAGCAGTTTTTTCTGGCGCAAAATTTCATTCGACTGTTTTGATGGAGGGAGCTTCTTTTGGTTCCGTACCCGATTTTCGACGTACCAACATTACCTCTCACTTTACGCTTCATGATATTTCAATTGCGCAACCTAAGAACTCTCATCAGTTTTCCTTTTTCTCCAAGAGAGTGATAGAGGGAAATGTTGCAGATAAATATCGCCGTCTCAAAGAACTCGCAGTCCTGGCGAAGGACCACGACCGAGAGCAAGAGTTTTTTGCGGAAGAAATTAAGGCAAAACGCATTTACGAAACCAAAGGTGTCGCCCTTGTTTGGAGCTACCTGTATGAATGGTGCAGCGATTTCGGGCGCAGTACATACAGGCCATTTGCCCTGTTGTTCTGGACCTGGTTTGTTTGTGGAATTGGATATTTTCTGGCGGCTGGTGTGATTGCGGGTAGCCCGGACAAGTCGCTGCTGGATGGTTTTCGGCTTTCGGCGGCGACGCTGGTTCCGTTTGTGGCGGTATCGAAGTCGGCGCTGGCGACGGCTCAGGAAAATCTATTTGAAAATGGTGTTCCTTTCTGGATTGACGCCGCCGCGTTTCTCGAAGGTATCTTCGGGCTGGCGTTTGTGTTTTTGATTGGTTTGGCGTTGCGGAACCGGTTTCGGATATAGAGGCAGGGACAAACTCTCCGTCACCCCGGACTTGATCCGGGGTCTACGCCTCTGAATTACAGGTATCCCTTTGCGTATAGGCATGGATGCCGGATCAAGTCCGGCATGACGCCGTAATTGAATGAATGTCTCACCCCACCCACTCCGTCACTCCGGCCCCCGAGCCGGAGTCTCCGCAGAATCACGCCCGGGCAGTGCTACTTTCAACGCTGCAGAGATTCCGGATCAAGCCCGGAATGACACGGTGTTTGGTGGCTTGGGCCTGGCCACCACCCCCACTTGCAAGACACACCTTGCGCTTGCGGTCATATATCAGCAAAATTGCCTCTTCGCTCTTGTCCGGGCAGAAATTCTGTTATGACTCTGCGTATTACCTCTTAATTATCTAACTTCATCACTCAGGAGACCCCCAAATGACTTCCCCTACGACGACGGCTTGCATGACTGGCTGGGCCCATACGCCCTTTGGCAAACTTGTGGACGAAGATGCAGAATCGTTGATTGTGCGGGTGGCGACGGACGCCATTGCTGATGCGGGGCTTGAGCCTGCGGACATCGATGCGATCTTTGTCGGCACTTTTAATGGCGGCATGGCAGCCCAGGATTTCCCGGGCTCGCTGGTGCTGCAGGCGTCGGACGATCTGCGCTATAAACCGGTCACACGCGTTGAAAATGCCTGTGCGACAGGCTCGGCCGCGATTTATCAGGGTGTGAATACGATCCGGGCCGGTGCGGCGCGGCATGTGCTGTGTGTGGGCATGGAAAAGATGACGGCCTGCGATACGGCAACCGTGGGTGCGACGCTGATCAAGGCGTCATATGTGGCGGAAGAAGCCGTAGACGGCATGACCTTCCCGGGTGTGTTCGGCAAGATCGCCCAGAACTATTTTCAGAAATATGGGGATCAGTCTGATGCGCTGGCAATGATTGCGGCCAAGAACCACAAGAACGGTTCGGTCAATCCGCTGGCCCATATGCAAAAGGATTTTGGCTATGATTTCTGTCGCACGGAAAGTGACAAGAACCCCTTTGTGGCCCATCCCCTGAAACGCACGGATTGTTCCATGGTCTCGGACGGTGCCGCCGCCGTGGTGATCTCCGACATGGATGCCAGTCAGACTGCGGACAAGGCCATCGCCTTCAAGGCCATGACCCACGTCAACGACTTCCTGCCCATGAGCAAGCGTGACATCATTTCCTTTGAAGGCCCGAAAGTGGCCTGGGCCAAAACCCTGGAAGCTGCCGGGATCACGCTGGATGATTTGTCGTTCGTTGAAACCCATGACTGTTTCACCATTGCCGAGCTGATTGAATATGAAGCCATGGGCCTGGTTGAGCCCGGTCAGGGCATGAAGGCCATCAAGGAAGGCTGGACCCAGAAGGACGGCAAGTTGCCGGTTAATCCATCCGGTGGTCTGAAAGCCAAGGGCCATCCTGTGGGTGCGACCGGTGTATCCATGCATGTCATGGCCGCCATGCAGTTGACCAATTCAGCGGGCGGTTGCCAGATTGATGGAGCGGAACTGGGCGGTGTCTTTAATATGGGCGGCGCTGCGGTTGCGAACTATGTGTCTGTGCTGGAGGCGCTTAAATAGGATTTGATTTGCCGGATGGTCCACCTCGGGAGGAGGGCGGACCATCCGCAAACCAACCAATAATCTTTGGGGGAACAATGATTAGTGCGATGAATTTGGGGCGGTTGCTGTCTGATACCGCCAGGCTTTACCCGGACCTGATTGGTCTGGTCCATGGGGACGAAGAATGGACCTGGGCGCAGCTGGATGCCAATGCCAGTGCCTTTCGCGACGCCTTGATGAAAATGGGTGTGAACAAGGGCGACCGGGTGATGGTGCAATCGCGCAACAACCGGGCCATGTTCGAAAGCCTGTGGGGCATTTTCAAGGCCGGTGCCGTCTGGGTACCTTCAAACTTTCGCCAAACCCCGCCGGAAATTGCCTATGTTGCCTCGAATTCAGGGGCCAGAGCCTTTTTGTTCGAAGGCGTCTTTGCCGAACATGCCGCGGCGGCAAAGGAAAGCTCGGGTGATCTTGAATATCTGATCAGTATCGGTGGATCAGCTGATGACGGGACCTTCGATTATGATCAGTTACTGGCGGACAATGCGGGTGCGGCGGCCATGGAAGTTGCCGTTGAATACAGCGATCCGGCCTGGCTGTTTTATACCTCGGGCACCACGGGCCGCCCCAAGGGGGCAATCCTGACGCATGGCCAGATGTCCTTTGTGACCAACAACTTCATGGCCGACCTGATGCCGGACCTGACAAAGGATGATGCCTCCATTGTTGTGGCACCGCTTAGCCATGGCGCGGGCTGTCATGTTTTCCCGCAAGTCGTGCGCGGGGCCAAATCAGTGTTGATGCCTGGCGAAAGTATGGATCCGGAAACGGTCTGGCAACTGGTGGAAAAATACCGTGTCAGCAATGCCTTCACAGTGCCGACCATCGTGAAGATGCTGGTCGAACATCCATCCGTCGACAAATATGATCACTCAAGTTTGCGCCACGTTATTCATGCCGGCGCGCCGATGTATCTGGAAGACCAGAAAACGGCTTACGAAAAACTGGGTCCGGTGCTGGTGGAATATTATGGCCAGGGCGAAGTCACCGGCTGCATTACCGTCCTGCGCCCGGAACATTACATCATCGATGAAAATGATCCGCGAAACCGCCCCGGCACCTGTGGCCTGCCGCGGGTCGGATTGGAAATCGCCATTCGTGATACCGAGGGCAATATCCTGCCTGCCGGTGAGCAGGGCGAGATTTGTTGCAAGGGCCCGGCGGTCATGGCGGGCTATTGGGAAAATGACAAAGCCAATGCCGAGGTTTTCCAGGACGGCTGGTTCCACACCGGTGATCTGGGCCGTGTTGATGACGCAGGCTTTGTCTACATCACGGGCCGGGCCAAGGATATGTTCATCTCCGGCGGTGCCAATGTCTATCCGCGCGAGATCGAAGAAGTGATGCTGACCCATCCCGGCGTGTCAGAAGTGGCCGTGCTGGGTATCCCGGATACCAAATGGGGGGAAGTGGGCGTTGCCGTAGTTGTGCCCACCGATCAGGGCATTACGGCGGAGGAACTGGCCGGTTTTATCAACAAGGAATTGTCGCGCTATAAACATCCCAAAAAATATGTCTTCTGGGATGACTTGCCGAAATCGGGCTATGGCAAGGTGCCCAAACACCTGATCCGCAACACATTGTATGAACGCGGCGACCTGGTCGAAGGACAGGACCTGTGACAGCATTGCCAGAACCACGGCGCGTTGAGCATCCGGGCGAGGAGATCGAGCCCCGCGTGCTAAGCGAAGTTTCGGAACCTGGTCGGGAATTGCGTCTGCATTTGCCCGAAGGCACGGATATCCTCAACGGCCTGGGTGCGGTCTTGCGGGAGCAGGGCATTAACACGGCAGGTGTGCGCCTGGGCGGCGGCAGCTTCAAAAAGTTCTCCTATTATACCGGTGTCGAAGACCCAACCGGCTATCGCGTGGCAACATTTTCACCGCCCAACTTTCCGCCCTTGCCAGTGACCCTGGCGATTGCCAATGTCATGGTCGGCATGGATGAAGAAGGCGCACCGCGGTCCCATTGTCACGCCATTTTTCTGGATGGTGAAGGCAACAAGCTGGGCGGACATCTGATCCCTGGCGAATGCATCATTGGTCCGGGCGGTCTGGTGGCCTGGGCAACAGCGGGGGGCACGGCGGAACTGCAGGCCCACCACGATCCCGAAACAAATTTCCCCTTGCTCCATCCGTCAAAGGCAGAAGCATGAGCGATATACTGATCGAAGACGTTGGCATCGAAGAAGGCCGCTTTGGCCGCGTCGTCACCGCACGGGTCCGACCCAATCTGGACATCGTCGAAGCCATCGAAAATATCTGTGCCGAAAATAATATCGCCCATGCCGTGGTGCGGGGCTGTGTCGGTAGTTTGATGGACGCCAACCTGGAAATTGGTTCTGCGGAAAAATCAAATATCCAGACTATTCCCGGCCCCGGTCTGGAAATCGCCATCACCACCGGCGAAGTCCGCCCCGATGACAGTGGCAAACCGCGCGCACGCCTTTATGGCCTGGTCGCGAACTGGGACGGAGACGGCTGGGCCGGTGAATTTATTCGCGGCCATAACCTGACCTTTGTCACCCTGGAGCTTATGCTGCAGGAATGGCTGCCTGAATAGACCAAAATATTCCTGAACTGAGAGAACATCATGAGCGATACATTCAAGGCCCTGCTGGCCACTGAAAATGACGACGGCAAAGCGGTTTGTAACTTTACCGACCTCACTCTGGATGATTTGCCCGAAGGCGATACGGTAATCCAGGTTGCCTATTCGACGCTCAATTACAAAGACGGTCTGGCCATTAATGGCAATCGCGGCAAGATCATGCACAGCCTGCCGATGATCCCCGGCATTGATCTTTGTGGCACGATCGTCAGCACCGACAACCCGGATTATACGCCAGGCGATGAAGTTATCATTACCGGCTGGGGCCTCAGTGAATGGGAATGGGGTGGCTATACCCAGATGGCGCGGGTGCAATCGGAATGGCTGGTAAAATTGCCGGACGGCATGAGCCTGCAACAATCCATGGCCATTGGCACAGCAGGCTTTACGTCGATGCTGGCTGTCATGGGCCTGGAAAATATGGATGTCACACCGGACAGCGGCGATATTCTGGTCACCGGTGCCGCCGGTGGTGTGGGCTCAGTTGCCGTGTCCTTGCTGGCAGGTCTTGGCTACAACGTCGTTGCCGCCACGGGCCGGGCGGAAACGCATGAATATCTGACATCCCTTGGTGCTAAATCATTTGTCAGCCGCGAAGACCTGTCGGGTGAAGCCCGTCCCATGGCGCGGGCGATCTGGGCCGGGGCCATTGATACGGTCGGCAGCAACATCCTCGCCAATGTTATTCCGAAAATAAGTAATAATGGCGCGGTTTCTGTGTGCGGCAACGCCGCCGGATTTGACCTTACAACAACGGTCCTGCCGCTGATTCTGCGGGGCGTCAGTCTGGTCGGCATCAATTCGGTTTATGTGCCCATTGCACGCCGGGCCGAGGGCTGGCGACGTCTGGCGACAGAACTGGATATGGATATGCTCGACAGCATGACCAACCTCGTGTCGTTTGATGACCTGATCCCCTTGTCGAAGGAAATTCTCAAAGGTCAGGTCAAGGGCCGCACGGTTGTGGACGTAAACAGCTGAGTTTCTTCCGACGTCATGCCGGACTTGATCCGGCATCCATGCGGTCACCCACTAGAACTGACTATGTGTATCAAGGAATATGCGTAGACCCCGTATCAAGTACGGGGTGACGGAGAGTTTGGCGGGTACGCATTCGTAATTTTCAGCGTCATGCCGGACTTGATCCGGCATCCATGCCTGTAAGTAAGGGCTACCTGTCAATCGGAAGCGTAGACTTCGTAAACCGAAGGTGGGGATCAAGTTCGGTGTGACGGAGTTTTGTTGGGGGAAGTCTGTCGAAATTTAAGATCCGTCTAATTCTGCCATGGCCATTTCCCTCAGCGTCTTGCGCTGGATTTTGACGCCATTGGCGCTTGCCGTTGTCGGGAATTCCTCCACTACCGTGATCGCCAGCGGCACTTTGAATTTTGCCATACCGTCTGCGCAATGGGCCAATACCTGGGTTGATTCAAATTCAACGCCGGGCGCGGGAATGACAAAGGCGTAGGGCCGGGTGCCGGTTTCGGTGTCGACGCCGACGACCTGGGCTGCAGTAACCAGGGGATGGGCTTCGAGGTGGTTTTCAATTTCAGCCGGATTGACCAGAAACCCACCCAGCCTGAGCACATCACCCATGCGCGAGAGGAAAACAAAGCTGGTATCTGACGTCGTGTAACCAAGATCGCCCGTGCGAACATAGCCGTCATCCGTCAGCGCTTTTGCGGTCGCAGCCTTGTCTCCAAAATATTCCTTCATGCGGCTGGGGCCAGAGGCTTCGATTTCTCCGGCCTGGCCATGTGGCAGCAGGTCACCGGTTTCGGGATCACGCGTCCGGACCTTTGCCTCGTCCGAAGTTGTACGACCGCCTGCCAATAGCCGGGTTTCAACATCCGCAGCCGGGTCCTGCAAACCATACAGGGCCTGCATTTCGCTCATGCCCCACAAACCGCACAGGATCATGTCCCGCTTGTCGGCACGTTCCAGAATATCTGCAAAGGCCGGATTGAACGCGGCATAGCCACCAAAGCGGAACAGTGGATAAGGACGCTCACCTTCTCCGGCCTCCAGGATCAGGGCGAACATTTCATCCGATCCGTTGAAGTTTGTGACCTTGTGTGCGTGCATGGCCGCTGCTGCCGCCTGGCCAGAAAAAACCGGCATGGAAATCATCGGACGCCCAACCGACAGGGTCGCCATGGCTTGGGCGTGACCAAAGGTGCCGCACAAAGGGACGGCTTGCAGCATCACTGTATCTTCCGCGTCGTAGCCAAAGAACCGGGCGACGTTTCGGGCATGACGTACAATGCTGGCCTGGCTGTGCAGCACAAACTTTGGCGCGGCGGTGGTGCCGGACGTGGTGAAGATGATTGTGCCCATATCTTCCGTGGCAAAATCGAATTCAGCCAGGTCCGAGGTGGCAAGGTCGCTGTAAGGCACTTGTTTGATATTTTGCAGGGCGGCTGGCAGGTCAGGCTGTGCTTCGCCTTCGTCATAGACGATGAAATGTTCCAGCGCCTTCAGGTCGTCCGCTGGCACATCGGCCAGAATATCGAGAAACGGCAGGTCCTTGAAAGTGGGCCACAGGATCATTGCCCTGGCGCCGGATCGCCCGACAATGTCGCCAACTTCCGAGGACCGAAACCGGGTGTTAACCGAAACCGTGATTGCACCCAGTCGGCCACAGGCCAGATGCAAGGCAAGATAGGCCGCGATGTTTGGCAGCCAGAAGGCGACCCTGTCGCCGGTGCCAATGCCGAGGTTTTGCAGGCCGGTTGCCAGCCGCTGGCTGCTTTCCAGCAAGGCTGAATAGGTCCAGGTATTATCCCGATCAATAATGGCAACACCGTCAGGATAGTTGCTGGCGCTGTGGCTGATCAGGTCGGTCAGGGTATTTGTCATGTCGGTCATGGGTGAATTGTATCGGCGGATGTGCTATTCGCCAATTGCCCTGACGACTGTGATAGGGCAGATTGTGCAGATATTTAGAGCGATTCCGGGTTTCACGGAAACGCAGCGTTGTCTCAGACCCTTTGGTATGAGCCAATAAACCAAGTGTAAGCGATTTCGTTTAACCGGGATCGCCCCAGTATCAGGAGTGTTCTTATGCGTCTTCTTCTTGCCTTGCTGCTGCCCTGGTTGCAGTTCTTTACAATCGGCCGTCCCATCGCCGGTATTATTTGTCTGGTCCTGCAAATCTCGCTCGTCGGCTGGTTGCCTGCGGCCATCTGGTCTGTCTACGCGCTCAGTCAGTACAAGACCGACCAAAAAATCGACGAAGCCCTCGGTAAAGACTAAAGCGACAGGAACTGATCATGGCGAGACCTGAAGCGAAAACAGTCATTTCGACGACGATCAAGCTGGTCGTTGTGTCTTTATTGGTGGGCTGGGGACTGACCGTTTTTGACATCACGCCACAACAACTGCTGGCTGATCTTGGCGGTACAATTCAAAGTATCTTCAGTGTCTTTGTCGATCTTTTCCGCTGGGTTGTCTCACAGTTTGGCGGCGCAGCCTCGTACATCCTGTTGGGCGCGGTTGTCGTCGTGCCGATCTGGGTGATTATGAAGCTTTGGGCCTACGTGAAAGAACGGAAGTAGCCTGGCAGCGTATCATTTCGTTTCCCGATGACGCTGACGATGTGCTTCAAGACAAAGGCGTAGACCCCGGATCAAGTCCGGGGTGACGGAGAGTTTATTGGAAATGCGTTCATAACAATCAACGTCATGCCGGACTTGATCCGGCATCCATGCCTCTGGATTAATGTTTGATCTGGTCGCCTTCACCGGGGGCCAGGCATTTGACGTCTGATCCCAGCATCGATAGCGCCATTTTCATTTCATCCAGTTTGGCGTCGATGGCGTCATCGTTCTGGTCCGGGTCATGGTGGAACAGATACAGCGTATCAACTTCGGCCCTGGCGGCCAGTTCGGCAACCTGACCCACGCTTGAATGGCCCCAACCTGCTTTCGCGGGATATTGGGCATCTGTGTATGTGGTGTCCGTTATCAGTGCATCCGCCCCACGGCAGAAATCGGCCAGACGCTGGATATAGCCTGGATTGTGACCGGGTTCTCCGGCATTGAACATTTCGTTGTCGGTGATGTAACAGATCGACTTGCCCTGATAATCAATGCGGTACCCCAGACAATTTCCAGGATGGCTAAGCAGCATTGTCTGAACCTTGATGTCGTCAAATTCAATCGTTTCTTCACCCAGATCACGAAAGAAGACCCGGGCGCCAAATTCACGAATGGTGATGGGGAAATAAATTCCGTCCATTTGCGCGCTCATTAATTCGCGCATGGTGGTATCGCCGTGACGGGCCCCCAGGATTTCAAATTCGTTACCGGGGATATACAGGGGTACAAAAAAAGGCAGGGCATTAATGTGATCCCAGTGCGGATGGGAAATGAATATTTTTGCGGTGATACGCTCGTTCATACCCATCATGTGATCTGACAGCGCCTTGATCCCTGATCCGGCGTCGAAAATCATCAGGGGTGAATTGCCACATTGAACAGTGACGCAACTTGTATGGCCGCCATAGCGCAAGGAACTTTCGCCGGGCACCGGCAGCGTGCCACGCACACCCCAGAATGTTGCCGTCAGCGAATTGCCCAGCAATCCGTCCAGTTCGGCGACGAAGGTATCCAGCTTGATGGGTTTGGTCAAATAGCCTTCTGCACCCATTTCCTGCGCTCGACTGCGATCAAATTCATAGGTCTTGGCCGACAGGACGATGACCCGGATGTGCGCTGTGTCGGGGTCAGATTTAACCTTGCGACATAATTCCAGTCCGTCCATTTCAGGCATCATGATGTCGACGATCAGGCAGTCCGGCTGCCCCGCCTTGATCATTTCCATCGCCTGAATACTTGATGTGAAACCCGTTACATCATGACCGGCACCTTCCAGTAGAATTGTGGTGGCCTTGATTATGGTTTCTTCATCATCAACCAAAAAAAACTTCATGTTCTGTCCGTTCGCGGATACGTGTACTTGCTACAGAAATTCTCAGGGCGAGCCATTTTGCAGACCGCCCGAGATATCATTAAAAACATTTGTCAGATCGCCGCCCAAAGTCAGCAGCACGGCAATGATCGTGACACTGATCAGCCCCGCAATCAGACCATATTCGACAGCAGTGACACCGCGTTGGTCATCAACAAGACCTGAAAAAAACCTCTTTTTCACATTGCCTCCCCTTGAAAACCGTTGCCCCCATTGGTTTCCAGGAATCTTAACCCGCCTTTGGAGTGATGTCATCGTTAATACGAACAATGTTTTCGATATCTGTTTTTGCGCTTATGCGAAACAGGTGTGACTTGCAGGTTTTGCAGTCGCTACTGCCAAAGCCCGGTACCGGGATTTCACTTGTTGTATCAGCCAGCAATGATGAGGCTAGCTGGCATTCATTTCCCCCAGGATATGCAGCTACGCCAAGGCTGCTTGCACGGGTCGTCAGGTGATCTATGTGCCAGTGAAGTTTCTTGTCTTTCCTTAAATGCCTGCGACATCGTGCCTTGATCCCGCCGGGACCCCGTGCCGATCCAAAATAGGCATATCGACCTGGTTCAAGCACTGTTCCCTGAAATTTCCGGATCGTTAATACAGTTTTTTCAGCAAGATCGACAATTAAAATATAGGCCCCCGGGACGGCCGGTAATTCAGTGTAATTTTCTGTAAAAACAATCATTTAGATTATCTGATTTGAGAATAATGAAGGGTTTGAAGAGCTTGCCATGTTCTTTTTTGGTATTCCAATGCCAATTTAAACTTGAACAATTATATTTTAAGCTTAAACTAAATATCAACACAGGCCCAACGACGTCGATTATGCTCTGAATTGCGGAACTAAATCAGCATTGCGGGTACCGGAAATTACAGGAGCAAATAGATGAAAATCGCGGTCGTAGGTGGCGGTCCAGCCGGACTATATTTTTCCTTGCTGACAAAAAAAGCAAACCCCTCGTGGGATATTGTTGTTTATGAACGCAACAAGCCCGAAGACACCTTTGGCTTTGGCGTCGTCTTTTCAGATGAAACGCTGTCCGGATTTCTGGACTACGACCAGGGCTCCTACGCCGAGATTGTCGAAAGTTTTGCCTATTGGGACAATATCGACACCTATTATCAGGACGCGAAGGTTACCTCGACTGGCCACGGCTTTTGCGGCATGTCACGCAAAAAACTTTTAAGCATATTTCAAAAGCATTGCCTGGCGGCAGGCGTAGAAATCCAGTTTGAAACTGACATCACCGATCTTGCACAGTTCAGCGACGCTGATGTGATCCTGGCCTCGGATGGCATCAACAGTTTCATCCGCGATCAACATGCCGAGCATTTCAAACCGAACCTGGATTGGCGCAAAAACAAATTTGTCTGGCTGGGTTCGACCTTGCCGCTGGATGCCTTCACGTTCATTTTCCGTGAAAGTGCGCATGGCCTGTTTCGGGTACATGCCTATCAGTTCGAATCTGACGCCAGTACCTTCATTGTTGAATGTACGGAAGAAACCTGGCTCAAGGCCGGTCTCGACATGGCTACCGAAGAAGAGACCCGCGACTATGTCGCCGAACTTTACAAAGACGATTTGCACGGTCACGAATTGCTGCTGAACCGCTCGCTGTGGCGGACCTTCCCGACGGTCAGTAACGAACATTGGGTACATGACAATATCGTCTTGCTGGGTGATGCCCTGCATACGGCGCACTTCTCTATTGGTTCCGGAACCAAACTGGCCATGGAAGATGCCATCGCGCTGTATGAAGCGTTCCAGGCCAACGGCACGAACGTCAAGGCAGCCCTGGCCGCCTATGAAGGTGACCGCAAGGAAGAAGTGGCACGTCTGCAAAAGACCGCGACAACCAGCCTCAAATGGTTTGAAGATACCGAACGCTATATGGGCATGGATCCGGTTCAGTTTACCTTCAGCATGCTGTCACGGTCGAAACGGATCACGTATGAAAATCTTGGACGACGTGACCCGGCCTTTATCAAACAGGTAGACGAATTTGTTGTCGCCGAAGCCCGCAAACAATCCGGTATCGATGTGCCTGCCAATACGCCGCCGATGTTCACGCCGTTCAAGCTGGCGGACCGGATCATTCCAAACCGCGTCGTCGTATCCCCCATGTGTCAGTATTCGGCGACCGACGGTATGCCGGATGATTGGCACATGGTTCATCTGGGTAGTCGCGCCATTGGTGGTGCCGGGATGATGTGGACGGAATCAACCGGTGTCTCTGCCGCCGGTCGGATCAGTCCCGGCTGTACCGGTATTTACAGTGACGATCATGTCGCGGCCTGGAAGCGTATTGTTGATTTTGTTCATGCCAACAGCGCCACAGTATTTGGTATGCAGATCTCTCACGCCGGTCGTAAATCGGCCTCCTGCATTCCGTGGGAAGGTGGCTATGACCAGCCGCTGCCCGAAGATCAGTCCTGGCCGATCTATTCTGCATCTGCCTTGCCGTATCTCAAAAACAGTCAGGTGCCGAAGGAAATCAATCGCGCTGAAATGGATCAGGTCCGCGACGACTTTGTCACCGCCGCCAAAAATGCAGAAGCCGCAGGCTTTGACATGCTGGAAGTTCACATGGCGCATGGCTATTTGCTGGGCACCTTCATTTCACCGATCACCAACATACGCACGGATGAATATGGTGGCGATCTGGATGCCCGGATGAAATATCCATTGGAAGTTCTGGATGCCGTCAGGGCTGTCTGGCCCAAAGCCAAGCCACTGTCCGTCCGTATATCCGCCATGGACTGGGTCGAAGGTGGGATAGATGGTGATGCGGCCGTTAAAATGGCCCGTATGTTGAAAGATCACGGCGTTGATGTGATCGATGTCTCCTCCGGTCAAACAACGACGGATGAGGAAATCGAATTTGGTCGCATGTTCCAGACACCCTTTGCTGAACGTATCCGGATCGAGGTTGGCATTCCGACAATTGCTGTTGGTGCGATCACATCGGGCGACCAGGTAAACACAATTGTGGCAGCCGGGCGTTCGGATTTCTGTGCCCTGGCCCGACCACATCTGGCCCAGCCTTATCAGACATTGCATGATGCTGCGCATTATGGTTTCGATGATCAGCCCTGGCCGGTTCAATATCTGGGTGGCAAAAACCAGCTCGCTGGATTGTCCGCCAAGGAAAATATGGAACAGGCTGAATTACGCGATGCGGCCAAGCCACCGCGTCCGGAAGATTTGCTCAAAGCTGCCGAGTAAGTTTTACCCGGATCAGAAATCGACCCTGGCCCTCTGATGGTCAGGGTCTTTTTTGTGTGCTGACAGACGCCAAATGCGCTTGAATGAGACAAAATGTCCGTCAAATGAGACAAAATGTCCGCCAAATGCCCGACATTTAAAGGGCAAAATCAGGCAACATTGCTGACTAATATGGCCTCACCTCGCGACATATTATTTTTTCCAGGTCATACTTTCCGCCTTCGAATATGGCTTTGAATTTGGCAAGGAAATCTGGCGTATGCGTGACTTTCATTTTCCCGGACGCTCGACAGCTCACGGACTGAACGGTGTTGCAGCAACCTCCCATCCGGCCGCAACCCTGGCCGCAATTGATATCCTGCGGGCTGGTGGCAACGCGGTCGATGCAGCCATTGCCGCAAGTGCAACGTTATGCGTGGTTGAACCCCAGTCGACCGGGATCGGCGGAGACTGTTTTGCTGTCTATGCCCCCGGCAGCGATATGGCCAAAGCCATAGCTGTCAACGGTTCCGGCTGTGCGCCAGCAAAAGCCAATGTTGACTGGTTCCTCGAACAAGGCATGGACCGGATCGGATTGTTTACGGCGCACGCTGTGACAGTGCCAGGTGCTGTGGATGCCTGGGACAAGCTTTTGAAAGCCCATGGAACCATGAAATTTGATCAGGTTCTGAAGGCTGCAATTGACTATGCCGAAGATGGATTTGTGGTGGCACCAAGGGTATCGCGTGACTGGGCAGGCCAACATGACAAGCTTTCGAAAGATGCCAATGCCAGCAAGGTCTATCTGCCAGGCGGGCGGGCACCGGCCCGGGGTGAGGTTCACCGCAATCCGTGGCTGGCCGAAACATTCCGCACAATTGCCGCCGAAGGCCGCGACGGATTTTACGAAGGCCGCGTTGCCAAAGACATCGTCGATTATCTGAATTCCCTTGGCAGTCTGCATACGCTGGATGATTTTTCGGCTCAGCAAACAGAGATACTCGACCCTATCCAGACCAGTTATCGCGACTATCATATCTCCACGGTGCCGCCAAACAATCCGGGCATTACCACCTTGATAATGTTGAATATTCTGGAAGGATTTGATCTCGCGTCACTGAATCCACATGGCGCTCAACGTTTGCATTTACAGGCCGAGGCAACACGCCTTGCCTATAATGCGCGCGAGACCTGGGTTGCTGATCCGCGTCAGGCAGACGTGCCTGTCGACAAGTTGTTGTCGAAAGAATTTGCTGCGGAATTACGCGCTCAAATCAATCCGGACAAGGCCTCGGATTTTGATTATATCCGGCCACCGGCCCACCCCGATACGATCTTTCTCAGTGTCGTCGACAAGGATCGCAACGCGATCTCCTTTATCAATTCAACGTTCTTTCCCTTTGGCTCAGGCCTCGTCAGTCCGACCACGGGCGTTGCACTGCAAAACAGGGGTGCCGGTTTCCGGCTGGAACCTGATCATCCCAATTGCATCGCGCCAGGCAAGCGGCCTCTGCACACGATCACGCCTGGTATGCTGTCGAAGGACGGGCGCACGGTCATGCCTTACGGCGTTATGGGCGGCCAGTATCAGCCCGTCGGTCAAAGCCAGGTCGTCACCAATGTGGTTGATTTTGGCATGGACCCTCAGGAAGCCCTGGATATGCCACGGGCGTTCCACTTTGATGAAGAATATCAGCTGGAGCGCGGGGTTCCAGCCGAAACGGAAGCCGGATTACAGGCCATGGGCCACAAGACAATCCGCTTCGACACCCCCCACGGTGGCGGACAGGCGATCTGGATTGATTGGGAAAATAACAGCCTGATGGGCGGGTCCGATCCGCGCAAGGACGGCATCGCATTAGGGTATTAAAATATTCAGGCTTGTTCCGTATAGGCGTTGAACGGGTCGATATGCATTTCGGCCCGGGCCATTGAACTTTCGTAAGCTTCCACACCGCCGTCCGTCATCAGGCCGGGCTGTTGCGAAAGTTCCGGTACGATTTCCTGGGCGATCAATTGCGCCATGAAGCCACTGCCAACTGTCGTCAGGGCCGGGGCCCGGTCGGCGGCACGCTGGGCAAAGGCGCGGACGCCAAAGCCGCGACGATCCGTTGTTAGCCGTCGTTCATCGGTATGCAGATCACGTGGGTTCCGTTGTTCCCGGATGTAGGTAACATTGCCGCTGGAGCGACGCGAAGGTTTTTGCCCGATGGCTCCTGAGCGCGTGTCTTCCGAGGGATCACTTTGCCGACGCGAATTGCGCTGTCGGGCACTGTTTTCAGTTTGTTGTTTGAACTCTTCGGCGGACGGATTCCCCCGCGGACGTTGCCGGATTACTGCCGGCAACTGGTGTTGGTGACTTGATGTTAAAATTGTTGCGTTTGTCACTGTCCGTCTGAATGCATCTTCTGAGGTGTTTCAAAAAGTTTTATTGAAACACCAAGCCCGAAACCGCTCTGAAATAACCGGCAGGGTTTTCCCCGTCTCAGTCACTTCTGCCCATATTTATGGAGCTAAAGATACCTTCAAGTTATTACCTGTAAATTAACTAAAATTTTAATCAAAAACAGGTAAAAATAGACTATCCTATTGATATTGCAATATTATCAGGGTTAACGTGGAGTCAGAAAGAGTCAGAAATCTGTAAAATATTTTACTTTTCCGAGAGCTTGCCAATCTGTTTCTCAAGATCGGCCAGCTTGTCTTTCAGGGAAGAAAGGTCGTCAGCCTCATCTTTTTCCGCATTTGCAGGCGCTTGAGGTGCTTCACTGGCGGTTTGTTCCCCCGAAGTGTCGGAGGCGCCATCTGCTGCTCCCGGCATTCCGGGAAATCCCGGCATCCCTGGCATTCCAGGCGCTCCGGGCATCTGAAACGGCGCAAAGGCGCTCATGGCTTGCTGGAACATGTTGACGTTCTGGCGCGCCACTTCTTCAAATTGCGCAAATGGATTGCTGCCGCCCATCGCATTGTTCAGGTTTTCGCGCATGGCTTCCTGGTTTTTGGAAAAGGACTCCATGGTCATTTCCAGATATTGCGGCACAACAGGCTGTAAATTGTCACCATAAAATCCGATCAATTGACGCAGAAAGCTTATGGGCAACAGGTTCTGGCCCTTGCCTTCTTCTTCAAAAATGATCTGCGTGAGGACTGAACGGGTGATGTCTTCGCCGGTTTTGGCGTCCTCGACAACGAACTCGTGGCCTTCCTTGACCATGCCGCAGAGATGATCGAGCGTAACGTAACTGCTGGTCGCTGTATTGTAGAGACGGCGGTTGGCGTATTTCTTGATCAGGATAGGCTGTTCGCCATTCTGGTTTTTATTACTTGATTTTTCACTCAATGGTTTTGTCCACTTTGCTGCGCTGCAACGTTTGATATCTCTATAATTGGCAATTTTTGTTGCATTGCGCAAGTGTCATGTTGCATTGCGCCATAAGGTTATTTGATCCTGTGCCCCGTTAAATCGTTAAAAGACGGGGCAAGGGCGGTTGATTTGCGGGTCAGGATCGTTGAATTTTGACCATCTGTAACTTCAATTGGCATTATGACCGACACCGACCCGCATACAGTCGCACCTGCACCAATAGATAATCTGGCGGATCAACCCGAACGCCTGGGGCCGCGGCCATTGGCCTTTCATCTGGCGTCCGCCTTGTCGGCGCTGGGCGGTTCCATGGTTGCTTTGCCGTCATCGCTGGCAGGAAAAATTCCCTCGGATACGGGATGGGGGGCGGAGGCCAATGAATTCGCCCAGGCCCTGACCGACCTGGCCGCAGAGGAGTTGTTTCCCGCCGCTGGCAAGGAGGCCGTTAACCGGCTTCAGGTCATGCTGACCGGCATCGAAGCCTACCGCCAACATCCCTATGTGCGAGATGTCGTTGACCCACCCGCCATCTGGCAGCAGGGCTCTACCAGGTTGCTGGATTACGGAGAAGTCGACGGAGCAAAAAAGGATGGCACCCCGGTTCTGTTTGTACCGTCGCTGGTGAACAAGGGATATGTGCTCGATATCTCGACGCGCCGCAGCATGCTGCGCTGGTTGGCGGCACGCGGTGTACGACCGCTGCTTGTTGACTGGGGCACACCTGGAGATGCCGAAAAAGGCTACAGCCTTGATGATTATATTGCTGGCCGTCTGGAAGCGGCGCTGGATGTCGTTGCCGGACTGACGGGCAATCCGGCGCCTGTTGTGGGTTACTGTCTGGGCGGCGATCTGGCGCTGGCGCTGGCGCTGCGTCGCCAGAGTGACGTCAGTTCGCTGGCTTTGATGGCAACACCATGGGATTTCTATGGCGGCTCCGGGATGCATAACAAATTATTTGCGGCCGCAACAGAATCAATCGATTCCGTTATCAACGGTTTTGGTGAACTGCCCATCGATATCCTGCAGACATTTTTTGCCAGTCTCGATCCAGCGCTGGGCCTCAGAAAATTCAGGAGTTTTGCCAGTCTTGATCCCGCCAGCGAAAAGGCGGCTGATTTTGTGGCGCTGGAAGACTGGCTCAATGATGGTATTCCCCTGGTGCAGGAAGTGGCGCGGGAATGTCTGATCCGCTGGTATCGCGATAACACGCCCTTCAAGGGAGAATGGGCAGTCGCCGGAGATGTTGTTGACCCTCGCGATCTGAAGGTACCAACATTGATCGCCGCCCCGGCCAGCGACCGGATCGTGCCCCTTGAAGCAGCTTCGCCGCTGGCTGAATTGATCGCCGGTGCAAAACTGATTTCACCGCCGTCAGGTCATATCGGTATGGTGGTCAGCAGTCGGGCACCGGATGGATTGTGGAAAGACCTGCTGGCGTGGTTGTTGGCGAAGCGCTAGTCCTGATCGACCAGATCCTTGCATAGTCTGGTTTTTTCGAGGTCGATCAGTAGCGCCGGGTCGGGTTTGGAAAAAGTAGCGGATATGCGGTAGCCAAGGCGCAAATACAATTCCAGCGCCCTTTGATTGGCGCTCATGACTTCTATTTCGGCAGTGTTGTAACCCCGGTCGAGTATGTGAGTTTCAAGAGCGGCTACCAGTTTACTGCCGATGCCCTGGCCCTCCGATTCCGGTGAAACCCAAAGATCGCTGATATAGTTATCTGGCTTTCCTGTGGCCACAAAACCCACGATGTCTTTGTTCAAAACCGCAACCAGGATGTTGTCGGTCGCTGATAATGCAAAGTCTTCGAACGATTTTTGACTGACGTTTTCTGCTGACTGGGCAGGGATAAGGGATCCTATGCCCTTGAGCCATGCAGCATAGCCGATCTCGGAAAGACTGGATGCGTCTGACTTTAATGCCGGGCGAATTGAGAGATGTTCCAACGAACGAATGCTTTCAGAAACCTGTGTGACCGGGCAAAGCCATAGACGACATGTGGCTTTTATTAGAATTCAACTGAGCGCCTTTATTGATCGTATGAACAGGATTTACAACTCCGTGAATATATTGATCATAATTTGACAAAATGTAAAAAAATATGCTGCACTGCAACATTTCTGTTGACTCCAGCAACTTCCATGTCATTTTAGACAAAATTCCATAATTGGAAGATTTTGATATAACCCTTAACCCCCAGGGACGACCTGATTGTCGGGTAGCCCTTAGCCGGAGACCACAATGACCGAAGTTGTTATCGTTAGCGCCGCCCGCACACCTGTTGGCTCATTCAACGGGGCCCTCAGCGCCCTCTCAGCCCACGAGCTGGGTGAAGTTGCCATTCGCGCTGCCCTTGAGCGCGCCAATGTCGAACCGGCCGACGTTTCCGAAGTCATCATGGGTCAGATCCTGAGTGCCGGTGAAGGTCAGAACCCGGCTCGTCAGGCGTCGATCGCTGCCGGTTTGCCTGTTGAAGTACCTGCATGGGGCGTGAACCAGTTGTGTGGTTCCGGTCTCCGTTCTGTTGCACTTGGTTTTCAGGCTGTGGCTGAAGGGGATTCTGATGTTGTTGTTGCCGGTGGCCAGGAAAGCATGAGCCAGGCACCACACGTCATGCATCTGCGCAACGGCACCAAAATGGGCGACGCCCAGATGATCGATACCATGATCAAGGACGGTCTTTGGGATGCTTTTAACGGCTATCACATGGGCAACACCGCTGAGAACGTGGCCAGCAAATGGCAGATCACCCGCGAACAACAAGATACTTTTGCCGTCGCTTCGCAGAACAAGGCGGAAGCTGCCCAAAAGGCCGGAAAGTTCGAAGACGAGATCATACCGGTTACGATCAAGACCCGGAAAGGTGAAACGGTTGTGGCGCAGGATGAATATATTCGCCACGGTGCGACCCTTGAAAGTGTATCCGGCATGCGCCCTGCCTTTGACAAGGAAGGCACTGTAACAGCTGCCAATGCGTCCGGCATTAATGACGGCGCTGCTGCCCTGGTCCTGATGAGCGCAGAAGAAGCAGACAAGCGCGGCCTCAAGCCGCTGGCCCGGATCAAGTCATGGGCTCAGGCCGGTGTTGATCCTGCAATCATGGGCTCAGGCCCCATTCCGGCAAGCCGCAAGGCATTGGAAAAAGCTGGCTGGACCACAGACGATCTTGATCTGGTGGAAGCCAACGAAGCCTTCGCTGCACAAGCCTGCGCAGTAAACAAGGACCTTGGCTGGGATACAGACATGGTCAACGTCAACGGTGGTGCCATTGCCATCGGTCATCCCATCGGCGCTTCAGGTGCCCGTGTTTTGACAACGCTTTTGTATGCCATGAAAGACCGCGACGCCAAAAAAGGTCTGGCAACACTTTGTATCGGTGGTGGCATGGGTATCGCCATGTGTGTCGAACGGGACTAGTCGTCCTGCAATTTAATCCATGACCCGACAGGGGTCTTCACTTAATCCATGACCCGACAGGGTCTTCACAGGGAAAACAAGAGAATGTCACGAGTAGCAGTCGTTACGGGTGGGTCGCGCGGAATTGGCGCTGAGATTGCCCGACAGTTGAAAGATGCCGGTTACAAGGTTGCCGCCACATATCACGGCAATGTTGAAGCTGCAGAAGCCTTTTCAAAAGAATCAGGCATCAGCGTTTACAAATGGGATGTTGCCGATTTTGAAGAATGCAAGGCAGGCATAGCGCAAGTCGAAGCGGACCTGGGTCCGGTTGATATCCTGGTAAACAATGCCGGTATCACACGTGATGGCACCTTGCACCGCATGGATTTCGAAGCCTGGAATGCCGTTGTACAAACCAATCTGTCATCCTGCTTCAACATGTGTCGTCTGGTGATCGATGGCATGCGCGCCCGCAGCTTTGGCCGCATCATCAACATCGGTTCGATCAACGGCCAGGCCGGCCAGTACGGTCAGGTTAACTACGCCGCTGCAAAATCAGGCATCCATGGCTTTACCAAAGCTTTGGCTCAGGAAGGCGCTGCAAAGAACGTAACCGTCAACGCCATCGCCCCTGGTTATGTCGATACAGACATGGTCCGCGCAGTACCGGAAGAAGTTCTGAAGAAGATCATTGCTGGCATTCCGGTGGGCCGTCTTGGTCAGGCTTCTGATATCGCACGTGGTGTGATGTTCCTGGCAGCTGATGACGCCGGGTTTGTAACCGGCTCAACCATGTCCATCAATGGCGGTCAGCATATGTACTAAGGTGTAGTAATTCAGACCTGATCTGACAGTTACCGATTTTGACGCGGCGTCTGTCAGGTCAAGTTTGGTCTATAAACTTTTCCTTCCAGATACGTTTACCATCCTCCAGGGTTTGCATGGGCGTGCGGCCCTCGCAGA
>JABILA010000065.1 GCA_018654745.1 Alphaproteobacteria bacterium
GGCACACCGCCCTCCGCCTGCTTCAGAATACCCATAATCTGCGTGTCGCTAAATCGTCCATTTTTCATTCAAAATCTCCTCAGATATAATGCCGAGAAAATTCTACCCGTGAACACCACTAATTTTCGGGGGGATTACCGCAGCAGCACTCATGCAACATCTTGATAAGGCGGCATTTTGCCTGTTGATAGATCAATAATTCGAACATTCCGACTGGAATATATCGTTTCGCCGCTTTCAACGCCGAGATTAGATCAGTATCATCAAGTGAAATTGTGCGTTTTGTGAGATTTTGTGTGCTAATTGAAGGGGCGAGTGTGAGCATGTCTAAAACCGGTACTGGTAATAAAGTTGAAACGTTTAAAAGCCTGGAGCTCAAACTTGTTGAGTGTCTCGGCATTGCAAGTACGGTAGAAATGCCCATGGCTGCGACGCTGATTGGCGCTGCGCTTGAAGAAATCGGTGGAAGAATTGAGCAGGAACTGGGCGTTCTAGATACTGGAACTGAATGTGGCCTCAGATACGATAACTGATTTGCTAATCTTTCGGCGCTGTTATAGTTCTTTCATTTTCAACCGTTAACCGTTCTGGGTTGATATTCATCAACGATGCTTGGTAAAAAAGTTGTCCGCTGCCTTGAATTTTTTGGCAGACTTTCTACTTGAGTTAGTATTCACCCCCAACAAACAGAAAACAGGAGAAGTGGTTTGAGCGCGACAGAAACCTCCAAACCAAACCCGGTAGACGTCCATGTCGGAAGTCGTGTGCGTCTTCGCCGGACCTTGCTCGGTATGACCCAGGGAAAACTTGGTGACGCCGTAAAATTAACCTTTCAGCAAATCCAGAAATATGAAAGAGGCGCGAACCGGATCGGTTCCAGTCGTCTCTATCAGTTTTCTCAAATTCTGGATGTGCCGGTTTCGTTTTTCTTTGATGATATGCCAGGGGATGTGGCAACAGGTGCAATCATCGATCCGGAATCAAATCCTGCACTTTCTGAAGAAAACCAGTTTGCACGTCGTGAAACGCTTGAACTTGTGCGAGCATATTACGCCATCGAAAGCCCGGCCGTACGCAAACGGGTATTTGAATTGGTAAAAGTCGTCGCCGGATTGTCGGCTGAAGAAGATATTGCCGATTCGTAGTTCAGGGTTCTGAACTGCCTGACAACAAAAGGGCGCTGATCAGCTTTTGGGGGAGCAGATCAGCGCTTTTTTGTTTTCGCAATTCCATTTCAAAGACTTACTGCTATCCTGAAATTCAGATAGAAATTGCAACACTCCAGAATCCGGAAACGGTCAAAAAACATATGAATCCAGCTGCAGGTCTTGCCGTAACGGTCGTTATGTGGGGCACAATGGTGCCCTTTATCGCGGCATTGCTCAAGGTCGTCGATCCCTGGCTACTATCTCTGCTTCGCTATGGCTTTGCCATGCTGTTCCTGCTGGGAATGCTTTGGATCAATGAGCGACGCGGCCTGTTTGCAGTGTCCTACAACTGGAAACATATGCTGGCCCTTGGTGCATCCATGGCCGGGTTTTCCACTTTTTATGCCCTTGGTATTCTTTATTCGGATCCGGTAACTGCTGCGATTGTTCTAACCGCCAATCCGGTCGTCGCCGCCATTCTTTCCCGCTTCCTGTATCAGGCGAAATTGCCAAAAGGTTTTTTGCTGGCCCTGGTCCTGGCTGTTTCTGGTGGCATCGTGGTTGTCCGGGGCAGTCCGCAGGCGTTGGCGGGTAATGGCATTGGGTTTCAGGGCGGTGAGATATTGCTGTTAATGGCCGTCAGTTGCTGGACCTGGTATTCGCTCAAGGTTCAGGATTGGTGCGGAAAATATTCAAATATCCGCACGACGACGATAACCTCTGCGACAGCGATTGTGTGGCTGGCACTGGTCTGGCTGTTTTTTCTGGTATTGGGAGATACCCGGTTCGAGCCGGAAGCACTCAACATTGGTCCTGTCTCGATGTTGATATGGCTGAGTTGGGGAGCAGCCGGTATTGCCATTATCTTGTGGCATCGCGGGGCTGCGCACATTGGTGTTCCATCCGCATCACTTTATCTTAATCTGATACCGGTTGTGGCAGTGATTGTCTCTGCGGTACTGTTTGACCTGCGACCAAATATGTACCAGATCGGTGGCGGGCTCCTGGTTCTGTCTGGCGTAATGAGTATTCAGCTTCGGCGTTTGGGGAATGACAAACCAACATGAATGTAAAGCGCGAAGATATTATTGATGGCGTGATGGAAGCCCGGCTTCTGGAGGCTGAGAAACAAGGCATTTTTACGAGGATGCCCGTCGAAGATCGGGAAAAATCCCGACGTGAAACCCTTGCCAAATTTCCTGCCGACAGTGAAATCTGGTTATTTGGCTATGGCTCTCTGATGTGGAATCCGACAATTGAATATGACGCGCGCATCCCTGCGCGAATATATGGCTACCATCGTCAATTTTGTTTGTGGACATTGATGGGACGTGGGACACCGGAACATCCAGGTCTGATGTTGGGTTTGCAATCGGGCGGGTCCTGTGACGGATTTGCCTTTCGGGTTCCCAAAGATATCGTTGAAGAAGAACTTGGCATTGTCTGGAACCGGGAAATGATCAGCAATGCCTATGTGCCGCATATTGTCAGCCTGCATACCGCGGATGGAAACATGCCGGGTATTGCCTTTGTGATTAACCGCGAGCACGAACGTTTTGCCGGGAAACTGGAACCTGAAAAAATGATCGACGCCCTGGCATATGCCGAGGGTCCGATTGGACGCTGTTGCGATTATCTGTTCAGCACGGTCGAGCATATGGATGAGTTGGGTATCGGCGATGGTGCCATGCATGACCTGGCCCGGCGCGTGAGAACACGACAGGCAGAGCGGGCGACCATGCCCGGACTCACAGGAGATTAACCGGTGATACTTCGGACATCGACGAATTTCCTTATAGTAATTGCTGTTCTGTTCAACGTTAACCTGCTGATGAACCAGGCAACTGCCGAAACTGCCCATCGCGTCATTGCGGAAGGGCAGGCGAGTGTTGTCGATGGCGATACCTTGATCGTCGGAGGTAAGGAAATCACCTTGTACGGGATCGATGCACCGGAACTGAAACAAACCTGCAAATTTCGCAAAAAAACCATTCGGTGTGGGGTTCTTTCCTCGGACGCCTTACGCGATTTGATCACAGGCGCGAAAAAAATCACCTGTACGGACCGGGGGCGTGATCGGGAAGGCTTTCGGCTCGGGCTTTGTTCTGCGGACGGTTTCGATATCGGGCGCAACATGGTGCACACGGGTTGGGCCCTCGCCTGGCGGCGCTACTCACACATCTATGTCAAAACCGAAGATAAAGCGAAGGCGGCGAAGCGGGGATTGTGGCGTGGGCCATTTGAACACCCCAGGGATTGGCGAAAAAAACAGTAGCTGGCAAATATCCGGTAATTGACACCCTATTTTCGAACGGATGACGGCACTAGATTCTCCGCGCCGGCATATCGCGCCTGAAAACCATCTGGATCAGCCAGGTAATCCTGCATCATTTCCATGGCATCAGCGCCCCAGAATAATTCGTCATCAACGCAAAATGTTGGCACACCAAAAACACCTCGTTTGATCGCTTCTTCACCGTTCGACAATAAGCTGTCTTTAACTTCTGGAGAGGCGATGAGATCGTCGGCATCCGTACAATTTGTCGCCGCCTTGATACCCGCCCAACCAGCTTCGTTGTCCGGCAAATGACCGTCGACCCAGATCGCCCGGAATATCTGCATCATGACGTCGTGTGTTGCACCAAGGACAATCGCCAGGCGCAAGGCCTTGATTGGATTGAAGGGATGGTTGGGCGGCATATTCAGATCAACGCCATCCCGATCCGCAATCCATTTGACATACTTGAATGTGAAAACCTTTTTGGCTGGTATCTCCGCAGGTCCCTTGTGTTCCCAGTGATTAAGAAGGCCCGCAAAAAGTACTGGTTTTATTTCGATTTCGGGACGATCAGTCATGCGGTCAAGTCCGGCCTGTGCAAGCCAGGCGTAGGGCGAAATGATGTCAGTGAAAAGCGTCAGTCTGGCAGCCATGATATCTCCACAATCGATGTTCGACACAAAAACGTTATTCGATTAATGACATCAACAAGCGCTATACACCAGTCAAATGGTTAAGCGACGAGGGTCCCGTGAAGTCTGTTATTCGCATTCTCATTTCGGCTAGTCTGGTTTTCACCCTGAGTGGATTTGTCCTGTTTGACAAAATGTTTGCGCCAAAATCCGATTTATGGCCATTCTGGAATATTGTCGATACGCAAAATTTGACCGCCATAGATCATGTTGACTGGGCCGTTTTTCTGGGGCGCTATCTGTCTATGTCGTCTGACGGAATAGCAATGTTGTCATATGGGAAAGTAAGCGGCGAAGACCACCGCAAATTGTTGGGCTATGTCAATCGACTGGCCGGTTTGAAAATTCGAAGTTACAGAAAACCAGAACAACTGGCCTATTGGATCAACCTCTATAATGCCCGAACGGCATTACTGATTCTGGATAACTATCCCGTTGAAAGTATCACCGATATTAAACTTTCGGGTGGGTTTTTTACTTCAGGGCCGTGGTCGGAAAAGATCATGCTGATCGAAGGTCAGGCCGTCAGTCTGAATGATATTGAACACCGTATTCTCCGACCAATCTGGCAGGACCCGCGAGTGCATTATGCACTGAACTGCGCATCGCGTGGGTGCCCGAACTTGCCGGAGGTTCCGTTCACGTCAGGGAACGCATCGCAATTGCTGGACAAAGGAGCAAGCGATTTTGTCAATCATCCGCGCGGCGTCAGGCAGTATAACGACGGTCTGGTTCTATCAAAGATTTACGCGTGGTTTGAGGACGACTTCGGAGGCGATAACCTCGCGCTGTTCGCGCATCTCTCTCGCTACGCAGATGATGATCTACAGACTATCCTGAAAACCAAACCTGCCGTCTCGAAATACGAATATGACTGGCGCCTGAACGACGCAATCCGTCGTTGAGGCGATTTGTTCAAAGCCGGAAATGTTTTAACCCGTACCTTCAAAAACCAGATTGTCGAGGGCTTCGCCGCGTGCCAGGCGGTTGAGGTTGTCGGCAACGGTTTGCCAGCGCCGTTCTATCAGGGCTTCAGACCAACCACTGCTGTGCGGCGTCATGCGAATATTGTCGAGGTCCTGAAACGGAAATTTTGAGGGCCAGTCGACATCTGGATCGTCATCCGGATAGTCATACCAGACATCAATCATGGCACCGCCGATCCGCTTTTCTTTCAGCGCAAGGTAAAGGTCTTCTTCCTCGATAATCGGACCACGGGCAACATTAATAATCACACCGGTTGGCTTCATTTTGTCCAGCCTGGCTCTGTTGATCATGCCCAGGGTTTCATCTGATTGTGGGCAGGCTACAAGGACGAAATCACTTTCAGTCAATAACCTGTCCAGATCGGCCATTGTGCCCAGCCAATCCAGTGGAGCAGGGGTTTCACGCTTCCTGCTGGCAATACCAATGGTTCGCATGCCAAAGGCATGGGCTCTCATGGCGACCTCTATGCCGATGTGGCCATAGCCGATAATGCCAATCGTTTTCCCGCAGACTTCGCCGTGCAGGGGGCCGGCGCCAGCGCCAATTTTTTGCCAGCCCTTGGCGGTGAAATCCTGAACCGTTGCGGCATAACCAATTTGCCAATCAAGCATGGCCAGCATGACATATTCGGCAATAGGTATTTCATGGTCATAGGTATTGCAGAACGGTAATCCCTTTGGGATATCGGCGGATGTCATCCAGTTATATCCGGCGAAGGGGATTTGATAAAGTTTCAGTTTTGGCACCTCAGGCCAACCGCCCACGACATTGCCGGCAACAAGGGCATCTGCTTGCGGTAACAATTTAATGAATTCGGAACGATCCGCTTCCGGCAGCCAGGTTTCGATTTTCCACGGCTGCTCCAGGCGCTCATGCAGAAAGTCTTCCTTGGTGGAGGAATTTGGTCCCGCCAATAACAAAGTCAGTTGCTCACTCATGTCAGTCATTTCTTTTTGATTGGGAATAACGGCGTTACTCAGGCACTATCAGGACTAACAGAATTGATGATTTGCAGCCCGACTGCAAGACAGGAAATGATATGACTGACGCAAACCCCATTGCTTATGACCAGATCGACCATGTCGTTTTGCGTGCCCGTGATATTGAACTGATGCTGGCGTTCTACAGAGATGTCATGGGGTGCGAAGTTGTTCGGCACAACGAACCCATGGGATTATATCATCTGCGGGCAGGGTCTTCGATGATTGATCTGGTCGATATGAACGGCAAACTTGGGCCGGATGGCGGGGCAGCACCGGGGCTTGAAGGCCATAATATGGATCATTTCGCCTTGCGCCTGAAATCGTTTGATGCCGCGGCCCTGCAAGCATGGTTTCAACAGCAGAGCGTTGATATCGGAGACGAGGTCCAGCGCTTTGGTGCAAAGGGGGACGGCCCTTCAGTTTACCTGTCTGACCCTGAAGGCAACCGGCTTGAACTGAAAGGCCCGAGCCCCGTTAGCTCTTGATATAATCCGGGGCAATATCGCTGATATTTGTACCAACGGCTTCGGCAACAAAATGAATGCGATCCTGGCCGAAGAACATTTCTTCACCAACAAACATGGTCGGCGCACCAAATACACCGCGTTCAACAGCATCTTCTGTCAGTGACTTCAGCTTTTCCTTAACGGTATCATCGCTCACCATGGCCATGAATTCAGCCGCATCAAAACCGGCACCGACAAGAACCTGTCCAACGACATCGACATCGCCCATATTCTTGTTCTCGACCCAGATCGCCTTGTACACAGTGGCAACATAATCTTCGAACCGGTCGTCACCCAGAAGACCAACTGCACCCCGCATCAGCACAAGTGTATTGATCGGGAAATTATCATTGAACGCGTAATCAACGCCGTATTTATCGGCACACCGCTGCATGTCTGCGCCCATATATGCGCCCTTGGCAGGGATAGAAACGGGGCTGACATTTCCGGTCGCCTTGAGGACGCCGCCCAGCAACATCGGGTGCCAGATGATTTCAGTGTCTGAGCTATCGGCAATACGGCGCAGCATGTTCCAGGCGATGTAGGCAGTGGGACTACCAAAGTCAAAGCAGAATTCGATTTTATTCATGAAGGATTTTCCGTGTTTTGAATTGGGGGGGAAGGGGCCGTACTACCAGGTCTCCATCCAGGGGCGGAGGTCTAGCTCGAATGTCCAGGCGCTGCGGTTTTGATCGTGCAGTTGCCAGTAGCTTTCTGCAATGTCATCGGGCTGCAAGATGCCGTCCTGGTCTTTCAGGGCGTATCGATCAGGGAAGCGCTCAGAGATAAATTGCGTGTCGATGGCACCGTCTATGATGGCATGGGCCACGTGAATGCCCTTTGGACCAAGCTCCCGCGCCATACTTTGTGCGAGGGCACGCAAGCCATGTTTGGCCCCGGCAAAAGCAGAAAACCCGCTGCTGCCGCGGACGCTGGCTGTAGCGCCCGTAAAAAGGATCGTGCCCCTCTCACGGGGAATCATGACGCGTGCGGCTTCACGACCCAGCAAAAATCCGGCGAAACAGCCCATCTCCCACACTTTGCGATAGACCCGTGTGGTTGTTTCTGTAATGGAGAAATTGACATTGGCTCCGATGTTGAATACCGCAACTTCGATAGGACCGATGTCTTTCTCGATTTTATTGACCAGTGCGATAACTTCTTCTTCCTCACGGGCGTCGGAGCCAAAGGCCGTGGCGGACCCACCATCGTCACGAATACGTTCTGCCAGTTTCTCCAACTCATCAAGATGCCGCGTACGCCGGGTCATGCAGGTGTGATAACCCTCCCTGGCGAAACGTCGGGCAATTGCGCCACCGGTCGCGTCTCCGGCGCCGATGACCAGACAAACCTTGTTATCCATGTCGAAATCCGTTGCAGAAATCAGATGTCTGAATTCTGACTCATGACTGATGCGATCACAATGTGGGAAGTAGCCTGTTTTTTGTTGATCTCACCCAAAGGCGCAATATCCCAGGTCCAGCTTGCCTGGTGTTCTGGCGCGGGTAGATCAAACAACGCAGAAATTCTGGAGAGTTCGCTGCCCGTTTGATCTGTTGTCATACGCTCGAGGTCACAGATCAGGCAGACCGTTGCAGAAAATTGTCCGAGATATTCGAAATGGGCATTGATAATCTTCTGCCCAAACCGGTAGCTTTGATCTGCATCAATCTTTGAAGTTTGTTTCAGCCACTCGATCGGGATCAAGGGTAGTTGCGAGGCAATGTTCGCAGAGACAACAAGGTCAACATCATCATCATCGAGATAAGCGCCTGGTATGGAATTATCCGTGCTGCCCGCACTTGTGTCTGCGAGGGACGCTGTCAGATCACAGACTTCAAGTTTGATGTTGGGTGTTGTGAACGCCAGCCAGCGTGTTGACCACAAATGGAAAAGATCGACCAGAATAACTTCATCAAACTGTTCTGCCAATGCACGGACAGGCAGGTCATGCAGGGCAGCGGCACCCATCAGCACTACTTTACGTTTTCGCTCGCAATTGTCTGCCGCGTTCAGGATAAATTTCTGGCTATTGTCGATATGCGTTTGCCAGGCTTTTTGATGTCGGTGATATCGTGCGTTGATGCCAATGGCCTGATGCAGATAACCCATTCGACGCCAATCCGTCGGGCATGATGTGGTTATCGATTGCAGCCACTCAATAATCACAACGGAGTTTTCACACGCAACGCGCCGCTCTAGTCGTCGACCTGGCGCAGTATTTTCTCAAGCTCGCTTAGTTCCGCTTCCGGTTTTTCCGGTTCTGCAGGCTTTGGCGCAGGCTTCGCGGCGGTGGCCTTGGGCTTTTCCGCAGCACCTTTATCCGCTGATTTCGGAGCTGGCTTTTTGGCAGATTTCCCGGCTTTGTCCGCCGCTGTTTCTTCACCCTGCCTTTTTCTCATTGCTGCAGCCTCTTTTTCCGCTTCTTCTGCGGCTGCGGCATCATCAATAGCCTTGATTTCTGCCTCACTCGGCAAATCGCGCATATCTTCGAAATCATCGAGATCGAGCGGCCCGGCCTTGGCCCAGACCTTTTTCTTTTGCCTCAAAATCCAGCCACGGCGAAATTTGAAGGCAAGAAGATAGAAACCCATCATGGTCGCGGGTGGGAAAAACACGAGCAATAAACCGTTGATGTCAGGGTAGATCGGTGGTTCGGCGATGAAGCCGCGCAGTCCCAGCTTCTGGACAGTGCAACCAAATCGGACGGAATCGGTATTAAAGACCCGTTTGTAGCCATGTTCCGCCCGGTTTTCACCAACCAGCCAGTCGATACAGTTGGCACGGCGCGCCATCAAGTCACTGGTCGCGATATATCCAGCGATCAGGAACCACAAAAATGTGACACCCAGAAGCCCCATTGCAAGCCATGTGAGCTGGATTCTGGGTTTTCCATTTCCCTTTTTGCCCTTGGCAGGCTTTTTAGCGACGGGTTTTTTACCCTTCGCGCCACCGGTAGGCTTTTTGGCTGCTTTTGCCATCCCCTGAAATTCCCCTTAGCAACGTATGCTCAAAAATGTGTACTAAAAAATAACCTTTGTCGCCTGATAGCGGCGAGTCCTACTATATAGCGGCCAAATTATTTCTTATTCCTTAAGGAACATAACGAGAAACAGGGAAATTTATTTCGCTCAAATCCAATGTAGCTCCACGAAAGTCACCCCATTATTATCGCCAAAGCCAAATTCTATTCCGCTGCGGCGCTTTGTTTGTTTCCATTGTTGAAGGCTGTTAACAGATTTTCACGACGTTCGCTAACCCGTTTGAGGTTCCGTTCCTTGACGTGGCCAAATCCCTGGATTTGATCCGGCAGACCAGCAATTTCGATTGCCAGTTCAAGATTATCGGATGTCATGCGCGAACAAATATCTTCAATTGTCTTTTGGTATTCCACGATCAGTGCCCGTTCGGTCTTGCGCTCTTCCGAATATCCAAAAATATCAAGCGCCGTGCCACGCACACCCTTCAGTTTGCTCAGCATGCCAAACAAGGTCATGACCCAGGGACCATATTCAGACTTTCTGGCTTCACCAGAAGCAGGGTCCTTTTTGGCGATCAAGGGCGGAGAGAGGTGGAAACGGAGACTGTATCCATCTTCAAACTGTGCCTTCAATTTGTTTTTGAACTCTGGCGCCGTATATAGACGCGCAACTTCGTATTCGTCCTTGTACGCCATTAACTTGAAGAGATTTCTGGCAACCGCTTCTGACAATGTGCCAACAGATCCGGGCAGGGCTGCTTCGGCGTGGGCGACATGGGCGACGATATTTTTGTAGCCGTCTGCCCAGGCAGCGTTTTGCCAAAGTGTCAGGCGTTCAACCCGATCAGCGATCAGGGCTTCCAGATCAACTTTTTCTTCTGTCTTCAGTTGAACAGGGGCTTCCGGGAAGGCCAGTTTTTCGACTGTGTTTTGATCAGCGGCTGCCCAGCGACCAAGCGCGAATGCGCGTTGATTGAAATCTGCCCGCACACCGTTAAGTTCAATCGCCTTGTTGATGGCTTCTGCAGATATCGGTAGCAAACCTTGCTGATAGGCAAAACCGGCCATGAACAGATTGGAAGCTATCGCATCACCCATGATGTTGGTTGCGATTTCGGATGCGTTTACAAAACTCGCATTGCCACCTGTCGCGGAGGTAATGGCGTCGCGCAATTGCACGGATGGAAACTGCAGGTCCTTGTCGAGTGCAAATGCCGCAGGCATGGTCTCAAAGGTATTCACCACAGCGTGGGTTTGTGACGACTGCATTTTGCTGAGAGATTCTGCATTTCCCGTTGTGACGATGTCGCAACCGATAACCGTTCGGGCCTCACCAACCGCAATACTTGTGGTGTGAATTTCTTCTGGTGTATTGGCGATCTTGACCTGGCAAATAACAGGGCCATTTTTCTGAGCCAGACCAGTCAGGTCAAAAGTTGAAACACCTTTGCCTTCAAGATGGGCTGCCATGCCGAGAATTGCGCCGATCGTTACAACACCAGTACCACCGATCCCGGCAACGATGACCCCGTGCGGGGTATCCAGAGTAGGCAGGGTGGGTGTCGGCAGTTCCGGGATGTCGACATCATTTGATTGTGCGCTGTTGCCAAGCTTCTTGCGGGGCTTGCCGTTGACGACAGTCACAAAGCTTGGGCAGAAACCATCGACACAACTGAAATCCTTGTTGCAGGCTGACTGGTCGATGCGTCGTTTGCGACCAAGCTCGGTTTCCTTGGGCATGATGGAAACGCAGTTGGCTTTAACGCCGCAATCTCCACAACCTTCACAGACTTCATCATTGATAAAGACGCGGCGGTTTGGATCGGGGAATTCATTGCGTTTGCGCAGGCGGCGTTTTTCAGCGGCACATGTCTGCACATATAACAATATGCTGACGTCTTCATATTCACGCAATTCACGCTGAACAGCATCCAGATCGCTACGGTGGTGGAAGGTCGCAAAAGACGCAAACTCACTCGGTGGGGCGACATGCTCCGCACCGTCCGACACAACAGCAATTCGCTTGACGCCTTCGGCGGCGACCTGTTTCGAAATGGCCTCGGGTGTCAGGTCACCATCATGAGATTGCCCGCCTGTCATAGCGACAGCGTTATTAAACAGAATCTTGTAAGTGATTTGCGTCTTGGCTGCGACCGCTGCACGGATAGCCAGATAACCACTGTGGAAATAGGTTCCATCGCCCAGATTCTGGAAGATGTGTTTTTCTGTTGTGAAAGGTGCCTGGCCCATCCAGGTTGCACCTTCACCACCCATCTGAGTGTAGGCACCGGTACTGCGGTTCATCCAGACGGCCATGGTGTGACAACCGATACCAGCAGCGGCACGCGAGCCGTCGGGGACTTTTGTCGATGAATTATGTGGGCAGCCTGAACAGAAATAGGGCATCCGCACAACACCCGAAGCCGGTTGATTGGAGCCACGGTCTTTTGCATCCAGCAGCGCCAGTTTGTTGTGAATATCTTCGTGAATCTCTTCCCGGTTTTGATCGAGATAAAGATCAAGACGCCGGGCGAGGGCACGCGCGATCAGTTGCGGAGACGTCTCGCCTGTTTCCGGAATCAGCACCTCGCCATTTTCGTCTGTTTTGCCAACGACAACGGAGCGGAATTTGTCGCGCTGGTTAAACAGCATTTCCTTGATCTGTGGTTCAAGAAAAGCACGCTTTTCCTCGATGACAAATATTTCGTCCAGGCCTTCTGCGAACTCCATCAGACCCGTGGGTTCCAAAGGCCAGATCATGCCTACCTTGTAGACCTTTAACCCAATAGCTTCCGCGGTTACCTGGTCGATACCCAGCATATCCAGCGCCTGCATAACATCGGCATAAGGTTTGCCGCTGGAAATAATCCCGATCCTGGCGTTCGGTACGTTCAGGGCAACCTTGTCCAGACGGTTGGCTTTCATGAAGGCCATGACCGCCGGAATTTTCTGGTTCCGCAGGCGTGCTTCCTGCTCCAGCGCACTGTCAGGCCAACGTGGCCCCAGGCCGCCTTCCGGCAAGACATGGTTTGCCGGAGGTGTTGTCTTAATACGCTCAGGATCAACAATCGCCGACACTGTACTTTCGACATTTTCAGTTACGACCTTCATGGCGACCCAGCAACCGGAGTAGCGCGAGAGGTCATAGCCGTATGCGCCATAATCCAGAAATTCCTGAACATTTGTCGGGGCCAGTACCGGGATTTGTTGATCCTGGAAGGAAAGTTCCGTTTGCCCTGGAATGGAGGATGACTTGCAGGCCGGGTCATCACCCGCGATGGCGAGAACGCCACCCCTGGGATCAGTACCAAAATGGTTGCCGTGCCGGAAAGCATCGCCGGAACGATCAACACCAGGATGCTTGCCATACCACATGCCAAAGACACCATCATATTTGGCACCTGGATTTACATTGACCTGTTGTGATCCCCAGACAGCTGTTGCCGCCAGATCTTCATTCAAACCGGGATTAAACGTGATGTGATTGTCTGCCACGAGTTTTTTGGAACGCCAGATTTCCATATCGACATTCCCGAGCGGAGAGCCGCGATAGCCGGAAATATATGCCGCCGTATTGAGTCCGTTCAGCGCGTCGCGTTGGCGTTGCAACATCAACAACCTGACCAGCGCCTGGGTACCGCTGATAAACACGCGGCCCTTTTCAACAGTGTACTTGTCATCAAGCTTGACGTCTTTGAGCATCACGTCTGTAGGCATTCAATAAACTCCGGTGGGATGTATCTGGCCAGGGCTGGTCAAATACTGGACATGGGTGTTCAGCCACAAAGCCGGGAGAAAGATATTATTCGAACATACACGTTGCTGGATCGCATTTACGATATATTCAGCGTGTGACAATCGTCCCCCGGCACGAATGGCCCTTATATTGGTTTAGCATAGCTGACATGTAATCTAGAGCAATATATCGCATTTATTTCTGCTGATGGTGGGATATAAAGACCAGTTGGTTGCAAATTTGAGTTGACGGACTGATCAGGTCGACTATTTCAATGATCACGGCTTTTCGCTAGGGTTATTCTGGAACAATGACTTTTCCGGGCAGCCCAACCGGGAAGTTGAAACAGTAAAATGGATTTGCACGAATGGCTGACGCTCCCTACAAATTGCTGGTTGTCGATGACGACGAATTCAATCGTCGCATTATTGCCCGGTTGTTGAAAAAGGAAGACTACACAGACGTTGATATGGCGAGCAATGGTCGTGAAGCCCTTGAGATGATCGCCAAGGATAACTACGACGCCATTATGCTGGATATCGAGATGCCGGAGATGGATGGCTACGGCGTGCTGGAACATCTACAAAAAGACATGCGCCTTCGGCAAATTCCGGTGATCATGATTTCCGGTGTGGATGAAACGTCTTCCGTCATCAAATGTATTGAGATGGGCGCGACAGATTACCTGCATAAACCCATCGATCCGGTTTTACTGCGTGCGCGCCTGGGTGCCTGCCTCGACAAGAAACGGATGCATGATCAGCAAAATGGTTATGTGAATCAGCTACGGGAAGAAAAGAAACGGGCAGATCAGTTACTGAATGTGATTTTACCGACCGCAGCAGCCAACGAACTGATGTCATCGGGGCGGGTGCCGCCGCGACGCTATAACAACGTTGCGATCCTGTTTTGCGACATTGTCGGATTTACCGAGTTCTGTAACAGCCATTCAGCTGAGGAAGTTGTCTCCGGACTGCAGTCCCTGTTTGAGGCGTGTGAGCGTATTACGCAAAAACACGGGATGGAGAAAATCAAGACGATTGGTGATGAATTCATGGCGTCTTCCGGTTTGTTGACGGCAAACAGTGATCCGATGTTGTCCGCTGTCGCCTGTGGTCTTGAAATGATTGAAGCCTCAAGGGAATGTGAGCCGCCGTGGGAAGTTCGTGTCGGTATTAACAGCGGTCCGGTTGTGGCTGGCATCGTGGGGCACGACAAATACCAGTTTGATGTCTGGGGTGATGCCGTCAATCTTGCATCCCGTCTGACAGGCGCTGGTGGGCCCGGCAAGCTTGTTGTTTCCATGGAATCCTGGCTTGGTATTCAGGACACGTGTGACGGACGGTCATTGGGCCGGGTCGCCCTGAAGGGCAAGGGCGAGATGGAAATTATTGAAGTTTACGGATTGCGCTAGATCAGCAGGCCGCCAACCCCGATTTTCTGCTTCATTGTGGTTTAATTCGGTGATAGAACATTCCCATGGATGACAGTGATCTGACGGGTTCACAAAAGGCCGCCGTATTTTTGATGGCGATGGGTGAAAGCCGTTCTAACAGACTGAAGCTTGAGATGGACAGTGACGAAGTTGAAGAACTTCGCGATGCCACGGAAAGCCTTGGCAAAATCCCCTCCGGTACGGTTGAGAACATCATCAGTGAGTATGACGTCAAGCGCTCAGCCTTGCCGATGAACCAGCCGCAAAATGTAGATCTCAGGGAAAAGCAGGAGCAAGAGCAGGCCCGCAAGCGTCCGGCTCCAAAAACGAAAACCAGGCAGCCCAGGCGTACAACGCCAGAGATCGAGGCGGAGGGAAACGGCTTGTCTCCCACCGTTCAGCATATGACCAATATTGAAGTCTAGAATTACCGGGCAGGGACTAAAATCCGGGCAATTCTTCAGGTACATAAATCGTTTGCTTCTTCCGAACACCCCGCAATTCAAATTCACCCACAGGCGTCAGTGGGGATGAGCATCGATCTGCAAAAGCGGACGAAACGACGACGCTGTAGTCGATTTCCTTGGTCAGGGCTTCAATGCGTGCGGCTTCATTCGCAGCGGCGCCGATCACTGTAAATTCGAGGCGTTCGGGAATACCAATATTACCGTAGGTCAATCGACCAAGATGCAGACCGATGCCAAAATCCAGGGTCTGCAACCCTGCGGCTTCTCGTTCCGCATTATAGGTTTTCATTCTTTTTTCGGCTTCTGTGGCAGCGGAGAGGGCATCGTCGCAAGCGCGTTGATAAATTGAGTCACCGTCCAGCAAGGGGAACACGGCCAATACAGCATCGCCAATAAACCGCAGAACCTCGCCGCCATATTCCACAACCGGTTTGACCATGCATTCGAAGAAGTGATTAAGAAGCTCCAGAAATTCCTCACGCGGCATGGATTCGGCCAGTGGGGTGGACTGGCGCAAGTCGCAAAACCAGATCACGGCATGCAATTCTTCTGAATCGCCCCGTTTGATCAATCCCTTCATGACTTTTTCGCCCGTGTGCCGCCCCAGATAGGTTTGCAGCAATGAGTTGCTCATACTGCGAGCGGCATGGACTTCATAAAAACGACTGAGAACCGGCAGGATTTCGTGCACGCGACCCAGTTCAGCCGTGGAAAAACCACCGGCTTTCGATGTGGACATGGTCAGGGCGTTGATTTGCCCATCCGAGAAAGTCATCGGCATGGCCGCGTAATCAGTCATGCCTTCGTTGTGCAGTTGCTTGATAATGCCGTAATCAAGCAAGGGGTTTTCGCCCTCCAGCCTGCGCCGGATGCCGCCTGCACCGTTAAAGATTGGAACCAGAGGGCTGTCGAGAAATAGCGGACTGCTGAGGGTGTCGTGCGTCAGCACAAAGGAATTCACATCATCCTTGTCGGAGCGCCAGACATAAGCTGAACCGATCAACAAAGGATGCAAGGTGCGGATGAACACCGACATACGGCTGACATCCATGCCGCTTTGCAAGAGTACATCACCCAATTGCCCGGTAAGGTCAGATGGAGATGAGGTATCCCAGCCTTCGCGCATCAGCCAATCCACAAAAGGACTGCCATGACTGTCGAACTCGCTGTGGGCTTCCGTATATTCACCGTCTTCGTTATAGGAAACACCAAGCTTGGAAAGATAGAAAGCAAGGTGCCCCTTGATACCGTCCGCTTCGGGCAGGGGGCTTTCGTAGCTCCAGACAGCGTCTTCAATTGTTTTTTCACCGACTTCCAGCGTCCAGTAGGACGCATTGCCTTTGAACGGGCAGTGAGTGCGGAAGCGGGAACGACGCATCAGGTCCATGCGCACATCTTCTCTGGGGAAATAATAGACCGTCGGCATGCGTGATTCGGTGTAGAGCACGGCTTTTTTGCTGTCGACGATTGTGACACCGTTATATTCAATGCTGACGTGGCGATCCGAAATTTCGGCAGAAATATTGTATTCTGGCAAATCACGACTTTCGCCGGCACTGCCGTCAATTTCTGCGCTATTCTGATCTGACTCTGACATTCTTACCCCACGCTGTACCACTTACGATTCCAGATAAAACCGGAAACAACTCATCTTGCCCCTACACGGTACCCAAAAGATTGCCACTTTGGAACTGTTTTAAGTAAATGCCGGGTCCGTAAGGCGCAGCGATTTGGCTAAATTATCGAATTGAGCACCCACGCGCAGCGACTGGTGCGTCAAACTGCCGCTGAGCCTGACTCTCCTCCATCAAATGATCTTGTGATATCCATAGATACAGTGTGGTTTATTTGGCCTGAGCACGGATTTGTTTGGCAAACGACGAGGGGCGCGGCGTTGCGACCGGAGAATGTTTGTTCAGAATTACCTGAAAACACACTTCATCGCCTTTTGCTCATGCAAAGGCTCCTTGATTTAAGTGTGTCGGACCAGGTTCATGTCTCTAAATTCTCTAAGCGCCAAAATTATCATTTCTGTTTTTCTGTTGGTTGCCGTCGCCTTTGGCGCCGACCTGATCATCGGATCCAGTGTTACAAGGTCGGTGAACGAAGAAACCGACAAGATCATCGGTGAACTGACAGCAGCACTGAAAGAAAAGGATAGCCAGTTAAAACTGGCCCTGGAAAACAGCTTAAAGCTCGATGAAAGGCGGCTCGATCTGTCGCACAGGGTTGCCGAGGCGGCGCAAACGCTTGAAACCCGACAGGCAGAAACACGTCTGCAGGGAATGCACCAGGGTGTTTCCGCAAGTGTCGTTTCTCTGGTCAACCAGGCGATGATGATGGGCGAAGCTGCAACGGCGCAGGATACGCTTGAAACCCTTGTAGCCAATCCGGCAATCGATGCAATCAATCTATGGCGCGTCGATGGCGAACTGGCCTTCCGGGACAACAAGGCGATTGATGCCGTCAACAAACTCCTGGACGATGAAGCCTTTGAAAAGCGCGACGAATTAACGCCGATCAAAATTGAAGGCAAAAGAGCGGCTGCACTTGCCAAAACGGTCAAAACGCGGACCAGTGGAATCAGGGTCGATGGTGACCTGGAGATAGAGGGTGAAACCAGACCCGTAACCTTTGCTTATCAGTTTCTGGAAAATAGTGAAGATTGCCAGAGTTGTCACGGTGAAACAGATGCGCCTCGCGGTGTCATTGAAGTTGCCTTGCCGCGGTCGGAACTCATTGCACTTCAACAGTCGGCGCAGACGGGCATTGCCAATCTTCAAATGCAACAGGATAAAGACCTGAATGCACTGCGCAGCCGGAACAATAAAAGTGTGAAAAAGATGGATGCTGTCTCTGCGGAACTGGCAGGTCAGCTTGATCAGGATAAAGCGAGGCTTGATCAATTGAACACAACAGCGACGTTCTGGACGATTGCCCCCAAGATCGCTTTCTTTCTGATTTCACTGGCATTGTTGATGGTTTTGTTACGTCGATTGCTGACCCGCCCCTTGCAGGGGATGTCAGATGCCATGCACCAGCTGGCAGGCGGAGACTTGACTGTTGAAGTACCAGCAACAGAACGAAGCGATGAAATTGGTGACATGGCCCAGGCGGTTGTGGTGTTCAAGGAAAATGGACTTGAACTCGATCGAAACACCAGGGCATTGGAAGAAAATGCCCACAAGATCCAACTGTTGGCCGAAGAAGAAGAGAAGGCCCACTTACGGGATCAGCGTCGATTGCAAAGTGAAATGCAGGCCTTGACCAACGCCCTTGATGAGGAAGTTCAAACCGCTATCGGGATCGTTTTGCGTGAAGCAGAAGGCATGCAGGAAGCTGCAACCAGTATGAGCGAAGCCGTCTCCAGGACCAGAGAGATTTCAGATTCTGCATCAGCTGCTGCCTCTGAAGCATCCGGTAGTGTCAGCGAAGTTGCCGCTGGTGCAGAAGAACTGGCTCAGTCAATTCACGGCATTCGCCAACGGGTCGAAGCTTCGACCGAGATTTCAAATCGTGCGGTAGCAGAGGCTGAATCCACGAACACAAGAATTCAGGGATTGGCGGAAGCGTCTCGCAAAATCGGTGAGGTGATCAGTTTGATCAGCGACATTGCCGAGCAAACAAATCTGTTGGCTTTGAACGCAACAATTGAAGCTGCCCGTGCAGGTGAAGCCGGGAAGGGATTTGCCGTTGTCGCATCAGAAGTAAAAAACCTGGCGAGCCAGACAGCGAAGGCAACCGAAGAAATATCAACCCAGGTTGACGGCATTCAAAACGCAACCGAGCAAGCCGTTAGCGCCATTGGTGGCATCGCAGAAATCATCGGCGAAATCAGCGAAAATGCCACAGGGATTGCGCATGAGGTTGAACAGCAGGATTCGGCAACACGCAGCATCGGTGAACATGCCCGTGCCGCTGCAACAGGCACACAAAAGGCCACAGAAAACATCGGAGAAGCAACGGAAGTCTCCAGTGATACCGACCAGAGGTCTGGCGTCGTAAAGCAATCGGCGGAAGAAGTCAGCAACCGTGTGCGCCAAATGCAGGTATCACTCGACCAAATCATGCATGCAACAACCGATGAGGATCAGAAACGTCAACGCGCTCGTCATGAAGTGGAATTGCCGGTCAAGATCAAACTGGCCGGATCGGATATCTCATGTGCCATTACGGCACTGACACTGAGCGGGGCAGGGCAGATCAATCAAGTGCTGGACGCAGACCGTGGCGCGACACTCGAACTGGAGGTGCCCGGGCTTGGAAAAGTTGCGGCGTCCCTGGTCGCGACAACCGAGGCATCCGCACATATCCGATTTAATCTCGAAGATGATCAAGTCGCCGCTTATGAAAACCTGATAAACGCGGGGGACTAATCTCGCGGACTTGATGCTGTGAAACGTCACTGCTGGCTACTTTAATGATCAACAGTAGCGGAAGTGAGTTTCTGACGTTATCTTCACCCAAAGAAATTTCCGCCAGGCGGTTATGTTGACCCTGACGGCAGGTGTTATTGGGTTAAATTATTTCGCATGAATGACGTCCGGGGCAAACAATCACGCTACGCGATATTCGACACTATTCGGGGTGTCGCGATCTTGATGATGATTGTTTATCATTTTTCCTGGGATCTGACATTTTTCGGTTTTGCTGATTTTCGCATTTTTACCGATCCTTGGTGGATCTGGTTTGCCAATGTCATTGTCATCATGATTTTGGGGGTCATGGGCGTGTCGCAGGTTATGGCACGCCAGCGAAAATTTGACCTGAGAGTGTTCCTGCGTCGCTTTGCCCTGATCGCTTCCTGTGCCGGTGCCGTGTCGTTGGCGACCTGGTTTCTGGACCCGGGAACCTTTGTCTTTTTTGGCATTCTTCACCACATCGCCCTCGCCAGTTTACTCATTACTGGTGCTATTCTGTTGCCATCAGGCTTGTTGATCGCTCTGGCAGTCCTGTTGCTTGCTGCACCGCATTATTTTACAGCTACAATGTTTGCACCGGACTGGTTGTTGTGGCTCGGGCTGTCACCGTCAGCGCCAGCAGCGGTTGATTATGTGCCGGTGGCGCCCTGGTTTGCGGTGCCGTTGCTGGGGATTGCTGCAGGTCGGTGGCTTTTTCAAAGCCGCGTCGCACCTGCGGTCCTGGGCTGGAATCCACAAAACATTGTTATGCAAATCGTACGCTTTGCTGGACGCAACAGCCTTGTGATCTATATGGTTCACCAACCTATTCTATATGGCGGTTTGTATATTGCATTTGAGATCAGCAGATAGGCAGGCAGATAGTATCTTGTTGGAAGACGAGCGTAGTGAGTAGTTTAGTATGAGTAAATCAAAGAAAAATGGTAAATCGGACTGGGACTGGTTCGAGGATTCCCCCGTTGCCATGACTGAGGAAAACTGGTCCGAAACCAAAATTATCATTGATGGGCTGCGAAATGACGGTATCACCGATATCCGACAGTATGCCCAGGACAATCCGACATTTCTTGCTGGTGTTTCGTCCACCGTCCATGTCGTGAATGCCAATCTTGCCATTCTGAAAATATACAAGGCACTTAACAAGAAGGAATTTCTCGACGCCTTCAGCGTGCTGCCCGACCCCGAAACCTATAATCCGCAAACCGGACTATCCGACATCTTTTGCACCCTCCTCGAAAACTTTGCGAACGGGGTTTCAAGCGTTGTGATTGAAGGGCCCGACACAACGATGGAAGGCTCAATAATTCATGTTCGGACGACGACCGCGATTGCTGCAGGTCATGAGGATGACTGGGGCCTGGTCGTACAAACGGTCGAGGATATTACAGAGAAGAAGACCGTCGAAGACGCCGTGCGTGAAAATGACGAACGCTACAAGCTTGCAATCAAGGGTTCGAACGATGGCTATTGGGACTGGAAAGTTGATGACGATCAGTTTTATGTCTCACCTAACATGTCGACTCTCACCGAGATCAGGGATTTGGGTAACAGCCGGACCATAGAAGAAGTTTATGATCGTATTCACCCCGATGATGTCGAGCGAGTTCGCAAAAAATTTCTGAAGCATCTGGATGGGCAAACAGAATTTTATTCCTGTGAGTATCGGGTGAACCGAACCGGAGAAGAAGATATTTGGGTTTTGAGCCGCGGTCTCGCTTTACGCGACGAAACCGGTAGGGCCTATCGTGTAGCAGGGTCTCTGGTCAATACGACGGCGAGGCGGCAAGCCGAACAGAAGTTGAAAGAAAGTCAGGCGTTGCTGGCCCAGGCGCAGACCATGGCAAATATTGGCAGTTGGCAGCGTGATGAACTGACGGGCAAAATCAGCTATTCAAGCGAACTCCGGCGTATCATGGATCTGAGCGCTGAAGATGAGATTATAGATCTGGAGATCATTCGCAATCGCATTCATCCCGATGATATTGCTGTAGCCCTGGAATTGAACAGGCGCATCGCAGAAGATGGCGGGCGGATCGAGCATGAATATCGCATTGTGCGATCAGATGGAGAGATCAGGAATGTCGCATCCGTTGTCATGGCGGAAACAGAAAATGGTAAACGACCCAGAATAGTATCCGGAACTGTGCAGGATGTTACGGACCGGAAAAAGGCGGAAGAAGACCTGGTTGCGGCCATGGATTCTGCAAACAAGGCCAATCGATCAAAAACAGATTTTCTGGCAAACATGAGCCACGAATTGCGAACACCCTTGAACGCAATACTTGGTTTTTCAGAAATGATTCGAAGTCAGGCGCTGGGGCCAGATGCCACGGATCGATATATCGATTATGCCAATGATATCCATCACAGTGGTGACCATCTATTATCGTTGATTAACGATGTTCTGGATTTGTCAAAAATCGAAGCAGGGAAGGCCGAAATATCTGAAACACAGTTATTACCGGGAGACGTTATTCGGGATTGTGTTTTGTTAATCGGTGACCGTGCCCGTGAGGCCGGTTTGGTCCTGATGGCCGAAGGCGATGACTTGTCTGTGCGTCTGACGGCGGACAAACGCATGGTGAAACAGATGTTGCTCAACCTTCTTTCCAATGCCCTGAAATTTACCCCCGCTGGCGGCCGTATTGGTATCGCCCTTGCCGTCGATGAAAACGGTGGGCTTGGCTTGTCGGTTAGTGATTCAGGCGTTGGGATAAAACCAGAAGATATCCCGAAAGCCTTGTCGGTCTTCGGGCAAATTGAAGATGCAACGGATCAGGCCGAACGGGGCACGGGGCTTGGTCTGCCAATTGTGGCATCATTGGCGGAACTGCATGGGGGATTTCTGAAACTGGAAAGCGAACCAGGCAAAGGGACGACGGCCACAATTAATTTTCCGGCAAACCGTTGTGATCAATGCTCATAAACAAACCGGATTGTCAGTTTTTAAAATCGCCAAACAATCCAAGTTCAATCAATAGCTGACCAATGGTTTCAGTGAAGTCTTTGTGTTTTTGCACCACAGAAACCTTGTTCGGCAAGTTCTGGATGCGGGCATCGTCGGCATCATAGCTCGTCAGCAATACAATTTCGATTTCCTGTAACCGATCAACCGCCCGAAAGACTTTGCAAAATTCCCGACCGGTAAAAGGTGTCATGTCGTAATTGACAAATATGACGTCTGGCTGGATGTCCAGGGCAACGGAAAGTGCCTCGATGCAATCGTAGGCGCGCATGACCCGGAAACCACAGGAAATCAATTCCCGCGAGACCAGTTTGCGTTGCAAACCGGCAGGCATTACCAAAAGCACATTGATATCGCGCGATTGCTGACTGGTGAACGTCTGAGATTTTCCGGTTGGCAGGGAATTCAGTAATTCCGTGCGTTCATTCGTGTCCAAAGGTTCGCGCTGATTGATCAGGTTCACCATCAGGTCAAGAAACCCGCGAATGTCAGCAAGGTTTTCTGCCTGAACATCTTCTACATTCAGCAAGTAATCTTCCAGCATGTGCGCGACACGACCGGTGAGCGGGAAGCCAAAAGTTGCACCCTGGCCCTTGATGTTGTGAATTTCACGGCGAATATAGTCCATGACTTCGTCAAGCCGACCCTGACCTTTTTCAAGGGCATCGATCTTTTGATCAATTTCATCCAGCAGATCGAGGGTGGCGTCGACAAATTCCTGGCTCAAACGAACCAGTATTTCGTCGACAACCTCGTCCATGTCTTCAGAAGGGGGATGATCCGGCATGAAAAGGACTACTGCATACTAATTTATGTAATAACTGTCTGAATTGTAGCTGTTTGTCCGCGATGTTGAAATGGTCTTATGTGATTGAAATGATTTATCCTGAACCTCGACCGTTCAGTTCAATCGACCGATGCTATGACGCTTATCTCAACCAGCCCGCCGGGAATGATCAACTCGTAAACGCCAACTGCCGTCCAGGCTGGCCAGGGTTCAGGCAAATATCGATCCTTGACCTGCATGAACAGCGCCATGTGCTTTCCAATATCGACGTGATGTGTTGTCAGGTTCACAACATCTGCCATTCCGGCTCCGGCGGCGGATAACACCGCCTGCACACCTTCGAAAGCGGCTTCGAACTGGGCTTCAGGGTCTCGAATGGCCAGAACGTCCGCAAGGGAAGCGTCCTCGTCTTGCAGTGTCGCTTGCGCACCATCAAACGTTGCCTCAGAGCTGTTGTTCCGGATTTTCAGCGGTTCACCATCCGGACTGGTGCCGATGATCCCTGAACAATAAACCATGCCCTTGACGACCGTGGCCGGCGCAAAATGCCAGGTGTCATAAACACCTTGCAACCCTGGTGGGATAACAACGTCGAATTTTGGCATGGCTGTATCCTGTAAAGTATTTTTGATGGTGACTTACAGTGGATGGCACCCAAAGTATTATTCGTGGGCCCGACTTAACTTTCGAAGCTCGAGGCCCATTGAAAAAAGGATTGTGGAAACGAGTAGCCACAGCTTTCGTAATCATCAATCCCGTCTCTCAATTCTGTGCCGAGGACACTCATCTGTGTCGCAAAAATCATCTTGAATGTATCCGGCCAACGAAGAAATATTTCTTCGGAGGACATGGGTGGTACGACTGAATGGGAGGCTTCTTTTTTATGTAGCCGGGCAGAAATTTCTTTCTCAAGAAATTCTTCCTCGCCGCCAAGCAATTCGGCAAGGTGATGCAAGGTGTAATCCGGTGAAGTCACGAATTCTTCGTGGCGGATACAATCCTCTTTTGATCCCTCCCGAATATTTTCATAATCGGCGAGGATAACGTGATAGCAAAGCGAATAAAAACGATGCTCCACATCCGTCAAGTCGTCCAACGAGTATTGATCAATATCCTGGACCTGCTTTCGTTCCCTGATCAAAGCATAAATATCTTGCCCCGCTGACAATGTTTCTCCCAGTAGTTCCGGATAATAGACCGTGAACAGACTATGCAATCTGGTGAATGGATCCCTGATAATAAACTTGTGTACACCCCCTGCAGCAACAACATGCTTTTTTGCTGCGATACCGTTAAAGGAGTGAACCGTTCCGAACACTTTGGTGTCCAAAGTAACTTCTCGAAGCCTTCTTAATCCGACAAAGTAGGTCTCCAGGTCCAAAGGTTCTTGATTTGTTTGAAAAGGGTGATCGCGAAAACCGTGCAGGCAAACAATATCTTTGTGACTGTTCAGCAGCCGCGTAATCCAATGCGTTGCCGTGGCACCAGCTGTCGAAATGTTGAAGGTTGGGTTCATCTGTATCTCCAGCTAATTGCGGCCAGAAGATTGGAATGTGGAAATACACAACCAATTCTCTTGATGATATGAGGCCAGCCTCTGATCAATTAGTGAACATCCAGCTCGTATACGCGGCAGCATTAATAAACGCGAATGAGCCTTTGCAATCTGAAGAGGCATAACCATAACAATCGTTCAAATAGCATAACATCAATGTTTGACGAGACAAGAATGTAGCTCCTCAAGAAGGCAACAAGGAATAAGACGATGCATTTTTTGGGAACTAACCCAGGCTATGCGGACCAAACACTTTTTTCTCAACAAGGCAGCTGGTATGGTTTAGAATGCAAAAGCAGAGTAAGTCCAACCTGAAGTGTTGCTGTGGTTGAGGTAGTACAGAAGCTGTTTTTTTTTGAATCACCTTTCGAAATAAACCAGGGGAACCTTGTCATGGTCAGGCAGTTTGAGTGACGAACCAGCCCCATCTGATGCTGCCAGGCAATTAACCGAGTCTGTAAGGTTGGGGCAACTGGGAGACACCAAAACTGCGGAAAAAACTCTCCGGTCTCTCCTCGATCAATACCCCGGAAATACAGATGCGAACTGCGAATTGGGTAAGCTGTTGTATGACAGCGACCGCATCGACGAGGCCATGCCATTTTTTCAAACCGTCGTTGATTCCAGTCCGTCACATGTTCTTGGTCTCTATTATCTTGGGGCAATCGCATTCGCCCGATCAGAATGGGAAATCTCCAAAGCCATTTTTCTCAGACTTCTGGATATCAAACCGGATGATCCCCGGTTCTCAAACAATCTGGGTAATATCGCATTTGAACAGGCCGATTTTGAATTGGCAGCCCGGTACTATCAATCCGCGGCAGATGCCAGTCCACTATGGTGGGAAGCTCATTTAAACAAGGCTTCGGCACTGGAAAAACTGGGTAAAACGACCGAGGCCTTGTCCGGGTACGACCGCGCTTACGGGCTGGCACCCGGAGAAACCGTTGTCGTTGTCGCGATAACAAATGCCTATTTTGAGGCGAAGAAAATTGACCATGCCTGGGAAATACTTTCCAGATTTCGCGAAAGCGGTGAACGAACGCTCGAAACCGAACTTCTGTGTGGGCGGATCCTCCTTGTCAGGGGCAAGCTTGATGAATGTCTGTCTCATTACCAAACACTTACCGAAGTTGCGCCAGAAGCGCCGGAAGTGTGGATAGATTATGGTTTTGCTTGCAGTGAAGCCCGGGAATTTGACAAGGGCATAGAGGCCTTTCAAAAGGCACTGGATCTTGGTGGCGAAGAGTTAATCGTGGGGCCAAATTATGGAAACGCCCTTGCGGGGGCAGGCGATTTCGATGGTGCGCTGGAGATGTTTCATCGAATGCGAGAGCTTGAACCCGATAACATTGACTATTTGCTGAAAATTTCAAATGCCTGCTTTCTTGCCGACAATGAAGAAGAATCGCTTCGCTGGCTTGAAGAGGCGCTCAACAGAGATCCCGAAAATATTGAAGTGCTACGTTTGTTTACCGCGAGGAAACAGGGATCAGGTGATGCAAATGCTGCATTGGGTTGGGCACAGAAAATTCTCGATATCGATCCCGCGTCGTCTGTTGGCCATTTTCTTTTTACGGAAATCCTGCAAAAAGCAGAGGAAGTGGAAGAGGCCCTCGAATATCTTGAGAAAGGTCTGGCTTTTGATCCGGCCAGCAAATTGTTGTTACACTCAGCCTTTTACCTCCATGAGCGTCTGGGCAACAATGTTGCTGCGGTTGAAGCCGGGGAACGCTATCTCGAACTCTGCCCTGACGCCCTGGACATCGAAGCCAAGCTGATCCGTATTGTGCTTACGTGTTGCGAGTGGGAATATTTTGGTGATTTTTCGCGGGACCTGATTGCCAATGTTAAACAGCAGATCGCAGACGAGCAGGAAATCGCAGTTTGCCCAAATAACCTCCAGGGACTTCCAATATCCTATGACCTTCTGGTTAAGGCAGGCAAGAATGCCTCAGAACAGATCGTGCGTAAAATGGCTTTCGACCGTCGCCATACCTCTTTCGATATCGGCCGCGACAGATACGGGTCAAAGGGCCGGATCAAGATCGGGTATTTGCTTCCCTATGTGATTTTCCACAGTATGCCCATGCTGTTGATCGAACTGATCGAACGCCATGACAGGGAAAGATTTGAAATCTGTTGCTATTGCGTCCGCGAACCAGCGGACTCGGATTTTGGCAGATACTTTGTTGAGAAGTTTGATAAGGTCCGATGGTCTGAATCGCCAGTTGAACTGGCGGCCATGATTCATGAGGACGGTATCGGTATTCTGGTCGACAATTCCGGACACACAGAATTCAATTGCCTGGATGTTTGTGCCTTGAGGCCGGCGCCGGTGATCGTGCATTACATGGGATATACATTGTCCCTTGGTGCCGAATTTTTTGACTACATCATTTCGAATCCTGACCTTGTCACAGCCGATCAAAAGGATATGGGACCGGAAAAACTTATTTATTTACGCGAATCGATGTTTCCGACCCGATGGCATTCAGTGAATAAAAATATTCCCGACAGAAACGAACTTGGCCTGCCGGAGGATGCGATGGTGTTTTGCAATTTTAACCAGCCTTTCAAAATCGAGCCCCGGATATTCTCAGTCTGGCTTGATATTCTAACTGCTGTTCCTGGAAGTGTGCTCTGGCTTGGGGATTGGAATGAACTGGCTACAAGAAACATGCTCCGGTTCGCAACAAATCAGGGATTTGATAGCGACCGCATTGTTTTCAGTAAAATAGAACAGCACGATCGCCACCTTGCACGATTGACCCGTGCGGACCTGGGGCTGGATACTTTTTATCATGGAGGAGGCGTGACCTCTCTGGATTATCTGTTTGTCGGTCTGCCGGTTATCAGTGCGACTGGAGACACCCCGGCATCCAGACTGGGAAGTATTTTTTTACGCGCGCATGGTATGTCGGATTTGATTGCTCCGAACCTTGAGGAATATCGAGACCTGGCTGTGCAGCTAGCCCTCAATCCTGAAAGGTTAGCTGAGATTCGCCAGCGCTGTATTCGAAATCGCGATTCTGAACTACTGTTTAATTCCAGCCGGATGGTTGCCAATCTTGAAAGTAGCTATGAAGCCATCTGGCAGCGTTTTCTGTCGGGTCATCATCCACAGCATTTGTATGTATCCTCAGAATCTGTTGAATTTGAGAATAACCAGAATTGATTGCCGCACCGAAGACCGCTCGGCAATTATCGGGCTGCTGTATTCGCCGGGGTGATTTATGAAAGAAAACCGGGGCGATTTGTGAAAAAAAAGGTTGAACGATGATCATTGATGCACCGCTACAACTGCCGGGACAATGTAGCTATGCCATTTTTGGAGATACCGAAATCTGTCGTCGTCTCCAGGAAATCCTGGCCGTTGTGCGTCCCGAGGCGACATTCCTGGGATTTCGCAGCGATACAAATGACAGGTCCGCAGACCATTTAATCGTCACTGATCTTTCCATTCCCGGGGCCGCGGAACTGCTGGGCCAACGCGACCTGCAAGCCGTCGCGATTTTTCCTGTCCCGCTGGGTGACTACTGGTCGTATTGGGAATTTTCAAAGTTTGCTCTTGAACGCCTGACAGTAAACGGAGAAATCCTGGTCAGTGAACAGAACATGGCGGAAATTCAGGGTGAGATGGGGCGTGTCGTTGCAGACCCGGAAACGGGTGCCCCGTCACTTCGAAACAGTAGTTACCTGTCGATGCAAAAGGATCAGATTGGCGAGGGCATAGACAAGATACTGGAAGTATTTGAGGGGCTTTCGGACGATGCTAGCCGCGAAAATTTTTCACTCCTGTTGACCTCTCCGCCCCGGGAGCACTGGAAGCACTACGTTGCACGGGCCTACGCCAATATTCAGTATTTTGACTATATTGACTTTTCACGATGTGAGACTGTTCTTAACGGAGGTATCTTCGGCGGTTACGAATTACCGTTTCTTGTCGCAAGATTGCCTGTAGGGTCGACAGTCCTGAATGTCGATCCACTTGGGCACGATCCTTTGACGGAATATGTGCGGCCCTGGGTGGACAGCAACATTGTCAATTTCGTTGAACACCGTATTGCCCTCTCGGATTACGATGGCGAAATTGAGATTTCCCTTGGGGTAGACGGACAGGTTTCCATCACCAGCAACGCAACCGAAGGGATCGAAACATCTTTTTTTCCCTGTCGAACGATTGACAGCCTGGTCAAGGAAATTTGTCCTGGGAAACTTGATCTCCTCAAGCTGGATCTCGAAGGGGCAGACCAGATGGCAATTGCCGGTGCTGTGGAAACCCTGGTGAAAAACAGGCCTCAGCTCGCGCTTAGCATTTATCATTTTGTTACCGATTTCTGGGAAATTCCCCATTTCATCATGAGGCTGTTGCCTGACTATGATTTTTACCTGGAATTTTACAGTTTTGAGCGGTGGGAAACGATCCTTTATGGCGTCCCCAGGGAACTGGGACATCATCCGTCGCAGCGGAATTGAAGACGTGTTGTCTTCACTTCCGCCGGTACAGCCGATAGGCTGTTCGAATAGATCGGCAGCGTAAACTTCATGAAGGTTTGCGAACTCCGGGGTGTTCCTGTTTTTCAGTCAGGGGAAAATGGTGCAAGGAAATAAAAACCGGATCCTTTTTCTGCATACCGGGCTTTCAACAGATATGAGCATCACCAGGATGCTCCGCAGGATCTGCGAAAGTATCGAACTGGAAGTTCTCGACATTTCTGTCCTCGTACCCGATTTCGCAGAACAACTTCTCGACCGGGTTGACGATGATCTGGACAGCATTCGCTGTGTTATTTCCTTGAATGTATCTGCTTTCTATCACTTCAACGTTTCGGGAGAGTGTTTGCACGACAAGCTGGGTCTGCCCCTGGTTGTTTTTTTCGTAGACCACCCGGCGCAGTTTATGGAATCGGTTCCTGAAAATCTTGATAACGCAATGGTCCTTCTGATCGATCCGGATTTTGAGAACTTCTGGCATAAATATTACCCCGGAAAAACGCTTACTCATCTTTGTAACCTTATGCCCTTTTCCGATCACGAAGCTTCGGAACCACCGACATTCAGGCAATACCGTCAGCGAACCAAAAAGATTTTTGCGCCGTTGCAAATGTCCTACAAAAACATGAATGCAATCCAATGGTGGGATTTCCTGAACCAACTGGTTCCCCCCATGAATACTATCGCCCAGAAAGCTGTAACATCGATGATCAATAATACCGCCCAGGGAATTGATCAATTTATTGACCAGGCGATAGAAGAGGAGGGGGCAGAACTGCTGCCGACCGAACGCTATAAACTCACTGTTTATGTTGAAGGCTTTGCCAAAATGTGGCGCCGGGAGATTATCGTCGGCAGCCTCATGGAATTCCCTATCGTTGTTTCTTCAGGCCATATACCCGAAAAGTTCAGGAGCGAATACGAACACAAGTTCATCGACACAGAGGGGGAGGAGACATCAAGGCTGTATGGTGAATTTCAGCTTGTCCTGAATGTCTCCCCGGCAATTCCAAACCTCGTACAGGATCGCGTGATAAATTGCGTCAACGCAGCCTCTACCCTGATCAGCGAAAACAATCTGGGAATCAGCCAATACCTAGTCCCTGACAAGGACTTTGTCGACTTCCCTTTTGACAGTGAAGTCGTGCAGGAGAAGGTCGGAAATATCCTTGAAGACCCGCAAAGAGCCTATGATATGGCGGTATCAGCATACACTTCGTTGCGCAACAATGACGCGAGACTCCAACACTGGAGAGATATTTTCAAAAAGGCACTGGAAATGAGGCAAACCTAGTTTCTGTATTCAGCGATAATAGATGCCGTTTTCTACATGTCCGGAACCGCCTCGTGGGGCGAGGAAAACCTCCGGTAGACAAGAGAATTTTCGAGGAAACCAATATTGAAAATAGCAACTTTTTCTATTCTGTTCGTTGCGGCGGCATGTCTTTTATTTACACACGAGACGTCAGCTGAAGAAAAACTGAACTGTCCATCAGTGCCGGCGACAAAATGGCGTGGCAAATTGACAGCAACAGATATCCGCGAGGAAGTAGGCAAGCAATTCGATGGGAATTGGTCAGCCTACATTGCCCACTGGGAGCGACAGTCTGATATCTCCAAAGATGTTCTGAATCGAAAAAAACCGCAGGGCGTTACATTTGGAAAGCCACCTGACCCCCAGTCAGCAAATAGCCTGGAAAGCTTTCTCAACGGCGTAGAACAGCGGGTAAGGTGTAGTAATTCAGACCTGATCTGACAGTTACCGATTTTGACGCGGCGTCTGTCAGGTCAAGTTTGGTCTATAAACTTTTCCTTCCAGATACGTTTACCATCCTCCAGGGTTTGCATGGGCGTGCGGCCCTCGCAGA
>JABILA010000058.1 GCA_018654745.1 Alphaproteobacteria bacterium
CCTTGTGTTCACTTCTCATGCGGTGGACGATTTCCACCACCGGCTTAGCGAACTTCCGTTCATGGCTAACAACGCCCGTTCCAGGCACCGCCACTTTACTTCCGCTATCGCTCTCAAAGCTGACCTTTTATGCTGAATGTCTGTTATGCGAGGTGAAGCAGTCATGGTGCAACATTGGTCAAAAGGTCGGTAGTTGACCCAGAAGAGATATTTCGCGGGTTGGACATCTGGCACAACATCAAATGTTTTGGGTATGCTCCGACGCCTGAACTCAATGGCAATTCGTTCTCCTACCATGGTTTCGGAGCTATGGCGGTTTCCCTGGCAAATGACTTCAAATTTTCCGGCAACGCTGGGTCGTATTTTGGCCACCACTGAAACTGATAATCCGAGTCGATATAGTTCGTGCTGAGTTTTCCACCCTTGGTTCGGAATAAATATAGATTTCCTGTGAGAGTGCCGTAGGGACCGTGAGGGATTTCTGGTGGACGCCAAAAATAGGCTCCGGGTCTCATGACGCCACGGTTCCCGTGAACTTCTCCGGAAAGCAAGTACATTTCCTCGACAATTGGGTGTACTTCCTGTCGTTCAGCCCAACGCAAGGGCATGGTGCCCAAAATCCATGTTTGATCTTCAGTTATCGGATCCGTATAGAGCGACTTGCGTCCAGCACCGGGCGGAAACTCGGGATGGAAATTGCCTGTATAGGGCACTTCAAAAGTGTCTAGATGTGGGACCAGTCTTTGCTCATCATATTTGCCTTTGCCCTCTGTCCGCGTGAAGGTAGCAGAGAAGAAGGTCAGGACTATCGCACCCAACTCGCTGGAAAAACCCTTCCGCGTAAACCCCGCAGGAAAATGAGCGTAGGCCATAGATGAATATGTCTCGTCATTGATCATCAACTCGCCGTCCAGAACCAAAAACTCCTCATCGACCGACAAATGATGAAGATTGTCATCAGACCATCCAACGGGGTAGCGCAGCAACTGGCTCACAGCACCTGTGTCTGAATCGAGGCTAAGTGTTTTGAATTCAACACCGTTTCGCTCAATGCTCTGTTCCCATGGCAATTCCTGTGACTGAATAAATTCGATCCACTCCCTGGCCATATCGTTAGTCCATATCCAGTGCTTCGGTGCGCAAAGGGCCTGTGTGATCCCCATTTTCCGTAATCACGCGCATGAGTTGACGCAGGCTTAAGTCCAGTTCCAGTTGGGTCATAGTTCCAAAGTTTGCATCTGTTGCCAGCGCCTCAATATCATCACGGGCAAGTATTTTTTTGTCGACCAGAACCTGTTCCAAGGCGGCTCGGCGATGGCGTTCAACATGAACCTGAGCCGCCAGTTCGAATATCAATCCGACGGCACGATCCAGATCAGGATTCCTGAAAAATGTCAGATCCTGCATCTCAGCTTTTGTTTCGTCAGTCATAGTGCTTTCTCCGCTTCAAGAACGGCCCATGGGAAGTGCCATTCAGCTCTGTCAGGCCACGACAGGTTTTCCAACCGACCGGTTCCCCGTTCATCAAAGGCAACCCACTGGCTTTTTACCAGGCCTGCCTTGTCGCACATGCTATTTAGATCAGCGTTCATCATTGGCGGCATGAAAGGTTCGTTGTTTCGCGCGCCGTGTTGGGCCATCACAACATCCCGAACGGGCTGACCTGTATTCTGAAAATCAAGAATCCGGAGCAATCCACCCGGCATCAAAATTCGGGCAGCTTCAGTAAAAATAATTTGTAACTTGTCTTCAGGTATTTCATGGATCAGCATGGTCGCAGTGACCAGATCACAGGACTGGTCTTCAAGACCTGTTTCACACGCGTCCGCCTGTATGAAACGAATATGAAGTTGTTGTTCTTTGGCTTTGCGGTGGGCCAGCTGCAAACAAGGGGCCGCCAATTCAATGCCAATAACTTCCGCCTGCGGAAAGGTCTTTTTTAACGGCCAAGTCGATTTGCCAAAGCCGCACCCGAGATCAACAATCCGCGCGTAGGTCCGTTTGGGCACAGCCGTTTCCAGGAAGGAATCGTGAAAACCGTATCTGTCATTTTCACCAAGCATCACCAGCTTTGCGCCCAGTTCATAGACCCGGGCACTAGCCCCATTGCGCCAGACACCGCCGGGTTGCACATGAATATCCCAGTCTGTGTACCAGGCTGGCAATTTGAGTGATGGATTGAGCTCCAGCTCTTCTGTATCATCCCCGCCGTCGATAGCCTCTTCAGGATGCGCTTCGACGACATCAGACACTGAGCGCCACAACATTTTCTGGGCGCCCCGTTCCATCCAGGCAAACCATGGGTAAACCGGCAGGTTGGTTACAATATTTTCAGTAGCCTCAAGGCTGGACGTGCCTGATTGGTCTGCTTCAAGTTCATATTGAGTATTCAGTGCCGGATACAGAACGTCACTCCAGCGTCGCCGCAAATACAAGGCGAAATCAATCCGTGCATTTTCCTGCAATGAAAGGTTTGATGTCGTCACTGGTCTACTCCCCCGGCTTGACGGGCGAAAGTTGTTCACCCGGAAAATGACAGGCAACCATGCCGCGACCGGCGTGATTCGTCAACGATGGCTTTTCAAGGCTGCATCTATCCCGCGCGATTGGACAGCGTGGATGAAAGGGGCATCCTTTTGGCCGGTCAATGGCGGAGGGGGGGTCTCCCTTCAATACAAACTTGTCGCGTCTGGTCCGGGCGTCCGGGACCGGGGTCGCTGCCAACAAGGAGACCGTATAGGGGTGGGCTGGATGTCCTATTATGTCGTCTGCAGTACCTTGCTCGACAATTTCGCCCAGATACATGACGATGATCCTGTCGGATATTTGATGTACCAGGGCAAGGTCATGGGCGATAACCAGATAGGCAATGCCCAGTTCCTTTTGAATATCGCCCAACAGATTTATTATTTGCGCCTGGACAGAGACGTCCAGCGCCGATACAGGTTCGTCTGCAATCAGCATGTCCGGCTCCAGCGCCAAAGCGCGAGCAATGGCAATCCGCTGACGTTGGCCGCCGGAAAATTGAACCGGTAGACGATCAGCCGCTTCCTCGGGCAAGCCTGTAGCCTTGATCAACGCAGCAACGCGATCGGAAATCTCTTTGGCGCTCCCCCAATCACAGGCCGTCAAAGGTTCAGCTATTATATCGCAGATTTTCATGCGCGGATTCAGACTGGCGTAGGGATTTTGAAATACCATCTGTAATCGCCGTCGGACTGGCGTCAAACCCTTTGCGTTAAGTCGGCTATAATCGACACCGTCAAAAATTAACTGTCCTTGATCAGGAATGACAGCTCGCATGGCCGTCATGGCGAGCGTTGATTTTCCGGATCCTGATTCTCCGACAAGGCCCACGGTCTCACCGCGGTTGACTGACAAACTCACGCCAGCCAGGGCATGCAACCGCAGTTTGCCGACAGCATAACTCACATGCAGGTCGCGCATTTCCAGCAAGATTTGATCATTGCTCATGAACGACCTCTCCCGTGAGAGGAGACCAACAGGCGACCATTCTATGCCCGCGCAACACCGGAACCGGGTTTTGACGGCAGATAGAAGATGCCTGGTCGCAACGGGCAGCAAAGGAACATCCAATGACAGTATCACCGGGTGCCGGGGGTGCGCCCGGAATTGACGCCAGGCGCTGGCGGCTGAAATCAAAATGTGGAACGGCGGCCAGTAAACCAACGGTGTAGGGATGGGCCGGGTTATGCAGAATATCCGCAGTGGGGCCCATTTCGACGATACGGCCATGGTACATGACTGCAACACGGTCACAAATTTCCGCAGCGACGCCAAGATCATGTGTAATCAACACCAGGGCTGCATCACTCAGACGCTCGCGCAACAGATCAAGGATTTGAGCCTGGATTGTTGCATCCAGTGCAGTCGTGGGCTCGTCCGCTACGATCACCGAGGGATGGTTGATAATGGCCAGCGCGATCATCACACGTTGTCGCAGACCACCTGATAGCTCGTGTGGGTACGCATCAAGGCGTTGCTCGGGCGACGGTACGCCAACATCCTTCAATGCCTGCAAGGCGGTTTTTCGAGCGTCAGATTTACTTGTCGTGTTATGACGTCGAACCGATTCGACAAGGATAGATCCCACCCTACGCACCGGATTCAGACTTGTCATGGGGTCCTGGAATATCATGCCAATATCTCTACCGCGCCTGCGCTGCAGTGCCTTTTCAGAGAGCCCGGCGAGGGGTTCACCCTGCAAGGTGATTGCCCCACCGGTAATCTCACCCGGTTGTGGCACCAGGCCCAGCATACTCAACGCTGTCATGGTTTTTCCGGAACCTGACTCACCGACGATACCCAGGGCTTCACCTGTCTTCAGGGTAAGTGACACATCATTGACGGCATGAAAGGGCGTTTCTCCCGATCGTGGAAAGGTGACTTTCAGATGCTCAACTAGCAAGACGTCAGAGGACGTCATTCCACGGCCCTCGACCGGTCACGTGACGCCTTGGCGATACCGTCACCCAGCAAGTTCAACGTAACTACCACCAAGACAATGGCGGCACCAGGGGCCAGCATCATCCATGGCGCGTTGATGAGATATTGGCGGCTGTCGGCCAACATGTTCCCCCAGGTGGGCGCACTCAGGGGGGCACCAAGACCCAGAAAGGACAATGCACTTTCCGCAATCAACATATCGGCAAAATGGAAGGCCAGCATGACCAGAAGGGTGGGCCGCAGGCCAGGCAAAATGTGACGAACCAATATGCGGGGGCCGCTGACGGCGAACATTCGCGCGGCCAGTACATAGTCACGTTTCATTAAGCTGAGCGCCTCCGCATAGACGACCCGGGCGAAGAACGGCCAGGTCAGAATCCCAAGAGTGATCGCCAGAGGCCAGAAACCGCGTCCCACGACGGCGATCAAACAGATAGCGATTACCAGACCGGGAAATGCGATGATGACATCAACAAGACGGTTCACGAGGTTTCGCAAGCGCCCAGGTTGCCATGCCGCTGTCAAACCCGCGACGGTTCCGATAACCATACTGATCAAGGTTGCGACCGTGGCAATACCCAATGACCAGGGAAGCCCGGCTAAAACCCGCGACCACAAATCCCGACCAAGTTGATCTGTACCCATCCAGTGGGCAGGCGTGAACATGGGCTTCAGGCGCATCATGATATCACCGTCCAGTGGGTCGTAGGGCGCGATCGCTGTGTTTGCCATCGTGAGGGCGACCAACAGTGCCGCGAAGCCACCGCCGAGGATCAATCGCTTTCCCGGGCGTCCTCGCCTTTGGGCCAGTCCGGCGCGGGGGATCAATCCGATCATGCTCATGACGCCTGTCCTCGCAGCCGGGGATCGATGTACACAAACAGTATGTCGGTCAAGGCATTCACGATGAAAACGAGTACAGCGATAACGAACACCGCAGCTTGTATAACGGGAAAATCAAGCGTGGTCGTTGACTTTACCAGCAGCCAGCCAAGGCCAGGCCAAGCAAATATCACCTCAGTAATAACAGCGCCCGAGATCAGAAAAGCGAACTGGGCGCCCACCAGCGCTGTGGCACCCAGCAAGGCATTCGGCAAGGCATGTCGCCACAGCAAGTTTTGTAGGCCGGACCCGTTCGCACGAGCTGTTCGAATGTAATCTTCGCGCATCGCTTCCGTTACGTTAATTGCAATGACACGTGTCAACTTGGGTGCCAAAAATGACGAAAGAGTCAATGTCGGTAATATCCATGAGGCCAAAGAGTCATGCCCGATCGACGGGAGCCAGCGAAGCTGCACCGCAAACAATTGGATCAGCAACAGCCCCGCGACAAAACCAGGCACTCCCTGTGCCATATAGACGATGGCTCCGCCCGCCTGTTGGGCAGCAGCGTCAGGCCGAATGCCCAACCATGCGCCCAGGGGGATTGCAATCAACAGGGTCGCAATAATCGAAAGCAGGGTCAACAGGAGTGTCGGACCCAGACGCTCGGCCACCAAATTCAGCGCTGGCTGATCATTGGCGAATGAAACACCAAAATCGAGAACCGACAGGCGGACGAGGTAGCGACCGTATTGCTCAATTAAAGGACGGTCGAAACCGTATTGTGCCCGAACCTGTTCAATTTGCTCCGGCGTGCCGCTGTCGCCGACCATGACTTCCGCCGGATCACCTGTCAGTTGTAGCAGGAAAAACAGCAAGGTCACCACACCCAGCAGGAACACACCGAAGGCAGCGAGCCTCCGGACAGATTTCAGGAGGAACGGATTCATAAAATAAATTCCCCATCCGGTGAATTCCCGATCATCATCAGGAACCACCGCATGGGGAATTTTTGCTTGTTCTGAAGATGCCGGGAATTCAAATCAATTCACTGTCATTTCATGATAGGTTACCCAGCGATTAATCTGATTGAAAGCTTTCAAACGTTTGGACAGGCCAAAGACGTCAATTTGCTCGATCAGAAAAACAGCGGGCGGGTTTTCGGAATTGGCAACGTGAATTTGATGCAGTATCTCGCGGCGTTTGTTCCTGTCGAATTCGGAATTTGCTTTGATGATCAGGCCCTTCACCTTGTCGTCACAGGTAAATGTGAAGGGATTGAAGCAGGAATACAGACCGATAGGCCGAATTGAATCAACGTACGGCGCGGAATTCCATGAAAGCGCAAAAGCCTGACCGTCCCATGGTTTGCGTCCGAGGTACTTGCCCAGCCACTCAGGGAAAGTGATTTTTTGCAACGTCACTTTGATACCGGCCTTGGACATATCCTGGGCCATTTTCTGATAGATTTCAGAATCACCTGGAAAAGCACCGGTTACAACTTCTGCTGTAAAAGACAGGCCATTTGGATGTCCGGCAGCGGCCAGCAATTGTTTGGCCTTGGCGGGATCGTACGGATACGGCTTGACCGATGGGTTGTAACCAAAAGCAGCAGGTGTCGCGCCTTGTCCTGCAGCTTTCGCAAAACCTGCGAGGACGCCCTTCGCTATCCCCTCCTTATCGACGGCATAATTAAGGGCCTGGCGAACCCGAACGTCGGAAAATGGAGTATCAATTTTAACCAGCTTCTTTGTCTTCTTGTCCTTGCGCACGACGGGCAAAGCCAGCGCCATGACCTGGGGTGCGGCTCGCACATCGGCTCGCTGACCAGCGCTTTCCAGAGATGGAATATTATCCGTTGATAGTCCGGCGACAATGTCGACCTGGCCAGACATCAAGGCCTGGACGCGTGCGGATCGTTCCGGCAGTTCAATGATTTCAAGCTGACCTGCTTTTGGTGCCCGCCATGAACCTTCAAATGCCACCAACTTGATCTTGTTTGCAGTCCAGCTGACAATCTTGTAGGAGCCAGTTCCTACAGGCTCGGCAGCGTACCCTTTTGGTCCTTTGGCAGCCCAGTGTTTGGGCGCAACAACTTTGAGAGCCGCAATGCGATTGGGGAAGATCGGGTCGGGACGCTTGGTGACAAAGTCGACCGTATTTGGCCCGGATGCGGCTGCCGATGCGACACCACCCAACTCACGCACAATTGGCGAGCGGCCAGCCTTGCCGCTCTTGATATAATTGAAGCCAGTCAATACGGCTTCAGGTGTCAATTTTTCACCATTGGAGAAGCTGACGCCATCGCGAAGCGTGAATCGCCAGGTCTTCGGGGTCGTGTTTTTCCAGCTGACCGCAAGAGCTGGCTGGGCTACACCTTTGGCGTCGACCAGGGTCAAGGCATCAAAAACCGCTGCCCAAGTATAAATGCTCGGCGTTCCAAGTGCCGAATATGGATTGCCTTGTCCCGGCGGCAAATCCGGTACGCCGACGCGGATCGTCTGCGCATTGTCGGCGGCCGTTACAGGCGCTGCCAGCCCCAGCGCAACAAGCGCTACTACCCCGGATTTCGCGATCGAACGAATCAATTGTTTTTGGCTAATAAATTGAAATAACATCAGAATATTTCCCTCTGGGCTTTAGTTGATCCCCGAATCAAATTATTATTATTCTAAAAGACTAGGAATAAAAACCTGACCGAGTCAAGCTTCACCTGATATAAGACTATACCAAACCCAGATTTTGAATTTTCGGATATCTTTTGCTGGATCGAATAGCGAAAATTGACTTCGATTTGATGACCCAGAGGGAGCAAACGCATTGTGACAAATTCGATATTCGACATTCTGGCCTGGCGGGATGAGGAGATCCCACGCGTTCGGTCGTTATTGGCCATGCGGCGGTTCTGGTCGGCATCGCTGTATCCGGCGCTGCGTGACGAATATGAGGCTGCAATTTCCGGAAAAGTCCGACCGCAGACACCCGATGAAGCCCGACCCTTTGTTGACGCCCTGCCAGGGCTGCCGCGCTGGGCCTGGCTGGACCGTCATGTCCAGGATCGTCTGTGGCAGGATGTCGAAAATATGGTTGACGCACGGCAAGATGAGCTGGCGACTTGCCTTACGCAACGTGACGAAGACCAGGGCGCATTCGAAATTGACTCCGATCAGGCCTACCCCGCCTATTACGAACAAACTGACTTTCATCGCCAGACAGGTGGTATCTGGCAGGATGATCGCGGAGCTGCTGTGTATGCCATGGGCGCCAGAGTTATTCATATTGGCAAGAACGACAATTTTGGCCTGCATGATGTATTTGCCCGCGATATCGAGTGCGAAACGCCCAAGCGGATTCTCGACCTCGCCTGTGGCTTTGGCAAAACCACATTTTCTCTCAAGAAAAAATACCCGGATGCTGTTGTGGAAGGAATCGATCTTGCCGCTCCATGCCTTCGACTGGGCCGCCGGATGGCAAATGACTGGGGCCTGGATATCAATTGGCGTCAGGGAGACGTTGAACACCTTCCCTACGAGGACAATTCGTTCGATCTCATAACAGCAACGATGCTTCTACATGAATTGCCCCTGCCTTCAATCCGACAGACATTTGCCGAAGCCAATCGTGTTTTGAAGCCGGGTGGCATCCTGGTGGCTTTGGAGAACCCCTTGATGGGAGAGCCCTTGCGCGATGTTCTGACGCAGTACCATAGCCAGATCATTATGGAGCCGTTTCACTTTGATTTTCGTCTGGCCAATATGCCGGATTTCGCCCGTGACGCTGGCTTCGCTCAGGTCGAAGACAAACCCTGGTTTCCCTTTGGCGGATCAGCAGCAAGCATGCAGGGACCGAAAGACTGGTTGACGCCATGGCGCTGGACAGAAGCCCGAACGAATTAACATGTTAGAAGAACAGGACAGGCACAGTGATGGATGATCTAGCGACATCAAAATTATTGGGGGCATCTGATACGGACAAAGTTGCCAGTATGGTGGCGAACTTGCTTGAGGAGTTCGTCACACTTTCAGAAAGGGTCGCCAAACTGGAAGGCAGCACAGAAGCCGGGGAGCTCCAGGACAGGATCAACGTCATTGTTGACCGTGTCATGTCGCCTTTGGTTTGATCTAATGCCGGTCAGGCCAACACTCGGTCCAGTCGTCTGTGTCAGCATACAGGTCCCTAACCTGCACGAGGCCAGTCGGCTCTATCAACGGTGGTTTGGCTATCAGGAAGTCTGCAGGGGGCGGTTCAGGCATCACGATATGCGTCGCTGGGGATTGAATAAACTGGCAAACCGGAGTTGGCGTTATCTTGCCCCACATGGCCACCCTGGCCCTGGCGGTATTCGCCTGATATCCGGTGGTGCAAAGTCTGCAAAAGCCAAACCGCTGACCTCAATTGGCTGGGCCGCTGCTGAATTGTCCGTCATCGATGTCGATGCCATTGCCAGTCGCCTGACGTCATCGCCTTTTCTGATAATTGGCGCGCCCCGTGCCCTTGGGAGCAATCCGGCGATCAAGGCCATGCAGGTGGCCGGACCGCATGGTGAAGTCTTTTACCTGACCGACGTTCGGGCTTATGACGGCAAATTGAATTTGGTCAAGGCGAGGCATGAATTTGACAAAACGTTCATCGTCGTTTTGGCTAGCAAGACATTCGATGAAACCCGTAACTATTACGAAAGCAGGTTTCAAGTCAAACGGATTTCAGACCATCAGGTTCCCATCCCGGTTCTGAACAAACAATTCGATATGATGCCAGAAACCGGCTGGCGCATCGGATCTCTTCAGCTATCAGGTTCCAGTCTGATCGAAATAGACCAATATCCTGAAATGGCAATTGAAAAATCCAGGGAGATTGGTGGCGTGCCCGCTGGCGTATCCATTGTTACATTTGCCAGTGAATTATTCCCGCTTCACCTTGTAAATCGGGCACAATTATGCGAATTGATTTCCGGCAGGGGCGCATTGACCCAGGGCCACGCAGGCGAGTTCCTGGAGTTCGTAATGCCTCCGGCACAACGCTATAGAGGCCCGGAATTGATGGCCGACGGGCAAGTCAGACACGGATGAATTGTAGCTGTTCTGCCAGTCTTGTTAGAAGTCTTTCCCACTGGCATCACACTTTATCGCCAGGGCATGCTGGTCGGCAGCAACAACATCAGAGACCTGAGGGGTTTATCAGAAATCATGAAAATGGAATGATGTTGCCTTGATCTGGATAGTTCGTATCAGACTTTTCCTCTAACCTCCGCCGATTACAGGCCTGCAACTATCTTCTGTTGGGCTATGTCTGTTTCTGGCTAACAACGCCCGTTCCAGGCACCGCCACTTTACTTCCGCTATCGCTCTCAAAGCTGACCTTTTATGCTGAATGTCTGTTATGCGAGGTGAAGCAGTCATGGTGCAACATTGGTCAAAAGGTCGGTAGTTGACCCTATGCAGACATTTGGAATTTGTTTTCCGGCGCACAAATTACCATAAACCGGAGACGTCGCAGAGGGATTCGCGGCCAGGGAATATCTGTTCGACAACACGTCGTGGTCGTCGACGAACATTCTTTCTGTCTTCTTCAGACACTTCGGCCAGCAGCAGCTGCTGTGAGCCTCCTAACGCACGACCAGAACCGAATTATGTGCTTTGCGCAAAACCCGTTTTGCCACGCTACCGACCAGCAGACGCTCCATGCCTGAGCGGCTTGATTCGGAAACAACAATGACCGAGTAATTGGCACCGGCTTCGATAATTTCCTCGACCGGATCGCCAACCGGGCTGAGCATATCCTCGATTTCCACCTCAAACTCTTCAATGACTGAGCGGGCGTCGTTCAGATAGGTTTTCGCCTCGGCCTCGCCCTCTACGTCCGCGGTTACAGATATAAGAGAAATGGCGCAGTTGCAGCGGCTGGCCAGCATGGCGTCCTTGCTGACCATTTCCAGTGATCTTTCCGTGCCATCGGTGCAAATCAGGTGGCCGTGACCAACTTCAAGGCCGCGGGCGACGAGGACGGAACAGGAGGCATTCATGGCCACCTTTTCGGCAATTGGCGGATCAATCAGGGCGCGAGCAAGACCGCGTTTTTCTTCCGGTGCGCCAAGGATGATCAGATCGTACTCGCCGATTTCCCATTGCTCGAGGATGCCGGTGGCAATATCGTCAGCTACTTTCAACTTGAGCACGACTTTTCTGCCCAGCTTGTTGGTGTAATCAATCTTGTTGTCACCCAGAGGATCGCCTGCCACATCTGTGTGGACCGTTTCCGTTGTCCAGTCATCCTCGAAATGCTCAATTTCCCGGAGCATTTCCCAACCTTTTTTCAGGACTTGTATGCCTGGAAGTTCCAGCCCCCAGTCCAGCATGTTTTCTCGAGCCACACGAACCTGCAGGCCGCCAGATCTGAGGCCCTGATCAATAGGGCGCACGTAAAGCATGACAATATCCGCATCCACGCCACCGCCCAGTTTGACGGCATATTTCAGGCCACGGTAGGATTCATCCGATCCGTCAATACAAACCAGGATCCTGAACCGGTCAGGACTTGGGCCGTCTTCTTTCATGAATGCCCCCCCATATCGCCCACGGATATTACTCCTGCTCTGACCTTATATGCCGACAATCGGCCAGTATATTGCGGCCACCGACAACATGACTATGGTGGACATCACAACCATTTTCCAGCCAACTTTCAGAAAGTCGGTTGTCTTAAGGTAGCCTGAGGCAAAGACAATTGTACAGGCCGGTGTGCCCACCACCGTCAGATAGGCAAATGACGAGGAAATTGATGTCACAAACCCGATGAGCAGCGGGCTTTCCTCCGCAGCCACTGCCAATTTCAGCATGATGGGGCCGAGAACGGCGACAGCTGCGCCATTGGACATCATGTTGGTTACACCCGTCGTCAACACGGAAACCGCGCCCCACAGTGCCACGCCGTCTTCGGCATTGATGCCACTCAGAATATCAAGGAAGCTGCTGGCCACCCAGGCTGCAGCGCCGGTCATCTTCATTTGCACCCCAAGGGAAATTGCGGCCGCATAAAGCAGCACAACCCCCCAGTTGACCCCTGAATTCATATCTTCCCAGCGCACCAGCCCGACAATCAGAAAACCCGCTGCCCCCATGATAGCGATGGTGCCCATGCCAAGTGATGCCGAGTGAAAGACCCAGCCATAGAGGATCAGGACGAACAGCAGAATTGACATCCAGTCCGCGCCCTTCATGGGACCGGTTTCCTCTACCTGGTGGCGAAGTTTGACCACAGCTCGCGATAGATCACGATATTCCGGACGGAAAGTTTTCAGAAGGATGAAAGTCACAAAGGGAATTTGCATCAGGAATATAGGGTAGGCGTGCAGCATCCAGTCCAGATAGTCAACCAGGAACTTGCGGGTTTCCGGACTAGTCGGATCAAAGAAAAATTCATTCCAGTAGCCGATCATGATAGCATTTCGGGCCCCGCCCGACGGCGTGCCAATGCTGGCAATAGAGCAACCGTAGGAAATGGAAAACAACAGGACAGCTGCAAGATTGCGTACCTTTTTCGGATTGTCTGATGTCAAGGTAATCAGAGTAATGCCCACCGGCAGCATCATGGCCGCAACCGTATGCTCGCCGACAAAAGATGCCAGCAAGCCAGAAACGAGGGTGATGCCGAACGCCACATTTGCGGTCTTTGTGCCCGTAAGGCGCACAATCAGCCAGGCTATGCGCTTGTCCAGTTTTTGCTTGACCACAGCCACAGCAAGCATCAAAGAGCCCATGATGAAAAGGACAGAATCCGTCATCAGACTGCGTGCAACATCCGTCGATTGCAAACCCAGAAGCAACACCTGACCGACGATGATCAGCAAGGCCACGGTCGGCAAGGGAACAGGTTCTGTAATGAAGAGGATTGTGGCCATGACCGACATGGTCAGGACCACCATGCCTTCAGGCGTCAATCCGTTCGGAACCGGCAATTGCAGCATGATGCTACCAACCAGCATGGCAATGAAGAACCACCGCTTTTCCCAGAAATAGTAAAGGTTCATGTTTCGGCGTAATCTGCGGGCCTGGCGTACGCCTGCAACAGCAACTGCGCGCTGAATCTTCGCGGAACGGGAATGCTGGGTCTGGCTACCCTCTGTTGGCAGTTGCTCCGAAATTGTTATTGCCCTCCTGCGGGATGGGGGAACTCCTGTATGAACACTTCTTACTTGTGATTATAGCCTCTATATTCGAAATTTCTAATATTAAATTCCTGAAAAGTTGATCCAATTCTGTCACAGGAATGAAACGCGCGGTCCATCTGCAAAGGTACTATAAGGATCGGTGAGCCGTTGGCCTACGTCGTCGGGAAAGAGCAATTTCCATTGGAATGTTTCCTCTTGGCCGACTTACGCCATTCGACAATTTGGTCTCGTTGAGGTTCTACGAAATAAGGGAGCGACTCTGCGCTCCCTTATCCCGTCCTGCAATCAATGAATCGTTACCACATTGCGACCGGATTAATGATCATTTGAACCGTACCTTTTACACGAGCTTGGCCAAGTACAAACATAAACTCGTTGACGCCTTCTTTGGCGAGACGCCCCGTGTTCATTGTTTCGAGAATGAAAATGCCGTTGTGCGCCAACAAGGTAACATGGCCATAAAATACTTTATCGCCCTTTGCCGGTGGCACGGCCTCTACACCCCAGGTATCAGCACCGACAGCCATAGGGGACTTTGAAGCCAGGAAGACCGCCGCTTCATTGTTCAGGCCTGGCTCACCGGAAACCCAGACTGTAGGTTCCTTCTCCAATTTAGCATCTGTCCAGCCCGTATGAATCAACACAACATCGCCTTGGCGAATTTCTACGCCCTGGGTTTTCATGGCAGCCTTCAAGTCGGCAGAGGTGATTGCCTCACCAGCCTTCATTGTGGCCACACCTTTGTGTTTCGCCATGTCGATCAATACTCCGCGTCCAATCAACGGCGGAACTTTGTCGACGCCAAGTTTTTTCAAGCCTGTAATATGCACAAATTCCTTGGCGTCATTGCAGTTATAATATTTGTTCGACTCTCCAAGATGTCCAAGACCATCTATCTGCGGGCCCGTACCGAACCACAATTGGGCCAAATCATCATTATAATTGATATCCCAGCCGAAATCCTGGGCCATGTTGCGACCATTGTGTTGACCGGGCGTGACGATTTGCAACGATGTTGAACGTGGTGGGAAGGCTGGCATCTTCGGATCGACAACGATACCCAGCGGGTGGCTTTTGCCTTTCTTGACCAGTTTGGTCGCCATCAAAACTTGTTCTGGAGTGACATAGTTGGCAGCTCCGATCTCATCATCTTTTCCCCATTTGGAGATTTTGCAATCGGCAGCATGTGCCAGGCTGCTGACAAGTGTAAAACAGCCCACTGCGGCCGTCGTCGCAATTATACGTGTTACGATGTTCATAACGTCTCCCCCGTGTAATATTGGATGTTTATTGAGCTACCACTATGCCCCATTTTCTCAACGGGGCAAATTTTTACTTTAATGTCTGTTTCTGGCTAACAATCTCCGTTCTCGAAGCCTGCCAGTAATGTCCGCTTTCGGTACCCGTTCTGACGTATATCGAGGTTCATTCTAGCTCTACTTCTACTTGCGTGATAATTCACTTGCGGCAGATTTCAATTCCTCCAACGCCG
>JABILA010000106.1 GCA_018654745.1 Alphaproteobacteria bacterium
CCGCTTTCTGCCTTGCCCGACAAGCACTTCAACCTGCCGCAGCATCATCACAATCTCTTCTGGTTTGTTTCGCTTGATAGCCATTTCTGATCCTCCTTCAACTAACTATAAAGGTGGACCACTTTTTCGGGGGAAGACCAAATGGATGCCGCCAAACCTTACCCAAGATTAACAGCATGCTCCAGGCGGAGGTATAACCCAGGGTATATTTCCAAATTTCCCGTTCGATAGAATGAAAGAACCCGATTGCACTGCATTTCATAATTCATGAAAATTTGTGCAATCGGGTTCCTGCGATCTCAGCTTTGTCAGACTGCAATGATCGATGTTGCGTCGTCAAAGATCAGTTCAAATATCAACGCTCATTCAAGGCACGGATAACGGCTTCCGGTGTCATGGGCACGTCAACCCAAACGCCAATGGCGTTATAGACCGCCTGGCAAATTGCCGGGGCTGCAGCGGCAGCCGGTGATTCTCCGGCACCACGGGCACCGAATGGGCCAACAGGGTCAGGAGATTCAACGAAGAAAACCTCTGCATCAGACGGAAAATCTCCTGTTCTTAGCAGTTTGTAATCCAACAAACCGTCGTTCAGAACCCGACCATCATTTTCATCAAATTCGATGCCTTCATAGAGAGCGAAACCTGCGCCGCAAATTGCGCCACCAATGACCTGGTTCTTGAGCACTTTGGGGTTCACAACCGTTCCGCTGTCCTGGCCAGCGAGGAATTCGAGAATACGAATCTCTCCTGTTTCAACATCAACTTCAACTTCGGTGAACTGGGCCGCCCATTGGCGGGCAAAGGCAATAGTCGGAGGCATGACCTCATCCGGACGCCCGGTTATAACGGTTGTTTGTGCCAACGAATCTGAACACAACACATTCATCATTTCTTCAAGCGAAACATTGCGATTATCCTCCGGGTTTTGTGACCGGATTATCCCGTCCTGAATATCAAGTGTCTCAGGATCATCGCTGTCAAAATACTCGATGGCGGCGATGCGCAGAATTTGCTTCTTCGCATCCTTCGCAGCTGCGCGTGTCGCCCAACCAGTTCGGAACATTGTCGTACTTGCCGAAGAGCCTGACGACCAGGGCATAGCATCCGTGTCACCTGTAACGATGTTAACCATATCCAGGGAAACACCAAGTTCCTCTGCCGCAACCTGGGACAGGGTTGTTTCGCTTCCCTGACCCTGACGCCCACAAGAACTGAATACATTGACGCTGCCGTCATGGTTTACACGAACGACGGATGATGTATTTCCACCAAATTCAACACCACAACAGTGCGCACCGGTTCCGACACCGATACCACGGTGTTTCGATCCGTTCACAGAACTGGGTTTTCCCCAGCCCTTCCAGCGTTCCTTAAAGCGAAATTTCTCCGCTCCCTGGCGTAGTAATTCATGCGTCGAACCACTGGACAGGTGGAACATTTCCGGCCAGCCCTCTTTTTGCACATCAGTCAGCTTGTCCACATATTCTGTGAGCGTGCCTTTCATATGTTGACGTGGTTCTTGCATGCGAAGTTGCTGACCAGATTTGATCTGGTTTTTCATCCGAAAATCTACCGGATCAATGTTGACCTTTTCCGCACACATGTCGGCCAGTCGCTCAACAGCAAGCCCCATCGTTATGTCGCCAACGGCTCGCATGCAACCTGATGTTACGAGGTTGGTACTGACACCCCGAACACGGTAGTCACCATTTTTTGCACCGCCCCATAGATCACAGCAGAAAAAGTAGACGTCGGTCTTGAAACCGTAGGCACCATTGTCCATCAGGTGTGAAAAATCAGCGAGCGTAATCTGTCCATCATTGGATACGCCCATGCGACCCGTCGTAATTTCAATATGGCGACGTTTTACAGCGGCCATGCATTCCTGGCTGGTTAGTTCAATCTTTACGGGTTTGCGAATTTTCTTCGCCAACATCGCTGTAAGCATCATGAAGTTGTTGCTCCACCATAGCCCGAAGGAACAACCGGACGGCAGGGCGACAACACGCACACTGCTCATGGGAATGCCGAACGCCTGGTGAATGCCTGATTGCAACTCAGAAGGTGTCTGAGATGACGTCCACATCGTCACTTTTTCGCCGTTCCAGTCGCAGATACAAGCATTGCGACCGATCCCGGCGTAATTTTGCGCCTTGAACTGTATCTCGAGTTCAACAATGTGATCAGACTCGTCTTCGCCCGTTTTACCATCACCCCAAACAACCCGGTATTCGTCACGAACATTTCCTTCTTCACGCACCTGCGGAGCATCATCAAGAAGGGCCTTTCTGACATCGAGAACAGCAGGCAGGACCTCATATTCAACTTCAATCAGAGCCAGTGCCTGTTCTGCGATTTTCTCAGTAGTGGCAGCAACAGCAGCGACTTCATCCCCGACAAATCGTGCAATGCCATCCAGAACCTTGCCGCGATAGTTATCCCAGACACCAATCCAATCAAGATCCGGGGAGTCTTCGTGCGTTACGACGCCGAGCACACCAGGCAATGCTTCAGCCTTGCTGCTGTCAATGCTTTTGATCCTGCCGTGGGGAATTGTACTGCGCAGAATCTTGCCATGGACCATCTTAGGCACGGCATAATCAACGCCATATTCAAGAGCGCCAGTTACTTTCTCGCGCGCATCAAGAACCGGAACATCCTTACCAACGACTTTCAGTTTCTTAGGCATATGATGTACGCCCATCGTAAATACTCCTAAATATGTTCTAGCAGAACTTTGTTGTTCTATCTCTCGTCAGACCTGATTAACCGCGAATTTTTTCAGCAGCTTTCAAAACGGATTTGACGATGTATGGATGTGCACCACAGCGGCAAATGTTACCGCTCATGGCCTCTGATGCTTCTTCCTCGGTTGGATTAGGATTGCTGTCGAGGAAAGCTTTTGTCGCCATGATAAAGCCAGGTGTGCAAAAACCACATTGGAAGCCCTGCTCCTCAATATAAGCTTCCTGAATTGGATGGAGATCGTCATACGTTCCCATTCCTTCAATCGTTGTAATTTCCTGACCTTCGGCCTGGCGCCCCAATTTGAGACAGGAAGTCTCAGGCTTGCCGTCGACCAGCACAGTGCAAGAACCACACTCGCCTTCTCCACAGGAAACCTTGACTCCCAGAAGTCCAAGGCGATCGCGAAGAACGTCAGAAAGTGATTCACTAGCCGTGATGTCGATTTCGTAACTGGTTCCGTTTACATTCAATTTATACATCAGCCGTTCCCTTCCAGAATTGCAACACAGCGGCCAATTGCTCTCTGTGTCAGAACTGAGGTCATATCCGTTCGATATTCCTTGCTTGCTCGAATATCTGTTATGGCGTTTGCTGTTGCAATTGCGTGTTCACCCGCCTTATTTGCAACACCGTTGGCCGCTTCTTTCAGGGAGCAACCAATCAACAGGTCTTCAGCTTTATTGACCCGAACCACCGTCGGCGCGACAGCACCCAGAGCGACACCGGCTTTTGTTATTTTGCCAGAACTGTCCAGCTTGATGAAAGCCGCAGAGCTTACCAGAGCAATGTCAACAACTGTTCGCGCAACCCGGTTATAGGATGCTGCCACATCGCCACCGACATCAGGCACAACAATTTCAGTTAACATTTCGCCATCCGCAAGAGCAGTTTTTCGAACGCCTGTGAAGAACTCAGTCAGCGGTATTGTGCGTTCTCCATCCGGGCCCAGAATCCTCGCCTGTGCACCCATTGCCGCAAGCGGTGGGCTCAAATCAGCCGAAGGAGAAGCGTTACACAAGTTTCCGCCGATGGTGGCCAGTGTTCTCGTTTGCTTCGTGCACATCATGCGCGCGGTTTCGCCAAGCGCTTCTGTCAGAGGATGAAGACCTGATTGTAAATCCAGATCATCAAGGGTTGCCATCGCCCCGATCCGCAACTGATCGCCATCCAACGCTATTTGATCCAGATCCGGCACATACGTCAAATCGATACAGTAATCGAAATCGGTAATCCCAGCCTTCCACTGCAACATCATATCTGTGCCACCAGCCCAAAACTGTGCGCGGGCACCATGGGAGGACTTCATATCGACGGCTTCACCCATAGTAGTGGGCCGAAGATACTCGAAGTTATTAGCCATTCGGATTCTCCATTATGAATGGTCGAACAATATTACTGGGCGGCCTTCACGGCGTTCCATGCATTTGTGTAAGGCTCGAGGTTCGGACCAAGATTTTCCCACACATTCAGTTTCTCGAAATAGGCCGGATCATCCTGATGCGAGCCCTTGAATTCAGCTGCGGTCATACATGCCTTGGCCGAAACTTCATTGGACAGAGAATAACCGGTCACCTTGTAGACACCACACTGGCCCTCAGGTGAAATCGCGAAGTTGATATATTTGTAGGCACAATCCTGGTTCGGGCTGCCCTTGACCAGGTTCCAGGCATCGGCATAGGCACCGGCACCTTCTGCCGGAATAACTTCCACAACAGGAATGCCCTGCTCGAGGATCAGGGAGGACTGATAGCCGCCCCATGTGTTGGCAATCCAGACTTCGCCTTTGACAAACAGATCAACAAGCTCACCCGCTGTGGCCCAGTATTTACGCACATTCGGCTTCATGTCGACCAGTTTCCCGGTCGCCGCGGCCAGTTCTTCCTTGCTCAGCTTGTAGACATTTTCATGACCGGCCCTGCGAGCACCCATATAAAGTGCTGTCTTGTCATCCCAGATCGATACCTTGCCGGCATATTTGGGATCCCAGAAAGCGTCGATGGAGTCGATCTTATCCTTGATCTTATCTGAAGTAGTTTCGACCTGATCTGACACCGCTCCTTGCAAAAGGAGAGGGTTACCGGTTTTGATAACGGTGCAAATAAAATTATCGAAACACAATCGAAAGGTAACCCTCATGTTACAGAATAGCGAAAAGATCATC
>JABILA010000137.1 GCA_018654745.1 Alphaproteobacteria bacterium
GATGATCTTTTCGCTATTCTGTAACATGAGGGTTACCTTTCGATTGTGTTTCGATAATTTTATTTGCACCGTTATCAAAACCGGTAACCCTCTCCTTTTGCAAGGAGCGGTGTCAGATCAGGTCGAAACTACTTCACGTAATAGCTCATGGGGTTTTATTGCGCGCCGGGCAATATTTTCCACAAGTCCTCTTATGAACCGCTCGTCCTCTGGCACATCGATGACAACTGCGGGAATCCTGATTTGTCCAAGTAATATGAATGCCTTGAGTCGCCCTTCACCACAGACCAGACTATAGCTGGCTCCTCGCGGGGACGCCTCTTTGATACAAACAGTAATTGGACGTTTCAAACCTATTGAAGAAATGCTTTCGACAATTTCTGCAAATTCCTTTTGCCGCCGTTTTCGAGGATTAGGCACTAAAATGTCCTCGACTTTAATTTCGTGAATAACAGAGGCTTCTTTACCAAGTCTCACTGGGCGGCCTCCGCCAGATCAACAGACGACAATGCTTTAACGACCGTCTCTAAAGAATCATGGGTGAATCCTTCAATTTCATACCCATTATGTCGGGTGAGCGACAATTGGGTCGCTTCAATCGTCTGGTTTGGCAAAAGCAAATAGTCAAATACCTTTTGGTTTTTTTGATCCAGTCTTACGACGAGAGTAAAATCAACGTTTTCAGAACTTGAAATATCTACTATCCAACGTGGCCACAAGTTTGGCGAAACTCGGCAAGACACAACAATCAAAGCCAGCCGATGCATGTTATTGACAACAAGTTTGGAAGAATCTTCACTGATATCAACTTCAATTCCATGGTCTTCAAAGAATTGAATTATCTCTTCGCAAATTGTTTTCTTCAGCTCTTCTCTATCAAGGACGAGTTGTTTGTGATTTGAACTCGAAAGAGTATCAATTCCGGCCCGCTTATATGCTTCAGCCAATGACCCAAACCTTTTGCGATAGCTTGCCGCTGAAATTATCTTTTCATCAGAGTCTATCAGTTCAGCAGATATCTCCATGTGAATCAGGCATAATTTTCTTAAACCCTCGATCATATCGGTTTCAGAAGACATCTTTTTCTTGAACGGTATTTCTTGTGCAGCCCAAAAAACCCCGGCTGAAACTATTGGTTCAAATGCACCTTCAACTCGTTCCCAGTCATCTGGAGGGTGTAGCACCTTGTTCCTGCCCAAACGACTGTTGCTTCGATTGTAAACAAGGTTTCCTATGTAAACTTCATTCCGAAGAATATTTCGAATTACAACACGACTCCATCCAGAATGTTGTGGGGGCGGCGTTTCATCTTCAATTAGTTTATTCAGAATTGCGGTTGGCGACATTCCTTTTTCAGCAAACATTGAAAATATATCTCTGACCAATTGCTGTTCTGAATCCGGACCGGGAACAAGAATTACCCGATCCGTCGGGAATCCTTTCCTTTCTCCTTTTCGCAATATTTTTTTGTGTTTTCCAGTAACGTCTACGCACATTCTGCGGAGACCCAGGCTGGGCTTACCTCCCTGAAAATATCCCTGCTTGGCCAATCGCCTGCTGCCTTCAGATATTTTGACAGAAAGTTCGCGACTGTATTCACCTGCCATCACCCGTTTGACGCTTTTAAAAATTGCAGAAAATGGAGTTCGGGAATCACCAAATTGTTCCGCGCAATAATGAACCGAGATTCCTGCCCTTCGGCATGAAAACTCATAATAAGCACTTTCATCCGGATCCTGGAATCGACCCCATCGGCTTACATCATAAACAAGTACTGTATCGAAATTGGCTTCACCATTTTCTATGTCACGCAGCAGTGATTGAAGTCCATGGCGAAGCGTAATATTCAGCCCGCTTTTGCCACCATCTGTGTAACTCTTGATTACCTCCATCCCGTTTTGCATTGCGAATTCACGAATGGCAGTTTGTTGGTTCAAAAGAGAATAATTTTGATGCTCTGTAGACATCCGCAGATATTCTGCTGCGGCGATTATTTCCACGCTTTTTTGACCTGTAAGTTGATGCTTTCCCGATTCAGTGAGAGGCATACTCTTGCACTCCCTTCAATTGGTATTGGGTTCAGTCAACTAACTATATTTCAACAGCGGATACGCTTTATACGTCGAATTTGTAAATTCGCTGTGATATCCGATCGGATAAACTGTGTTGAAGATTGTCTTCGATGGGGCTTCTCGAAGTGGTATCTGACAGCGTCACCGAGATACTCCCCACTTGTATATCGCTGTAAACAGTAATCCACAAATATGGGTTTCCGCTGTGAGTGCTATTATTTTCACCTTATGTTGATACATCGTCTTCCCTGCAAAAATGTCGATGACGACATCTAGATGCTTGGTATGTATTTGAAGTGAATAAGCGCGATTGGCCGCTTTGGGTCAACAACCGACCTTTTGGCCAACCTCGCTCTACGACCGCTTCACCCCCGAAAGCAGACTTTGTAGTTCGGAATGTCCGTTAAGGCTAGAAAAGCAGAAGAAAATTGGCGTTTGGATTGAAGACCGTTTTTAGCCAGAACGGATATTCTTCTGCGTCACAAAAACTTCACACAGGTGTCATAAAAGGTCAGCTTAAGTCTGTCATTTTCAGGCCGAGCGAAATAAGTCGTTCGATGAAACTGAATTAAGATGGAACAAAATAAATATCATGTTGAACAAAGCCCTTGTCGCTGGAACCTTGGCACTAACCGCCGCGGCTCTGACATTCGCTGACGTAGCAATAGCTCGCGATCAAATCCGTATCGTCGGGTCTTCCACTGTTTTTCCCTTTGCGGCCACTGTTGCCGAACAGTTTGGAAAAGCAACAACGTTCAAAACACCCGTCGTCGAGAGTACAGGGTCCGGTGGTGGTCTGAAGCTTTTTTGCGCCGGAATTGGCGAGCGACATCCGGACATTACCAACGCTTCCCGCCGGATCAAGACATCCGAAGTCAAACGCTGCGCCAAGAACGGCATCGTCGACATTACCGAAGTCAAGGTTGGCTATGATGGCATCGTCCTGGCCAATGCCAGAACGGCCCCTGCGATACAGCTAACACTTCGAGACATCTTCCTGGCGTTGGCGAAAGACATCCCGCTTGCCGACGGTAAAACATTGGTCAACGCCAACAAGACTTGGAAAGATGTAAACCCGGCACTGCCAGCGACGAAAATCGAAGTCTTCGGCCCGCCGCCAACCTCAGGCACACGCGACGCCTTTGTTGAATTAGCCATGGAAGGCGGCTGCAAATCCTTTCCCTGGATCAAGGCCCTGAAAAAGCAGGACAAGAAGGCTTACAAGGCCCTGTGTCACACTATTCGCGAAGATGGCGCTTTTATTGAAGTCGGTGAAAACGACAACCTGATCGTCCAGAAACTGGTGGCCAACCCAAAGGCCTTGGGCATTTTCGGCTTCAGTTTCCTTGATCAAAACGCCGACAAGGTGCAGGGCAGCACAGTAGGTGGCAAGGCACCGTCCTTTGAAAATATCGCAGATGGTGCCTATCCCATTTCCCGGGCCCTGTATTTCTATGTCAAACAGGACCATATCGGAGCCGTTCCGGGTATTGCCGAATTCCTCTCTGAATTTGTCAGCGAAAGTGCCTGGGGTCCGGATGGCTACCTAACCGACAAGGGGCTAATCCCCATGTCCGACAAGGAACGCAAGGACTGGAGCACCATGGTCAAGGCCAACAAAAAGCTTGTGATGTAACGTGTCGACAAACAACTTGTCTAAAATCAACAGGGACGGCACTGGTTCTCCGGTGCCGTCTTCCCCGTTGGAAAATCCTGGAATTCAGTCCAACCAACGCAGGTCCAGGCCTGGGAGCAGGCGCAGGCACCTGCGAGACAGACTTGTGGTAGCCGCCCTGTTCACTGGTTCTCTGGTGGCGATCCTGGTCACGGTGGGTATCGTGTTGTCCCTAGTGTTTGAGACCTTCCGCTTTCTGCAAATTGTGCCCCTGACAGAGTTTCTGTTCAATCCGCAGTGGTCACCGCAGACTGCAATTCGCACAGATCAGGTGGGGGCCAGTGGTGTATTTGGTGCCATTCCGTTGATTACCGGCACACTTCTGATCAGCGCTATAGCCTTGGCCGTCGCCGCCCCGATCGGGTTGTTTTCAGCCATCTATCTGGCGGAATACGCCAATAGTAAAACCCGCGCCGTAGTAAAACCGACTCTCGAACTCCTCGCCGGCATTCCGACAGTGGTCTACGGTTTTTTCGCCGTCCTGATTATCGCCCCTTTGTTGCGTGACGGCGGTGCCTGGGCCGGGCTCTCGGTTTCATCGGAAAGCGCCCTTGCTGCCGGTTTGGTCATGGGCATCATGACAATCCCCTTTGTTTCATCCACTGCGGATGACGCCTTGATTGCGGTGCCGCTGTCCCTGAAAGAAGGAGCCCTGGCACTGGGCTCGACCCGATCAGAAGCGATTCGCCAGATCATCATACCAGCCGCCCTGCCCGGCATCACGGGCGGGCTGCTGCTGGCTGCTTCCCGCGCCATCGGTGAAACCATGATCGTCGTGATGGCAGCGGGTCTTGCCGCCAATCTCACTTTAAATCCGCTGGAAGCGGTGACCACGGTTACCGTGCAGATTGTTACCTTGCTGACCGGCGATCAGGAGTTCGACAGTGCAAAGACCCTGGCAGCATTTGCTCTGGGGCTATTGCTGTTCATCGTCACCTTGATCCTGAACGTCATTGCCCAACACATCGTTAAAAAATATCGAGAACAATATGACTGACCGTCTTTCGACAAAGCTGGCCGCCCGCCTACGGAAAAGGCACCGGGGGGAAAAGCTGTTCCGCCTTGGCGGCCTGGGTGCCATCTTGTTGGCCGTAAGCTTTCTGGCCACCCTGCTGGTTTCTATCGGCGTCTCTGGATATACCGCCTTTCAGCAAACCACTATCTTGCTGCAGATCAACCTACCCGTCGATCCAGTCAATGCCGGTTATCCGGGGCTGGTTAAGAAAAGCCTGCGTGAGGCCTTCCCGTCCGTTTCTAGTCGCCGCAACAAAAAGGAACTTTATCGCCTGGTCAGTTCCGGTGCCGCTTGGGAGATTCGCAATTATTTGACCGATCATCCCGATCAGGCCGGTAAAACAGTTACCGTCACGGTCACGGCGTCTGACGACGTCGATATGCTGATCAATGGCAAGGTGTCCCGGCTAGACCCGCCCCAAGTGCGCCGCCTCAGCGATCAACAAGTTGCATGGATTGACCAGATACGAGCCAGCGGCAACTTGAAGATCGGTTTTAACACCAATTTCTTCTTCAACGGAGATTCTCGTGAACCAGAACTTGCTGGCATCGCAGCCGCCATGGCCGGATCGTTCTTCAGCCTGATCATCTGCCTGGGCCTGGCCTTCCCGCTGGGCATCATGGCGGCGATCTATCTGGAGGAATTCGCCTCCAAAACCCGCCTGACATCCCTGATAGAGGTCAATATCAATAATCTGGCTGCCGTGCCGTCGATTGTCTTCGGGCTTCTGGGGCTGGCCATTTTCCTGAACTTTTTTGAATTGCCACGCTCGGCCCCTTTGGTCGGCGGTATGGTGCTGGCCCTGATGACCCTGCCGACAATCATCATTACGGGACGCGCCTCGCTCAAGGCGGTGCCGCCGTCAATCCGCGAAGCTGCCCTGGCCATTGGCGCAAGCAAGGTCCAGTCGGTATTTCATCACGTGCTACCGCTGGCCCTGCCAGGTGTCCTGACCGGCACCATCATCGGCATGGCCCGTGCGGTGGGTGAAACCGCCCCCTTGTTAATGATTGGCATGGTGGCTTTTATCGTGGATGTGCCCAAAAGCATTCTGGAGCCAGCCACAGCCCTGCCGGTGCAGGTGTTTCTGTGGGCTGACGCCCCGGAACGGGCCTTCGAGGAACGCACGGCGGCAACAATTATTGTATTGCTGGTCTTTCTGATGGCCATGAATCTGATCGCGGTCATTTTGCGCCGCAAATTTGAAGTCCGCTGGTAATGAAAAATATTTGCCAGAAAAAGGACGATGGAGAAAATAATGGACTGTATGACGATGACACCGACAAAGCCGCTGTCGGAACTGCCACTGGCGGCTCTGCAATTCGCGCAACAAAAACCGTTCGTGCTGCAATCAACGGAAAGAGAGGCTGACATGACAACTGACAGTGTCTCTTCCCGTTCACCTGCCCCTGTTGAGGTCACTTCGGTCGGGCGTATCCGCATGCAGACAAGCGACCTGAACGTACACTATGGCGACACACAGGCCCTGCATGATATCTCGCTGGAAATTCCGGAAAATCAGGTGACCGCACTGATCGGCCCTTCCGGCTGTGGCAAGTCAACTTATCTTCGCTGCTTGAACCGCATGAATGACGTGATTGACAGTTGCCGGGTGGAAGGTTCCGTCAAACTGGATGACGCCGATATTTATGGTCCGGAGGTCGATGTCGTTGAACTGCGCGCCCGCATTGGCATGGTCTTCCAAAAGCCCAATCCCTTTCCCAAATCCATCTACGACAATGTGGCCTATGGCCCACGAATTCACGGCCTGGCCGACAGTCGCGAGGAACTGGACAGCATCGTTATGGAAAGTTTAGAACAGGCCCGGCTGTTTGACGAAGTGAAGGATCGGCTGCAGGCACCAGGCACTAGCCTGTCCGGTGGCCAGCAACAGCGCCTGTGCATCGCCCGCGCCATCGCAGTGAAGCCCGAGATTATCCTGATGGATGAGCCCTGTTCGGCCCTGGATCCTATTGCAACATCCGGTATCGAGGCATTGATTGATGATTTGAAGGACGCCTATACTATTGTCATGGTCACGCACTCTATGCAGCAGGCCGCCCGTGTTTCACAAAGGACCGCGTATTTTCACATGGGTCAACTGGTTGAGACCGGCTCAACGGACAAGGTATTCTCAGACCCGCGTGATCCGCGCACCCGTGATTACATTTCCGGTCGCATTGGCTAAGGGAAGCAAATCAGAACGTGTCCGCCCTGATATTAATTGTTGAAGACGAAGCCCCTCAGATCGAGATGCTTCGTTATAATCTTGAACGGGAAGGGTTCACCGTCGTTGTTGCTACCGACGGGGATGCCGCCCTTGAGGCCGTTTCCCTCCATAACCCTGATCTGGCTATTATCGACTGGATGCTACCGGAACAATCCGGCATAGAAATCTGTCGACACATTCGCGCCGATTCCGAGACACAGCGTTTACCGATCATCATGCTAACAGCCCGTGGCGAGGAAAGTGACCGGGTTTTGGGACTTGATTCCGGTGCCGATGATTATGTTGTCAAACCATACTCGCCGCGTGAAATGGTTGCCCGCGTGCATGCGCTGTTGCGGCGGACCCGCCCGGAAAATGACGAAGGCCAGATTGTCTTCGAGGACATCCTGCTGGACATCATCAGCCACAGGGTGACACGTGGTGACAAACGGATTCAGCTCGGCCCTACTGAGTACCGCATTCTCAAAGTACTGATGGAGAAGCCCGGCCGGGTATATAGTCGGGAGCGCCTGCTCGACCGGGTCTGGGGGGCGGAAATTCATGTGGAGGACCGAACCGTGGATGTACACATCGGCCGCCTGCGTAAGGCCCTGAAAGCCGATGGTGGCAGCGATCTGATTCGCACAGTACGGGGGGCGGGCTATTCAATCGACACTCAGGAGAGTCAGGGATGATTGAACAACTTCCCCACCTGTATCATTGTCCGCTAATGGGATGGACCGGCTGCACCCCCCAGTAGGTTAGTCTGAGAAGACTTTAACCCACGACTGATAGGAGCAGCATCCCATGGCAAGCAAATCGAAACGGACTACATTGACCTTCGCCTCTGTTGGCATCGATATA
>JABILA010000074.1 GCA_018654745.1 Alphaproteobacteria bacterium
GCGTCAAAATGCCGTCCTTGCCTGTCAGCTTCTGGCCATCTTGCAGGGCAGAAAGAGCTGTATCAAAATCAAAATCATTTCGCATGTGTCATTCCTTTTCTTCAGTTTAAAGAAATGACACGGAATTTCTAACGCTCCCAGAAGAAGCCTTTGGGTCTATTGAGGCCGTCAAGTGCATGGACGAACCCCATATCTCTGATCGTTTGATGGCCTCTCTTGTACGCGATTCGGAATATCTGCGAAATGAAGTAAATTAACGTTACCAAAATCAATTATTGGGCAGAATGAGTTACGTATGAAGATTAATCGAAACAGCAGTTTCTTTCGTCTCTGAGGTGCATGAATGTCCATCGGCAATATACGTACAGGACTAACTCTGGCTGAGGCCCGATGGGAATATTGCGACTATTTGCTTGCTGACCTCGTTAGTAAGGAGCGGTTCACTGAGCTGTCGTTACAAGTTCCTATCGGTTCCAAGATAAGGACAGTCGAGCAACAGATAGATATTCTAAGCCCTTCACTCGCTACAGATATAGGAGAGGAAAATTTCAAGGCGATGTCTGATGGAAGTATCGATGCCCCGCAACCAGGCAGAGTTTACAAATTTTACCTTGCTGACAATTTCCTACACAAGCTCCTGAAGGAAAAACTGAGCGCATTCGCATTTCCAAATCCAAGAAATGATCCATCTGCAAAACGATCTCTTATTCCTGCTGATGTCTGGGAATCTCCCCAGATCGATTGGAAGGAGAATACCGTTTCAGGCAATGGTTTGAGCTATCTTTCTATACAAGTGTTTGAGATGGACAATGGAGTTGCCGGGTCAAAAACTAAGCCGGGCCCAAAATCAAAGCTGCCTATCATCAAGTTAGCAATGGATGACCTAGGTATTGATCTCAATGATTCGTCAATAACGAACGAAAACCTGGCGGACCAGATAAGGCAACATCTTGGTGTCAAAGCCACTGAATGGGGTTTTGCCGACAAGACACTTGAAGGTCATTTTGCTCAATTGCGTCGAAAACTGTCTAGGAATTAGGCATCGAACATCTTGGGGGTGTCTAAGTTCAAATGTATTGGACGTTGTGAAACCGCACAGGCATTGCATTCTACCGATACAATTCACAACAATTAAACTCCAGATAACTCCGGGTAACTCCGGTATAGCGGCAATCAATGCCGGGACCTTACTTTCTCCAATATGCAAACCACGCATTGGAGATAGAGCATGGCGCAAGACACAGCAACATCGAGCAATTCAGGTAAGATTGACGAAACTCACGAGTCACTTCTCAATGAAGTTCAAGCTGCCGAGATTCTAAATATCTCCATTCGGACATTGCAGGCCTGGCGACGACTTGCCGCTGGTCCTCAGTTTATACGGTTGAGTGCAAGAGCCATAAGATACCGGCATTCAGATGTTGATGAGTGGTTGAAGGCGCGAACAGCGCTCAGCACGAAAGACGTCTTGTCCATCGGCGCTGGTACTTCAGGTCTGCCGGTTCTTTAGCAAATGCGTAAGTCCTCAGTCAAAATCTCCTGCAGTCACTGCCGTGCATCTTGGTCACAAAGACGTCATTTCCTGAAGCCAGAGCTGGAAGCCCTGTCACTCACCAGATTGACAGATATGACCAAATACAAACAACCAGTTGTTACAGCAGTGCTACTACTCAGTCGCGAGATAACTTTTCTTCCTGGGATGAAAAAACCTGGTTGGGTTAACTATGAGAAGCCCACATTCTTCTGCCCTTGGTCGACGGCAAATAAACCAGCAATAATCTCCCATGGTATTGCTTGGCGGTCAGATTGTGGACACGGCAGTGACATCGATGTTGATAACAATTTCTGCACAAATCGGGCTTCTCACTGCCATGGAGACACCCAGCCTGGTGGATATTACATTCTACCGTTCTCTATTCCTGGGCTCCGCAGAAGGGTCATCACATGACAGGTAGTAACGAACCTACTTTCATACCTTTGGCCCCAGAAGAGAAAAAGAGTGGGCCGCCACAGCGATCACTATTGGTGGAGGTTGGGCAGGAAGCATCGTTGTGGCATGAACCGGGTGCCGATGGCGATGCATATGCAACAATCTCAATCGACGGGCACACTGAGAATTATCCCATTCGAAGCGCTCAGTTTCGCCGATGGATTGGACACAAATTCTTCAAAGAAAAAGGTACAGTCGCAGGAAATCAAGCGTTTGAAGATGCCATAAAAACGCTTGAAGGAGAGGCTATTTTTGATGGTGAGGAACACCCAGTGTTCACTCGCATTGGCAGCCTCAACGGAAAAAATTATATCGATGTCGGCGACGATAAATGGCAAGTTATTGAAGTCTCTGCTGAAGGGTGGAATGTCGTAGAGCATCCTTCAATCAAATTTCGGCGGCCCGCCGGGATGCGGGCGCTACCTTTGCCAGACATGACAGGCTCCATTAACGATCTGCGGCCTTTTCTGAACGTCGAAGAGTCTGATTTCCCATTGATCGTAACAATACTGGTTGCCTTCCTCCTGCCCCAAGGCCCCTACCCTATACCGGTTTTGATTGGTGAAGCCGGGACCGCCAAATCTACGACTGCAGATGTCCTGATGCGCCTTGTTGACCCACGCAAGGCTCCGCGTCGGTCACAGCCTCGCGAAGAACGCGATCTGGTCGTTATGGCGAGAAACAGTTGGTGTCTGGGCTTTGACAACTTATCTGGATTACCTGAATGGCTATCCGATTCATTTTGCCGTCTCTCAACAGGTGGGGGGTTCAGCACTCGCCGTTTGCACACAGATGCCGACGAGATGATCTTTGAAGCCCAACGCCCGATTATTCTGAATGGTATCTCAGATCTGGCCACGCGTCACGATCTGGCGAGCCGGTCAATTGTCTTCAACTTACCTGTAATCCCCGATGACATGCGCCGATCCGAGCGAGAGTTCTGGGCCGAATTCGAAATTGCATATCCCTTGATCCTTGGAGCGTTGTACGAAGCGGCATCAACGGCTCTTCGCAACGTAAAGGATGTTGTTCTGGAGAAGGCCCCCAGATTAGCTGATTTTGCCCAGTGGGCAGTTGCGGCTGAACCGTCTTTCCCTTGGCCAGCGGGAACCTTTCTAGATTTGTACGAGAAAAATCGTAGCGACGTGGGAGAGAGCTCGCTTGATGCAGACATCATCGGTCAAACGGTTCGCGAAATTGCACAAGAGGGTGTGTGGGAAGGAACGGCAAGCGAGTTACTTGAAGCTGTTTGTTCAAAAACATCTGAATCCCTTCAGCGTTCAAGGTTGTTTCCGAAAACAGCGAGCGCACTTTCAAACAGGGTGAGACGCGTTGCAACAACCCTCCGCGTGTCAGGTATTGACGTCGAATTTGGTCGTATTGGTAAGGATCGCAAACGGATCATATCGATCCGACAATCCCGCCCTGCCAGATAGTCACAACAGCAATCAAAAAACCTCAAACCCAGGAGTAGCAGATGAATTCTTCGAACAAAATTGAACTGACCCCATCAGTGCTGAACCATTTTCAAGCTGAAGTTAAAGCAACGTGGGACCGGTCTATCGATGTAAGAAACGAGTTTGGCGGCAACTTTGATCGTTATTTTGCCTTCGTAAAGGCGGACGCCTACGGCAAAGTCAAAATTTTGAACGGTGCAGCGAAAATTGAACACTGAATCAAACTTCAAATTCATCTTCATAAAAATTTTCAACAACATGCCAAATATCACCCCAAAACAAAAAGGAACATAATATGTTTTCATTTCTAGACGCATTGAAGAACGTTTCATCTTCTACCGAATACAAGGAAGCCTTGGCCAAATCGCAACAGGTGCTTGAAAGCTCCCGAGGTAATTTGTCAGACCTCAAAGGTCAACGCAGAAATCTACTTCTCGATGGTGCCGATCAGGATATCGACAAGTTCGACAAAGAAATTGTTGGAGTCTCCCGAGAAATCGAACGCCTTCAGCTCGCTATTGTCACTCTAAATGAACGACTAGCCGAAGCTGAAGCCAGAGAGGAAAGTGAGGATCTGGACGAGCAATTAACCGAGGCTCGCCAAGCATTGGATCGCGGTATTGAATTGATCAAGGAGTATGGTGCTCACACGACTACTATCGCCGAAATTCTTCTTGAGCTTCGCGACAAAAATAAAATTATCCGTTCGGCAAATACAGCAGCCAGCAATGCCGGACGAGAAGACCGTATCAACATGCCTGAACATGTTGCGTGTTCGTTGCCCGGTGGGGAATATAGATCATTGGAAGCTTCGGTGAAGCTTCCTTCCTCTACCAACTCTTACAATTTGGTATGGCCGCCAAGCAATCCCTGACCAAATTTCGATTGCCCGCGGTATCAACATCCTGTGGACAAAACGTGGGAGGTCGGGGTGGAGATTTTTGAATTTCCTCCACCTGTACCGTTCGAGCGGATGCCGGTTCGCTGTTTGGAAGCTTCCTGCGCTGTGGCGGGAGAGAGGAATAGACGAACCTCTTCCGCCACAAACTGACCTCTTGAAATGAATCTCATTGAGCAAATAATCAAATTTCTAACCTGATATGGCCAATAACGTTTTGAAACCCGATTTTATGAAGATCAGCGAAGTTGCTGACCGGCTCGGTATGTCCAGACGCTGGCTTGAAACCAGACTTAAAACAGATGAAAATGGCGAGTGCGTACTTCAGTTTCACAAGTATATGGGGAGATCGAAGGTATGGGAGGAAAACGATTACCAGGCTCTAAAAGAAGCCGTGACAAACACCCCCTCAAAATCTACTCACGCAATGAAGTCCTCTGGATCCGTGGCTCTGTCCGCATCAAGAACAAGACCCGACCAGTGCGCGAAAGTACGTTCATTAATACGGAAGAAGATAAAGCGTGGGAGAAAGCCGCAGAAGTCCGTGACAAGAGAGAGCAGGAAATCAGGGACGAACTGCTCCACGGAATCAAACCACAGGTCCAGTTTGCCGCAGTTGCGGGTGATTACATCGTAAGTGTGAATCCTGGAGTGGCTGATCTTCGCAATATTGATGAACTGCTTGTCGCCTTTGGTGAATCTTCTGTCTCTGATGTTACGCAAGAACAGATCGACAGTTTTTACCGAAAGCGCTTTCCAACCCAATCATCAGCAACGATCCGGCGACATCAAAACACCCTCTCGGCAGTTCTTAATCATGCTGTTGAAATAGGCGCAATAGATCATTCGCCCCGTTTTTCGAAATCCAAACCCAAACGGAAAAGAGGTGCGGCGGTCCTCAAGATATTTGAGGAAGGCGAGGCCGAATTACTCATTGAATATGCAGACCCGCATATCAGACCTGTTTTGGCGACGATGTATGTTACAGGAGCCCGCGTTTCATCGGTAATCTATTTAAACAAGGAGCATTTCTTGCTTGTCCCTGATCGAGGACGGGTAACTTTCCCGGACACCAAGAATGACAACACGTACTCGCGGGCGCTTCATGATTACGCCGTCGGCGAACTGGTCGCCTGGCTGGACAGCAGGAAAGACCAACACCCTGAAATGTTCCTCACACCCAAGGGCCAGCCTTATGCCTTTCAGGAGGGTCGTGGGGGGCAAATAAAGGAAGCCTTTGACCGGGCAAAGGAGCGGGTCGTCAAGGAGCTCAGAAAGCGCCATATGCATGAACGCGCCCGTGTACTGGCGAAAGCAACACCTCACTGGTTCCGGCACAATTTCGCAAATCGCTTGTTACGTCAAAAAGTACCTTTGAAAACGATTATGGAGGCTGGAATGTGGGAGAGCGTGGCCGCGTTGATGAATTATCTGGCTGACGCTCCGGCTGAGACAGAATCGCTGGTCAGGAGCCAAACATTTGGTACACAGTTGGTACAGAAGAATGTAGGGGTTTCATAAATATAAGTGAATACAACTGGTTAAGCCAATTCTTCCACCGCCTTAGCAGGGGAGCGCCTTCAGCCACTCGGCCAACTCTCCGGTTCGCGGAACGTAGCAGAAAATATGGGGCGTGCAAGGGGTTTGGAACACAAAATGGTCTAATCTTTTTCACCTGACACCTGACTTACGGGGATTGCGTGGAACGTCATATAATGACACCTTGTCATATTAACATTCGGCAATTTGCCACGTTATCCCTTTGGGGGGGGGAACAATCATTTCAGGCCGGTGCGGCATATTGACCGCAGCTTCTTGTGATTTCCTGTCGGGATGCCACATGAAAGGTCTGGTGTGAACTAAAAAAACAGCATGAACCATTTACCGAAAATCCTTGTCGTCACACAGAACCCCCAGCGTCAGGCGTTCTTTGAACAGACGCTTTCGCCCTACTTCGAGCTTGCGGTGTTTCGCGACATCGAGCAGGCCATGGAAGAGTGCGCACGCCTGCCGCGGCAAGTCATCATTATTGATCAAAATGGTCGGCGCGACAGAAATTGTGATCTCTTTGTCGAATATTCCAATCAATTGCGGGATAAAAGCCCGGGCCTGATCGCAACGGCAGGTCAGGATATATCCTTCGACATAGACCAACAGGAAATTGAAGTCCCTGCCCTGTTTTTCAATTTTCCGATTTTGCCCAAGGCGTTGCTTGATGGTGTCTCCCGGATCATCGGGGAGAAGGCTGAGCATGTCTGGAAGGAACTGCCGGAAGCCATTGGCCGTCCCCTGACGCTGACGGTTGAAGAATATCAGGGCATTTCCGATGCCATTGCCAATGGCGAGCCGATTGATTGCAACAGTGCCGCCGAAAGCTGTACGCCCCTGATCGATGCTGTCGGCACAGGCGGCCATCATGACCTTCTGAAAGCCGTGCAAAGTCACCACAATTACACCTATGTGCATTCCATGCGCGTTGCGACGCTTCTGACGCTGTTTGGCCATGGCCTCGGCATGAAGGGGGACGACCTGCTGATCCTATCGACCGGTGGTCTGATCCACGATGTCGGCAAGCTGGTCACGCCCGAGCAAATCCTGAACAAGCCCGGCAAGCTCACCGAAGATGAATGGCCGGTGATGCGAGATCATGTAACTCGTTCGACTGAATTGCTGGGTGCATCGACGGATGTCACAAAAGGTGCCTTGATCATCGCATCGCAGCATCATGAAAAAATTGATGGCAGTGGCTACCCCCATGGTCTCAAGGGCAAGGAGCTGAACGAGCTGGCGCGCATGTCCGTGATCGTTGACATTTTCGGGGCGCTGACAGATGCCAGATCCTACAAACCATCATTTCCGCAGGAAAAGGCCTTCGGGATTCTTGAAAGTATGCAGGGTCAGATAGACCAGGATTTGCTGAAAGTCTTTCGTGCGATCTTTGTGCCGGGCTCGGATGTTGAAAAGCAGGTCGCCTGATATCTGGTTTGGACGCGACTGCAGGGCCTTTATAAGCTGCCACCATAAAAAAGCGGGTGATCCTGACAGAAAAGGATCACCCGCTTTCTTTCTCAATCCCCCACATTGAGTCGGTCCCCACAACGCGTCGGTCCCCACATAGGTCGGCTCAATTCATGACGGGAAATTCCTTCCCGTCGTTCAGGTCAACAAGCCTCGGATAGGCCAAACCTGGTTCTGTGGATCGCTGCTCTTCTCGTCGACACAGACTTTCTATTTGTTTGACCAGCTTCTCTACTGTCTCGCAGTTGTGACAATCTCTCTCTTTTTCTGACACAAACTGCCTCCTGGTCGTTATCGGCCCCAACCGCTTGATATGTCAGTAATCTAGTTTCCTCGTCGCTGAACACAAACAAAAACATGGCTAATATTTGCCACATTTTCATCTTTTATGGCAAATTTTAGCCACATATAGCCAATGGTTAAATGGAGCGGATTCTTATTCAACCGAAACGACGTCTTCGATGCATTCAAACATCATGTCGATCATTCCGCGCGCCCTTTTTATGGCTTCCCGTCTTCGGGTTGGTGTCAGTTTGATGTACGTGGAGCGCCCGGACGGGTCCAGCGTATAAAGCCCCTGCCCGACCCAGCTTGTGATCAAATCACGGGCGGTTTGCCTGGATAATCCCAGCGCGGTTGCCGCTGTCGACATATCCACACCTTTTTCATCCGACAGATCAGCCTTGAGAACAATATCGCCCAGCCTGAGTTCCAGAGCTTCGGGCCCGATACGTCTGTAGCGGTGCAGGAAACGCGCATTCCAGTCCATATACATGGCAAGCTGGGTTTCAGACCATTTGTCATTTTTCCTGGCCAGTTTTTTCATTCTCGATCTGCCCCTTGTCCTCAGGAATTATTGTCAGACGACTATCGGCCCGGCAAAAACTGCCATTTTTCACCGCCGAGGCATCCAGTACCAGGAGAAGCCGGAGAGTTTTTCAACATTATCCAGGCGTCACGTTGGCTCACAATAATTTGTTACCTCTTAACAATACCCACAAGAATGCCCAAATATATGATGTAAATCAACACAACTAATTAACAAACAATTAACGATCATTTATAGTTAATTGTTTAGTAATATCTTTGGTTTGAAATACAGTTAGTTACTGTTTTGTTGGCACAAGTATTGCCAGTAGTCTTATTACCAATAGTATCGGGCAAGGTCCTCAACAGGGACTGTTTTGAACCCGCGTCGTCAAGGAGGTGTACATGTTACGAATAATGGCAATGGCCATCGCTTTGACAATTGGCGTGGCAACAACTTTCGTAACCCCGGCCAGCGCAAAGGAAGTCTGTACCGAAAGAAACAGATTTCTGGAACAATTGGCAGGCAGCTACGCTGAAAACACCGTCGGCCTCGGTCTTGCCAACAATGGCAGCGTCCTGGAGATTTTGACGTCCAAAAAAGGTTCGTGGACGATTCTTGTCACCAATCCCGACGGTATGTCCTGCGTTGTCGCGACCGGTAACTCCTGGGAACAGGTACCCAGATCCCTGATAAAGGGTCCATCTGCCTGACAGCTGCAACGTCAGCGCGAAGCACTGCTGAATGAAACTAACCGGATACAATAAATATCCGGCGGAAACCAAATTCATCGTTTCTGGAACACGGCAGTTACAAAACCTTGCTTTACTAAGAGTGTCAGAAGTGCCCTCACACAGGCGTCTCTGACAACCCCCAACCCGCGGACTTTTTGCCGGTTTCTTCCCGGCGGAACCGCCAGTGTGAAGGAGGAGACTATGTTAAAATTACTGTTAGGCACTGCAATTATCGCATTGATGGCAACATCCTTTACCTCTAACGCCGAGGCGCAGCAGGTTTGTGGCAAACGAGCAGAGTTTATCACGCGCCTCGATGCGACCTACAAGGAAACCACATCCGGCGTTGGGTTGATCAATAACGGCACAGTGATCGAGGTCCTTACCTCGGTGAAGGGTAGCTGGACAATCCTGATGACCAATACCAATGGTATTTCCTGCGTCGTCGCCAGTGGTCAGGCCTGGGAAAGTGTACCCAAACAAATGGCCTCAGGCCCCGCTGCCTGAAGACAGCTGTTATTCGGCCAGCGTATCGCTGACGTCAGCCCCGGTCAGGGCTGACAGTTCCGCCACGCTGGTCGCAAAGACACAATGTGGATGTCCCGCTGCCGCATAAACAACTTCAAACCGCAACAGACTTTGATCAATAACCAGCGGTATCGCATTAAGGTGCCCGACGGGTGCCACCCCGCCGATAGAAAACCCCGTTGTTTCCCGCACGATATCCGCGTCTGCCCGTTTGGCCTTGCCGGTCATACCCAGAGCCGCAGGCAGCGCCTTGGTGTTACAGCGTTTATCCCCGGCTACCAAAGCCATCACGGGTTGGCCACCAATGGCAAATACCAAGGATTTGACAATCGCCCCCAGTTCACAGCCCAGGCTGGATGCCGCATCCTCTGCTGTCCGTGCCGTATCGGAAAGCACAATGACCGTGGCTTCTGATCCGGCAGCAGCCAGTGTTTCGGCAACACGTTTCACCGCCGGACGTTCAAGCAATTCTTCCGTCATGAATTCTCTTCTTTTGTTGTAGATACACCCATCATGTCAGACGACATCAAGACCTTTTTGCACTGCAGGTCTGGCTTCAATGACATCAATCCAGCGTTTGACGTTGGAAAAGTCTTCCCACTTGAAGCCGACCTTGTCGGAAAAACGCACCCAGGGAAATGTTGCGATATCAGCGATGGAATAGTCGTCACCTGCCATGAATTGATTGTCTTCCAGACGATCATCAAGGACAGCCAGCAACCGGTCAACTTCTGTGTGGTAGCGTTTCTTGGCGTAGGGAATATCTTCCTTGGCGAACATCTCGAAATGCCCCAGTTGTCCCATCAAAGGGCCAAAGCCACCGATCTGCATCATCAGCCACTGCAGGACTTCATATCTCGCCCCGGCTTCCTGCGGCATCAACGTGCCGGATTTCTCCGCCAGATACATCAGGATCGCACCGGATTCAAAGACCCGATAAGGCTCACCGCCGCCCATGGGTTCATGATCAACAATGGCCGGAATCTTGCTCCACGGACTGATTTCAACATAGTCCGGATGAAACTGTTCATCGGTGCCAATGTTTATCGGAAACACCTGGTAAGGCAATCCTGTTTCTTCCAGCATGATGGCGGCCTTGTGACCGTTTGGCGTACCCCAGGTATAGAGATCAATCATTGAATTTCGGCTTTCTGTTGAGACAAGTTAAAAGGTGGGGCTTTGATCAATCAATACAAGATCACAAATTCTGTTTCAAACGATCAAGCCTGAGCCGATGCCGCGGATCACTCAGGCGCCAGGCACCCCCCAGAACAGCGACCACAGCCCCCAGCGACGTCCCCCCCGCAATCAGGAACATGATCAGAATCTGGTATTTGACAGCCTCCGCCGGATCAACACCGGCGAGGATTTGCCCCGTCATCATGCCCGGCAGAGCCACCAGCCCGGTTGCCGCCATGGAATTGACGATGGGCATCAAGGCACTGGTTAGCGCGGCCTGGACGGCGGGTCGAAAGGCATCATTTCGCGGACGTCCAAGTGCCAGTTGCGCTTCCACCCCTGCCCGTTCCCGCACCAGAGTTGTGGTCAGGGTATGCAGACCGAGACTGATGCCCGTCATCGTGTTACCCAGGATCATACCCAGCAATGGCAAGGCATATCGCGGATCAAACCAGGGATCGGGTCTGACCGGACCGGTCAGGGCAAACAGGGTGACCAGAGCCGCTGCAAACAACATGCTGCCGGTACCGAGGCTGTAGGACCACGGACCGATAAATTGCTTTTCCTGCCGCGCCATGATTTCCCGCCCGGCAAACAGGATCATGGCCAGCGCCACGAAAGCCGTCAGCCACGGAGACGCCGCCGCAAACAGGGATTTGAGCACCAGGCCCACCAGCGATAACTGAACCACCATGCGCACAGTGGCAACAAGCATTCGCCGGGTCAGGCCAAGGTTCAGGGCCAGGGACAATCCGGCATTGGCCAGCACCAGCACGGAGGCCAGGGCGAGGTCGTTATATCCCAGTTGCACATAATTCATGAAACCGGCTCCAGCTTGCCGTTTTCAATCTGCAATGTCCGGGAGGACACGCGCCCCGCCTGGTCCTGATCGTGTGTGGTCCAGAGCACAGCCTTCCCGGCATCGGCCAGACGGGCAACAAGGTCTTCCACCCGCTGCACCGAAAGCCTGTCCAGTCCCGACGTCGGTTCATCAAGCATCAATATGCGGGGATCAAGGGCCAGGGCCCGAACCAGGGCCAAACGCTGGCGTTCTCCGGTCGACGCCCTTGAGACCTGCCAGCCGCCGCAATCTTCGGACAGACCAAGTTCTGTGATCAAAGGCAACGCTGCCGTCCAGTCTGAAAAATGGTCTTTCACATTATCAGACCACCAGCCTGCTTCCGCCGGCACCCAGGCCACTGCCTTGCGCCAGTCCGGCCCGGAAATGGCATTACGGTCGACACCATCCAGCGTGACCTGCCCCTCACAGGGATCGAGATCCGCCAGCGCCCGCATCAAAAGACTTTTGCCTGAACCCGACGCACCCCGCAAAGCCACGACTTCACCGGCCGCCAGGGATAAATCCACCGGGCCGAGTGTCAGTCGTTGCAGGTTGCGCACATCAAGCATGCGCTACCTTAGCCGTTAGTGAGCACAACGTCATTCCGGACTTGATCCGGAATCTCTGTAGCATCGAAGACAGCACAGTCGATCCGAAATCCTGTAGAGACTCCGGCTCGGAGGCCGGAGTGACGAAGTGTGTTGAGGACGATCACTCCTTAATATTCATTTGTCATCCCGAACAATACGACAGCAGATTCCCAGCCTAGCAAAAAGGTCCGCGGTGATAGTGGTAACGCCCGGTCTTGTGGTTGGTGTGACCGCCACAGGAATCCAGCCCGCCGCCGTGGCTGACAACTGTCTGGCCCTCATGATGGTGATCAGTGGTTAGTAACGATCCGGCAACAGCCGCAGCCCCGATCAACAAACTCGCAACAACGACAAACAATCCAGTTCTCTTGCGCATCCCGTATTCCCCGAAAAAGCAGACGGCACGACGCCATCCATCAAGGATTACAGACTACTATTTATACACGTAATTGGATAGTATTATTGAAAATTGCTCTTTTTTATATACTATTGTATGTAGCTGATTTTGCGAGATAATCCCGCAAATAGGCCAATCCCCTGATCGCCCGGCTGCCATACCAGGAGGTCATTTCGCCGTCGATCAATAACGCCTGAGTATGCGAAAATTCCTGTTGAAATTCGACCAGGTCCGCGTCTGTAAACGCATAGGGTTCGGTGGAAAACAGCACCAGGTCTGTGTCTGGCAGGCTGGCGGCCATGTCCACTTCCGGGTAGCGATTGGCTGGATCACCGCCAACGGTCTGCCAATTAATCAGGTCCAGGGTCCGGGCGATGTAGGTGTCCTGGCTGATGGTCATCCAGGGATCTTTCCAGATCAGATAGAGCACACGTTTGGCTGGCGCATTTTCAGCGGCCCGTTTCAAATCTGCCAGGGCCTGATCGAAACGATCACACATTTCTGCTGCTGCGGCTTCGGCCCCGAACAGAGCACCGATCAAACGATAAAGGTCCGGGTTGTCTTGTGGTGTGTTGGGATGGGTGACAACGACCTTGCAACCGGTGGCGGCGATTTCCGCTGCCAACTCCTTCGGGTTTTCATCTACATTGACCAGCACATGGGTCGCCCTCACTTCGGCCAGGCGATCCATCTTGATTTTTTTGGTGCCGCCCAGACTGGGGACAGCTGCCAGCTTGTCTGCCGGATGCACACAATAATGCGTGCGCCCAACCAGGTGAGATCCCAGCCCCAGATCAAAAACAAGTTCCGTCAGGGACGGCACCAGCGACACGATACGCGCTTTGTGGTCAGGCTGGAAAATTGTGCCTTCATAATCAGTCGGCACGCCAATGCTCCCCGCCCAGCCAGGTTTGCAAGGCAGCCGGTGTATCCTGATCCGGATCAATAGCCGCAACAGACGCCCAGACCAGGGCCAGCATACAGGACATCATCGGGACCGACGTCCGCCCGAGTGCTGCCTTGAGGGGGTAGACGGTCGGCATGCCGGTGCCCAACAGCAAGATGGCATCAAGGTCATCCCGGTCCAACAAGGGCTCCAGCGCGTCGGACACCGGAGAGCCGGTGAGCGCATAAATCGGATGAAAGGCGCCGGTGTCATTGTAGGCGCTGGAGACGGTTATGACGTCCAGGTCGCGCGACTGCCAATATTCAATGCTCTTGTCTGTCAGGTCTGGCGGGTACGGACTGACAAGGCCAATGCGGGTTGCGCCCAGATGTTTCAGGGCGGCGCAGATCGCGGTTGCGGCCATCACCAGGGGGATGCCATAGCGTTGTTGAAATGCTGCAATCATTTGATCTTCACGTTCCCGCCCGATCAAATAAGACGCACCGGTTGTACCAAAGGCCACGGATTGCACCGGGGCGTTGGCAAACTGTTTCATGTGATCATCAAGGGCATTGGTATAATCCACCAGACGCTCAGCGATACTGTTTTTGTCACTGGTCATGCGGGCATTGATCCAGGCGTAACCCGGAGGCATCCAGATCGCGTATTCCGGCTCCACGGTAGTATTGGCCTGAGGTGTCAGCACACCCACAAGCCCCCTGGGCGCATATTCAAGTCCGGTATTTTCGCTCATCAACAACAAATTCCTGCAAAGGCTATCTACAAATCCAGCCTGGCGTGACATCGGTATTAACCGATTCGCTTCGGCTCATATCTTCGTTGTATTGCAACGTGTTACAGTCCTCAGGTGTTTCAACTAAAGTTGATAACACCCTAGAGCGATAAACAGGATGAGACAATTGATCAGATATCAGGGGGATATCGAATGGAGTGGGAACGTCGGGTGATCGTGGTCGGTGCCGGACCGGTGGGGCTGGTGGCTGCCATGCTGTTGGCGCAGGCCAAAATACCCGTCACGGTGATCGAAGCAGAAGACAGTATCAGCGACGATTTGCGTGCCTCCACTTTCCATCCGCCGACGCTGGATATGCTGGACCCGTTCGGCGTGACAGAACAATTATTGCACCAGGGCCTGACCTGCCCCACCTGGCAAATCCGCATGTTCGAAACTGCCGAACGTGCCGTGTTTGACATGTCGGTGCTCTCGGACGACACGGCGCATCCCTACCGTTTGCAATGTGAACAGGCACGGTTATGTCAGATCATTCATGACAAGCTTGCCAAAGACAGCAACGTCGACTTCCGCTTTGGGCAGAGGGTCACCGGCCTGGCCCAGGATGATGACGGGGTCACGCTGCACGTTCAGTCTGCTGACGGGGACGGCAAGGATGAAATCCGGGGCCAATACGTGATTGCGGCAGATGGTGCCAGCAGTATCATCCGGGAATTGCTGCAGCTTGAATTTGACGGCAAGACCTATCCGGAGACAACGGTTCTGGCCTCAACATCCTTTCCCTTCCATGAGCATCTGGAAGACCTTTCGAACGTCAATTATTGCTGGAGCCCGACAGGTAATTTTTCGCTTCTGCGCCTGAAAGGTTTCTGGCGCTGCAGTCTTTATTACAATCCCGAACTGAGTATGGAAGAAGCGGCATCCGACGAGCGCGTCCAGGGACAGCTGCGTCAGATCATGCCCGGTTTCAGCAACTTCGAAATTCTCGACCGTCGCCCTTACCGGGTACATCAACGCATTATCAAAAAATACAATCATGGCCGGGTTTTGATGGCCGGAGATTCAGCGCATCTCAACTCACCGTCCGGCGGCATGGGCATGAACGGCGGCATCCATGATGCTTTTAATCTGGTCGAAAAACTGACGGCTGTCTGCAACGGGGGCGACCAGGACTTGCTTGATCTTTACACAAGACAACGCCAGCCCGTGGCCTATAACCAGATTCTGGTGCAGGCAGATAAAAACCGCAAACGCATGGCTGAAAAAGACCCGGCCCGGCGGGCAGAACTTCTCAAGGATCTTCAGGCGATCACAGCTGATCGCGACCGCATGCACGACTATCTTTATCGCAGCTCCATGTTTTCCGGCCTTGATGAAGCAAAAACGATCGCTTGAGCCGTTAATCAATCCGATACGATTTTGCCGTATGGTTTTTCCAGTACGCCCGATCATGGCAGGCAGGAACTGTGAATAGATTGCAGAAAATACTGGCAATGTTGTTTGCGCTGACCCTCACTGGTCAGACAACAATTGCTCATGCGCAGAACGACCCCGTCGCCGCGGCTGTTCATGCAGCGGTCGGACGGCTTCAGGCCCGATTGCCTATCCGCGTCGACGAACACACGACATTGATGTCGGTCGTTGCTGTTGGCAAAACGGCCAAATATGCCTTTAAACTGGATGTCCGCAAAACCCGGGTGCCTTCAAAATGGTACAGCTTGCAAAAGGACGTCCTGACCCAAAAGGCCTGTGAACAACCCGTCGTGCGAAAGCTGATGAAGGACGGTGCGACCTACCAGTATTTGTTTACCGATATTCAAAACCGCTATGTCAATGAATTCAGGGTCCGCGATTCCAACTGCCCCTGAGCCCGACTTCTAATCCTTTTCGCGGGCGCGTTTACAGGCAGGTCGGTCGTAACAGGTTTTCATCCACTTGCCGACATTTTCAAAAGCACTGAGATCCATCTTTACCTGCTTGAGCAACATCATCACCGCAGACAGATTGAGATCGGCTATGGAGAATTGCGCACCCAGTAAATAGGCCTGGCTGGCCAGATGGGCATCCAGAACCGCCAATGGACGTTGCAGTCCTTTTTCCGAACCTTCAATGGCTTTCATATTGCGCTTTTCTTCAGGCACAAATAACTTCTGCACCACAATACGCATCTGCAAGGGTTCAATTTCACTGATCCCCCACACCGACCATTGCATGGCCCGTGCTTCATCTTCGGCATTATCCGGATAAAGGTCCGTCGCATATTTTTTGGCGAGATAAAGATTGATCGCCATGGACTCGCACATTGTCAGATCGCCATCCACCAGTGACGGAATGCGCCCGTTCGGGTTAACCGCGAGATAAGTCGGTTCCTTGGACTGTTCGCTGAAGTTTGTTGGCACGTGATCATACTCAATGCCGGTCTCCTCCATCGCCCAGATAGAGCGGATTGCGCGTGAATTCGATGATCCGTAAAGAACTGGCTTACTCATGTGGTGTGAACTCCGGTTACTGTGATGTTGCCTGAGCATAGTATAGGCAGGCGATGACGGGGATGGAACGGCCGACAGATCATCTGGCGACGAAATTCCGGCTGCGGTAAATTGACGCGGATTTTTCAGTGTTTCTGGCAATCAAAAAATCGTAGCATTACCTTACTGGCTCCACCTGCAAAACGAGTATTGATGATATGAAAAAAATCTGTTTGGCGTTCTTCGTGATGTTGGCCGCCGTTTCGGTCGCGGCTTTCCGTCCGGCAATGGCGGGTGATGATGGCAACATCTATGCCAAACTTCTGGGAAATACATTCGAATTGCAGATCCAGGCGCTGGAACATCTGGTGACGACCGATACGCCCTATCAGGAAAATGCCGCGCGTCATGCCATGGGAATTGTTTCAACGGCGGACCTGCTGACCGATACCATCGACAAGGCGGAGCTGACGACCGCGACCATGGACAAGGCCCGCCTGAAAAAGTTGAATGATGCGACCTGGACGGCGGCGAACGATCTGTCCAACGCGGTGAAAATCTGGCTAGAGGGTCAGGACAAAAAAGTTGTGATCAAGGCGATCAAAAATCTGCGCGTTACTTGCGACAACTGCCACGGCGGATAGCCTGAAAAGACTTCGTCCCTGCCCCTATTCGGCGGGGTCGTGGTCGACCAGTTTGTGTCGCTGGGAGGCGCGGAAGTTGCGCAGGAAGC
>JABILA010000064.1 GCA_018654745.1 Alphaproteobacteria bacterium
CGTCCCGTTTCGATTCACCCATCGGGTGTGCCATGCCAACCACTCCATCAACTCCTCAACATATTGATTCTTATAGCATAATCTCCATCTCAGGGCATCGATTAACGAGTTCATCTGGGAAATGGGGGCCAACATGTCTAGGTTTGGAATTTGGAGGCCGTCCGAATTTAGAGGTTTTTGCTTCACAGGTCCGACTTCGGCTTTGATGAGGGGAACCTTGGTCAATTTACGCTCCGCTTGATCTGGCCGATCCATGGCTAGCCACATTGCCCCGTAGAATCCCACAGAGATCATTAGGGCAGTCAGACTGGCGATCAGGATGCGCATAACTGGAACATAACCTCCTCCCCATGGCCATAATATTGCCACCCTCGGGCCGTTAAATGAACACACTGCGCCAGTATAAAATTGGCCATGGTATTGATGGAGCGCAGATATGGCAAACAGCGGCATTCACTGGATCGACTGGACCTTCAATGCGGCTGTTCGCTGGCTCTACGCTTCAGCTGATTTATTCGGTATCAGCTATGAGGAAATCAACGTATGGCTGTTCGTAATCATCGGCCCTGCTTTGCTTGTGGCAAGCTTGCTGGTCAATCTAGCTCTGTATCGCAAAATACGGCGTGTGCGTTTAGGCCCTTTATAATGTGGGGTAGAAAACCTCAGCAGCAGGGACTTCGGACCCTTAGCTCGAGCATGTGACAAATTTGGTCATGTCAGGATCTGCTTCAACGGCCTGATTGATCCAAAAATTCCTTGTGATTGCCCCGCCAGGACAATCGGGAGAATGGTCACGCTCCGTCCCAGCGCCGCCGGGTTTGAGCGGTGCCCGGTACGTGACAAGCTGCATGTATCCGAGCGCCGGATCTGTCGCGTACTTGGCCAGCATCGATCAACCCAGCGGCATCGACCAAGGGGCCGATCAGATGAAGAACGCCTTGTGTCGTTCATCCACTCACGCGGCTGACGGGACGCCCTTAATCGACATTTGTCCCGTAACGGGCGCAAAATATTTCTTTCCCCGACAGCTCATCAAGGTAAACATCTATATGGCCGGATTGGCGAACAAATTGTAACTGTGTTTTCGGTGCATCTATCCTCATCCACCCAAATTCCTGGCTTATGGAGCCCTCATATTCCCATCCGTGCGGCACCGCAACGCCGGCACCACGACCACCAACAAGACTGCAAACAGCAATAGAAAATGCCTGTTTACCTATTCTACAGAATTTCAGCCATGCACACTGGTCAAGTGGACCTTGAAGCTGATCAACGACAACAAAGTCCGCCGGACCTGATTTAGAAATATGATTTAGGCCTCGTTCGCTCAGTAACTTGGTATAAAGAGACACATCATCGGGATGCATGAAGCCTATTCTGGTAAGTTCACCGTCAAAGCAAAAATTTGCAGTGGGTACTTCGGCGATGAATGCTTTATCGCCACCCTCATAATGTTTGCTGATCCCATCTGATCGAGCAATCACCGAGAGGCCTTCCACGAGTACCGCCATTCGCAAACCTGTGTCTTTCTGATAGGTGAAACCCATATTTTACCATGCAGCGAGAGAACGCAGCCGTTCGCGGCATCTAAATTAAGTTTGCCGCCACTACGAGACGTTTCGGGGTGGTCTTTTGTCCATCCAGCGGCCAACAAGTGAGCATGTAGAGGGCACTCTGTGCTTCTGGGTCCACATGCGGGGACCAGCGGGAGCTATCAACTACCATGGCTCCAGACACCCTGTATTCGGTATTTTGTCCATCGACGGTGGTAATTTTAACCACATCGCCTGTGCGGATTTTCCCGAGAAAGACCATATGACTGTCGCGATGTCCGGCGATGACACTCAATCCCTTTCTACCCGGCAAGCCTGTGCCCGCGACGACCCCAGGCCCCCAAGCCATGCCCTTACCGCTTGCCCGGTCCATGACGATGAGAGCAACCTTCAACCGTTCAATACTTAGCCTTGCAACAGGCCGTAGATCCGCGCCAGGCCAGGGCTCCGCACCGCCAGCGGCGAACGCTCTTTCCAGCAGCCATTGACCGAGAACGGCCTTCACCGGATGTGACAGACTAAAGGCGCCGACGATCAGGCCTAAGATTAGGAAGCCAACGGCAAATGCCTGGGCAAACCTCATCCCGTCATCTTTATGCTCACCGAGCTTCGGCGTCCCGACATCCAGAGGAGTAATCCTGCTCCGATGAGCAAAAGGAGCAAGCTTGCATACATGGTTGTGCGCCAATTCAGGGCTGTTTTTGGTATCCCTATCCTGTTGCTTTTGGCGGCATGCGAAACGGCGGTTTTCAGCTTCGCCAGCGCAGTAGGAGATAAACCAGGGGCCAAACTCGCCTTGCGAATTATTTGGTTATTTTTGGGGAACCAATACTTAGGGTCCCAGCCTTTGGGAAGATTGTTGGCAATTTGTTGACTATGAACACGTTCTCCAGGGCTGCGGCTCAGCGTTACATCGACCGCGACCAGGGATGTCTGACTGCTGATTAGTTGAAAATCAAGGGCTAGTGATAGGATATTTGAGATGAGTTTCTCTTTGAGGTCTTTATCGGCCAGGGAACTATTACGAAGCATCTCATAACCACGGATGTGCTGCCGTGCCCAAAGCTTGGCAACGCCGACCCGTTCGATGGCTTCGCCCGCATCCATAATCAGTTGGACCTTCTGTGAGCCCAGGTTACCGGTGATCCTAACTTGGCCAGGAACCTCACTCTTGGCCAAAAAGGCCGCGACCACGGGCTCCCCTGCGTAGAGATCCGGCAACGGGTTGGGCGTTAATCTCCCGGCATTGCTGGGGAGCATTATTTTCAGATCGGTTAGCACCGGGGCCTCGAGTTTGGCAAACAACCGTTCCATTTGTTCGGCCACCATCTCAAGATCATTGATATAGACATTGCTGCCTCTGCCCATATCCGCTGCTGCCTTCATAAAATAGCCATTCGGCGCAGAACCGATCCCCACGGTGAAGAGGCGGCTCTTGCCAAGTCCTGCGTGAATGGCGCGCATCATCTCCGCTTCGTTTGAAACTTCTCCGTCAGTTAGAAAAACGACTTGGGTCAGGCGTCCGCCGTTCTTCTGTCGAGCGAGTTTTAAGGCCAAGTTCAAAGCTGGTAGCATCTCCGTCCCACCGTCTGCCTTCATTCGACTTACAGCATTTAAGGCGCGGCGAATGTTTTTTGGTGTCGCCGGTAGGAGATGCCTGGAAAGACTGTGAAATTCACTACTGAAAAAAATGATGTTGAAATGGTCTTCTGGCTGCAACCGCTCAAGGGCGATCTCAAGACCGGAGCGCGCCTGTTCAATCGACTCTCCTGACATGGAGCCTGAGACGTCCTGCACGAAAATGATATTACGCGGCGGCAAGACCTTGATCTTGCCCAATCGCGGGGGCGTGACCATGGCAAGATAGTAGGTTCCACTATCCGTTGTTTCCTTGAATAGGCTGAACTGCGGTTGCTGGAAATCCTGCGGCAACCAGGAGAGAACGAAATCACGGTCTGCCGGTGCCGCCGCATCGAGGCTAATAACAGCTGATTTGTTGTCCTTCCGCTCAATGAGCACCTTGTGGGAATTGCTGGTTACTGGGCCAAGAGGGAAACCCGCATCCAATCGGACAGTGATTTCCACGGGATTGTGTGGGGAATTTGGCGCTAACGTACGGAGATCACGTACGGCGTTATTGGTGAGCACGCCCGCACTATCTGCCTTGACGGGATGCCAGCCGCCGGCATCACTCCTCAGGACTTGAACAACAGGTTGGGGTTCATAGCGCGGCGCGGCAACGAGAGGCGCCCTTAGTGTGTATGTCTCAGCATCCGGTTTGATGACCTGCTGGTAGGTGATTTGCACCGCAATGATCTCACCGGGGCCTATATTGGCGACTGAGTTAGTGAACAGATTGGGGCGGTGCTGCACCAATAATGCTGCTTTTTTGCCTTCCGACTTGGCCTTTTCGTAGGTTTTTCGAGCTTTCTCTTTCTCCTTTATCTGCCCTTCTATGAACCTGTCCCCGATGCGCATGCGCAAGCCGTCGATGGCAGATCCGTCAGGTAGTGGGAATGCGTAGATACCTTCCAGCCACAGGTCAGAAGAGTTGCGAAAATGCTGGGTAAGGGTGGTTCTGGCGATAACACCGGTAATGTCTATGTCGTACCGGCTTGAAAGCAGTGGGGCCGGTATATATTCTTCGGAGCCCTCTTCCAGTTTTAGTAGCAAAGTGCCGAAGAAGACCTGATCCAGGGTGATCGTATCGTTGCTCGTTCCGACGTTAGCGAAAGCAAACGATATGAACTGGAGAAAAACAAATAGGCTAGTCAAACAAGTAACTATCAGGTTTCGTTTCATGACCTTCTCCGGTGCCATCTCATGATGGTTGTTAGGGCTCTTGCAGCGAAGTTCGTCATCGCTAATCTAGGAAGCGCCTGGGAAGACGAGAGTTAGGTGTAGGTCGGTCACGGTAACGAGAATGCTGGGCATGGTGATGTCTCATCCTGTTTTCTTGGGTGCGTGATCGGGGCGCACGGCGATTTCGCGGCCAGTCCGTCAGGCCGGGGTTTGGCTTCTGGCCGCACGCCATGAGGCGGAACCGCGGACCAGGGCCTTCTTCTGCCAGAACCGGCGGCGCGCCACGTTGTTCGCGATGTGGTTTCGAGATGTTGTTCCGCCAACCGGTGCGGAGCGCTGGATCAAACAATCCGGCAGCGGTCCAGGTCGCCTCATAGCCGGTCGATCATGATCTCCACGCGCCTGTTGCGTGGGTGGCGAATGCCGTCGCGGGTCGGGGCGAGAGGTCTGGTTTCGCCAACCGCCTGGACCCGATCGGTGGGCTTGCC
>JABILA010000063.1 GCA_018654745.1 Alphaproteobacteria bacterium
CTCCGACAGACGTGTGGCTGTTTCGGTCAATGGAATATTTGGAAGTGTCCACTGCGACTTCCGCTTTTAACGCCACGATGTCTGCTCTTGACCCGAAAGCTGCCGTTAAGTCACACGGTTCAAAACGTCGGTTGTTGACCCAAAGCAGCCCTTTGGAGATCGGAAGATGCCGCTTCGCTCGGCAAAGCTCCGTCAAGCATTTCATCATATGGTGGAGCCGGGAGTTTTCGGCTAGTGTCGACTCAACTAAATGGTGGGCAACGGTAAAAGCATGGAAAATAGAAGACTGGCGGCAGTTCTTATTGCCGACATTGCGGGTTATACAAGCCTGATTGAGCAAGATACGGATGCGACGGTAACGGCTTGGAAGACGGCCTGTGCCGACGTTATTGAACCCGCCATCGCTGAATATTCAGGGCGTATAGTAAAACTGACGGGGGATGGGTTTCTGTCGGAATTTCCTTCAGTGCAGGATGCGGTCTTGTGTGCCATCAACATGCAGAACAATCTGGCGGCAAGTGTGCTGAACTTTCGCATGGGCGTAAACCTTGGCGACATTGTGGATGATGGCCAGGACATCCACGGCGAAGGCATCAATATTGCCGCGCGGATTGAAGGCCTTGCCGAACCAGGCGGTATATGTGTTTCCGGTGATGTGTACAGTCAGGTTCGAAATAGAATTGACGCAACCTTCGAGGATATGGGCGATCAAAAGATCAAGCATGTCTCACTGCCAGTCCGGGTTTATCAGATTTCTGCCGGGCTATTCACACACGAGTCGTCGTGCGGTGATGGTGTGTCCCAAAAGAACCCTACCGTCGCTATTTTACCTTTCGATAATATGTCGAGTGACCCGGAGCAGGAATATTTTTCCGATGGAATCACCGAAGACCTGATCACCGCGCTTTCCAAGCACCGATGGCTGGCCGTGGTCGCTCGCAATACCACCTTCGGCTATAAGGGGCGTAGCGTCGACATCCGGAAACTGGCCCACGAACTTGGTGCCGATTACGTGGTTGAGGGAAGCGTGCGTCGAGTAGGTAGCCGAGTGCGAATAACCGCACAATTGATCGTCACAGCTACAGGAAACCACTTGTGGGCTGAACGGTTTGATCGCGAGCTTGAGGATATATTCGACGTTCAAGATGAGATCACCGACATAATTACCGCCCGGGTCGAGCCAGAAGTTGGCATGGCTGAACGCCAACGCGTGATACGCGGGCCACGCCAGAATTTGCAGGCCTGGGACTATTATCACATGGGTGTGGCGCATTTTTACAAATTCACCGCCGAGGATAATGTCGAAGCGCAACACCTACTTAATAAAAGCCGTGAACTGGATTCCGAATTCGGTGCAGCCCATGCCTGGTGGGCATACGCAACTATTCTGGGCATGGTCTATTGGGACACAAATCCCGATCAAAAAATTCTGGATGAAGCCCTCGCAGCTTCAGACCGTGCGTTGGAGCTGGATGACCAAAACGCGGCATTCTATTTCATGAAGGCACGGGTCCAGTTAGCCCGGCGCGAATACGCCAGCGCACTGATCGAATGCAAGATGGCGATTTCGTTAAACCCCACCTCTGCATCGGCGATATGTGGATTAGGCGATTCCTTGGCCTACGAAGGCCGCTATGATGAAGCTATTGACTGGTTTGAAAAGGCCATCAAACTAAGCCCCAATGATCCACAGGTGTGGGCATTCAGGACCTATGGCGCGTTGGCGTTTATTTTCAGGGAAGACTTCGAAACCGCTATCGACTGGCTCGAAAAAGCCGCTGAGTTTCCGAACTGTCAGTACTGGACGACGGCGCACAAAGTGGTCGCCCTCGCTTATCTGGACCGGCTTGATGAAGCGAACCTCAACTTGGCAAAACTATTGGCTGAGAAACCGGGTTTCACAATCGAATTTGCCCAGAAGAAATTGTTTTACCTGAAGCGCCAGGAACAAATAGACCTGTATCTGGAAGGTTTGCGCCGGGCTGGTGTGCCGGAAAAATAGTCGCCCGGGATGGGCAGCTATCTAGGTCACAAAAAAGCCTTTGACGTTTGCTCTCAAGCGTTCCGTTCGGGATCAAATCCAAGCGTTGAGTTCGAGGTCTCAATTTCCTGAATGTCCGTTCCTGGCTATCAACGGCTGTTTCCGCCATCGCTGCTTTGCTTCCGCTCTGGATGGTAAAACGGACATGTTTTGGCAGA
>JABILA010000055.1 GCA_018654745.1 Alphaproteobacteria bacterium
ATTCCGGATCGCTTTCTCGGCCGAGTCTTTCTTACTCATGGATTTCTGCCTCATCTTCGTTCCCTTCGGTCACTACGATGAGCCAGAAATCCTCCCTTATGAAAACCCCTCAATATGTCCCAGGGGCGCTGACGTCAGACAACCACGGTGGAATTCGTCCTTTACCCATTTCATGCGTGTTTCTAACGGTTGCTCGAAGAACCGCCGCGAGGCGTCAATCACCGCGTCTATTGTTACCGCCGGAATGCCGTGATTCTGGACGTAAAAAAAGCCAACCTGTTCGCAGGCCGTTTGGATTTCCCGCACCAGATCGGTAATATCACCATTTTGTAGCATCGGCGCCATATCGATGACCGGCACAGCCGTTGCCTTGGGCGGGATCGGGTGAATATCTGACATGCCGTCGTTTGCCTCTCGCTTCTTCGTCGCATTCGCTGCCGTGTCCGGCGATCTTTCTTATCGCTAAAATCCAGTCGACAATATCGCAGCGCCGCAAGGCGGCACAAGTCGTGCTCTTTCCGAAATAAAGCGGAGTGTAGCGGCACCATTGCCGGGAAGCTATGTGGATTGAAAACGAGCTGGAAATCGACCCCTGGCACGAACCTCGTGTCGCAACTTTAGTTTTGGAGAAGAATTAGCCTTTCTCGCCCCAAAGACCATGAAATTCGCACGTGACAGCTGGAGCGTCACCTTCAACCCAAGCATCATGACCCGGTTCGATGGCATAGGCACTGCCAGCCGAATATGTGACTTCCATCCCATCGTCATGGAGACATGAAATTGAGCCTTCCACTATGACTCCAATATGTTTGGTTTCGCAGCTCTCTGTCCCGACCACAGGCTTGACGTCCGTTGACCACCTCCAACCGGGTTGTGCTGTTAGTTTCATGACCCTTTGCCCGCCGACGTTTACCACTTCGATCCTTGCATTGTTGCGGGTCATTACTTCATCTGCCTCTGTGGCAAAATCTTTTGTTTCTAGTGATGCCATTTTAGTTCCCCTTAAATTACCCCAGCTCTGAGAAGAATTAACCGCTGGCTTTTACCGGGCCACGATAGACCCAAGACTGCCCGCTCATTGCCTCGGTCTCTGATTGGCGTGTCACTAACATTGCTTTCGCAAGTTTAGTTCGCGACGATTTGTTAGGAATTTGGAAGATAAACATTCCGGTGTTGTCACCAGTTTGAACCACCGAATAGCTATCCAACATTCCAGCCTTCTTGGCAGCTTTAAGACCCGGCTCCGCGTTTTTTTCTAAAGCGCTTCATGCCTTCGGCCCACGACAATTGGCCCTCTGTAATCATCACACTTGTGTAACCCATAGGAAGTCCCCCCCTTTGCTCATTTGAGAAAACAGATAAGGGACAATGTTGGCCTACCACGGGAAAAGTGGTCCGATTTGCGTGCGAGATTTTGGCTTAATATGAACCTCGGATTTGGAGGAATTTATGAGCCAAGGAAAACGAAGAACAGCGGAACAGATTATCAATTGTCTACGTGAGGCGGAGGTTCTGCTTTCGCAGGGACTTAGCATTCCCGAAGTCTTCAAACGGCTGGGCATTTCGCCGCAAAGCTACTACCGCTGGCGCCAGCAATACGGTGGTATGGGGACAGCACAGCTCAAGGAACTCAAGCGTCTTCAAAAGGAAAACTCCCGTTTGCGGCGGGCGGTATCGGATTTGACGCTGGATAAGCTGATTTTGTCGGAAGCCGCCCGGGGAAACTTCTAAGCCCCGCGCGTCGTCGGGCTTGTGTTGCTCATGCCTGCCAGGAACTTGGTGTCTCGCAACGACGTGCCTGCCAGGTTCTCGGTCAGCATTGATCGACACAACGCAAACATCCCATTGGCCGCCCGGACGAGGATGCTCTGATATAGGCGGTTATCGCCGTGGCATCCGAATATGGCCGGTACGGGTATCGCCGGATCTGGGCTCTGCTTGCTATGCAAGGGTGGCAGATCGGGGTTGGTCGGGCGGAACGCATCTGGCGACGTGAGGGGCTAAAAGTGCCACGGAAGCAACCAAAACGGGGCCGGTTATGGCTTAACGATGGCTCCTGCATTCGCCTCAGGCCCTCTTGGCCCAATCATGTCTGGTCTTATGATTTCGTTCAGGACCGGACCCATGACGGCAAGAAGTTCAGGATGTTGACGGTGATCGACGAGTTCACGAGATGCTGCCTGGCGATCCCTGTCGCCCGCAGTCTGAAGAGTGATGATGTGCTTGCCTGTTTGACCGAGCTATTCACGATCCATGGTCCGCCGGACCATATTCGCTCCGACATCGCCTCCGAGTTCACGGCCAACGCCGTCCGAGACTGGCTTGCTCGGGTGGATGTGAAAACCCTGCTCATCACCCCGGGTAGCCCCTGGGAGAATGGCTACAATGAAAGCTTCAATGGGAAACTACACGATGAATTACTGAACATGGAAATATTCTACACACTGGAGGAGGCTAAGGCCCTCGTCGAGCAATGGCGGCATCACTACAATACGGTCCGCCCCCACAGTTCGCTCAACTACCGGCCGACAGCACCAGAAACTATCTTGCCTCGCCCTGTCACGTCGATCTACGCTACGCTCCGATCACCGCAACAGGGCGATCAAACTGGCCAAACTCTCTCATAATGGCTGGACCACCTTAATCAGGCCGGTCAAATCAACGAAACACTAACTCCAAAATGGATCAGGATTTAGGGAGAACAGCAACGGCAACGAGGGCGGGTACCAGTTTCGCGGATAACGTAATAGGCGGACAAAGGATAGATAAGTCGCTGCGACGAGACCGGCGGCTATCTGGCGGGGTTCATGTTACTGGCCGCCATGCACATTTGCGCCACTACCGTTGGATCATTTGATCGGCGCTAGAAGCTCTGGTGCAGTGACTAGTTGGCGGACGCCGTGAGAATGGTCTTCCTCGAAGACATTGCCGTCCTTGGCCCATTTGTATAGCGAGTTCACATCAACCTTGGTGCAATTGGGGCGCACACTCCAGGTCACCTGCAGGGGAGAGCATACGGCCTGTGTATATTTCGGTCCCGTGGTTGAACCGGCGAACACCACTGGCTGTCCTGTGCCGGACGGCAGAGATTTGGCCTGATGCAAGCCGCCCACCATGTACCCGGCGTAAGCAAAATCCGTAAATTTAAGGGCCTTTGGATCGTTCACGACCAGGAAGACCTGGGTTTCCACGCGCAGATCCGGGTTGGCGCAGGCCTTAGAGAGGCACGACCCTAGACCCTTACCCGGCTTGATGTCGCACGATGTATGGACCCAGTGCACTTCGATGGTATCGCCCGGCTTGATTCCGTGAAAGGCTCCGTGGCCCTGGCTGGGATCTTCCAGTTCGGCCTTGGTCAGGGTGCCGGATTCGTTGCACTTGAATCCGCCATGTTCCCCCGTGCCGGCGGAGATGGAAAAGCCGGGGCCCTTGTGTTCAGCGTTGGTATGGGTGTGGATATTACACAGGTTCATTTTCGAAGCGGCCGGAGCGAGGCTAAATATACGCGCGTTGGTTCCAGCGGTGCTCGCGATGTCCCGGGGTGTTTGCGGGCCAAAGCCCTGGCATAGTTCCGCACCGTTAGCCTGGCTGGCGACTACAAATACCATGATGCAAATTGAAGCGAACGTTCGTATGGATATTTTCATGATGTTACATCTCATTGTGGGGCAATTTATTGGCCCGATTCCGGGTGCTTAGGCGGAGCCACGGCACGCCGTGATGCGATAGGCAACGGCACACGATCAGTATTTAATCTTTATTACAAAATTTGTATTATTTCAAGCTGCAGGCGTTACACCGGGGTCGTGGTCCATCATACCGAGCACGGACCGACCCCGCTGGCGCTATACATATGATTTCCAAAGGTATCCCTCATACCCTGCCCCTATGACCCCCCGGCTAAAGCCACCGGGGTAGGTGGGTATTTCTATGGTGAGTCCTTGGGAAAATTTTGTGCTTGCCGTTAAACCATATTCTCGTTTTTCAGATAATCACAGTTAAGTTCTACCTCGTGTTTGGCAGAACGGGTATGTTTAAAAAATACGTGCATTAACCGACTTGGAGGCATTCTGGTTCATGGTTGAGAAAAAAATTGAACGCAAAATTGCGGTAATCCTTGCCACGGATGTGGTCGGCTACAGCACGAAAATTGAAGAGAACGAAGACCAGACGATCCGGACACTCAAAGCCTGCCGGGCAATCATCGACGGTTTGATTGCTGAGCACCACGGCCGGATCTTCAACACCGCAGGGGACTCGGTCCTAGCTGAATTTCCCAGTGCCGTGGAAGCTGTATTATGTGCCTCCGAGTTTCAGAGAACCATCAAGGAGCGCAACGCCTCGGTAGAGGATCAGGCCCAACAGATGGGGTTTCGTGTTGGCATCAACATGGGTGATGTCGTCATTGAGGAGAGCAACCTTTACGGGGAGGGTGTGAATGTCGCCGCCCGTCTAGAGGCACTGGCCCAGCCCGGGGGAATCTGTCTTTCGAAGAACGTACATGAAATTGTGCACAAGAAAATGAATCTTCAGTTCACTGACCTTGGGGAACAGCAGGTCAAGAACTCGGTGGTACATGCGGTAGATGTGTCGCTGGAAGGGACTTCGACGCGTAAGTTGCCGGGGACGAAGAAGGCAAAGTCATCCGCGCGTGTGGCCTACCTGGTGGCGGGCCTTGCGATTGTTGCTCTAATTGTCGTAGGCGGCTTGTGGTGGTGGCAGGCGCAGCCTGATTTCGAACCGGCGGACCTCTCCAAGTTTGCCTACCAACTGCCAGACAAACCCTCAATTGCCGTCATACCGTTTAACAATATTTCCGGTGACCCCAAACAAGATTATATCGGCGACGGTCTGACTGAGAACATAATAACTGTGCTTTCAGCCTCACCCAACCTTATGGTAATCGCCCGAAATTCCAGTTTCACCTTCAAGGGAAAGCCCACCAAGGTACAGACGATCGCCGAACAACTCGGCGTTCGATACGTGCTGGATGGCAGTGTCCAGCGATCAGGTGAGAAGCTGCGGGTCACCGTCCAGTTGGTAGATGCCGTGGGTGGAAAGCAACTTTGGTCCGAGCGTTACGACCGTAAACTGGATGATCTTTTTGCATTACAGGACGACATCACCAGCAGGATCTTTAATGCCATGCAGATTGAACTCACCGTAGGTGAACAGGGTAGAAATTGGGCAAAACACACCGGTGATTTTGAGGAATTGCGATTACTTACAGAAGGACGCGCCCATTTTACTAAGAACACTCCTGAGGGACACGCCGCAACCGAACGACTTTGGGGAGAAGCACTCGAGAGAAACCCTGAAGGCGGTACGGTCAACCTATCACAGGGTTGGTTGCAAATGCAAAAGCTCCAGTTGAGGCAGACCATGAATCCGGCGATGAACATCGCATTAGCACGAGGATACGCTGAGAAGGCTCATGCAATCATGAGTGACGGGAATTCCCTCTCGCTGCTGGCTACCTTGGACATGATAGAACGCAGGTGTGCATCCGCAATTGAGCAGGCTGAACGCGCTGTGGAGATTGATCCATCAGCTGGAACTACGGCGGGCGTGGCAGGTTCAGTCTTAATACCTTGTGGGAAACCTCAAGAGGGTGTTGTTTTACTCAAACGTGCCATGCGGCTCGAACCTTACTACCCAGCATTTTTTCCGAATACGTTGAGTTTGGGTTTAATGGTTCTGGGCAAAAATGAAGAGGCCGAAGAAATTGCATCGGCAGTTCTTAGGTCGGATCCAAAAGCTGTTTCAGATCGATTAACTGCCCTAGGACGCCTAGCGGTGATAAACGTGTTCAAGGGAGAAACCGAGAAGGCTCGAGAGTACGGGCGTCAAATACTAGAAGCTAGAAGCTACCTAACCATCTCTATAGTTAGAATGTATGTATTTGGGTCTTTTACCGATAAGGAATTCGTCGAGCGTTACCTTGATGGGTTGCGTCAGGCTGGGCTGCCCGAGTAATAACCAGGTGCCTGACGGACAAAAATTTCTGGTCCAACAGAACACGCTAAGATGATCGACTTTTGGCGTTTTAAATAGATATTCGGCCCGGCGATTTCGACAAGCCATACATCAGGGCCAAGAGGAAACGGGTCGACCAGGCATCGTTATCGGACTGGAAGAAAAGCGCAGGTGGTTATTGAAAGAGTTGGCTAGTCCACTTCGTCGATAGTTGCATCGCCCACACCCCATCCCTATGACCCCCAGGCCAGGGCCAGTGGGGGTACGTGGGTATTCCTATGGTGTGTCCCTGGGGGAAGTTTGGGTTTGGTAAGAAACCACATTGAGGCTCGAATTCAGAGGTATTCGATGGGCTGGGAGTTATTGTGGTTTATAAATACGAAAACATAATAAATACAATAACTTAACGTATTTTCAAGGGCTGCACCTGAAATTACGATAGCAATTCCCTCTCTCTCCCGAAGCCAAAAATATGGAAAAGGGTAACAGGTGGCACAAGGTGACACTGAAAATAAAGAAGGTAAATATTCAGGAATTTCATTAATCCCCTTAAAGAACAGAAACAATATCGTGTGTCACCTGTGTCACCCGTCACCCTTTTTTATCAGATCGGGGCGTACCGAGTGCCTATTTACCAAGAACATTATAAGTTTGGGCTGAAGTATTGGAATGGTACTGTTGTGTCCTCCGTAATACACGGAATAACATGTGGCTTACTCGGCTGCGTGCTTTTTTGTTGCGCTAATTAGGGGACCGTCATTTCAACGTGAGAACCGTAGACTGGCTGCCATTGTTGCCGCCGCGACGAATTCAAAAAGAACCGTGTGGCCGCTCTGGCCGAGTGGCGTCAACTTGCGGCCTGAGTTCCCAAACTTCCGGCTTCTGTGAGACTGGTTCGATTTACTCTGACAATGCCCGCTATCTGGATCTGGATCGAAATGGGCCATTGGGTTACCATCGTCGCCCTATATACGGAATCTAGGAAGGACGGAGGTTATGTTGATCTTTGGAACCCTCGGTCCCTCGGGGAGCAATCACGATTGGATTGCTAAACGCTACCTGGAGTTCCACGGCCTCGACCATGCCCGAATTGAGCTGTTCGACGATTTTGATGACGCTCTTAATTCCATGCTGCATGGAGATGTGCATCACGTGATACAGGTCGCCGTGCACCCTTCGGTGACCGGTACTGTGGCGCGGTATCGGGGCCGGGCTCACATTATCGACACCTTCATATCGCCCAGCCAATCCATGGCGGTTTTGACGCGATCAGAGGTCAATCTACCAAGCAGTCTGGGTCTCCAAATGGCTACCCGCGAGTACGTAGATTCCTCCCAGTGGGGCACACTTGTACCCGAGGCGTCAACTGTTGCCGTTTCGCAAGGTCTTTTAAATGATAAATATGATTCAGGGCTCACCTTGTTGAAGTACGCCGAACAATACCCCGGCAGGTTCCGTGTCGAGGAAACTATTGGCACAGTCATTGACCCCTGGCTCGTATATGGAATGGAACCAACCTGCGGAAATGGCGTGCTGGTTTGGCCCAATAGCCCTGCTGCAAGTTTATTTCATGACGACTGCAAACTATGACGTGCATCTAATGAAAGCCGGACAGCAGGTGCAAAGCGGAAATGGGCCGAACTCAGGTTTTGGTCTCAAACCTGCACACAAGGAGATATTAGACATTTCTGTATTACAACCAGGGCGGCAGTGTCAGAGCAAATCAGGTTGAGGCGGGCGGTTGAGTTCCGTAGTTTGCAGCGATGAAAATCCGTACCGTAATTTCAACAATTCGCCCGAGGTAATTCGCCTCACGGTGATGATGTATATCCGCTATCCGCTTTCATTGCGGCAGGTCGAAGATCTTCTTTTCGAGCGTGGCATCAATATTTGCCACGAAACTGTGCGGTTCTAGTGGAACCGGTTCGGTCCCATGTTCGCCGCGGAGATCCGGAAGCGGCGCGTACATCATCGGTCATATTCGCAGTGGCGATGGCATCTGGACGAAGTGTTCGTCCGCATCAACGGAGCGACGCATTACCTCTGGCGTGCTGTCAATCACGAAGGTGAAGTGCTCGAAGTTTTTGCCACAAAATGCCGGAATCGCAGGGCCGCCCTGAAGTTTCTGAAACGAACGATGAAACGCTACGGCCAGCCGTGGTCGATCGTGACGGACCGTCTTCGCTCATACGGTGCGGCGATGAAAGTGATTGGGAACCTGGAGCGTCAGGAATGTGGGCGATAGCTCAATAACCGGGTCGAAAACTCACACCAGCCGTTCCGGCGATGAGAGGGCGCGATGGCCAGGTTTAGGGATATCAAGACCCTGTAGAAATTCGCTTCCGCTCACGCCTCCATTCACAACCATTTTAATAAAGACCGCCATCTAAACCGCCGCGACGTATCCAAGAAGAACCGTGCGGCCGCTCTGGCCGAGTGGTGTCAACTTGCGGCCTGAGTTCCCCAACTTCCAACTTCTGTGAGACTGGTTCGATTTACTCTGACAATGCCCTGCCATGAAAAGTGGGTACCAAGCGTTAGACTCCTTCCACTAGATCAGTTTCCGCAAATTGGATTGAAACCCCAACTAAATAGCGGTCTGCCTCCATCGGGCGTAATAGCGGCCACCTCTTCTAGCCATAGGCGTTCATATTCGCCGCCTGGATAGAGTAAATGCAGTGGCACGACCATCCCTTCTTCCAATGCCCAATCATGATTAGCCACCCCATCGGCTCGATTTATTTCAATATCCATATGGCTTAGGCCAAGCCCGTGGAAGAATATTAATGCGCGATCTGGCTCCGGCACTCCGGCCTGTCGGTAAACTTTGCGTCCAAGTGCCTGCAACGCACTAATACGTGTTCCAGGGCGCATCGCAGAAAGAACAGCTTCCGCCACGTCAGCTGTCGCCTTCGCAAATAGTTTAGCGGGCCCTTTTGGTTCGCTGTTTACAACCCACGTCTTGCCGCCATCCCAGCAGTAGCGGTCTATTGTTCCGTGGCAATCAAACATGATGTGTTGCCCCGTCTGGATTTCAAAGTCTTCCAACCCAGTTTGTAGCGCGTGGACCGCGTCGTCACCGCGCGGATGACCCCAGACCATGGCGCCCGGATCCCGCACGAACCCGCCGAGGGCTGTTGCCGTCAGATGATAGGCTTGGTTCAATTCGCGCCAGCTCATGCCGACCTGCCAATTTGAGGTAATGTGTTCTATGGCAGACTGGTTCAGACGTTGCGCACGTTCGATCAGAACCAATTCGTCAGAACTTTTTACTGCCCGGGCAAACATCAAGGGGTCATACCCGTCTATGACCTCGATGTCGTCCAGGCCCAAACGGTAGCCAAAGGCCATGTCGTCAAATGCTATACGCCCTCTATCAAGTCCGAGGTCCTTTAGGGCCTTGGTGATGGCGTCGTTCATATTAAACCCCCATTTCCCAGATGAACTCGTTAATCGATGCCCTGAGATGGAGATTATGCTATAAGAATCAATATGTTGAGGAGTTGATGGAGTGGTTGGCATGGCACACCCG
>JABILA010000059.1 GCA_018654745.1 Alphaproteobacteria bacterium
GTCAACAATCACCGTATTGAGCAACGTCGGATCACTTCCGCTTCACCCCGCACAACGGACATTCTGGCAAAAAAGGTCTGGTTAGCCCTTCAGAGCGGAAGTGAATTGGCGCTGGTGAGATAGTCTCAAATTAGCCAAAAGCGGTCTTGATGGGCCTGTAAGCATAGACGAGGTAAAAGGTATTTCCAGGCTAGCCTGAACTCGTCAATAGCGGTGGCGGTGTCAGAGAGCAGACAGGTAATGGCCTCGTTTACGACTTTGTAACTCGCAATTGATAATGCGGCGCTCTAGGGTTGTTACACCTTATCCAAGAGGGTTTAAATCCAACCAAAAAGGCATTCTCATGAGTTCAAAGAGACAAACAGCGCTGATCACCGGTGCTGGCAGCGGAATTGGCCGCGCCATCGCGTTGGCCTTGGCGGCAGCGGGCCTGGATGTGGCTTCCGCCGACATAAATCTGGACGCGGCTGAGGCAGTGACGAAGAGTGTCGAACAACTGGGTGTGTCGGGCCTGGCCCTGCAGGCCGATGTCGGTGATGTCGGCGAAATCAATCTGATGGTTGCCTCAGTGGTGGAAAAATTCGGCAAGCTTGACGTTATAGTCAATAATGCCGGGGTGACCCGGGCCGCCGATATCATGGACCTTAGTGAAAACGACTGGGACTGGATCCATCGGGTCAATTCCAAGGGGGTGTTTTTCTGCCTCCAGGCCGCGGCCCGGCAGATGATTGCCCAGGCGGATGGCGGTCTTCCGGGCGGGCGGATTATCAACATGGGCTCAATCGCCGGTCGTGGCTTTATCGCCACATCCAATGCCGCCTATGCCGCCAGCAAAGGCGCAGTGATCAGCATGACCAAAACCGCGGCGCAGCAATTGGGCCACCATGGCATCACCGTAAATGCCATCTGCCCCGGCATCACCCGCACCCCCATTGTCGATGAGATCATTGCCACCCGGGCCAAAGACCGCGGCCTGAGTGAAGCCGAGATCATGCTCGATTTCGCCAAGGACGTGCCCATCAAACGGATCAATGAGCCCGAGGATATCGCTGCGATGGCTGTGTTCCTAGCGTCGCCCGGTGCCCGCAATATTACCGGCCAAAGCTACAATGTGGATGGCGGCCTGATCACCAGTTGAGGTAAAATCAAGCATAAAATAAGAGGGGAATATGTCCGAAACCGAACTCTGTAAAAAAATCAGGAAATTCGGCGTGCCAACCCTCCGCAAATGTCTGTTCCGGGTCAACAACAGAAGTAATTCGCAAGTCCATTTCGCGTCGGCTTAGCCCCTGACAGCGGACATTGGCTTTACTCCCGATCTTGAAGCCAGACCCGTCGACCCGCACCTTGTACAGACCAGTCCCGCCTTGTTACCCAACCCATAGCCCGCAGAGCCTGACCGACGTTCATGGCATGGGGACGGGCGCTGTAGCGGCCCTGTAGACGGGCGACCAGTTCATCCATTGACCAAGGCCGGTTACGCTGTGCTGGGCTCAGGCTACGCATAAGGGCTTCGATCTGATCAGTCAGGGGGACGTCACACAAGACGCGACTGTCCGGGCTACGGCTTATTAACTTGGCTTCTTCACTACGCAAGTTTGCAGATTCAGTTTCTGCCTTCAATTGGTCGATATAACTTATCATTCTCATTACTTTACACCATCCGACTGGTGGTGGTGAGTTCTGTCAGTTTTGTCAGTGCGGGGGTACCGCACATTTCTGCAAAACCCTGTAAGGTTTGCTCTCTAACTATACATAGAGAGATAAAAGTGTGGGTGGGGGGCACTGACAAAACCGACGAAACTACCATCACGCTGCTGCCTGTAAACGCGGGTTGATTGAGTAGCGCACAGTAGGGCGACCGTTAGTGCCGTTGACACGCTGATCCGGGACAGCACTCAGCCACCCCATATCGACCAGGATTTCAACAGCTTCTGCGGCCTCCTTTGCCGTGCTCAGTAGTGACCAGTTATTCCGATATACATCGCGCACTGTAAATCCGTCTCTGAGCGCACCACGCTGAATATGACGGGAAAGTGCTTTGGCCGAATCCATGGTTGCTGACGAAACAGCCGCGTAAGCTCTGGTGGCATGCGCCAAGAGTAATTTCTGCCAACCAATAGCACGCCTTAACGAATCAATACCGATGTCACCCTGACTTCCTGCGATGAGGTGATTGAGCAATGCGAGTGCCGGGACCAACTTGCGATATTTGCTGATGTGCGATTCCAGAGCCGGATGATGATCGTTGTTCCGCAAGCTGTTTTCTAATTCAGACCACCAAGTATTGAATAGCGCCTGCGTATCCTCAGCGAAGTTAAACACGGGGATGCTGTCGGGGTAGATTTGACGCGCACCCAGCGCTATTGGATCAAGTGTCGCAAGACGATTGAAAACAGCATCAGCGGCAGTAGCAGCGGCAACATCAGGCAAACGGTCCACTTGCACCCATTTCGGCGCGATATCCGGGTACACCAACATTTGAAGGCGTTGTGCCAGCCCATCGTCGCCCTTGCCGCCGTACACTGCAGAGCGCAGGTACTCACGTAGCTTCGAAGGCTGAAGGCCACCCAACAAGGAGAAGCACAGGCGCGGTATGCGGACGGTTCCGCGCTCTAAACGGTCGAAAGTATAATCCTGCTGACCGTTCCATGCCTCAAGGTAAAAGGCACGAGCAGGTTCCTGACCGCTGGTATCCAGACGAGTTAATAATCCAGAAAGCTCATCCTGAAACACTAGGAGACCATGTGGATTGCCGCTGAGAACTGCCCCGAGTTTTTGATAGGTACTGTCATTGACCAGGTAACGCTGCGGCTGAGGTTCGACAGGCACGACAGGCAGCTGATTTGGCAAGATCGCCGCCCCACTTTTGATTTGTTTTTCAATCGTCTTCATGTCAGCGACATGCTTTATCTTATCGATTTCATGCTGAGCTTGAGTTGTGGTGAAAGAGCTGAGCGCGGCAGCCTCAAGTTTACGTAGAGGCGACAACACTTGGGCAAGTGCAGGTGATTTCATTAGGCCAGGGCGACCCACTATGGCCCCCCAGAGGTTAGGCACCTCGACCCAACCAGTGTCGCGCTGCTTGGGTTGAACCCCAACACGATTACCAACCGCCGCCCCTGCAGCTACCATCGCACCGACAGCCAGGAACTCGATCGGACATTGCATCCGCTCGGCGATATCACCAACCCAGTCACGGAATACTTTCGGGAGTAAACGTGGCTCAAACGGCATCACAGTGGGCAAAGTGGATTTAAGTCCTTCCGGTTCAGGCCAACCATCTGGGACTGGGTCAACAGCTGATAAGTTCAATTTTTCTTCATAACGGCTAGCGATACTTATCACCTCATCGTCACTGAGGGGCCGGATACAGCGGGCAGTGTTGAAGTCCTTTGCCTGCTCGACAATCAGATCCTCAGGTACTCCACGGCCACGGAGATGCCCAACGTGGGCCAGGACAGCAGTGTTCCTATCACCTTCCTCAATTCGCTCAGGCATGACGTATCTGCCGATGCTTCCGCTTATGGCAGACGCCAGTCCTGTATCCCTTATTGTCGCTCTCACTGTTGGAGTGGGCTGAAGGTGTGCGTCTACATCGACAGCGGCACCACCAAAGTGAAATATCTTGGAAGTCGTGACCGGGGTATAAATCGGCTGCTCTCCACGGTAGACAGATTCATCGAAGATCACAGCGCCTTGGCCCAGCTGGTTTGTAATCTGCTGTTGTATGGACCGGCAGACGACGATGCCTTCTTCACGGGACACGGGCCGAGTTGAGAACAAGATAGCGCGGGCGCGTGGTTCGTCATCTGTATAGCTTGCTGTGGTGTAGCCAAAGCCACGATATTGCTGCAGGTCCTCAAACAGAAGGGGAAACACCTCAGGGTCAGAAAAGCCGTCAAAGTCGAAGGCCAAGAATTGACGCGGCAGCGCGTAATTCCTCAATCGCCAAGTTGCTTCGCCCGGATATTTTTCAGGTTTTTCATAGTGGGGACCTGACTGTAAGGGGGAACATACGAATGCTAGACCCTTCTCTGGCGACAAGTCTGAGGTTACTGCCCGTTCGAAGTCATTGAAGCTATTGCACGAACGTTGATCAGGGCAGTTGTCAAACTTATTTTTTCCACGAGAGTAGGTGACTAATGTGTTTACGTTAGTCATAGCTGGTAGCCTTAAGAAAGTCTGTCGTAGCCCTGATCATCCCTTGAACATCATCCGCGAACAATTTGGGCAGACAACACCTACGGACATTTTCATAAACCTTTACAGCCGACTCACTGGGATACCAAAAATCACTAATTTTTGTGTTAGGTGCATATGCAATAACTACAGGTATGTCCAAGGCAAAGGCATTTCCGATCTCAAAGATTGTTCCATGACAATCATTCGCCGTTATGTATGCATATACTAAGTCTGCGGAAAAAAGGGCTTCGGTGTTATTTGAAAACACTTCTTGTTTTGTAAATTCATGATCATTCCCAAGACAACCGCTACCAACAGCTCCATGAGTTTCCTTGCCGTGAAAACAACCGTGATCACAAGAAACAAAGTACGGACCTACATAGATGAAATCTTTTTCTTCAATGTCTCCATCTGCCCATAAATGTCCGCGAAGATCATTCACGAGGGAGTGACGCCAGTCGCTCTTGCCTATTTTTCCAGCCAAATAAACACGAGGTTTCGTTATCGTGTTTCCATCGGCATTGGAAGGCTCAAGCGGAGTGTGGGGTTTTTTCTCTCCGTTTATGGGATTACCTGTTACAATATTCATATCGTGTTACCTTTCGTGGCTATGTCAAAATGAGGTGCTCTCCCCTGCCGATGCAACGGCGGGGTTTTGCTTTAGGTA
>JABILA010000056.1 GCA_018654745.1 Alphaproteobacteria bacterium
CGCTTCCCAAAAATGGACGATGCCACTGCAAAACTGGAATTTGACATTGTCCCAACTCTCAATCTATTTTGAAGGCAGATTAGACGACGTGTTGGATATTTAAACTATGCCAGTGACACGGAATTCTGAACACCCTCGAAATCCGTACAGGTGTTGCACCAAGATCCTTGAAGACCTTGCCGTACACACCGACACCACGCACTTTAATGCCTTTGATGTCAGCCATGTTTTTGACTGGCTTGCCTTTACAGATCAGCTGAATTTGCGTTGTCGTAAAGTTACTCACGTAGTGCAGGTTCAGTTTGTCAAATTCGGCAATCAGGTCCTTGTTGGTCGTGGCCATTTCCCAGACAGCGCGCGTGCCAACCCAGGGATCGGAATATTGCGTTGGCAAATCCGTCAGGGAATAAGCTGTATGGAATTTCGGATTGTAGACACCGATGATGGTACCCATATCAGCAGCACCAGCGCCGACGCCTTTGGCGGCAGCTTTGGCTTTCAACAGGGCACCGCCCCAATGCATCTCGATTTTGAGCTCGCCATTGGTACGTCTTTCCAACTCAGCCGCCATCCAGTTCGTGACTTCTGCGCGGGTACCCCGGTTCGGGCTGTTATCGGAAAAGGTCAGAACCCGGGCTGCCTGAACAGGCGCGGCCAGAGCCATTGACAGAACACCGGCCGCAAGAGCCATACTGCCAAAGTTTAGTCGTTTCATACTTTCATCTCCCAGTTAATCGTCAATCGTAGGTAAACAGTTATTATTTAAGCCTCGATGGTGTGCCGACTTGATGCCGAACTTATTTTTGATTTTGAATCATTCTAGATTCGCAATTAGTTTAATGACAGGCATTATGGTTAAAGAAATCCATTCAACCTGTTTCAGGTTTCTCCTTGTAGCCAAATGTTCTGGACAGCGACTGTGCTGACTGAATTGCCGTTTCGCGGAATTTATCCTGCTGCTGTATGCCGCGGGATACGGGCATCGCAACCGCCAGGGCTGCAATCATTTCACCTTCCGAATTAAAAATCGGGGACGAAAAACCGGCGACATCAGGAGAGAAATCACCCAGTGTGACGGACAAGCCTTCATCCTGGATTTTGGCCAGCAAGTCTTCCAGCGCCGCGACACCTGTGACGGTTTTTTCTGTTACCGGCTTCATGTCCACATCGCTGAAGTACTTCTGCCGCCAGGCATCAGACTGGTAAGCCAGAAACAGACGGCCACAGGATGTCGCATAGAGCGGTCGTCGTGTGCCGACAGCAACCGAATAACGAACAGACTTTGGTGATTCCACAAGATCGATATACGTGAAATGGCGCTGATCAGCATCAAGCACCGCCAGCAATACGGTTTCACCGCTGGCTTCGACCGCTTGTTCGAGATGCGGGCGGGCGATTTGGCGAATAGACCGCCCCGCCAGGATGGTTGAGGCAAGGGCATAGGATTCCGGTCCCAGCGTATACAGCGATCCGGTCCGAATCAGAAAGCCCTGTTCCGTCAGCGCCTTCAGAGTAGCCGACAGGGAACTTTTTGGTGCATCCAGGTGGGCAGCGATGGCCGATAAGTTAAGACCTGACGGCTCCTCCGCAAGCAAACGAAGCAAGGAAAATGCACGAGGCAATACCATCGGTCCGTCAGTGCGTATTGCGGAAACTGCCAATCGAAACCCCACCCTTTTCGTTCGAATTTACGTACACATTCCATTTATTCGTAACATTCTAGCTATGAAGTTTCGAATGTCAAACACCCAAATGCCCTGAAAACGCCCTTCTGGCCTACATTTTGGCCCGATTCGTAATTTTATTGGGCAAGAACTTCATCCAGGCGCCTAGCATCCATATCCAGGCTGTTGCCGCCATCAACCGGAATCAATGCACCGGTCACATAAGTTGCCAGATCGGAGCCCAGATACATGCACATATTGCCGATATCTTCCCAGCTGCCGAGACGACCCAGGGGCACCGAGGCAATCTTCGCATCGAGCTGTTCTTTTGTTTTATAAAGCCGGTCGATCCCGCCTGAATTCGCAATCGGTCCCGGCGATACCGAGTTCACACGAACGCCAACCCCACCCCATTCCAGTGCCAAAGTCCGCATGACCTGGTCGACACCTGCCTTGGCAGCGCAGACGTGAACCTGGCCGACGAGTGGCACCCAGGATTGCGGGGCGGTGATATTGATCACTGAAGCACCCGGCTTTTTCAGATGAGGATAGGCGGCAGTCAACACGTGATGGGTGCCCAGCAAATCAATTTCCATAACGGCCCGAAAACCGTTCGAGGAAAGATCCTTGCCATAGGCTGGAAAATTTCCCGCCGCACCTGAGACAACAACATCGATTTCGCCGAACAAATCAGCACATTGCTGAAAGGCCGCCTTGACCTGATCATGGTCGCGCACATCAACTGTGCAGCCTTCAACTTGTCCGCCTTCTTTCTTCAGAAGTTCAAGGGCGGTATCAACCTTCTTCTGATCCCTTGAAAAGACAAATACATTGGCACCGGCCCGGGCGAAGCATTGTGCCACACCCAGATTGATGCCGTTGGTGCCACCCGAGACAAGCACGTTCTTGCCGGAAAAATCGAATTTCATAACCTGACTTTCTGTTGCCTATTTGCCCTTGAAAACGGGTGTCCGTTTTTCAAGGAATGCGGTGACACCTTCGGCCCAGTCATCTGTTGCGGCACAAATGCCGAAACCTTCGGCTTCCAGATTCAATTGCTGGGCATAGGAATTCGCGTGGGAGGCATACATCAGTCGTTTGATGCTGGCATATGATTGCGTTGGCCCGTTTGCAAGGCGCTGGGCCAGTTTGTTTGTTTCGGCTTCAATGTCTGCCTCTGGCACCATCCAGTTCAACAAGCCAAGACGATGGGCTTCTGCGGCATCAAAGGTATCGCCCAGCATGGCAATTTCCAGCGCCTTGCGGACACCAACGATGCGCGGCAAATGGTAGGAACCCGATCCATCCGGGCTGGCACCGATGCCGACATAGGAGAACTTGTAATAGGAAGTGTCTGCGCCAATGGCGAGGTCGCAAGCCGTCATGAAGGAAATTCCGGCTCCGGCGGCCGCCCCTTCAACGCTGGCAATGACCGGCTTTTCCATGCGCTTGAGCGCAAACATCATGGCGTGCAGGCTGTGGACGCGGCGTTCGAACGACGTGCGTCGCTCAATCGGTTCCATCTCCAGATATTCGTTGAAGTTCTTGATATCGCCGCCTGCCATGAAGTGGCCCCCGGCACCGCGCAAAACAACACAGCGGATTGATTTGTCATGTTCGATATCGTCTACGGCGTCGAACATGGCCAGGCGCATATCCATGGACAATGCGTTTCGGGCCTTGGGCCGGTTCATGGTCATTGTGGCAACGCCATCTTCCTTGGTGACGAGCAGGTGATCGGTCATGTAATTGTCTCCGGGTTGGGCAGGCGCAGTCGCGCGTTTCAGATTTCGAATTAAGTTCAGATGGCCTTAAGCGTATTCGGTTTATCCGAATCGCCTCGTTTCATATTTGCATTGCTTTTCAATATGTTGCTTCAATCCTGTGTTTCAGAAAAAACTGAAACACCCTAGCGGCCTTTCCAGTCGGGTTTGCGTTTTTCATTAAAGGCCGCGAAGCCTTCTATGGCATCAAGTGTCTGGGCCATGTTCTGAACCATAAGCTGGGCATGAGCGTGGGCCGCTTCCTGGGTTTGGTCCTCAATGGTGCGGAACAGGGTTTTACCGAGCCGAATAGCCGTCAGGGATTTGTTGGTCGTGCGATCCAGAAGCCAGGCCAGTTTTTCATCCAGCTTGCCGGGTTCTGCCACATAATTGACGAGGTCCATTTCCAGAGCATCGACCGCGGAAAACATTTCACCCGTAATGCAAAGTTCCATCAATTTTCGCCGCGGCAATACCCGCTGCAACAAAGGCATGATCATCATCGGATAAAGACCGATCTTGCTTTCCGGTGCACCAAACAAGGCATCTGGATCAGCAACGGCCATGTCGCAGGCGCAGGCCAGACCCAGTCCACCAGCCAGAGCATGTCCATTGATTCGGGCAATAGTCGGCAACGGGCAATCCCGCAAAACCTTGAACAACGCCACGATAAAGTTATCCGGATGTTCAACATCAATCTCAAAGGGGGAGCCATCAGCTGACGGTTTCAAATCACCCCCGGCACAAAAGGCCTTGTCTCCGGCACCTGTGATCACGACGGCCCGGACGGCTTCGTTGGCAATAGCGGCTTCAATACCGGCAGCGATACCCGTCGCGACTTCCTGGTTCAGGGCATTGCGCCGATCGGGGCGGTTGATGGTAATCAACATCGCCTTGTCGCGAACTTCCTGTAATACAAGATCACTCATCTAGACAGGTTCCCAGCTGAAATAGGAAGGCGAGGTTTCCAGCGGTGTCAGGTTCGACGACATGGCCGGAAAGGCTGTGTCCAGAATTGACGACGGTGTCCAGCCTTCGGCGGTGTGCATGGTGCGCGCGGGTCGTGACTGGTTAAAGAGGTATAATTCGTTGGCCCTTGCCCCCAGAATTTGACCGTTGACGGCTTCCGACTGATCGCTGAGCAAGGCGACTGCCAGAGGGGCCACACGATCAGCGCCCAGTTTTTTGATTTTGGCCATGCGTTCCTGATAGAGCGGATTGTCTTTGGGAATGCTGTCTGTCATCCGGGTAAAGGCCCAGGGTGCAATGCAGTTTGAGCGCACGCGATAGCGTTCCATGTCCAGTGCAATGGAGCGCGACAAGCCGACGATACCCAGTTTTGCCGCCGCATAATTAGCCTGGCCAACATTGCCGACAACACCGGAAGTCGATGTCATATGGACATATGTGCCGGACATTTCCTTGCGAAAAACATCGGCCGCCGCACGTGAGACATAGAAATATCCATTGAGATGAACCTGAACCACAGATTCGAAATCATCTTTCGACATTTTGTGGAAAATCTTGTCGCGCAGGATACCGGCATTGTTCACAACGCCATGCAGTCCGCCAAAACTGTCCATGGCATTTTCGACAATACGGTGGGCATCATCCCAATCTGCAATGGAATGCGTGTCCGCCACAGCTTCACCACCGGCATCGCGGATTTCTGCTGCAACTTCTTCCGCCGGACCCGTGGCAACATCCTCCACTTCCAGGTCATGAACGCCAACGCCAAGGTCATTGACCACAACCTTCGCCCCCTCCTTTGCGGCCTCCAGCGCGATATATTTCCCTACACCACGCCCGGCACCTGTAACGATAACAACCTTGCCTTCAAGAACACCCACGATTTCCCCCTGTTCAATCCAATTCTGACGTGTAATCAGCTCGCCATAAGGCTGGCTGATCCCCGATCCAGGACAACTTCATCCCGGTCTTCCGCAATAACCCGGAAACTGGCACCACCATCCTTGTTCCAGATTTCAGTTCGCAAGGTATCGCCGGGAAAGACCGGACGACTGAAACGACAGGTATAACCACCAAACCTTGCCGGATCACCGCCCGCCATTTCCTGAAGCAACACGTGACCGGCAACACCCATGGTGCAAAGCCCGTGCAGGATCGGTCGATCATATCCGGCCTTGGCAGCAATCGACGGAGAAATATGGATGGGGTTGTAGTCACCGCTCAGGCGATAAATCAGGGCCGCACGCTTGTCGACGACATTGCGCGAGACAATATCCGGATCGCCTTCTGGCACAGCGGCCAATGGTTCAGGCACTTCACCATGATCCCCGCAGCCCCCATCGCCGCGACAGAACACGCCCGTCACGACACGGCAGATTTCGTCATTTGTTTCAACATCGCGCAGGGTTTTTTCGTAGTACAAAATCGCGCCGCGACCTTCACCTTTGTCCGTAATCCCCATCACCCGGTAACTGGCCCGGACCGTACCAGACGCTGCCAGCGGTCGTGACATGGTGACAAATTGTTCGGCATGTAAAACCTTGACCCAATCAATTTCCAGGCTCGGGTCCTGGAGCCAGAACCCCGGATGCGCCAACACATTCGAAAAACCTGGCAGAGCGGTTAATTCCTGTTCAAACAGAAATTTCAGCTCGTCTTCATTGGTCGGATCAAGGCCCAGATTGACGCCAAGTGCATAAAGAATTGTATCGCGGTCAGTGTAGGAGCGATCAGCTTCGGCGATTTGGAAGCCAAGGGTTTCTTCAACTTTCATCTGATTTATTCCGTTCGCTTATCAATAAGACTTCGACTTAGTAGGATTTCGGTAGGCCAAGAACACGCTCGGCAATAAACGAAGAGATCAGTTGCTCTGATACGGGTGCGATGCGCGTGATCATGACTTCACGCATCAGGCGCTCGACATGATATTCCTTGGCATAGCCCATGCCGCCGTGGGTCATCACCGCCTGCACCGCCGCATTGTAACCCGCCTTGGCCCCCAGAAATTTTGAGGCATTGGCTTCTGCACCACAGGGCTGTTCGGCATCAAACAATTCAGCGGCCTTCACGCACATCAGCCAGGCGGCTTCCAGTTCCATCCAGTTTTCAGCCAGTGGATGCTGAATGCCCTGGTTCATACCAATGGGCCGACCAAAGACCTCCCGCTCCAGCGCATATTTTGATGCCCGTCGCAAGGCGTCCTGCCCGATCCCGACGCCTTCTGCACCGACCAGAATACGTTCCGGGTTCATGGCGTGCAGGATATATCGAAAGCCCATACCTTCTTCGCCGATCAGGTCTTCGTCGGGGATGAACAGGTTGTCGAAAAAGATCATGTTTGAATCGACGGCCTTGCGACCCATCTTGTGGATCAGCTGGACTTCGATCTTCTTGCGGTCAAATTCCGTATAGAAAATCGTAATGCCCTTTGTCGGATCCTTGTTTTCTTCACGCTTTTGCGTGCGCGCCAGCAACAATATCCGGGTCGCTTGCTGCGCCGTTGAATTCCAGATCTTGCGCCCGTTGACGATATATCCGCCATCAACTTTTTCAGCGAACGTTGTGATGTTGGTCGTGTCCAGTCCGACATTGGGCTCGGTCACGCCGAAGGATACTTTTTCTTCCCCGCGCACGAGGGGCGGTATGTGTTTCTGCTTTTGCTCTTCGGTTCCAAACACCAGAATGGGATGGGGGCCAAACATATTGATATGGACTGACGACGCCGCCGTCATGGCACCGCAGGCGGCAACGGTATTCATCATCACCGCCGCTTCACCTACACCAAGACCGGACCCGCCATATTCTTCCGGCATGGTAATACCCAGCCAGCCAGCCTCAGCCATGGCACCGTGAAATTCATGGGGAAAAACACCGTCCGTATCACGCGCCAGCCAGTAATCATCGCCAAAATTATTACAAACCGATTGCACGCCTTCGCGTACCAGTCTGAAATTTTCGGTCAAGTCTCGTTCCATAGGTGTGTCCTGTTCGTGATACCGGTTTAACGGGCGTCTGAAAAACGTTTGAGGTGGTAGTCAACATTGCCAAACAATTTGTCGATGGTTTGCAATCGTTTGTAATAATGACCAATGGGGTATTCGTCCGTCATGCCAATGCCACCGTGCAACTGGATGCCCTGTTCGCCGACAAATTTTGCCGCCTCGCCAATACGGGCCTTGGTGGCGGAGGCGGTCTGCACCCGGTCATCACCACCGATGTCAGCCCGCATAGCCGCCATATCGGCCATGGCTTTGGATTGTTCTTCTTCGATCAGCATATCTGCCAGGCGGTGCTTGATGACCTGGTTTGATCCGATAGGCGCGCCGAACTGCTGGCGTGTCTTGACATAATCGATGGTAATTTCGTTGACCTTGCGCATGGCCCCGACGGCTTCGGCGCTGGCAGCAGTGATAGCCAGATCAATAATCTTGTCGACGACATCAAAGGCCTCGCCTTCCTTGCCGAGCAAAGCATCCGGCCCGACTTCGACACCTTCCAGAACGACTTCACTGGCGCGCTGACCATCCAGGGTGCGATAGGTCTTGAGGCTTAAACCCTTTGTATTTGCATCAATCACAAAAAGTGAAATGCCATCCTTGTCCCGCTGATCTCCGGAAGTGCGGGCTGTAACGATGATCTTGTCGGCACTCGCCGCATGATAAACCAGAGCCTTGTGCCCGTTGATCACATACCCTTTACCAGAGGCACTGGCGGTCGTCGTCACGTCGAACAAATCGAAGCGGGATGTTGGCTCGGAATAACCAAATGCCAATTTCATTTTGCCTTCGATAATCGCGGGAATAATGGCGGCCTTTTGATCAGCATTTCCGGCCACATCAATCAGACGACCAGCCAACAACACCGTTGCCATATAGGGTTCTACCACCAGACCTTCGCCAAAACTTTCCATCATGACAGAGACGTCAACGTTGGAGCCACCGTAACCACCACTTTCTTCCGAAAATGGCAAACCCAGCCAGCCCATTTCTGCGAACAAGGCCCAATGATCCTTGGAATAGCCAAGATCGCTGGCGACCAGCACCCGTCGCGCTGTGAGGTCATAGTTGTCCTGAACAAATCGGTCGACAGAGTCCTTCAGGAGCGTTTGTTCACTTGAGAGTTCAAAATCCATTATCCGGCTCCTAGAGCAATTTCAGAGAAAACAGGTTTTCTGTTTTCGGCAAAAATTGCGTGAAATCAAAAAGTAGGACGTCTTCAATGACTCGATTGTCATTGGAGACGCACTAAAGCCCCAGCATCATTTTGGCGACGATATTGCGTTGAACCTCGTTCGAGCCACCGTAAATAGTCGCGGCACGCTGATAGAGATTGTCGGCCTGATTGCCATGAGCATGGTCCGGTCCAATGGGCCCGTCGTTGCGAGCCCCCGTTTCCTCGTCGGTCTCGTACGGCGTGCCGTAAACACCCAACGCTTCAACCAGCAGGCCCTTCAGCGTCTGGGCAATTTCCGCACCCTTGATTTTCAGCATTGACGGTTCAGCTGTCAGTTTGCGACCAGCCATGTCCTGGGATAAATATCTGAGCTCTGAATATTCCAGCGCCATCAGATCGACTTCCAGTTTGGCGATCTTGCGTTTGAAATCCGGGTCATCGAGCAAGCGCCCACCGTAAGCCACTTCCTTGCCGGCAATTTCGATCAATCGCGTGAGCTGATATTTTGAGCGTGCGACCCGGGCCACCAGGTTGCGCTCGTTGCCCAACAGGAATTTGGCGTAGGTCCAGCCCTTGTCTTCTTCCCCGACACGGTTGGCAATCGGCACCCGGACGTCATCAAAGAAGACTTCGTTCAGGCTGTGTTCGAGATCGATACCAATAATTGGACGCACCGTAATACCAGGGCTGTCCATTGGGATCAGGACAAAGGAAATGCCTTCCTGGTTTTTCACTTCTGTGTTCGTGCGCACAAGGCAGAACATCATGTCGGCAAGGTGGGCCCAGCTGGTCCAGATTTTTTGCCCATTGATCACATAATCATCGCCATCCCGCACGGCGCGGGTCTTGAGGGACGCGAGGTCCGACCCCGACCCCGGTTCGGAATAGCCCTGACACCACAAGGCGTCGGTATTCAGAATGTCCGGCAGGTATTTGGCTTTTTGCTCGTCGCTGCCGAAGGTATAAATTACCGGCCCGACCATGCTGACACCGAAGGGGCTGACGCCCGGTGCACCGGACAAGGCATATTCAGAGTTATAGATAAACTTCTTCGTCAGGGACCAGCCGGGACCGCCGTGTTCTTCTGGCCAGTTCGGTGCAATCCAGCCTTTGGCGGCCAGCTTTTTTTGCCACAGGATCATGTGCTCGCGGGTGATATGCAATCCCCGGTCAGAGCGATCCTTGACGTCAGCGGGCAGGTTTTCCACCAGGAATGTTCGAACCTCGTGCTGAAATTCCAGGTCTTCTGCGCTGAAAGATAAATCCATTTTTGCCACCATTATTCGTTGTCGTTGCAAGCCCCGTGTTCGGGCGTTCAGGCCGGATCGTCAAACCCTGCAAATGTCGTAAAATCATCAATGTCCTGTCGCGTCGTGCGCCAGTTATTGATCGGATGATCCGTGTCCATATAGCCAAGACCCATGCCGCAAAAGATCATGCGGTCGTCGGGAACTTTCAGATATTCAGAAACAGTTTTTGGCCACATCGCCCAGACCTGTTGTGGACAGGTGTGCAGGCCTTCCGCACGGGCCGTCAACATGACCGATTGCAACAGCATACCCATATCCGCCCAGTGCCCCTGCCCCATAGACCGATGGATCGTGTACATGAAGCCCACTGGCGCACCAAAAAACCTGAGATTCTGGCTGTACTGATGAATACGCCCGGCCCGGTCATCCCGGGCGATGTTTACGGACCCATACATGTCTTCAGCACATTCCCAGCGCCGTGCGTTATAGGGATCAATCAGGTTTTCAGGATGAATCGGGTATTCGGCTCCTTCACCTTTGGGGAACAAATGATCCTGAGCCATAACCCGATCAACCAGTCCCTGCAGAACGTCTCCCGTCATGACATCAATATGCCAGGGTTGCACATTGCTGCCCGAAGGCGACCAGCGTGCAGTCTCCAGAATTTTCCGCACCAATACTTGTGGCACAGGCTTGTCTGAGAACTGGCGACAGCTTTGCCGGGTTCGAATAGCTTCCTGAACATCCATGATGATCTGAAGCCCTTAAACCGGACGCTTTTTCATCAAGCCAGTGCGTTTGCAGTTGGCGACCAGTTCGTTGTTCTGATTAAAGCCTTCATGCTGGAAAACGACGATGCCGTTTGTGGGACGGGATTTGCTTTCACGTGTTTCCAGAATCGTTGTCCGGGCATGAATTGAATCGCCATGGTAAACCGGCTTGGGGAAGTTCATGTCCGTCATCGCCAGATTGCCAACCGTGGTACCCAGCGTCGTATCCGTAACCGAAACACCGATCACCAGCCCTATTGTAAAGAGGCTGTTGACCAGTGGTTTGCCAAATTCTGAATTTTCAGCAGCCCAGTGAAAATCGATATGCAGGGGCTGCGTATTATATGTGGCGTTGCAGAACCACATATTGTCCGCCTCGGTAATTGTGCGGGTAATCGCGTGGTCAAAAACCATGCCTTCTTCGAATTCTTCAAACCAGAGACCGGCCATTTTGTTCCCTTTTCCATGTCTTTTCGATACAGATGTTTGCGTATTTCCGTATAAAGTTCTATTATTCGAATAATATCCAACGCTAACCAGCCCGTCAATGTACTGATTGGCATGACCGGGAAGAAAGCGAAAATTACCACGTGAACACTGATCAATCTGACGGATGGCAACCGCTTAAAGGCTTGAAAGTTATAGATTTTTCCATGCTGCTGCCCGGTCCACTGGCGACCCTGATCATGGCAGATCTGGGCGCGGAAGTTATCAAGGTTGAACCGCCGGGCGGTGATTATGCCCGCCATATGAAAAGTTTCCTGTTCGAAGGGGCCAACCGTAACAAATCCAGCATCGTCGTCGATCTGAAGGCACCCCAGGCCAGTGATATCATCAAAAGACTGGCCGAATATGGCGATGTCGCTATCGAGGGTTTTCGCCCTGGTGTCGCCAGTCGCCTTGGCATTGGTCCCGAACAATTGCAGGCCATTAATCCGGCCCTGATCTATTGTTCCCTGTCAGGATTTGGCCAGACCGGCCCGATCAGCACCAAGGCCGGACATGATCTGGCCTATATCGCCATGGGCGGCGGCCTGGCCCAGCGCGGACAATTGCGCCAGGCACCCAGCCGGTCATCCCTGCCCGTCGCTGATATTGCAGGGGGCTCCTTTGCCGCGGTGGCTATCCTTGCCGCCATGCACGACCGCAAGGAAGGTGAAACAGGTGCCGTGCTTGATCTCAGCCTCTATGAATCAGTGCTCTATTCCAGTGCCATCCGGTTCGGGTTTGAAACATCTGTGGACGAAAACAATCATCTTTATCCGGCCAATGACTTGTTCACCTGTGGAGATGGTCGCCAGATCGCCCTGACCATTGTTGAAACCAAGTTCTGGGATAGTTTTGTCGAGGTCACCCGGGAAATCCAGCCCGCGTTCGGACAGAACGCATTCGCCACCGAGGAAGGTCGGCTGGAAAATTCAGACAAGTTGATGGCGTTGCTGGATGAACTTTTTGCCTCTCAGCCCGCCGCTCACTGGATTGCGTTCCTCGATCCGGCAGATGTACCGGCAACAATTTGCGTCAGCAATCAGGAAACCATCACCAGCGACCATGCCAAAGCCAGAGCCATGCACATGAAAAGCGGTGAGACAACCGTGATGCCCTTTCCGGTCATCGCCAGCGGTCAACATGTCACTTCAAATCAGCGAACAGCCCCGGCCCGAAGTATTGACGCGACAAAAATCATGGGCAAACTTGGATATTCAGCAAGTGAAATATCCGACCTGGCCGCGCAGTCCATCATCGAGGTACCGGACAAATGATCAAGACCGTCAATGCTGGCGATTTGAACCTGGCGGACCACATCCGGCCCGGCGACATGATCGTCTGGGGCCAGGCTTCATCGGAACCTGTCGCCTTGATTGAGTTGCTGATTGAACAGCGCGCGACCATTGGCAAGATCAAGGCCTTCATCGGTCTTTCCCTGACCCGGACCTTACAGCCGGAACATACCGACTTCATTTCCCTGACAAGCTATGGCGCGCTGGGCACAAGTTCAAAGCTGGCGGCAGCCGGTGTGCTGAGCCTTCTGCCCTGCCATTATTCTTCGATCCCGAACCTGATGGACAGTGGGCGCTTGCCCGTGGATGTTGTTTTTGTCCAGATCAGTGAACCCGGACCGGATGGCACGCACAGCCTTGGTTTTTGTAACGACTATATGAAAAATGCCATAAAAAAGGCGCGCTTGGTGATTGCTGAAATCAATCCGAATGTGCCGTGGTCGCGCATGGATGGGCCACTGGATGAAGAGAAAATCGATATTGCCATTTTTGCTGACTATGTGCCGGCTTCCCTGCAGACACCGGAACCAGGAGAGGTCGAACTGAAAATTGCGGCCCACGTGGCCAGCGTGATCGAAGATGGTGCGACCCTGCAATATGGCATTGGCGCGATCCCATCGGCTATTCTGAATGCTCTGGGTGGGCACAGGGACCTGGGTCTGCATTCCGGTTTGATATCAGACGAAGTCATTGACCTGATTGAAGGCGGTGTGATCACAAATTCTCGCAAGGCGGTGCATACCGGCATCAGCATTGGTGCCATCGCCATTGCAGGCCCCAGGCTGAAAGACTTTTTGCACGACAACGCAGCATTTGAAATGCACCCGTCATCTGTGACGCACGGCCCTGCCACGCTGGCCCGGATTGATAACCTGGTCGCCATGAATTCAGCACTGGAAGTCGATCTCTATGGCCAGATCAATGCGGAACAGGTTGGGGACAGATATCTGGGCGGCATTGGCGGACAGGTGGATTACATGCACGCCGCAACCACAGCGGCAAACGGTATCTCGCTGATTGCCATGCCGGCATCATTAGGTCGTTCCGGCGGCAGCAGGATCACGACAAAACTTGGCGGCCCCTTTGTGACGACCTGCCGCACGGATGTCGACATGGTGGTCACCGAATTTGGCATTGCTGATTTGCGCGGGAAAACCCTTGAACAGCGCGCCGCCAGCATCATCGACATCGCTTTGCCTGAATACAGGGATGAGTTGAAGCGTTTCCGGATTTGAGAGGCACGTGGCAGAAAATTATCCAATCTCAAGTATCGATACTATTTCTGATGTGCTATTCCAAGCGCATCAGGGTGCTGTTGCCCTGGATGCCCTGATCAACCCTTGCGGCATATGACTTTCTACATTTTCAGGTCCGGATGAAATCCCCTTCACGGCTGCGCCGTACGTCATCTTCCTTGCTGGTGATCATATTTCTGGCCGCCGTCTGTCGTGAAATCGGAGCTGGTAGCTGGTCTATCGTTATTTCAGGCACCGGCTTGCTCATCTTCATTGGCCTTGAATGGCGGCAAATGGCAGGTGTCGCCAAGGCCACTTTCATGGTTGCAATCGCTATTTTTGCCGTGCTTGCAAGTCAGGGGCAAATTTCCCTGGACCTGATTGAAAAAGCCTTTGTCAGAGCTACTTTCTTTTCCTTCTTCGTGACTTCACTGGATATCCTGAGGTCTGCGGCCCAAACCTCCCCCATGATCCGGCATTGCGGCAAACTGATTATCGATCAGCCACCGGGCCGCCGATATGCGGTGCTGACCTATGGCGGTCATATGTTTGGCATATTGTTGAATATGGGTGCTCTTAACCTGTTGGGCACCATGGTTCGCCGTTCAATAGACAGCGACCAGGTTGATGTGGAAGACCGCATCCGGGAAATGCGTCTGCAACGCATGACCATGGCCCTGATGCGAGGATTTTGCGCCCTTCCCTTATGGGCACCAACATCCGTAGCAGTCGTGCTTGTTTTGACCGGGCTGCCTGACACAACATGGTTTGATGTTGCCCCCTATGCCATGACAACTGCCTTTATCTATATTTCCTTTGGCTGGTTTATCGACAGACTGTCCTTTCCACGACCACGAATAATTCAGAAAGCCGGCAGCCTGCGAGGTGTTCTTTATTCGCTGCTGCCGTTACTGGCCTTGAACGTTGTTGTTCTTGGCACCGCATTTCTGCTTTCGTGGCTGTCGCCGCTGAGGTTGATCGGTGCCCTGCTGATCTGTGTGCCGATATTTGGCATCGGCTGGCTGATTATACAAAGGAGCAGTGCCGGATTACCCCTGGCCTTTCGAATGACGGGGCGACGTCTGGCCTACAAGGTTGTTCCGGGATTAAGCGACCTGCGGACGGAAATCTGTGTTCTTGCCAGCTCGGCTTTCATCAGTATTGTCCTGTTGCCGCAAATTGATGTAACCGCGCTAAGCGATCTGATTATGCAAAATGGCCTTGGCGCCGGTGCTGTGTTGGTCATGACACTGTGGTTTATCAGCATTGCGGGTCCTCTGGGCTTTAACCCGATCATTTCGGTTTCACTGGCTGTGGAAACACTGGCGAGCTTGCCAGGGCTACACATCTCACCTGTCCTGATCCTGATGACCTGCACCCTCGCCTGGGCCCTGGTCACCGGTGTTTCCCCGTTTTCAGCAGCCGAAAGACTGACCAGCCGCTGTATCCGGAAATCTCCATTTGTGATCGGGCCACGCTGGAACATGGTTTTCACCCTGAGCGTGTTGATTAGCGCAAGTATTTTCCTGCTGATCGCCGCCTGAACATAGATCAGACACGTTCCAGTTTGCGAATTTCTTCTCGACATTTGGTTCGCTAGCTAACTATATTCATAGCTGGACAAATGTAGTGTGTGAGCAGGAAATTCAGCAAATGACGACAAACACCATTTCCATCGGGGGCGCGTGCGGCTATTGGGGCGAAAGCGCCATGGCAACACCGCAGTTATTAAAGGCCGCTGCAGACGAAAACCGGCCCCTGGATTATCTGGTTTATGACTATCTGGCAGAAGTTTCCATGTCGATTATGGCCCGGGCCCGGGCCAAAGATCCCGACGCCGGATATGCCGCAGACTTTGTTGCTGTCGTTCTGAAAAAGAACCTTGCACAAATTGCCAAACAAGGCGTCAAAGTCATTTCCAATGCGGGTGGGGTTAATCCCCGGGCCTGTGGCGCGGCGATCCGCGCCCTGGTTTCGGACCTTGGCCTTGATCTGAAAGTTGCTGTCGTGCTCGGCGATGATCTGATCGACAAGGGTGATGAGCTGACAAAGCTGGCACCGTCCGAAATGTATTCCGGCATTGCCTTGCCGGAGATTTCCAAACTGGCCAGTGCCAACGCCTATCTGGGTGCTTTCCCTATTGCCGAAGCTTTGGCACAAGGTGCAGACATCGTCATTACCGGACGCTGTGTCGACAGTGCCGTCACCCTGGGGGCCTGCATCCACGAATTTGGCTGGTCGGCTGATGACTGGGACAAGCTGGCCTGCGGCACTCTGGCCGGACATATTCTGGAATGTGGTCCGCAAACCACGGGCGGTAACTTCACAGACTGGGAACAAATCATTGCCGATGGCATCGATGGCATCGTCGATATTGGCTACCCCATAGCAGACCTGTCTGCGGACGGAAGTTTCGTTGTTGGCAAGCCCAAAGCAACAGGCGGACTTGTCAGCATCGGCACCGTATCTGAACAAATGTTGTACGAGATCGGCGATCCCCAGGCCTATATCGTGCCGGATGTGGTTTGTGATTTCTCGACTGTCAAAATTGTCCAGGAAGGGCCGGACCGGGTTCATGTTTCGGGCGCAACCGGTTACCCGGCCACCGATACCTACAAAGTCAGCGTTACCTATGCAGATGGCTTTCGGGGCGGTGTTTTGCGCACGCTGTATGGCATTGATGCAGACAAAAAAGCGCAAGTATATGTCGACGCGGTGCTGGCCCGGGCCCGCAATACCTTGCGCGGATCAAACCTTGGCGATTTCAGTGAAACCAGTGTCGAAATCCTGGGGGCAGAAAGTCAGTATGGCGATCACAGCCAGGGGGCCGGGTCACGTGAAGTCGTGGTCAAGCTGGCCGCCAAACATGAAGATCAAAAAGCGATTGGAATCTTGTTGAAAGAAGCCAGCGGTATTGGCCTCGCAACACCCCCCAGTGGCTCGGGCTTCCAGGGTGGGCGATCAAAACCATCACCTGTGATCCGGCTTTTTTCTTTCCTGATTGCCAAGAATTCCTTGCCGGTCACGATCGAGATTGATGGCCGGAAGATCGCCTTCGAAGCTGCTTCGACAGCCGTCTTTAACGCCGACAGCATCACCCGACCGCAGCCACCTGCAGCACCGGATCTCAGCGGAGACACAACAACCGTGCCGCTGGTCAAACTGGTTTGGGGGCGCAGTGGCGACAAGGGAGACAAGGCCAACATCGGCCTGATTGCGCGCAAGCCGGAATATCTGCCGCTGGTCTGGGCCTCTCTGACGGAAGAAGTTGTCGCCAGTCGCTTCGCCCATTTTCTGGAAGGCAAAACCGAACGCTTTTTGATGCCAGCGCCAAATGCGATCAACTTCCTGCTGCATGATGCATTGGGAGGCGGTGGTGTTGCCAGCTTGCGCAATGATGCCCAGGGCAAGGGCTTTGCGTCCTTGTTGCTGGATCAGCCTGTCGAAGTTCCGATCGAGCTTGCCAGGAACCTGTAATGACCATTTTTGTTTCCAAAACGAATACGTCCTCCGACGCGTATCTGACAAACCGCGCCGATATGTTGGTGCTGGTCGACGAACTGCATGCGCTGAAAGACCGGGCCCGGCAATTGTCGGAACGCCGCCGCCCTCGTTTTGAGGAACGCGGCCAGTTAACCCCGCGTGAGCGTGTCGCCCGTGTCCTTGATCCCGGCCTGCCCTTTCTGGAGCTTTATGGCCTCGCCAATTACACCGTCGACACAGAAGATCGTGAAAAAAGTATTCCGGGGGCCAACACCATTGCTGGTATCGGTTTTGTCAGCGGCGTTCGCTGTATGATTTACGCCAGTGACAGCGGCATCAATGCCGGTGCCATGACCCAGAAGTCCGGCGAAAAAATGCGCAGCTGCCTGGATATGGCCCTGTTGCACAAATTACCCTTTGTTCATTTGGTCGAAAGCGCCGGTGCAAACCTTATGCAATATCAGGTGGAAGCCTGGGCCCATGGTGGCGGTGCCTTTGCGCGTCTGGCAAAATTAAGTGCTGCGGGTATTCCAACCTTTGTTGTCCTGCACGGGCCATCGACCGCCGGTGGTGCCTATTTCCCGGGCATGAGCGACTATGTCATTGGCATCAAGGGCCGTGGCCGCATGTCCCTGGGGGGAGCAGCCCTGGTCAAGGCTGCAACCGGCGAAGAAGCAGATGACGAAGAACTGGCCGGATCAGAGATGCATTCGTCCGTCACAGGTACCGTTGAATATCTGGCGGAAGATGATGCGCACGGCCTGATCATCGCGCGGGAAACAATCGGACGGCTGGGCTGGAACGAACGCTGCCCCAAACCAGATCGCCCCGCCTTTGATGAACCCCTTTATGATCCCGATGAAATCGCTGGCGTTGTGCCCATCGATTACCGCAAGCCCTATGATGTACGCGAGGTTGCCGCACGCCTGGTAGACGGATCAGACTTCGAGGATTTCAAACCCCGCTATGGCGTCAACATTGTTTGCCTGCAGGCAAAAATCTTTGGTCACGCCGTTGGTGTAGTCGGCAACAACGGCCCGATGGATCCAAAAGAAGCCACCAAGGCAGCACAGTTCTTTCAGTTATGTGACGCGGCTGACATGCCGTTGATCATGTTGAACAACATTACCGGCTTTATGGTAGGCAAGAATTACGAACAAGGCGGCATGATCAAACATGGCTCGAAAATGATCCAGGCCATTACCAATGTGCGTGTGCCCAAGATAACGTTCTATATCGGTGCCAGTTTTGGGGCCGGGAATTATGGCATGGCGGGTTATGCCTATGATCCGGACTTTTTGTTTGCCTGGCCCAATGCCTCGACCGGTGTCATGGGCGGTGAACAAGCGGCCACCACCATGGATCAGGTCACCCGTGCCGGTGCACTGCGCAAAGGCGAAGCGATTGATGAAGAAGCACTGGCGCGCCAGAAGCAAAAACTGATCGATCATTTCGACAGCCAGGCCGACGCTTTTTATACCTCGGGCCACATGCTGGATCAGGGCGTGATTGACCCCCGTGATACCCGCAAGGTCATTGGCTTTGCGCTGGAAACAATTCAGGAAGGTCGGACAAGACCGCTGCAACCCAACGCTTTTGGCGTGGCGCGGATGTGAGGGCCGGATCATGAGAACATTCAAAAGCATACTGGTCGCCAACCGTGGCGAAATCGCCGTCCGTATCATGCGCACCGCACAGGCCCTGGGGTACCGTACCATCGCAGTCTATTCCGAAGCCGATGCCAGCGCTCCGCATGTGCAGATGGCTGATGACGCCGTATTACTGGGGCCAGCCCCGGTCGGGCAATCCTACCTGGATATGGAACGTGTACTGGCCGCCGCAAAAGAGTCCGGTGCCGAGGCCCTGCATCCGGGTTATGGCTTTCTGTCAGAGAACGCAGACTTCGCCCGAGCCGTCGAAGCCGCCGGTCTGGTCTTTATCGGACCTTCTGCTGACTCCATCGATTTGATGGGCAACAAAGCCGCCGCCAAGCGCCACATGATCGCGGCCAAAGTTCCTTGTGTACCCGGCTACGAAGAGACCGATCAGTCCGACGCAACCCTGATTTCTGCCGCCAACGACATCGGGTTCCCCGTCATGGTCAAGGCTGCTGCCGGTGGTGGGGGTCGCGGCATGCGCCTGGTCCATGATGCCGACGATTTGCCCGATGCCCTGGCCGCGGCACGATCCGAAGCCCTGAACGCATTTGCATCGGATGAATTAATTCTGGAAAAAGCCGTCCTTCGTCCACGCCATGTCGAAGTTCAGGTCTTTGCCGACACGCTCGGCAACGTCATTCACCTGGGTGAGCGCGATTGTTCGGTTCAACGCCGCCACCAGAAAGTTGTCGAGGAAGCACCTTGTCCCGTCATGACAGAAGAATTGCGGACGCGCATGGGGGCCGCTGCGGTAGAGGCCGCACGCAGCATCGGTTATCGCGGGGCCGGGACGGTTGAGTTTCTGCTGGACGCTGATGAAAACTTCTATTTCCTCGAGATGAATACGCGGTTGCAGGTCGAGCATCCGGTTACTGAAATGATTACGGGTCTGGACCTGGTCGGATTACAAATTCAGGTCGCCGAAGGGCATGCCCTGGGCCTGACCCAGGACGACATAAAACTGTCCGGCCATGCCATTGAAGTGCGATTGTATGCCGAGGATACCAGCCGGGATTTTCTGCCCTGCACGGGCACCATGGATCTTTGGCAACCACCAACCGGGGAAGGCCTGCGCTTTGATAGCGGTGTTGAAACCGGTCAGGAGATTTCACCCTTTTACGATCCAATGATCGCCAAGGCCATTGCCTGGGGCGAAACCCGCGAGGTTGCGCGCCACCGCCTGATAGAGGCCCTGAAAGATACCGTGATGTTTGGTCTGACGACCAATCGTGGTTTCCTGATTGATGTTCTGGGTCGCGATACTTTTGCCAGAGGCGAAGCCACCACAGCCTTTATCGCCGAGGAATTCAGTGACGATGATCTGGTGGCGACGACACCTGATTTGATGCAGGCCGCCATGGCCGCAGTGCTGCAATATCATGACGAACGCCAACGCGCCCTGGCCTGTTGCGTTAATGTATCGCCTCAGTTGTTGAACTGGTCCAATGGCGCAAACCTGGTCTCGCGTTATGTTTATGCGTGGGACGACACCGAATTTGATCTGACTGTAACCCCGGACAATGCCCATTGTTACCAGGTTCAGTCAGGCGATGCAGCATTTACGATAGACTTGCTGGAAGCCGGGGACAGTACCGCCCGGTTGCGGGTCGATGGTCGGCGTTATCTGGTTCACTTCCACGTGCCTGACCCTGGGCTTGTCTGGCTGTCTATTGGCGGCAAAACCGCCAGCTTCAGAAATCACATTGCCTTTGCAGGCCTGGCAGAGGACGTAGGCGGCAGTGGCCGCGTAATTGCCCCCATGCACGGCACCTTGCTGGAAGTCCTTGTAAATCCAGGCGACACTGTAAAATCCGGAGACCGCCTCGCGGTGTTGGAGGCGATGAAGATGCAGCATGATATTCTGTCCGAAGTCGACGGAACTGTGCTGGAAGTTCATGCCGTTGCCGGAAACCAGACAGCTGCCGATACGGTATTGATTGAAATTGAAGAAACCGAATAGCGACCAGGAAAGAACAACATGCAACAAGCACATGATTTTGGTGACGAAAGCGATGCCCTTTATGAATTGCTGGCCCCGCTGAACGACGAAGATTTTGATCGCCCAACCCGGTTCAAGGACTGGACGATCAATGACATTCTGGCGCATCTACACATTTTCAATCATCTCGCGGACCTGTCGTTGCTGAAACCCGACCAGTTTGCGAAGGAATATGCTGACATGGTGGCGCTGCGTGAAACCGGTGCGACCATGCGCGAAGCCACTGACCAGTTGCTGAACAACATCAAGGGTCGCGCCTTGCTGGATCTCTGGCATGGTTATTACCCGAAATCCACGGCGGCCTTCGGGGCGGCTGATCCCAAACAACGGGTCAAATGGGCCGGGCCGGACATGAGTGCGCGTTCCAGTATTTCGGCGCGCCTGATGGAAACCTGGTCTCATGCGCAAGCCATTTATGACCTGCTGGGTGTGCAGCGGACAAACCGCGACCGGATCAAGAACATCGTCATCATGGGTATGAATACCTTTGGCTGGACCTTCATCAATCGCGGTGAAGATGTGCCGGAAGATGTGCCTTACGTGCGCCTGACCGCACCGTCCGGTGAAATCTGGGAATGGAACGAGGCCAGCGATACCAATCGCATCGAAGGACTGGCCGAAGAATTCTGTCAGGTCGTGACCCAGTGTCGCAACGTTGGGGACACCGGCCTGAAGGTTACTGGCGAGACCGCCACCAGATGGATGGCCGTGGCCCAGTGTTTTGCAGGCCCACCTGAAACCCCTCCCGCCGTTGCCGCACGACAAGTTTGATCCTTTAACTCCAGCACCGACAAGGTCCCCCCCGATGTCTGCACTTGAAAAATATCCTAACCTGTTTTCGCCCCTTGATCTGGGCTTCACGACCCTGAAAAATCGCGCGCTGATGGGCTCCATGCATACGGGCCTGGAGGAAGCCGAAGGTGGGTTCGAGCGCATGGCCCCTTATTATGCCGAGCGGGCACGCGGCGGTGTCGGCATGATCATAACAGGCGGCATTTACCCCAACGCAGAAGGCGGCAGTGGCGCTAAATTGTCGACATCCGAAGAAGCCCTGCAACACAAACTGATTACCGATGCCGTCCATGCTGCGGACAACGACGTCAAAATCTGTATGCAAATCCTGCATTCTGGCCCTCTTGCCCGTAGTCAAGAAGCCGTTGCACCCTCCGCGATCAAGTCCCGCATCGCACCGCATACCCCCATCGAACTGGACGAGGCCGGTATCGAAAAGCAGATTTCTGATATCGTCAATTGTGCCGAGAAAGCACAGGAAGCCGGATATGACGGGGTTGAGATCATTGGTTCTGCCGGATATCTACTGAGCACCTTCCTTGTCGAAAAAACCAACCAGCGCACGGATCAATGGGGTGGCAGTTATGAGAACCGCATGCGCTTCCCCGTCGAAGTACTGCGCCGGACCCGGGAAGCCGTAGGATCGAATTTCATTCTGGTCTTCCGCATTGCCGCCATGGATATGCTGCAGGGCGGCATGTCCTGGGACGAAATTGTGCAACTGGCCAAACGCATGGAAGAAGTCGGTGTGAACATCATCAGCACCCACTTCACATGGCATGAAAGCACCGTGCCAACCATTGCAACAATGGTGCCGAGAGCCGCCTTCGCCAGTGTCACCGGTCGATTGCGCAAGGAATTATCCATTCCCGTTATTACCAGCAACCGCATCAATATGCCGGATGTGGCCGAACAGGTTCTGCTGGATGGCCATGCCGATATCATCTCCATGGCTCGACCCATGCTGGCCGATCCTGACCTGATCCTGAAAACCCTGGAAGGGCGCGAAGACGAGATCAATACCTGCATCGCCTGTAACCAGGCTTGTCTCGATCATACCTTCACCGGTCAGGAAGTCAGCTGCCTTGTAAATCCCCGCGCCTGCCACGAAACAATGCTGAGCTACACCCCTACCGACAAACCAAAGTCTATCGCCATTGTCGGCGCTGGCCCGGCTGGTCTGGCTTATGCTGATGTTGCAGCTGGGCGCGGTCACAAGGTTTCTCTGTATGACGCAGCCTCCGAAATTGGTGGGCAATTTAATCTCGCCAAACAGATTCCGGGCAAGGAAGAATTTTTTGAAACCCTGCGCTATTTCAAGCGCCGCATTGAAGTTGCGGGAATCGATCTCAATCTGAACACAGCTGTGTCCGCCCAAACCCTGAAAGACAAGGGTTACGATGAAGTCATCGTTGCCACGGGCGTGGCTCCCCGCACACCCGATATCGACGGCATCGATCATGAAAAAGTTGTTGGCTACATCGACGCCATCAAAGGTTTGAAACCGATCGGCCGGAAAGTTGCCATCATGGGTGCTGGTGGTATTGGTTTTGATGTCGCCGAATTGATCATGCACAAGGGCGTATCGGCGTCACAGGATATTGATACCTTTGCGCGCGAATGGGGCATTGATTTCAAAAACCATCCACGTGGCGGTGTCACCGGTGTTGAACCGGTTGTCGAAAGTGCGGACCGCGAAGTTGTACTGTTACAACGCAAGACGTCTCCTGTTGGCCGGGGCCTGGGCAAAACCACGGGCTGGACCCACCGGATTGCCCTGTCACGGCGCGGTGTGAAAATGGTCAACGGCGTGGACTATGTGAAAATTGATGACGATGGTCTGCATGTCCTCATCAATAATGAACCACAGGTTCTGGACGTCGATACGATTATCGTTTGTGCCGGGCAAACACCCTTGCGTGACCTGCATGATGCCCTGCAACAGGCTGGTCAAAATTCAACATTAGTCGGCGGTGCCTTTGAAGCCACCGAACTGGACGCCAAACGGGCAATCAAGCAAGCTTGTGAACTGGCTGCCGTTGTCTAAAAATATTCTGACCTGTCAAAATACTGATCTGGAGAAATACATATGGTTGACGTGAGTGATATGCTTGGCACCTGGACCCTGGTCAGTTGGACCTCGATGAAAAACGGGGTACCGGCCGGGTATCCTATGGGTGAAGATGCCCATGGCCAGATTATCTATTCAGCCGAAGGCCGTATGGCGGCCTCCCTGATGCGCCAGGACTTCAAGGATAATCCCTCGACCACAAACCCGACGCCGGATGTGTGTCTGGCTTATGGCGGCACCTTCCATATCGAAGGTGACGAGGTCGTGCATGACGTTATATTCGCGACACTGCCGCACTGGATTGGCAAGCCACTGAAACGCACCATGGTCTGGGACAACGGACAGTTGTTGTTGAATACCGCCCCTGAAACCAGCAAGTCCGGCAGTACCTATGTGCATGAACTGCGCTGGCAGAAGTTGCAGGCGTAATCAGCCAATCAGGTATTCAGCCAGGCAGACCCTGCATTCTTGCCGCTTCCGCCCGTAATGTTGCGGGCCCACCCAGGCAGGCCCGGTTAAAACCGATCCGCTTGAACCAGAAATGCAAGCCCTGCAGGTCTGTATAGCCCATGCCGCCATGTACTTCGGTTGAGGTTCGCGCGACCATGCGGTTTGTCTGCCGCAAAAAACTCGTCTGCAATGATACGGGACTTCAGGGCTGTAGGGTTTCGGCAATAATCGATAGGAGATGGTTGTATCTGTCGGTGCTTCAGACCCATGTTTGACCAGAAAGGCACGCACCTCTTCACGAAACGCCAGATGTTCAGCGCTGTCATTCAGGTCCACGAGATCAGGCCCGGGTCGACGGCGAGATGTTCATCAGTTTGGAGATGACCTGCAACATGATCTCGTCCGCACCTCCACCGATGGAAGTGATGCGGAAATCACGGAAACGACGGGCAATCGGCGCTTCCCAGACATAACCATGGCCACCCCAATATTGCAGGCAGCTGTCGGCGACTTCACGCTGCAGGCGTCCGGTTTTCAACTTGGCCATGGAGGCCAACATGGTGACATCTTCACCGGCCATGTATTTTTCAATGGCCGCCCATGTCAGGGCTCTCAGGGCTTCGACTTCGGTTTGCAGTTCGGCCAGACGAAAATGCACGACCTGATTATCCAGAATGGATTTGCCAAATGCCTTGCGCTCGCGTGTGTAATCAATGGTCATATTGATGACCTCTTCCATCATCGCCGGGCCACGTGCGGCAATAAACAATCGTTCTTCCTGGAACTGCTGCATCTGATAGATAAAGCCCTGCCCTTCTTCGCCAATGAGATTGCGCTGTGGCACCCGTACATCGTCAAAAAAGATCTGCGCCGTATCAGACGACATCAAACCTATTTTCCTGATTTTGTGTCGGGTGATACCAGGTGTATCCATGGGGATAATGATCAAGGACTTGTTTTTGTGAATTGAATCGTCGCTGGTATTACACAGGCAACACATCCAGTCCGCCTGCAAGCCATTGGTAATAAACATTTTTGAGCCGTTGATGACATAATCATCGCCATCTTTTCGCGCCGTTGTTTTCAGGCTGGCGACATCAGATCCGGCCCCGGATTCGGTGACCCCGACGCAGCCAACAACGTCGCCTGCGATGGTGGGAACCAGAATTTCCTTACGTAATTCATCTGATCCATGCCGCGTCAATGCAGGCGTGCACATGTTTGTCTGAACACCAATCGCTGCTGCAACGCCGAGGCTGGTAATCCGGCCAGATGCAAAAGCACCCATGGCTTCATAGGAATAATCCAGGCCGCTGCCACCATATTCAACAGGTTTGCCAATGCCCAAAAACCCGAGGTCGCCCATCTTTTTGAATAGCTCATGGGCAGGGTACATTTCTTGTTCCTCCCATGCATCGATATGCGGATTGATTTCCGCATCGATGAATTTTTCAAGACTGTTCTGAAGCTCGATATGTTCCGGGGTTAAATGCATTTGCCATCCGATGCTGAATTGAAAAACCTGCCACTAAAAGGAATTTCGATTGCGTTTCAAATATTATTGTCATAAAACTAACATTCATGAATGAATGTATCAAACAGATAATTGTGATGTTTATGGCGCGTTTGGCAATCCAGACGAGCAGCTCACTCATGCGGCAGTCCCCACTGATCACCACCCCCGGCGGGACACGGTAAATGAACCTTTCAGAAACTGACAACCACTCGCCAACAGGCTCTGGACAACGGCGCACCCAGGTGGCGCGACGGGCTGAAACGCGTGCCAGGCTTATTGATGCGACTATATTGTTGCTGCACAAAAAAGGTGCCGCAAAGATGACAACGGAGGAAGTGGCCAAGGCAGCCGGTGTCACGCGGGGTGCTATCCAGTACCACTTCGCCTCCCCTCAGGAGTTGCTCAAAGCAACCGTGAAGGAGATTTCCAACCGGCTCAGCAAGCACATGGATGTCGGCAAGCTCAGGAAACTACCGCTGTCGGACCGTATTGACCGGGTTGTCGATCAGTACTGGAAAGGCTGGGGCAGCAACGTTTATACGGCGTTTGTTGAAATGGCCGTCGGCAATCGCCTCGACCCAGTACTGGGTCAGGCGATCCGGGAAGTCCTTGTGGAACTGGAAGACAAGCGCCGTTCCAGTTGGCTGGAAATATTTTCAGACAGCGTCCGCAGTACAGAAGAAATTCTGGTTTGGCGCACCACTTTGCTGGCGGCCTTGCGTGGGCTGGCCTTAAGCAGGATGTTGTCAGGCGGCAAAGACACGGGCGATGCACAGATTAACCAATTCAAGGAAATGTTCAGGCTGTACCTGGACCCTTCCGCATAATTTATTAACCGGAGAAAATTTATGTCGACGATGCCAAAATGTGAGTTTTTGTTGCTGGAACAAATCGGTGGCCGCTTGAATATGAGCTTCAATCGCCCCGAAAGCCGCAACGCCATCAATAACCAGATGGGTGAAGAACTCGCTGCTGTTGTCAGCTGGCTGCAGGACAATGACGATGTCAGGGTCGTTGTCGTACGCGGTGTCGGCGGGCACTTTTGTGCAGGCGGCGACATCAAGGAACGCCGTAATATGGCAGACGAAGACACCAGCAGCGGCAAAGACCCGATCATGGAACGCAATCGTACAGCCGGTCTGGCCTTCATGAAGTTCGAAAATCTGCCGCAAACAACGATTTCAATGGTTGAAGGGTCCGCTTTCGGTGGCGGCATGGGCTACGCCTGCCTGACGGATATCACCATTGTCACAAAAGGGGCCCGGATGGGCATGCCTGAAACAACACTAGGCGTGGCCCCGGCCCAGATCGCGCCCTATGTCGTCAAACGCATCGGCCTGACCCGTGCCCGGCAACTGGCTCTGACAGCTGAAAGGTTTGACGGTGCCAAAGCTTTTGAATACGGCGTTGCCCAATATCTGTGCGATGACGCCGATGCTGACAAGGTATTGGATGAAGTCGTCGCCAAGGTTCTGAATTGCGGCCCCAAAGCCAATGCCGCGACCAAGGCGATCATGTTGCGTGTTGGTACGGTTGCCGCAGAAGATGTCATCAGCTTTTCGGCCCAGACGTTTTCCGAACTGAACCGGTCTGCCGAAGGTCTGGAAGGTCAAACAGCATTTGCAGAAAAACGCAAACCGGCCTGGCAGGAATCCTGACGCAATCGAGGAAGACATAGTCAATATCTACCCTTGAATCCTGTCTGCCTGATTTAATTCGCTTGCTCATCATTCTCTAATTATCCATTATTCCCTTACTGGCACATCCGGGTGGATACGACGAATAAGGGTTAATATGAAAATCAGGGAACGCAAGCTGGGACTGCTGTTCAGCGATATTGCACGATTTCGCGGCATCATGTTTGACCAGATGCTGGCGGAAGACGGCCTGACACATGTTCAGGCTTTTGCGCTTAACCATCTGCACAACAGAAACGGCCTCACCCAGACCGAGCTTGCAGAGCGTATGGATGTTGGCACCGTAACGGTCAGCGGACTGGTTGACCGGCTGGAGGCAAAAGGCTGGGTCGAACGCCGGATTGATGAAAAGGATCAACGCGCCAAACGTATCTGGCTCACCTCCAAAGTTGGCGGCATTCGCCAAAAAATGTTTGATGGTATCGATCAGGTCAATGACGTGGCTTTTGAGGGCTTGTCAGATGACGAGGTCGATCAGTTCATTGACATGCTAAAAAATGCCAAGGTCAAACTGTCAGATAAACTGGAGGACATGGGCCGGAAAACCCTGCCTCCCGACTAATCCCACCTATTCGCCGCGAAAGGCTGCGGGTCGTTTCTCAAGAAATGCGTTCACGCCTTCCTTGCCATCAAACGACACCCGCATTTCCGAATTGACCTCCAGCTCTCGTCTGAATTGCTGTGCAAATGTATTTGCGTTGCCTTCGTCAACCATGTTGCGCGTAGACATCAGGGCCAGGGTTGGCCCCTTCGCAAGCTTTGCCGCCAGTTCCCTGGCCCGTGGTATCAACTGATCATCATCCACACAATCCGTAATCATACCCCATTCAAGGGCCATATCTGCAGTGACCGTTTCGTTGGTCATCATGATTTTCAATGCCTTTGTACGACCAATGGCGCGGGGTAATAACCATGTGGAACCAAGATCCGGGATCAAGCCAATGCGGCTGAAAACCTGGATAAATTTGGCGGATCGTGCGGCCATAACAATGTCGCCATTGAGGGCCAGCGAAAAACCGCCACCAGCTGCAATACCGTTTACCGCCACGATTACCGGCACGCGGCAAGTGCGAATACCCTCGAACACCCCCAGATAGACGTCGCAATAAAGCTCGACGATATCGGTCCCTTCAGCGGGGCGGTTTTTCAAATCCTGGCCGGAGCAAAAACCCCGCCCGGCCGAGGTAAATATCAGGGCGCGGATATCCTTGTCGGCTTCAACTTCTGCCATTGCAAGGCGCACCTCTGCCATCATTTCAACGGTCAGGGCATTCAGGGCATCGGGTCGGTTCAGGGTCAGGGTCGCGACCTGATCTTCGACTTCAAAAAGAATAAACGCGTAATCACTCATGAACTTTTCGCTCCTTCAACCAAACTGTTTTGTAACACCTGATGCCAGCAAGGCATCAATTTCTGCATCCGAATACCCGGCTTCCGCCAATATTTCACGACTATGCTCCCCCAGACGAGGCTGCAATCGTCGCACTGATGACGGTGATTTCGAGAACTGTACCGGGGGTGAGGGAACCCGCAGGGTCCCTTCTGTCGGATGTTCTTTTGTTTGCCAGAAACCGGTTGCCGTTAGTTGTTCATGCTCCAGCAATTCTTCTTTCTTGACCACGACCTGCACCGGCACATGACGCGCGTCGAGATCACGCTGCCATTCTTCTGATGTTCTGGTGGCAACGATATCGCCGAGAATGTCATATATTTCCTGGCTGTGCTTTATCCTCATGGCGATACCGGCAAACCGGGGGTCATCTTTCAGATCATCACGACCGGCAATATCAAAAAGGTCCTGCCAGTTCTGATCTGTATACGGCAATACTGCCAGATATCCGTTTTTGGTCTTGTAGGGTCGACGCGCAGTGTTCAACAGTCGGGTATAGCCCATGTCTCCTTCCGGCGGGATGAAGCTCTCGCCGAAAAGATGTTCGACCATGACAAAATCAACAAGGCCCTCAAACATCGGGATTTCAATCGCCTGACCAGTGCCACCGCGCTCGCGGTGCAACAACCCGGCCATAATCGCGGAAACGACATGAAATGAAGAGGTCTTGTCGGCCATGATAGTTGGCACAAAGCGTGGCTCGCCTGAGATCACAGACTGTATATCCGTCAGTCCACTCGCGGCCTGGATAATATCGTCATAGGCAGGACGGTCCGCCATGGGGCCGTCACTTCGAAAACCAAACGTCGCGCAATAGACCAGGTCGGGATAAGCTTCGGCAAATTTTTCATATTCCAGTCCCAGTTTTTTGCACACCTTGGGGCGGAAATTGTGCAAAAACACATCCGCCGTGCCCACCAGTTTGAACAGAACCTCCCGTCCCTCTTCCGTCGTCAGATCGATAACAACACTGCGCTTGTTGCGGTTGGCCCCCATATAAAAGGCGCCCATATCTTCGCTGCGGCGGGGGCCATTGTAACGGGTCATATCACCCATGGGTGTTTCGACCTTGATCACGTCGGCCCCCATATCACCCAGCATTTGCGTGGCCCAGGGACCAAGAATAACAGTGGTCAGATCAATGATCCGGATACCGTCCAGTGCACCAGCCATCTACGTCAACTCCCCGATCTGCGCCATCATTTCCAGGACATTCCGTGCCTGTTTCAAGTGGGGCATGTCATACATCTTGCCATCAAGTCCAACTGTGCCAAGGCCGGGGTTTTGTTCAAAAACCTCGACAATGCGTTTGGCATGCTCGACCTCATCCGCTGAGGGCGTAAAGGCGCGGTTGATGACTTCTGACTGGGCGGGGTGAATGGCAATCTTGCCGATGAAACCGGCTTTGCGATCCCGCAGGCAATCTGCTTCCAGTCCATCCAGGTCCTTGTAATTGACATAGACCACACCGACGGGCTGTGCCTCAATGGCGCGCGATGTCGCCAGACACATGGTACGGGCAAATTCATAAGGCGCGTCATATTCGCCGGTGACCGGATGTTTATTGTCACTGGCACCCAGCGCTGCGGCCAGGTCTTCACCGCCCCAGGTCATGGCGACCAGGCGATCACTGACACCATCCAGATAGGTATGGAAAGTCAGCAGTGATGCCGCCGTTTCCGTCGCCACACAATGAATTTTGGTGGAGCCCTTTTCAAGGCCGTGACTGACTTCCAGAATATCCAGATAATCAGATAACAGGTTTACCTCGTCCGACGAATAGACCTTGGGCAGCACAATACCGTTTGGCGCGCCCGGCATCACCGCAGCCAGGTCAGGCAAGGACAATGGATTGTCCAATGGATTAATCCGCACCCACAATTGTTGTTTTGATCGATCGCTACGTTCTTTCAGGCAGGCGCAGGTCATTTCACGGGCGATAACCTGGCGCTCGTCCGCGACGCTGTCTTCCAGATCAAGGATCAGGGCGTCTGCCGGATTTTCGCGCGACTTTTCAAGTTTACGCTCGCTGTCGCCGGGTACAAATAACCAGGATCGGATAATCGTCATGTCATTTTCCTTGCAGGATTATTTTGAATTCTGTTCAGGTGGTGCTGCCGTCGCGCCGCTTTCCATCATGGCCTCAATCCGGTCATCGCTATAGCCCGCTTCGCGTAATATTTCCGCGCTGTGCTGCCCCAACAACGGCACAGGCCGGGTCGGCGCAGGTTGGGTTTCGGACCAGGAACTGGGCGATGCCATTTCCCTGATGCGGCCTTCGGTCGGATGATCACTGAAGGTAAAAAAGTCAGTTGCCTGCAGGTGTGGATCCGCAATTAGACTTTCAGGCGTATGCAATGGCATGGCCGGAATATCCGTTTCATCAAAAAATGTCAGCCATTCCGCGGTTGTCCGTGATGTCAGCAAGTCAGCCAGATCACTGTAGATGGAATTGATGTTTTCAGTGCGCGTCGACATGCTGGCATATCGCGGGTCTGCGTCGAATTCGGCTTCGCGATCCAACGCCCGGAAAAATGATCGCCAGTGCGTGTCGGTATAGGCCAGTACACAGACATAACCATCACTGGTGGGATAGGGTTTGCGATCCGGTGTCAGCATTCGTTTATAGCCCGGAGGCCCCAGAGGCGGATCGAACGTATATCCTGCCATGTGATCGCCAAGGACAAACCCGGCCATCATCTCAAACATGGGCGTATCGACGATCTGCCCCTGACCGGTGCGAGCCTGATGATAGAGCGCCGCATTGATTTGCCCGACCGCGTACAAGGCAACCCCCCTGTCGACCAGAGCAGTGGGCGTATAGACCGGATCCAGCCCATTTGCCATTTGTCCCAGAGCCGGAATGGCAACCGCGCCCTGGATCAGATCATCAAAGGCAGGCTTCCCCGCATAAGGACCGTCTTCGCCATATCCGTAAAGCCCGGCATAGATCAGGCGCGGGTTAAGGGCCGACAGTTTTTCATAGGACAAATCCAGCCGATCCATAACCTTGGGGCGGCGGTTGTAAATCAAAACATCCGCATCCTTCAGCAATTCCAGTATGGCGGCATGACCATCGGGTTTCTTCAGATCAAGAACGATACTGCGTTTGCTGCGATTGATATTCATGAAAATCGCCCCCATACCGGGGTTGCGATAAGGACCAATGCCCCTGATAGGATCGCCAACGGGCGGTTCCACCTTGATGATATCGGCCCCCATGTCCCCCAGAATCTGGGTCGCATAGGGTGCCATCAACATGTTCGACAGATCGATGATCCGGACGCCATCAAGGGGTTTGGTCATGTTTTAGTCCTGACTTGTGGGACGGAACAAGGGCAAGGCCTGATCGCCTTCGGTGGCGCGGAAGACCACTTCAACATCCTGATCAATTTCCAGAGTTTCGAAGTCACATTCAACAATGTTGGTCAGGATTGTCACCCCTTCGGCAAGCGTGACATAGGCCATGACATAGGGGATTTCGGCCCGGCGCATGACGGAGAACGAATAGATTTTACCCTTGCCCGAGGCTTCAAACCAAACCGTGTTGCTGCTGGAGCAATGCGGACATATCGCCCGTGGATACCAGTGCGTTTCGCCGCAGTCCTCACAGGACTTTAACAGCAGTTTGTCCTGTTTGGTTGCGTCCCAATAGGCTTCGGTTTCCATGTTGATGGATGGTTCGGCATAGGCCCGTTCCGGGTTTTGTTTTTGCGGCTGGCTCATGCGTCGTTCCTTCCCATAATAAGTGTCGCGGCACCCGTTCGCTGGGCAATGGAGCCTCCGGTGCCGTGGGCCAGGGCCAGGGTGCAATCCGGCACTTGTACTTTCGCGTGGGCTTCGCCTCGCAACTGACGGACAGCTTCGATCACCTTGGTCATGCCACCGCGGTTACCAGGATGGTTGTTGCAAAGCCCACCACCGTCGGTGTTAAACGGTAATTTGCCGGTGCCTGAAATCAGATTGCCATCCGAGACAAATTTGCCGCCTTCGCCCTTGGCGCAAAAGCCAAGGTCTTCAATGGTTTCCAGCACCGTGATCGTAAAGCTGTCATAGATCGAGGCATAATCAATATCAGCAGGCGTTACCCCGGCTTCAGCAAAGGCAATGGGACCGGACTTGACCGCAGCGGTGTGGGTCAGATCAAAACGGCCGCTGTTCAGATGTTTGATCGCCTCGCCCTGCCCCAAAAGTTTCACGCAACGATCACCCAGCGATTTGGCGATTTCAGGGCTGACCACAACCAGCGCCCCGCCGCCGTCACTGATCACACAGCAATCCAGACGATGCAGGGGGTCGGAAATAACAGGTGAATTGACCACGTCTTCAACGGTCACCACATTGCGCAACATGGCATTTTCATTGTGTTGCGCGTGATGGGATGCTGCGACCTTGATCCACGCAAGCTGTTCACTGGTGGTGCCGAATTCATGCATATGACGCTTGGCCGCCATGCCATACATATTGGTGATGACCGGTGCATAAGGCATTTCAAAGCCGCGCTCAGGCAGGTCGTTACCATAGTCCCTGGCGGCCAGGGATTTGACGCCTTCTGATCTGGGACGACCGGCCAGGGTGATCAGCGCGACCTTGCATTTTCCCGCCGCGATCGCTGCCATGGCGTGCCCGACATGCACCAGATAGGACGAACCACCGGTTTCGGTGCTGTCCGTATAGGTCAGGTCCAGGCCCATATATTCCGCCATGGACATGCCACCCAGACCGGGTGCCACGCCATCGCAGAAATAGCCATCGACATCGCTCTTCGTCAGGCCTGCGTCTTTCAGGGCACCAATGGCAACTTCGGCATGCAACTGGGCAATGGTTTTATCGACGGCCTTGCGGGTCGGATGTTCAAAGACACCCGCGATATAGACTTTGCAACTTCGGCTCATTTATTCCACCTGTATCTAATAGGATTTGGGAAGGCCGAGGGCGCGTTCGGCGATATAGCTCAGCATCAATTGCGGACTGATCGGTGCCAGACGATGGATCATGCATTCACGCATATATCGCTCAACATGAAATTCCTTGGCATAACCCATGCCGCCATGTGTCATGACAGCGGTTGTACAGGCCTTGAAGGTTGCTTCGCCAGCCAGGTATTTGGCAGCATTTGCTTCCCGTCCGCATTCATCACCGCGGTCATAAAGTTCGGCGGCGCGGAAGGCCATCAGGTTAACGGCTTCCAGTTCAGCCCAGGATTCCGCCAGAGGATGCTGGATGCCCTGGTTCATGCCGATGGGTCGATCAAAGACGATACGCTCACGGGCGTAATTGGCGGCTTTGCCCAGGGCCAGACGGCCAATACCGACAAGGGATGCCGAGATCAAAATCCGTTCAGCGTTGAGGCCATGTAGCAAATAGCGAAAGCCCATGCCCTCTTCACCGATCAAATCTTCTTTGGGGATCTTCAGGCCGTCAATAATCACGGTGTTGGAATCGACGCATTTGCGTCCCATCTTGTCGATGGGTCGAATATCACAATAGTTACGATCGAGATCCGTATAGAAGAGTGACAAGCCATCGATGGGCTTTTCTGTGTTCTCGTTGGTACGGGCAATCAACAAAATCTTGTTGGATTGCTGCGCCGTTGAGGTCCACATCTTTTCGCCGGTGACAACGTAGTTTTCACCGTCCCAGACAGCGCGCGTTTTCAGGCGAGTAGTATCGAGGCCGGTGTTGGCTTCCGTGACACCAAAACAGGCAACGTCTTCACGCTTGATAATCGGGGGCAACCAGCGGCGCTTTTGTTCATCTGTGCCGAAGACAACAACCGGGTTCAGGCCGAATATGTTGATAGCAATGGCTGCAAAACCTGCGTTTGCTGCACCGGATTCCGTTATTGCCTGAACCATTGTGGCAGCTTCGGTGATGCCGAGACCACTGCCGCCATATTCTTCCGGCATGGCAATCCCCATAAAACCTTCATCAACGATGGCTTTGCAAAAGTCGTTGGGAAAGACACCATCATTGTCCCGGTCCAGCCAGTATTGATCGTCAAAGGGTTCACACAGTTTCAGAATACTGTCGCGAATCAATTGTTGTTCGGGGGAAAAATCGACGCTCATATCTTCAAGTCTCCTCGGATGGGGTGCCGCCAGCCAGGCGTGTGCATTCATCGGCAGCTTTTCTTAAAGCTGCTTCATGGGCATCAATATTGGTTTTCATACGCTCGGTCGGACCGGCAACCAACAAAGTTGCAACTACGGATCCGTCGGCTGAAAAAATCGGAGCCGCGATGGCGCAGGCACCGGCCACACGTTCGTCAAAAGAACGCGCAACACCGTCACTTCGAATTTTCGCCAGTTCGGCCAGCAATTCACGCTTGCCGGTTATGGTGCCATCCGTGAATTGTATGCGCGATGTTGATTTCAGATACGCGTCAAGACGCGTCTCATCAAACCAGGCCAGCAGGGATTTGCCCACGGCTGTGCAATAAAGCTCCCGGCGTTCACCCACTGCGACGGTGTATCGGATCGGGTTGCTGCTTTCGACTTTATCAAGATAGGTCGCTTCTTCGGCGTCAGGTGCCAGTGCACCAAGGACGGCGGTCTCACCCGTTGCAGCCACAAGGTCGACCAGAACCGGGCGGACAAGACTGCTGAATTCACGTCCGGCGATGGCGCGCATGGCAAGTGACAGGAACCGGGCCCCCAGGAAATAGCGCCCGCCTTCGTCCCGCACCAGACAACCTTCTTCTGTCAGGCCAGCCAACAATCCGACGAGGCTGGTTTTTGGCGCACCGGTGCTTTCCGACAATTCCGTCAAGGTCGCACCGTGACTGACCCGCGTCAGCGAATCCAGAATTGTTAGAATTCGCCCGACCGATTGCGGCCCGCCACGGGAAGAAGGCGTTGTGGATTTTGACATCTGTTTGTCTATACGCCGATTGTATAACCGCCGTTGACCGACAGGTGCTGCCCGGTGATATAGCTGGCCGCCTGTGAGAGCAGGAAGCACACAGGCTGTGACACTTCTTCCGGATCAGAAAAACGACCCATCGGGACCTGGGCCATAACGCCATCCCGGAATTTGTCTGAACGAATGGTTTCCGTCATTTCGGTTTCCACCACGCCAAAACAAATCGTGTTAATGCGAATGCCCTTGCCAGACCATTCCCTTGCAGCACTCATGGTCAGGCCCATGACGCCTGACTTGGCTGCACCATAGTTGATCTGGCCGATAGTGCCGCGACGGCCAGCGTCTGAAGAAATATTAACAATGGAAGCCGGGCTGTTGTCGCCTTCCTTGTTGCGGTCCAGCATGTGGCGGCCAACGGCCTGCAGACAATAAAACACGCCGGAAAGATTGACGTCGATGACTTGCTGCCAGGTATCTATCGGCATCTTGTGGGCCATGGCAGCGCGCACGATCCCGGCATTATTGACCAGACCATGAACGGCGCCGTTTTTGGCAACGGCTTTGTTAACCATATCCTGTACAAAACCAGGCTCAGCCACTGAACCGACATAGACGTCGGCATTGTCTGCCCCCAGATCATCCGCCAGGGCATTGACCTTGTCCCCCTGCAAGTCGACCAATATGGCCCGTCCCCCCAGATCGACGACCAGCCGTGAGACGGCTTCACCAATGCCCTGTCCTGCACCTGTGACAATAATGTTGTGGCCTTCAAGATTCATGGGGTTTTTCATTACTTCGAGTCCTTGATAATGTAACGACGCAGACGTTCTGGCCTGAATATCGTTATTGAATGATTATACGGATATACGAATACTGTTCGTTTATTTATACAATTCGTTCAAAACCGGGTCAACCGGTGTTGCATATATTCAGTCGCCACACTGCATAGAACCGCCACACAATTTGCATTTTTTTGGGTACAGGCTTTGGTCTGGCACGGAACTGTGGGTTATCCTTGTCGGATCAAACAGGAGAATTTCCAGTGACATTTGAAATAACGGCGCAGGCCGCAGAACTGCGCGACAGGGTCAAAGTCTTTATGGCCAGCCATGTTTACCCGATGGAAGATCAATGGGAGGCGTTGCTGGAAGCCCGGTCTGATCGCTGGCAGCCCGTACCCATGATGGAAGAGCTGAAATCACTGGCCCGTGAGGAAGGATTATGGAATCTTTTTTTCCCGGATGACCAACATGGGGCAGGTCTGAGCAATGTCGATTATGCCTATATCTGTGAGGAAATGGGTCGGTCCTTTATTGGCCCCGAAGTTTTCAATTGCTCTGCCCCGGATACCGGCAATATGGAAGTACTGGCGCAATATGGCACGGACGCGCAGAAGGACAGATGGCTGACACCTCTGTTGGCCGGAGAAATCCGGTCTGCCTTTTCGATGACAGAACCTGACGTCGCCTCGTCAGACGCCACAAACATCGCCGCTGAAATCAAAAAGGATGGCGATGACTATGTCATCAATGGCCGCAAGTGGTGGACATCAGGCGTCGCCGATGAGCGTTGCAAGATCATCATTCTGATGGGGCGAAGCTTCGATACATCTCAAGCCTCACGACATCAACAGCATTCCATGATCCTGGTGCCCAAAGACACACCCGGCCTGGAAATTGTGCGCAACCTGACCGTATTCGGATATGACCACGCCCCCAACGGGCATTCCGAGGTGATCCTGAAAGATGTCAGGGTGCCAAAGGAAAATATGTTGTTGGGCGAAGGCCGTGGATTTGAGATCGCGCAAGGTCGCCTCGGACCTGGACGTATTCATCACTGTATGCGCGCCATTGGTGCCTCGGAGCGCGCCCTGGAAATGATGTGTGCCCGTGCCGCAAACCGCGTGGCATTTGGCAAACCGCTTCATCAGCACGGTACTGTTCGCCAGGACATTTCCCTGTCCCGGATCGAAATCGACCAGGCCCGCCTGTTGACCTTGCATGCCGCCCACAAGATGGACACGGTTGGTAATCAGGCTGCACGCAAGGAAATTTCCATGATCAAGGTTGCCGCCATGAGCATGGCTTGCAAAGTCATCGACCGGTCCATTCAGATTCATGGTGGCGGTGGCGTCAGCCAGGATACCTTCCTTGCCCATGCCTGGTCCTGGAACCGGGCCATTCGTATGGGCGATGGCCCCGACGAAGTACATCTCGACTCAATTGCCCGTCAGGAAATGAAATCCTGGCTTAATGACAGGAAAACACAGTGACAGATTTCAGTAACAAGGTTGTATGCATCACCGGCGCTGGCAGTGGTATTGGTCGACAAACCGCCCTCAGGTTTGCCGAAGCCGGAGCCAAAATTATGGCCGCTGATATGAACAATGATGGCCTGCAGGAAACGGCAGACCTGATTTCTGCAACTGGTGCCACGGTGCAAACCATGTCAGCGGATGTCAGTGACCCGGACCAGGTTGAAGCGCTGGTTAATCAGTGTGTCTCAACGCTGGGAGCCCCGGATGTATTCTTTGCCAATGCCGGAATCACCGGAGCGCTCAAGCCTCTCAACAAAACTTCAAACGAGGACATTGCACGGGTTATTGAAGTCAACATATTGGGGCCGATGTATGCCGTTAAGTTCGCAGGCCCCGTCATGGCGGCAAACGGTGGCGGTGCCATCATATTGACTGCGTCCGTCGCCGGAATCGCTGCCAATGCGGGCCCCCTTCCTTATTCTGCCTCAAAAGCAGCCGTGATCAGTCTGGCAAAAACGTCGGCCCAGGAACTGTCGGGATCGGGTGTCAGGGTCAATGCGATTTGCCCGGGCCTTGTTGAAACCTCGATGACCAAATTCATCTTTGATCAGGCCCGAAAAAACAACACCACCCCGAAGTTGGGTCAACTGAATCCAAGCCGACGGGCGGGACGCACCGACGATATCGCCGGTGCCGTCATGTATCTGGCCAGTGATGCAGCTTCCTATGTCAATGGTCATGCCCTGGTCGTCGACGGCGGGTTGTCTTCGTCCATGCCCTTTGTGCCATCCCATAGCCTTGTCATGACCTGACCATGGGGTCGCAGGAATTCACAGACCTGTTGACCGCTGCCCTCCGGAAACGGTGCGGCAACAACGCGCGCGTATCGGACCTTACACGCCTGACCGCTGGTGCAAGCTGTGAATCCTGGCGCTTTGATTTATCAGATGAAAACCCGGCGATTTCATCACCCATGATTCTGCGGCGTTTCCCGGCAAAAAGTGAGGCTGGCAAGGACGGTTACTTTGCAGATCGTCTTGCACCCGGCCGTTCGCACGAAGTGGCTATCCTGAAAGCCGTAGGGGCTGCGGGGCTGCCGGTTCCGGTTGTCCAGCTTGAACTAACCCCCGACGATGGTTTGGGTGATGGCTATGTAATGAACTGTCTGGAGGGTGCTGCCTATCCTCCCGGCATTCTGAAGGATGATAATTTCGCCGCTGCAAGGGAACAATTGCCGTCCGATATTGCGACCTTCCGGCATCAGTTGAGTTCGGTTGATATATCCAACATCGGCTTTGCACGGGATGAAACCGCCAGCCAACAAATCAACTTTTTCCGGGAGATGCTGGACTGGCTGGACCTGAAACATGCCGGTCTGGAACTCGGGTTATCGTGGTTACGGGATCACTTGCCGGAACCTGGCCCCACCAGGCTGGTGCATGGTGACTATCGTCTTTCCAACTTCATGATTACGCCAAAGGGTCTGAACGCTGTTATCGACTGGGAACTTGCCCATCCAGGGGACCCGGTTGAAGACCTGGGCTGGCTTTGTGTCCGGTCCTGGCGCTTTTCGAATCCACAGCTTGCGGTCGCGGGTCTGACCGACAGACGATCGTTGCTCACTGCCTGGGAACGTGCCGGGGGTGAACCTGTCAAGCTACGAGACCTGATCTTCTGGGAAGTTCTCGGCAACGTGAAATGGGCGATACTGTGTTTGTTACAAGGCCACAGATATCTAAGCGGCACGGACAAAAGCATTGAAATGGCAGTTGTTGGCCGTCGCGTAGAGGAACCCGTTTACGATCTGATCAGATTGATCGACGGCAAGGATGGAGAACTGTCATGAGCCATGATCCCCTGCCCGTCACCACTGATGATTTGCTGGAAGCGCTCGAAATCTTTTTGCGCGAAGAGGTCACACCGCAAATGCAGGGCTATGGTGAATTCCGCACCCGTGTCGCCCTGAATATCCTGGGCATGCTGAGGCGTGAGCAACAACACGGCGGCGATCACAGCAAGGATATATCTGATCTGGCGAGAAGTTTGCGCGACGGTGATACAAGCTGGAAGGATCAACAGGCTTTGCAGGAGATCAAGGCGGCAAATCTGGACCGCTTGCGCATCAACAATCCCAAATGGATTCTGGAAGACTAACCGGAAACATTCCCGAAACTCTTCTAGTGAACAAACATCCCGTCCCGCAGGAAATTGCCGGTCTGGGAAATAACGTCCTTGTCGTCGCATATGAATGTATGATGGGCATCGATCACTAAACTGTCCTTGGCCCCGTCGAGACGTGTGTTTTCCAGTTCGACCGTGCCGTCATGTTCGTGACCGGCACGGTGAAACAGGTTGACCCACGAAATCGGATTGATCAGGTGGAAATGCTGGACACCGGCAATGATCCCGATCTCCGCATCCGGCACCCCGAGGGCTTTCAGGGCGGGTGAATCTTCGGCCAGGTCTTCCAGCGGCAAGCCAAAAACCAGGCGCGATAACGGCCAGTTTCCAAAGTTCGACACCACTCCAGCCCCCTGGTTCGGCGTGGCGATCATGACGATACGACCGACCTGAACAGGTGGGCTGGTTGCCAGAGCACCGCGAATGATGATGCCCCCCAGGGAATGGCCGACAAAATGAACCGGACCTTCAAACACCTGCTTGCCAAGCCAGTCGCGAAAATCAGAAATATGCCCCGCCAACCGGCGGCGGCGGCTGGGGTAAGACCAGCATTGGACGTCGAAGCCCTGCCCTTCGAGACCACGCTTCAGGCTGGCCATACTGGCGCAAGTCCGCCCCAGACCGTGAAGCAAAACCACACTTTCTCTCACACGTCGTCCTTCCGGGATATCTCAGTGGGCTTTTGCAAGGTTCCCGGTTCTCTTTCGAAGTAATGCGCGATGGCATTGGCATAATATTGCAGCATCGGGTGCTCTCCTTCAGCCACAGAAAATAGCCCGTCCTTTTCCACGACCAGATGCCGCAAGGTCAACATTCGCAATCCGACGGACAAGGCATAATCAGCATCTGCGTGCGGAACATAAACCTGCGCGCCTTCTGTTTCCAGTCGGGTTTTGATGGCGTGAGCTGCAACTTTCAAATCCAGTTCGCTGATCCGGTCATCGGGACGATTGGCAAATACGGTCGCGATCAGGGATACCGGCAGCACTGGCACGACCTGTCCCACCTGGCCCATCAGATGCTGACCCAGGGCTTCAATGCTTTCCCGCTGGGCGTCTTCATCCACGGCTTCATGACTTTCAATCCAGGCACGCGCCGATACGGGTGCACCAAAATTTACGCAGGCATAACCAAAGCGATACCATTTTCCGGTCGCCATCAAGGCAAAGTTATGGCCGATAAAGCCGAATGTTTTTTTCAGGGCAAAACCTGTGGTGCGGCGTTCTGCATCTTCATCCAGGGAGCGCACAAGCGAGCGGTCTTCAAAAACCCGGTCGTAGTTAATGCCCACCGGCACAAAAACAACGTCTTTGGCCCCGTCTGTCTCAAGGGATTTCAGCATATAGTTCAACAAACCCAACCGGGGTGGTCGCAAGCGTCCGTCACGACTGAGTCCGCCTTCAGGATACACGGCCTGGACAACGCCAGCCGCTGTCGCCATGGCCACATAACGTTCCAACACCCGGCGATAGAGTGCATCACCGGAATTTCGCCGGACAAAATAGGCCCCCAAAGATCGGATCAGGGTTTGCAGTGGCCAGATCCGCGCCCATTCCCCCACCGCGTAACTAAGCGCCGTGCGTGATGCCGCAAGATACGCCACCAGCACATAGTCCATGTTGGAACGGTGGTTCATGACAAAAACTACACTGGCTTCGGGATCAACCGATGTCAGGCCATCTTCATTGGCATACCCAAGGCGCACACGATACAGCCACTCCGCCACCCGCCGCGCCGCCCAGGCACCAACCCGGAAATAAACATAAGCGTTGAAGGCCGGAACAATCTCGCGGGCATAGCGCGCAACGTCCGCCATCAAAACCTCGCGCGGAATATTATCTGCGTCTGCTTTTTCCGTGACTGCTGCCATGACTTCGGCGTCATAGGTCAGGCGATCAATTAGAACTTCCCGCCGGGTTAGTTTGAAAGATTGTATTTTGAGATCAAGCCGGGTGTTGATTTCCTCAACAACCTGGGTCACACGACGCCGCAGGAACCAGCGCACCCCAGGCAACAAAAACCGGTCGAGCACAGACAGAGCCGCCAGCACAACGACCAGCGCCGCCAGCCAAATCGGTATGGAAACCATCTCCGCCAATATCGCCTCCCCGGAATGAGGCAAAGCGTAGCGACAACCACCCGGAGTTACAACATTGATCTGGCGGTGTTGCGAAGTGAAGTAGCCGTTCTGGAATCATCATCAAAACAGATTTCAAATTTGGTTTCTTTCATCTAGTCTTCGGGAAACTGTTGCTGGAGTAATAAAGTGGAACTGAACCAGATTATAGACCTTGAGGCCTACCCTATTGCGGACCCGGACTTTCGGGCGAAATGCCGTGCCGGGTTCGAAGCCAATGGTGTGTTGATCATGCCGGAATTTGTTACCCGATCGGCGATCGACGCCATTCGGACAGAAGGTGAAGCCAACCGCGACGCCGTCTACGCCAAAAGGGAAACCCACACAGTTTATCTCAGTGCGACAGATCCGGAATTTGCGCCCGATCATGCACGCAACCGACTGGTGGTTTCCTCCAAAGGCTGTCTGACAGATGACCAGGTGCCTGCGGAGTCAGCCCTCAGGAGCCTCTATGATTCTCCTTTGTTCAGGGAATTTCTCTGTGATGTTCTGAGTGAAAAAACATTGTACGAATATGCTGATCCGCTGTCGTCGATCAATCTGCATTTTGCCAAAACCGGCGAGGAACTGGGCTGGCATTTTGACAACTCGTCCTTTTCCATCACCCTGATGGTCCAGCCACCGGAACGTGGCGGACAGTTTGAATATATAGGTGGCGTGCGCGACGCAGATGCCGGCGACATGAATTTTGAAGCGGTGGACGATATCCTTGATGGCAAGGTCGAGGTCAAGGAACTGATCGCTGACGCAGGTACGCTGGTTTTTTTCAGGGGACGCAACGCCATCCACAGGGTCACCCCCAACGAAGGTGATCGCACTCGCATGCTGGCGGTACTGGCCTACAATTCCGAACCAGGTGTTGCCCTGTCAGAAGAAGCTCGCATGACGTTCTACGGCCGGACGGGCTGATGGCCAGATTATTCGTCTGGATCGCCCAGTAAGTTGTTGTCATGCCCCAGCGCCGGTGGGCCACGACGGATCGGCAAGGCCTTGTTGCCAAGTCGAATGGTTGGGCCAACAGTTTGTGTTTTCTGGCCATTCCCCAATGTCAGGGGCTGGACCAGGTTCATGGCCACGGTCTGTTCATCTTCCAGGGCTTCCTGGTAATTATTGATCAGGACAGCTGGCACCCCTTCTGCACTGAACGCAGCGACCCAATGTTCGGCAGGCCGGGTCACAAAAACAGCCTCCAGGCGTTCCAGCAATGCTGCCTGATTGCTCGCCCGGTCGCTGTTGGTTTTGAACAATGGATCCTGCAACAGTTCGGGTAGATCAACGACTGCACAGACCTTTTGCCAAAGGTTATCGTTGCCCGCAGCCATCACGAAGGGCCGATCCGCAGACCTGAAACCCTGGTAGGGTGCATTTCGGGGATGGGCGGACCCAAGCGCCCTGGGCAGTTTGCCGGACCCGAACCATTCACTGGTTTGCAAGGCGGCAACCCCCAGCGATGACGCCAGCATGGAAATATCAACCACACTGCCCTTGCCTGTCACCCGGGCCTTCATCAGAGCCGCGAGGCAAGCCGTCGTTGCATAAAGACCCGAGGCCATATCCGACATCGGCACCCCGGCCTTGACCGGCGCGCCATCCGGCTCACCCGTGACACTCATAATCCCGGATACAGCCTGAATGGTAACATCAAATCCACCTTGCGTGGCGCGGGGTCCACTTTGGCCGAAGGCAGAAATCGAGCAATAAACAAGTGCCGGATTACGGGTCATGGCTTCTTCCGGCCCCAGACCCAGACGGGCCATAACGCCAGGCCGGTTATTTTCCAGCAGAATGTCCGCGCCTTCGATCAACGTCAGTACCTTGTCGCGCTCAACCGGATCTTTCAGGTTTGCCGATATCGAATATTTGTTGCGATTGAGCGAGGCAAAGTTTTCACTGTATCCCTCATTGATTGGCGGCCACTGACGCATACCGTCACCGGCAGGGCTTTCAATCTTGATGACCTCGGCCCCGAGATCAGCCAGGGTCATGGCCGCAAAGGGACCTGCCGCAATATGGCAAAATTCCAACACCCGCACACCTTTGAGGGGGAGTTCGTCTTCCGGCAGGAAATCTGTCGCCAGGTTGTCGTCGGTCATGTCACCTACAGCCTCTTCAATATCATCTGTTGCCAGGATAAGGCAGACCGCAGGGCAAGGGTATCCCGCTGTCTAAATTCTCTCGGTTGGCTCCTGCAACTGTGATATGGCCTCAATCTCGGCAAGCGTAAATCTGGGCGTGATATGTTGAGGGCAATTCCAGTCCGCAGCTTCAACGGTCAGGATCACCGCCCGTTCAACCCGGGCACGATAGTCTGGCAATTCCAACTGAGCCAATAATTCAGGCTCCTCTTCCGCATGCACAATACGAGCCCTGGCCCAGATCTTGAGCCGACGACGATTGGCGTAATCCATCAGGATCAACGCAACCTTGTCATTTGCCGACATATTGCCGACGCTGAGATACTGGATATTTCCGCGAAAATCCGCATAGCCGATTGTCCGGGCATCCAGAACTTTCAGGAACCCGGCTGGCCCGCCGCGAAACTGGACATAGGGCCAACCTTCTTCATTGACAGTTGCCTGATAAAAACCATCCCGCGCCTGAATGAACTGTGCCTCGGCTTCTCCCAGTGGATCACCTTCTTCGGCAATGCCTTCAAAGCGTTGGTTTGACGCACGGCTGCCGTATCGTTCCTGGGCTGCAACAACAGAGGGCGTAAAAGTTATTTCGGCAAATTTTCGAGGCATGATCAGGACTTTCCAGCAATATTTCAACGGAACCGGTTCATTTTGAAGCCGGAGAAACATATCTAGATTATTTCAATATTTTTGATAATATCGTAACTTATCAACTTACTATTTCATATATTGGAATAATTAAATGGATCGCTTTCAAGCCCTTCAGGTCTTTATCAAGGTTGCCGACCACGGTGGATTTGCGGCGGCGGCACGTGAGCTGGGTCTCTCACCACCGGGGGTGACACGGGCCATCGCCGGGCTGGAGGCGCGTCTTGCCAGTCCGCTGTTTGTGCGCACAACACGGTCGGTGCGCCTGACCGGAACAGGAGAGCGTTTTCTGGATGATGCCCGCCGTATCCTGACTGACCTGATCGAAGCCGAGGAAGGTGCCGTTGGATCACACGCCGCACCTCGTGGAGACTTGCGCCTGACTGCCCCCGTCCTGTTCGGACGATTGTATGTGGCCCCTTTGCTAGGTGAATTTCTCGATCAATATGACGGCGTAAATGCCGAGACAATATTTGTCGACCGTGTCGTCAACATCATGGAAGAAGGCATGGATGTTGCCGTCCGTATCGGGGAATTACCGGATTCTTCCTTGTCAGCGATCCGGGTCGGTACTGTTCGGCGGGTAATGTTTGCCTCACCTGATTATTTGCAGGAATACGGCACACCTGAGCACCCGACAGACCTGACGCAACATCGCCTGATCCACTCCCTGGCCATCGCCACAAGCGGCAACTGGGTCTTTCAGGAAAATGGCAAACAGATATCAGTAAAAGTGCCGCAGCGGCTGCGCATGAATACAAATGATGCGGTTATCGAACTGGCGGCAGGTGGCTGGGGTCTGTCGCGCCTGATGTCTTATCAGGTCGCACCTTACCTGCCCGATAAACAATTACAGCTGGTGTTGGAAGATTTTGAAACAGCGCCCCTGCCCATTCACATTGTGCACGGACAAGGCCGCAGGGCCTCTGCAAAAGTCAGGTCATTTGTGGATTTCATGGTCGAGCGGCTTCGCGCCAACAAAGCCCTGAACCCAGAGAGTTGAAGACCCTTTAGTAAATCATCTCGTCTTCGCCCTTGGCGTCGGCGATGACGATTTCGCCACTGGTGGCCAGTTCCTTGGCTTTTGTGACCATGCCCATCTGGGCTTCGTCGACTTCCGAAAGGCGAACCGGACCCATATTCTCCATATCTTCACGCAGGATCTTGCCCTGACGTTCGGACATATTGCTGAAGAACATGTCCTTGATATCGTCTGACGCACCTTTCAGGGCGATTGCCAGCTTGGCTTTTTCGATATGACGCAACAGGGTCTGAATACCGTTGGCATCCAGTTTGCTCAGATCGTCGAAGGTAAACATCAGTGAGCGAATTTTTTCAGCTGAATCGCGACTGCGTTCTTCCAGCGAATTCATGAAGCGCTCTTCCGAGGCACGATCAAGATTGTTGAAGATATCCGCCATGACTTCATGACTGTCGCGCTGGTTGGTGCGGGCCAGGTTGCTCATGAATTCCTGACGCAGGGTTTGCTCAACCCCTTCGAGGATTTCCTTGCGCACAACTTCCATGCTCAGCATCCGCATGATGACTTCGGCGGAGAATTCATCGGGCAAGGCGACCAATACAGAAGCAGCCTGTTCGGCTTTCAACTTGCCCAGCACCACGGCAACGGTTTGTGGATATTCGTTTTTGAGATAACTGGCCAGAACGTCTTCGTTCACGTTGCCAAGTTTATCCCACATCGTACGACCGGCAGGACCACGAATATCTTCCATGATGGAAGAAACCTGATCCTTGGTCAGTGTCTTGCTCAGCAGGCGTTCCGTACTTTGCAGGGAGCCCACCAGCGAGCCGGTACCGGAAAGCTGGGCCGCAAAATCCTGAAACAGACGTTCAACAACATTGGCATCAATAGCACCCAGATTGGCCATGGCCTGGGAGAGTTCCTTGATCTCTTCCTCGTCCATCATGCCAAACATGCGCGCTGAACGATCTTCGCCAATGGCCAACATCATAATCGCGGCCTTTTGCGGGCCACTAATATTTTTCAGGGCGTCTTTACCAGGCGCTTTTGCCATGCTTTTTATTCCTGCCTAGAGCGATATCGGTTTTAACCGTTTCGCCTCGTCTCATATCTTCGTTGCTTTGCAACGTGTCACAGTCCTCAGGTGTTTCAACTAAAGTTGATAACACTCTAATCGGGCCAGCCAACCCGGATCGCAACAACCAGGTTGTTCCCGTGACATCACATAAAAGCCTTAACGGCGCGACGTCACGGAGAAAATTGACCAATTATAGTACCCGGATCGGGCCACCATAAAGAATAATCTGACAAATATGAGGCCAACAGGGTTAACAAATCACTTATTTCAGGTGATTAGCGCATTTCCGGGTTTCACGGAAACCAATTGCCTCAAACTCGCAATCGCCCTGATGTTGATCAGGCAGCCATGCCGGTTGTCCGCCGTGAGCGATTAGGCCGACGACGACGCTGGCCAGCGGGGCGTTCACTTGACGGACGCTGACCGCCATTTTGACCCGATTTTTGACCAGGCTTGGGCGCGGTCCGTTTTTTCTGTTGCCCTCTGCCAGAGCCACGACCACCAGGTGCCGGAGGTTTTGCCGTGGACGTCTCGACATCAGCGGCGTGATAAGGATGATCTTCCATGACGGTCACAGTTTGACGAATGGTTTTTTCGATATCGCGCAAGTAACCGCGTTCCTCATGATCACAGAAGGAGATGGCGATACCATCGGCACCTGCACGGGCTGTGCGACCAATGCGGTGAACATAACTTTCAGGCTCGTTCGGCAATTCGAAATTGATCACGTGCGTTACGCCATCAACATCAATGCCGCGCGCGGCAATATCGGTTGCAACCAACACCCGGATGCTGCCCTTTTTGAAACCGTCCAAAGCTCTTTGGCGTGCGTTCTGGGCTTTGTTGCCATGGATCGCATCAGCAGTGATGCCCATATCAACAAGGTGCTTTGCGACCCGATTAGCCCGGTGTTTGGTGCGGGTGAAAACCAGCACGCGTTCAATTGAGCTGTCTTTCAACAGATTGCCAAGCAGGTTTCGTTTGTTGTCTTTGGAGACGTACAAAACCTGCTGTTCAACTTTTTCAGCGGTTGTTGCAGCTGGTGCCGCTTCGACCCGCACTGGATCGTTCAGCAAACTGCTGGCGAGGCCCTGAACGGATTTTGGCATTGTCGCCGAAAACAACATGGTCTGGCGTTTGGCTGGAACCTTGGCAGCAATTTTCTTGACGTCGTGCTGGAAACCCATGTCGAGCATCCGGTCGGCTTCATCAAGGATGAAAAATTCAACCTTGTCCAATTGCACAAAACCCTGGTTCATCAAATCGAGCAGACGGCCCGGTGTTGCCACCAGGATATGTACGCCGGAATTCATGGTCTTGATCTGCGGCTTGATCGATACACCGCCAAAAACAACGGCGGTACGAATGTGCATATGACGGCTGTAGCTTTTCAGGCTGTCGACGATCTGGCCTGCAAGCTCACGCGTCGGGGCCAGGATCAAGGCTCTGGGCTGGCGCGAATGCGGCCGACCTGCTGTACCTTCGTCGCCACCGTCAAGACGATGCAACAGCGGCAGAGAGAAAGCGGCAGTTTTGCCCGTACCCGTCTGGGCAACGCCCAACAGATCACGGCCTTCCATCAAAGGTGGAATGGCTTTGCCCTGGATCGGGCTGGGGGTCGTATAGCCTTCGTCGGCAATTGCGCGAAGGAGTGGTTGGGCAAGTTCAAGGCCCGTAAAATCAGTCATTTAGTCTTTATTCTTTCAATTCATTATGTCCAGCGCATGGATTCGCGCGTCAGTGCGGAATCCTCTTCGTGAGCGGCCAGTTCGGCATCACGGTGCGCAATAATCGACTCGATCAAGCTGGCAGAGCCAGCAGTTATTAAACCGGTCTGTCGATACACCCATATATGTCAAAGAGAAACGGAGTCAGGCTCTGAATTATGCCCAAAGTTCGGGGCGCTCAGGCCGACAAGCGATCAGTCATTTAAGCTGAAGGGAGTGTCGCTGGCCGCAATAAGCCTGTCCAGCCAACATAAGTCAAGAGAATTCGAACGGTGTCAAAGTCGGACGCTTTTCATCTTCCCGACGTCGTGCACCCTATTCCGCGGCCATGGGCTCGTCGAATTCCAGGAATATGCCTGGCATTTCGACAAAGTCCGGCATCCGCTTGATCCGTGCCAGCCAGCGCCGGATGCCGTGATAGTTGCCAAGGTTAATGCCGCCATCAGGCGCCAGGGCCACATAGGGGAAACAGGCAATATCAGCAATTGAGGCGCGATCACCTGCCAACCAGTATTCACCCACAAACTCCTGCTCGATCAAATGATCATCGAGAATACGGAACGCCGCGTGCGCGCCCTTGCGGGCTGCATCCACATCAAGATCAAATCCCAGCACATCATGTAACCGGGCCGCAGACGATGTCGCCGTAATTTGATCGGCAAAGGCGAGCCACATCATGGTCTTGCCAAGGGCGACCGGATCGTCACGATCAAACCAGGTGCCTGCGGCGTCATATTTGCTTGCCAGATACGCAAGGATGGCTTGGGCATCCCGGATGACAAAGCCGTCATCATCCAGAACCGGCAACTGGCCCAATGGATTAATCGCTTTGAAGTCAGCATTGCGGTGTTCGAGGCCCGGATAGAAATCAACCGGAACAGTTTCATAAGCCACACCCAGAATGTTCAGGAACAAACGGATTTTGTAGCAGTTTCCCGACGCCGGATAGTCATACAGTTTGATCATGTCTCTATATTCCTTCAGGCCGCACGACTGTTGGTACTGGCTGCATCTTTCTGGACACCAAACGTAATGTTCTTTTTCTTGAGCCAGCGACGATAGGTCATGGATGTGGCATCGGCGCGCGCCGGCATTTCGGTGCCTGGTGTCAGCGGCAACAAGGCCGGCAACTGGTTTTCCAGGATCGGCCTGTCTTGCAAAAATATGGTTTGCTGGAAATGCCTGAGCTCAACGTCCGTGTTTTCTTCATCAAAGGGCAGCACGAAGGAATGGGCCTCACAAAGATCTTCATCAAGGGGCTGCACAAATAAGCCAACCAGATCCCAGGCACCGGGTTTGATCGGGCAGGTCTTATACAGCACCGTTATAAAAGGTGACGTCACACGATATTCATATTCGGACTGCTGGCCATCGGTTGCCGACTTCGCCGCCTTTTGCTGAAAAAACGAACAGTCTGTTGCCCAGACTTCATCCACATCTTCGCGGATTTCTGCCTTGTAGTTGGCAACTTCCGTTTGAGGTTCGGCCCCCAGATAGTTGGTATGTACATAGGGGAAATGCCCAAGGTCGAGAAAATTTTCAACGACCCTCAAGGGCGATGTTTTTACCCGGACATAACCAATGGTCACCAGCCTGCGCCCCTCTTCTTCAAACTCCGGCATCTCAAGCAGATCACGTGGCGTGTCGCCCAGCGTCACAAAAATGTGGCCATAACGTTCCTGAACAGGAAGCGCGCGACCTTTGTTTCCCGCCAGATCAGTCTCCCAAACCCCGATAGCACCATCAGCCGTTCGTTCGGCCCGGATATCCTGTCCCAGCAAACGCGTTACCCTGGGTTTGTCATGGGTCGCATCTTCCAGGCGGCCAATGACCAGCCATTCGTTCAAAGCAAAGGCATCTGTTGTTTTTGCCATCAGTTTTCCTTAGGCCGAAATTTTGAGTTTGTTGATCTGACTCTGGTCATTGCTTTCAAGGCGAAGGCGCAAATCTGCCAGCCAGCGCGCGACATGCCGCTGAACGGCTGGCATTTCCTCTTTCGACCCCATATCGCTGACCTGGACATGCACACCCGTTCTGTCGTCATCAAGGGCTTGCAGGGCCAGAATCAATTCTTCCGTCGTTGCCCCGACCTGGGCCGAGATCCGCACAAGGTTATCATTGAGGTTGCCATATATATATGTGACCGGCGTACCGGTCCCGTCCTGCCCCGCGGCAAAGGTCGGGAAGACGGCTTGCATCAGCCAGTCGCGAACAGTCGAAATTGATGCGTCCAGATAAACAGATCGCACCGGCACCATGTTTTCGCCTTCAAGTTCTGAATATTCGGCAGGCATTGCGGCACCGTCATCACCGACATTGACCACGATAAAACCGTTTACTTCCTGACAGACAAAGGTTTTGGCGCAAATGGTTTTTGGGGGTTGCAGGGTTGGGTGGGCCGGGATGTTTTTACAAACGCCAGCGCCATCGAATTCCCAGCCATGATAGCGGCATGCCAGCTGGTCGCCGCGCACGAAGCCCATGCTGAAACGCATGCCACGGTGGGGACAGCGATCTTCAACCGCATTGGCCTGGCCACTGCGCTGGCGCCAAACGGCAAGATCCTTGCCGGGGGTCTTCACGGGCATCACGCTGCCTTCAAAGAGACCTGCACTGAGCCCTGCGACGATCCAGGAAGTCTGTTCCATCCAATTCACCTTCGGCCTGATTTTTTGTAACTGGAATAAATATATTTCACAGAACCGCCATACAAAAAAGATGTCAATTTTGGTAACAAGGGTCTAATATATTAGACTCATGAAAAATACTGGTGGATATGAACTCAAGGATCTGGCCTGCTTCGTTCTGGTAGCGCGAGAGGGCAGTATTTCTGCGGCCTCACGCCAGTCCGGCCAACCCAAGGCGACGGTTAGCTATCAGATCAGACGTCTGGAAGATGCCCTGGGCGTGGATTTATTTGTGCGCTTGCCAAGACGGCTGGAACTGACGGATTCAGGAGAACGATTTCTCAGCCATGCCCGCTCGATCCTGGCGGCAGTTGAAGATGCCGGTGAAGACATTCGACATTCCGGAGAACAGCTTGAGGGTCGCCTGAGTATCGGCGTGGCAACAGAGTTTGGCACGTCATTGGTCGGCCCCATCATTCAGGAATTTGCCCACTCGCACGCGGCGCTTGAATTCGAAGTGCAAATTCTGTCGCAAAGTCATCACTACTTTAATCATCCGGACATCGACTGCCTGATCCATGTCGGCAATCCACCGGACAGCCAGTTGATCAGCCGAAAAATCTGGGATTTTCGCTTCAGTCTTTATGCCGGAACGGAATATCTCAAGGCGAACAATCCGCCATCAACCCTGGAACACCTTAAAGACCATCAGTGCATCCAGTATCTTCACGCCCAGCCGTGGCAACTGCGCAAAGGCAGCAAGGACATCAGCCTGTCGCCGGTCAGCCGGATGCATTCAAGTGATTTCTGGATGATCAAATATTTTGCCGTTGCAAATCTGGGCATCGCCTATTTGCCGGACTTTTTTGTTGAAACCGAATGCCGCATGAATGCCGTGGCCAGGGTGCTGCCGGAATGGACATCTGATCCGGTCCCGGTCTTTGCCTTGTACCCGAAGCACAGGCACGGAAGCCGGAAGGTCAACGCTTTCATTGATCTGTGGTCACAAAAAATTGATCACATCGAAGAGATCACGCCTTACACATTGATTCAAACCGGCACACCTGGCGAAGCTTCAAAAACCTGAGACATTCAGAATTTCAACAGGCTGCCTGTTTAGCGGAATTCACCTGAAACAGCACGGATACGACTGTTCTTCGATTTACCGGTGCAAGCCGTCATCACCTTCAGCAATATAATTTCGCATCGCTCGATCGACGTTAAGTCCTTATTCAGGAAGGGATTTTTGAGCCAATCAATGATTAACTCTCATTCCTTTTTACCTGGACAACTTCGGTTCGGCATGCATATTACAGGAACGGTCACCCATCTAACGGAACCGTCTGTACCTTGGTATTTGTCACCGGCTTACGGGTTCGCAGCAAGCTGTGCATCTACCCAAGCCGGTAACACTCTGGTCGCCGCATCGCATTCAAGCGAACAAACGGCATTTGGTCCTTTCAGTATATATCTTTGAATTCTGGTTTTGGCTGGGAAATATATTTTGAAATCCTCGATAGCAATGCTGTGTCTTTTCAGCGCACTAATAATAGCTGGTCCTGCCAAAGCAGCGACGGACGATGTCCTGACCCTTGTTGGCAGCGAAGCCCCCCCCTTTATTGTCAAGGAAGGCGACAAGATTTCGGGATTTATTCCTGATTTGCTGCGAGAAGCCGCATCCCGAGCCCGAGTAAAATATGAGCTGAAACTGGTCCCCTGGGCCCGGGCTTACAAGATGGCGAAAAAGGGTCCCGGTGTGGCACTGATGATGATTGCCAGAACCGAACACAGGGAAAATGAGATGCAGTGGGTGTATCCGCTGTTTCGTGCCGAAACCACGTTTATTCGTTTGAAATCCGGAAGTACCAAACGGGACATCGACAAGAACGAAACCAGTATTTGTGCCCTGGCACGTTCAGCCATGGTTGGGCATCTGAAGCGCAATGGTTACCGACGTATCATCAAGGCCCCTGACATCCAGTCCTGTGCCGAGCTGCTGGGCAACAAGAAAGTTGACGTCATTTTTGGCGGATGGTTCACCACTGTTCACGCCTTCAGGACACTGAAATTGCCGGTAGATGATTTGGCAAAGGGCGAGACGGTCTTGTCGATCGACATCTATCTCACGGCCTCCAAAGATGTGCCAGCCCAGCGCATCAAGAACCTGCAACGGATCATCCATCAAATGACAACAGATGGCACCTATGGAGTCTTTCTTTCCCAATATAAATTGCAGGGCCTGCCCCGACCCAAGGTCAAGGCGGCTTCAACCAACTGAGTTTTTTCAAGCTATCCCCGCCCGACAAAAGGCATCTTGGTCGCCATAACAGTCAGTGTCTGAATATTGGCTTCCAGCGGCAAACCGGCCATATGCACAACAGCATCGGCGACATGATCAAGATGCATCAGGGGCTCCGCCTTGATGGAGCCATCAGCCTGCGGCACACCATCCGCCATGCGCATGGCCATCTCGGTTTCGGCGTTACCGATATCAATTTGGCAGCAGACAATGTCATGAATTCGACCATCCAGTATGGTGGTTTTGGTCAGACCCGAAATGGCGTGCTTGGTGGCGGTATAAGGCGCTGACATGGGCCTTGGCGCATGGGCGGAAATCGAGCCGTTATTGATAATACGCCCACCCTTTGGCGATTGGGCCTTCATGATACGGAAGGCTTCCTGGGTGCACAGGAACGGCCCTGTCAGATTGATATCGACAACCGATTGCCACTGATCATAGGTTAGCTCGTCCATGGGAACACCCGGCGCATTCACCCCGGCATTGTTGAACAATACATCCAGGCGCCCATAGGCCTCTTTTGTTTTGGCAAACAGGGCAGCCACATCATCCGGCTTGCTGACATCGGTAGGTACCACAAGCGCACGGCTTGCCGCATCTCCGGCCATGTCTGCCGTTTCCTTCAACGGCTCTTCCCGCCGACCGGCCAGCACCACAGAATAACCTTTTTGCAACAAGGCAACAGCACAAGCCCTGCCCACACCTGAGCCTGCACCTGTAACGATGGCAATTTTCCCCTGAACCGACATAATTTTCCCCCGAATGGCTTGAATCTATTTATTGTGATTTCAAGCATAGTAAAAATGCCAATACGTGAACAGAGCAGCACAAGAATGGCTGAACGCGGGAGACCAGATCTATTATCAGATAGCGGGAAGGCGGCGTTATGCGACTGTTTGTTCTGATTACCGTCACGCTGGCAATATTTGTCGGACCGATGCAGGTATCTGCACAACAGCCGGTTTCGGTCGCAGTCCTGCCGCCAGTCGTTGTTGAAACCCGTCCCCGCGCGGGGCAGACGGATGTTGATCCTTTATTGACCGAAATAAGCGTCACTTTCAGCAAGAATATGATCACTGAAAAAATGTGGTCCTGGGTTATTCACACACCGGAAAGCTTTCCGGCCATTGCGGGAGAAGTCCGATATATAAACGCCCGGACAAATGTTCTGCCTGTCAGACTGCAACCTGGCAAGACCTATGCCATCTGGATTAATTCACCCAATGGGAAGCACAACGCCTTTCGCGACACAGATAATATTCCGGCACTGCCCTATTTGCTGGTTTTCAGAACACGTGGCAACTGATTTTCTTGCGAGACCCAGGCTATGCGGAAAATTGCTTGCAGAAATTGTGACCTGACATAACTTCTCTATACTCGGTACAAATCAACCGTAGAACCAGGGAAGTAATAATTATGGATATCGCAGGCAAGAAAGCTGTCGTCTTCGGCGGCACCTCAGGTATTGGTCTGGCAACTGCCAAACAACTAGCGGCACAGGGCGCAGAAGTCATCGCCATCAGTCGCAATCCGGACAAGGCCGGAGATGTGCCAGACGGCATCACCCTGAAGGCGTGTGATGTGCGCGACCAGCAAGCCCTGGAGCAATTGTTCAAAGAGTGTGCACCTTTTGACATTCTGGTCAGTTCGGCCACAGGCGGGTCCCGCTCAGCCGGACCATTTCTTGCCATGGACATGGACGGCTTCCAGTCTTCGTTCGACAAATTATGGGGTTATGCCAACATCATCCGCTATGGCGCCGGACACCTGAGCGAAAACGGGGCCATCGTCATCGTCAGCGGCACCCCGGCCCGAAACCCGAAACCTGGTCAGATTTCCCTGGCTGCTGTTGGCTCTGCGGTCGAAGCCCTGGCCCGTGGCATTGCCAACGAAATTGCACCTCGTCGGATCAACGTTGTCTCGCCGGGTTTCATCGACACGCCTATTGTTGATTTGCAGGGCAAGGAACGCGAAGACCTGTACAAAAACATCACCGCAGATCACGCCGTCAAACGGGCAGGCACCCCGGATGAAGTGGCGCAGGCAATCCTGTTCGCCATTCAGAACGATTTTGTCACTGGTACAACGATTGATGTGGATGGTGGCTGGCTACTTGCCTGACGGATTTGTGGAGACGGTTGTCAGCTGTCAGCCGTTTCCACACCATCTTCTTCCTGATCACCAACGACAAATCGTTTGGTGGTTTCCTTCAGGTTGTTGATCAGAATGCGGATCAGGGCCTGCACAAAAAGATCAGCGGACTTCATGCGCTCCTTGATCTCGTAATCCGAGACCGTCAGACAAACCGTATATTCCTGCGCAATTGCGGTCGCCGACCTTGGCTCATTCGTCAGCACAGACAGCTCGCCAAAAATCTCATTTTCGCCAAGGGTTCCGAGGATTCGTTTTTCGCCGCCGATTGTTTTGGAAAGTTCAACACGGCCTTTCTCGACAACAAAAACGCGTCCCCCCTGGTCGCCATCTTCAAAGATTACCTTGTCTTTTTGAAATTCTTCGCGCCGAACTTGCGTTGGACGATCATTGCCTGACATCCCTGTATTCCCTCTGACTATATTGCCCTGGCTGGCTTTTACCTCTCGAAATTTTCACCTAATGAAATTGTCGCATATTTGTGGTGATGACGTAATGTTTTTATCCGGCTTCTGTCCGGGCCGACTTGATTTCAGCTCCCTGATCAGGGAACGTTGTACGTATCAGATACGACACCCGGAATCTGATATTATTCCAGTGCCAATGTGCAATTCAGGGAAACAGCATGCCAGCAGATTTTGACGGCGGAGACAGCCCCTTTGATTTTGATCATCGCTATCAGGGCCCCGGCTATACCGAAGACCATCATGCCTGGCGGGCAACCCTGCGGGCCTTCGTAGACAAGGAAATTATGCCCTTTGTAGACGAATGGGACGAAGCCGGTGAGTTCCCGCGCGAGCTCTACAAGAAAGCTGCAGAAGTTGGTTTACTGGGCATCGGTTACCCCGAAGAATATGGTGGCACGCCCGTAGATGATCCCTGGTTCCTGCTGGTCACTGCAGAAGAAATGGCGCGCACAAGTTCGGGCGGCGTCAACGCCAGCCTGATGGTGCACAGTATCGGTTTGCCTCCGGTGCTGGCGGTTGGGTCTGCGGAAATGAAACAACGTGTGGCACCACAGGTCCTGTCAGGCGACAAAATCCACGCCCTGGCCATTACCGAACCTTCCGGCGGATCAGATGTGGCCAACCTGAAAACCCGCGCTGTGCGCGATGGTGATCATTACGTGGTCAACGGATCAAAGATGTTTATCACCGGCGGTATGCGGGCGGACTTTTATTCCGTCGCTGTGCGCACGGGCGACGAAGGCAATGCAGGTATCTCGCTGCTGTTAATCGAACGCGACCGCGAAGGCTTTACGCGGACGTCGCTGAAAAAACAGGGCTGGTGGGCATCGGATACGGCAGCGCTTTATTTTGATGATGTGCGGGTGCCCGTTGAAAACCTGATCGGTGAAGAGAACAAGGGCTTCGCCGGTATCATGTTAAACTTCAACAATGAACGTTTGTGGATGTCAGCCAGCGCCAACGCCCTGGCGCGTGTGTGCCTGGAAGATTCGCTTGCCTGGGCGCGCGACCGCCAGACTTTTGGCCAGCGTCTCGCCGATCACCAGGTTATCCGCCACAAAATCGCCGAGATGGCGCGCAAGATAAACGCGACCCAGGCTTATCTTGAGCAATGCGCCCAGCGTGTATCTGATGGTGAGCGGCCGGTCGCTGATCTTTCCATGCTGAAAGTCCAGTCGACCTTGACCATGGAATTCTGCGCCCGTGAGGCCATGCAAATTCTGGGCGGTGCCGGTTATATGCGTGGCTGCAGGGTTGAGCGTATTTACAGGGAAGTCCGGGTCATGGCCATCGGCGGTGGCTCGGAGGAAATCATGCGCGACCTGGTCGCTCGTCAAATGGGGATCTGACCAGCTTTGATGTCGGGTTAATAATCACACAAAAAAGATTGCGGAGGAATTCATGACTGTTCGCCACTATGACTGGCTGGCCCACCACGCCAACTTCACACCTGATCGTACGGTTTGGACAGACCTGCACTCAGGCCGCAGTTTCACCTACATCGAGGCTGAGGATCGCTGCAATCGCCTCGCCTGGCATCTGCAGAATAATTGTGACATTGCCAAAGGCGAGCGCATTGGTGTGCTGGCCATGAATTCCACCGACATGATGGAAATCCAGAGTGCCTGTGCCAAAATCGGTGCGATCTTTCTGCCCCTGAACTGGCGTCTGACCGTGCCGGAACTGGACTTCATCATCAAGGATGCAGATCCGAAAGTGCTGATCCATGATCTGGCCTTTGCTGATGAAGCTGCGGCTTTGAAGGAAAGCACAGACGTCGCATATTTTATCGAAACAACGGGCGGTGGGGGTGACACGCCCTATGAGGCAGCCATATCAGCCGCCCAGACAAACCCTGTCCTGGCGGACCTGACCCATGATGATGTCTGGACCATCATGTATACATCGGGCACAACGGGTCTGCCCAAGGGTGCCATGAATACCTATGGCATGGCTTTTTATAATGCCGTCAATCTGGGCATCCCGTTCCGGATTACGCCGGACAGCGTCGCCCTGACAATCCTGCCCCTGTTCCATACCGGTGGCCTGAATTGTTATACCTCCGTCTGTCTGCACACAGGCGGTACGTCCCTGATCATGCGTGCGTTTGAACCTGGCGAAGTGCTGCGCCTGATTGGTGATCCTGACCAGGCCGTGACGCATTTCTTTGGTGTCCCCGCCAACTATCTGTTTATGAGCCAGCATCCGGAATTTGCGACCACGGATTTTTCTCGTCTGGTTTGCGCCGGTATTGGCGGCGCGCCCACGCCCATTCCCTTGCTGGAGACTTACGGCAAAATCGGTATCGCCCTGCAACAGGGTTACGGCATGACAGAGACCAGCCCTGCTGTCCTCGCGCAAAATGCAGAGATGGCCATCAACCATCCAGGTTCTACCGGCAAACCGGTCCTGCACAACCAGATCCGCGTCGTCGGTGAAGACGGCGAGGATGTTGGTCCAGGCGTCAATGGCGAACTCTGGGTCAAAGGACCGAATATCACGCCGGGATACTGGAACCGACCGGAAGCCACAGCCGAAGCAATTACGGATGGCTGGCTGCATACAGGTGATGCCTGCCGATTTAATGAAGACGGACACTATTTTATCGTTGACCGCTGGAAAGATATGTACATCAGCGGCGGTGAAAATGTTTACCCGGCCGAAGTGGAAAGCGCCTTGTTCAAAATGGAAGGCATCGCCGATGTCGCCGTCATTGGCTTACCCGACGAACGTTGGGGAGAAGCCGGCTGCGCCGTCGTTGTCACTGCCCCCGGCCAGACCCTGGAACCAGACGATGTCATTGATTTCTGTCGCGACAAACTGGCCAGGTTCAAAATCCCCTCAGACGTCAAGTTCATCGACGAATTACCACGGAACGCCACCGGCAAGGTCCTGAAACGGGTGTTACGGGAGCAGTTTGAGTGAATGTCAGCGCACGGTGATTTTTTGCACCCATTGATTAAATAGTCTGATTTGATCTGCACCGGGCAGCCAACTTCTTATCTTCTCGCTGTTTTTTATTATGTCTTTGATCAAGTCAGCGGTGACTTTCTCGCCAAGATTGCTCGCATGTTTCTGCCCAAAGATAAATTCGAGTTGTCCGGCAGGGTCGCTGGGCCAATCCTGAGGATCTGGCACCTCACCTCGACAATGATGGATTGCCGCAGCTGCAATCAGATTTTCCTCTGAGACGCTGGCAGAATTTTCGTCGAATCGTCGGCGCATTGCGAGGTAGCGCACGCGATTTACAAATCTTTTTACAGAACGCGGCGTGAGATCCCTGGCCAGAACATACGCCCCCCAAACATTCATTGCTGCATTGAATTCATGGGTATCACCGCTGGTCAGATCGTCATCCAAAGAATCCCGGTGTCGCCTGGCCAGAAAAAGAAAAATGCCAAGCAAAATAAACGACATGCCTGAAATCCATAATTCATATTGCGCTAATTTGTTGCCCGGCAGAAGTTGACCGGGCTTCGACACAGACGTTGCCCCGCCCGATGAGACAGGTGGATTGACGTTCGTTTGTGATTTCGGAACAACTTCACCAACAAGCTTTTTCTTATCCTGCAAGTCTTTAGAGGTTTCTTTAGTGGTGAGAGCGTCGGACACAACCTGGTCTTTCCAGCCATACCAGCCTGATACGAGCCACGACGTACCCATCGAAACCGCCACGCCAAAACAAATCCAGCAAGCCACAAAAAGCCAATGTCGCTGGCGTTTCCTGCGCTTTTGCTCAGCCATCTCCTTTTTGATCTTGTCAATTTTCTCTGAATTCAGAGGTTGGTCGGACGTCAGCATTGTGCCTTGATCTATATCGGGCTCCGGAACCGGAACGTCTATGTTAACCAACTTTTGCAAATATTTGCGGGCAAAAATTTCTGTCTTGTCAGACCGCGTATCGTCGTTCAGCGTTGCCGGGCCTGAAGCAAGATTGGCGTAGCTTGGTGCCGGATCAGTTGAACGATCTTGTCCTGATGACGGTTCAGATTCATCAAATGATACAGCCTCGGCAATTTCCTTGTAGGCCTGGGCGATACACATTTCGACCCACGCCATATCCATTCCCAGGATGATGTACAGTTTCCCACTGGATACGAGGAAATTGACAGCCTCCAAAATTTCGACAACATGTTCCGGCTGGCAGCGGTCCAGATCATCAATTACCAAAACTATCCGCCTTGGTGCCAAGGCCTCTGTTGCATCAGCAAACTCTCGGGCAAAATTATGCCGAAAACTGACGAGAGCTCGCAATTCTGAAGAGCGAAGTTTCCCGCGAAAGGGTTTCAACAATCTGGACGGATCAAGACCGAATGCCCCCAGACGGCTGCGCGCATTTGTCATGACTACGAACAAGGCACCAATCAGGGAAAGTAGTGCGCCAACACCTTTAAATAAAGCATCCGTTTCTGAGGACCCCAACATTGATCCATTTGCGTCCTGCAAATCCCTGGTCCGCTCGGTCTGCCTTATCAGTGTTTTTGTATCTCCTGACTGGGTTTCACTTTCACTGACTTCTTCCTTGATTACCTCTTTTGGTCTCTCCGGAGATTTCACTATTACCTGTGGCTCAATCAGTTTGACGACGCCTTCTGCCAATTTGCCATATGTGTCAACAGGAACGGAAAAGGAAAAAGTCGCTGGAATAACCGTCAAGAAGATCAAAAAACCGATCGTCCAGGGCTGGCGCTGAAATCGAATCCAGAACAGGCGCGCCCGAAAGCGAATGCCGACGGGCTTCCACCACGGGGATATGGCTTCACTGCGCATGACTTCAAGCAAGGCAGCCAGCAAATGATTTTCCTTTTGGTGGTGCCAGGCATTAAACCAGACGGTGCTGTATCCGTTTTCCCTTAAGTGACGGCAGATCAGTCCCATAAGAGAACTTTTCCCCGTCCCCCATTTGCCACTCACCGCCATGGTCAAAGGTGGCTCCGTCTGGGGATTCAACAAAAACGCAGCCAGTCCTTTGGCCAGATCACCGAAATTCAAACCATCTTTTTCCGGCGATGTAATTGGTTGGTCAGAGGCATAAATCTCACTGATGGAAGGTTCAGGCGGAGGAGGTGACGGCGGACGTCGTGTGGCTTGAAGGAAGAAGAAAGCAGGTAATATCAGGCCAATAAAAAACCAGGGGGCGGGATAACCTTCATGTATGGCCCTGGTTCCCAGATCGACCCCGGCCTTCTGTGCGACGCTGTTATCGGCAGCGACTATGCTCCAATTGTCACCACCATCGCTGGATCGAATAATCGTCCCGCTGTTGCCGACAGCAAGACCTGTGCGGTTGTCGTTGGCAAAAGCAATATCCCGAAGTTCATCGATAAAGGGTACGGTGTGCACTGTCCATTTTTTGCCGCCATCCTGAGACTGGATAACTGTTCCGGCTGTGCCAGCGGCCCAGATTGCACCGTCCGGATTGCCTGCGACCCCGAGAAGATTTGCTTTAGTAATTCGTATTTCCTGTGATGATGTTCCAGAAAATCTTGTCTGCCCGTCAGTGTAGAGGATCGACATTATTTGCCCACTGTTCCCAACAGCGAGCGCGCTGGTAAAGTTGTGGTTTACGACGAAGTCGTTCAAACTTTCATCGGTATGAATAAGTCGGTTTTGTCTTTTCAACATGATCCTGAAAGAGTCAGTTGCGGCTTCAAGCATATGCCAGTCACTCCCAACTCCGAATGGGCCACCTTCTTCATCATATTTCCGCCCAGACGGACTAACTAATATCTTGTTCAATTCTCTGAGGTCTACGGCACCATCAATAGTATCTGTTCGCCAAATACTTCCCTTCACAGAATGGATATAGGAAGAATTTGTCCCTCTGACCGATGCCAGAATGTGATCAGTGGGTTTGTTTTCGCTATTGGAAGATTTGGGTGCCAAAACAGTGTTTTCTGCTGACAACAGGCTGAACCCGGTAATGACGCTGTTGGTCAAACCGTCTCCGGTGCCCAGCTTCCAGGACATACCGGCATCATCCGACATCAGGATCGTGCCATTGTTGCCACCAATCAAAACCCGGTTGCCCGACAGACTGGATAGCGGATCGTCTGGCAGTATTGAAACGGCCTGAAAATCGATTTGCTCCAGGGCTTCGACAGACGTCAGTATTGGTGAAGGTGGTGCGGGTGCTGCGGCCCTTTGCTGAACAGCATCCCGGGTTTCCCGGAATTCACCTGAAACGTTGATCACCACACGCCGATTAAGGGCCATTGTCTTTTCGTCCGTGCCCTTAAAGGCCTGCCGTTCCTCGCCATAAGAAATCGTTCTCACCCGTCTAGTGTCGACACCCAGGGAGTCCAGCCAAGTCATCACCTGATCAACCATGCGCTGGCCTAAAGCCAGGTTATATTCACGTGATCCGGTGGAATCCGTGTGGCCAGCCAGCGTAACCATTTTGTCCGGGTTTTTTGTCATCCAGACAGCCCAGTCCTGTACGATTTTTCGTGCTGTTGGCGTCAGACCGCTGCTGTCAGGTGCAAATAAAATCCGGTCGCCATATCTGTTGGCAATTTCCGCCGTCAGTTTTTCTGCGAGACCAGGTTCAAGTCTGATCTCCTCCCGACGGAGACGGGTCTCAGGCGTAGGTGCAACGGGTGCCGGTGGTGCCAGACGGGCAGACAAGACTGCAAGATCAGCGTCCGAAAGCTTTGGTGTTTTCTGCTTCCAGCTGTAGCCACCATCAAATGTTTCCAGGATCAAACCACCGTTGCCAACGGCAAAGGCCTGGCGACCATCTGACGCCATGGCGAGGGCATTGAAATCGCCCTCCACCTGGCGCAACCTGAGATGAGCATTGACTTCAATCGGATGGGTCAGCCAGTCAAATGACATGACTTTGGGGCTGGACAAGGTGTCAATTCTGTAAGGTTGTAGCCACGCCGAAATGATCAGCAAGCCGAGGACCAATAGGCCAGCACCTAAATACCGAAGCCTTAAATCCCGGGGCGCAGGCGGCGATGGCCCCTCAGCGGGTTCAACTTTTACTTCAGGTGCATATCCTGTAGCTGTCACGGTTTCCCCCTCCTGATAACAACCTCGTCCAAGATGATCGGTTGAGGTCCCCCTTTGTCAGACCATCACTCTGATTGATCCACGTCAGCATGTCTACTATTGATTGTTTAGGCAGGAGTGTTTCGATCTAAATGATACGTTTTCACACTGATCGGCCAGGCCGGTTATTTGCAGGCAGTTGAGATTTTCAGGATATTTGTCATTGTCTATGATCAGGCACAGTCATCAGGGGTAAATCTAATGAGAATAATTGGAGCAGCAAACTTAATTGGTTTAGCTCTGTTCTTTCTAACCCCTGGTCTGGTTCTGGCCGCTGGCCCGGAAATTGGGACAATTGTTACGGCGCGACAGGCGGCGGCATCGCCGGGCGCGGGTGTGGCGCTGGATGTTATGAAGAACGTTCCGGTCCGCAAGGGAGAAAAGCTGATTACCGGCCCTTTTGGCCGCATGAACATCACCTTTATTGATGACAGCGAAATCTCCATCGGGCCGGAAGCGAATATCACGCTGGATGATCTGGTCTATTCACCGCATAGGTCCATGGCAAATCAATTCCAGGTCAGTGTGGTAAGTGGGGCGTTTCGTTATCTGTCCGGCAAGATCGCCAAACTGAACGGGCCCATGGTGTCCCTGAAAACGCCATTGGCGACAATCGGTATTCGAGGCACCCATGTGCTGGCGATTGTTGATGAGAATTATGCAGGCTGTATTGTCTTGCTGCCCACGCCAGGGGCTGAGGATAAACCCAGCTCTATAACTGTGACGGCCAACGGCAAATCGGTGACCATCGACAAGCCGGGCTGGGGCACAGAAGTCACCGGGGCCAATACGCCACCGACCGCACCGCGCACCTGGCCGAGAGATCGCATCATGAAGATGTTGCAGATGTCCGGCAGTAGCGCCGAATTTTTGAAATAAGACCGGTTGCTGAAGCTGTCGGGCCTTTGGCGGTTATTAGAATGCTGATCAACAACATCACACTGCCTCTGTCCGTTGGATGCGGAATTTCTGGACCAGAGCACTGATAGCCAACAGGGCGACTGCGGCCATGGCAAAAAACAGGGGCCAGGGTGAAGTTGCGCGTTGGGCTGCAAATTCCATGTAAAATATGACACCAATGCCCAGCAGGCTAAGGACGGACGCCAGGCGGATCGCCAGATCGAGAAGAGGGTTGTCGGTTGAAATTTCAATTGCGTTTGTCATTGTCTGATCCTTTTTGCAGGGTGTTAGTCGGTGAATTTCATGACCAGACTATGCCCGAGACGGATACGACAAAGGTTTCCAGGATGTTTCTGGGCGAATTTTTCCGCGAAATCGTTTTCAGGCCCCGGGATCAGGATTATGTCCGGGTTTATATTTCAGCAATCGGCGACCAAAAGGTATGACCTGGATCAGGCGGTTTTACGCCGGTGCCTTTGTGGCAATCGGTGCCAAACTGGCTCTGGCAGAAAGATAAAGCGGAAGGCCAGCTACGCCATCATTCAAGCGGCAGCGGATTGTTCGGTCTTGTATTTCTGAACCAGGGCAGCAACAGCCATAACAGCGATCAGGCCGACAACGATATACATGGGTGCAGATGCACGGCCCTGTAATGCTTCGGTTTGCGCCAATACAGCGGCAGCCAAAATCAGCAGCAGGCCGGATGCGAGCAAGCGAATAACCAGATCCACCAAAGGGTTGCCGGTTGAAATCTCTATTGCGTTTGTCATTGTCTTTTCCTTGTTTCAGGGTGTTAGCCGGGCAAGTTCATGACCAGACTATGCCCCAGCCGGATCTGGCAAAGGTTTCCAGGATGTTTCCGGGCAAATTTATTTCTGAAACCGTTTCCAGGCCCCGGGATCAGGGTTATAACCGGGCTTACATTTCAGCATTCAGGGACCGACAAGCATGTTTGTAAATAAAGATGGTTTGATGGAAGAGATTCGGGACCACTTCGAGCATGTGGACACCTGCCCGGTCCAGGGCAAGCGCATCTTCTTTGAAAATGCCGGTGGTGCCCTGACCCTGAAATCCGTGGTGGAACGATCCACCGAACTGGCCAGCATTCCGGACAATCAGGGACGCGACAATCCGGCGTCACATGAACTGGTCCGCCTGATCAATCAGGCAAAAGAAGACATCCGCACATTTCTGGGCGCTGCCAAGGGACCTGTTTTTGTGGGTGAAAGCGGTACCGAACTTCTGTTCCGGTTGATCAGCACCGCCATCATCGAAGCCCCGGAAGGAGGTAATGTTGTCGGCAGCACCCTCGAACATCCGGCATCTGTCAGTGCCTGTGCCCGTTGGTCAAGAATTGCCCGGCGCGAATTTATCCGGGTGCCGCACAATGATGAAACCGGTTCCGTAACGGCAGAAGACTACCGCCCGTACATCACCGCTGATACCCGTGTCGCCACCATCCTGCACACATCACCTGTGACCGGCATGGCCGTGGATGTGGCCAGCATTGCCAAACTGATCCGCGAAGTTTCTCCGGATTGCTACATCATTGTTGATGGCATTCAGCACGCTGCCCACGGTGGACTGGATATCGACAGTTATGGCATCGATGGCTATGCAATCTCTCCCTACAAGGTATTTTCCCGCCACGGCTATGGGATCGCCTGGGTATCAGAACGCCTGGGCACCCTGCCCCACAACAGCCTGATCGGTGCCGCCCCGGACCAGTGGGACCTTGGCACCCGCGATACCGCTTCCTATGCCACGTTCTCGGACGTGGTGAATTATTTCGACTGGCTGGGTAGCCACTTCACAGAGTCAGAAGATCGCCGCACCCGGATCAACGCAGCCGGCAAAGCGATCCATGCACACGAAAAGGCTTTGACCGACGCCATGCTCTATGGTGCCGGTGGTCAGGATGGTCTGGCTTCCATGTCCAATGTCTTCATTATTGGTGGCATAGACAATCCCTTGCGCGAAGGCCTGGTATCCCTGGCGGTAGAAGGCAAACCAGCCGTCGACGTCGTCAGTGCCCTGCGTGAAAAAGGCATCCGCACCCACGCCCGCAAAAATGACCATTTCTCCGGCAATATCCTGGGCCCCCTGGGTCGGGAAGATTGCGTACGGGTCAGCATGTGTCACTACAACACGGAAGAAGAAGTCGCCGATTTCCTTGCGGCCATGCAGGAAATCGCAAGTTAACGCAAATCAACCGACGGCACTTGCTTTCGCTATATCCCATTCGGCGCGCATCCATTCGACACAGGCGACGGCTTGTTCGAAAAGGGAATAGCGACAGCCCTCGCCGTAATCCAGGTTGGGAATAAATTCAGTTGAAATCTGGCCCAGTGGACTGTTGTCCGTATGGGCGTGATGACGTAGCAGGTTTCGGACAACTTCTTTCCAGGGCTCCAGCGCTTCTGCCGACCAGTCCGCATGCCAGGCACCGGGTGCCGGTTGTGCAAAGGGGTACTGGATACCGCGGCCCGGTTTTCCCTTGTCGTCATGCGCCAGAGTGTTGCGCGGATTGTTCGGTACCGCTGAGCGGGCATGGCAATGACTGATCCAGTTGTTGGCAACCCATTCACTGCAGACATCGCCCTCAATAAACGGGTCCAGCACAAGTTTGCCTGACGCCACATCGTCCGCAATGTCAAAAACCTTTTGTTCTTCGGGATGGTCGATTTTGAAGATCACGTGGCTGTGGTCCAGGGTCATGTTAAACGGCAGGCCTCGCGATTCGGCCAATTTCCCGACAGGTGTTACACGCCGGAAATCCTCTGACCACATATTCACATGAACCTCGAGGCAGGGCGTCACGCCAAATTTGTCGCCAGCTTCCAATGCGGATTCGTAAAAATCCACGACATCTTCATTCGTCGCCAGCACACCATCAGCACGATGGGCGAGGACCTGCACGTTATGCACAGTTGACCCAAGACCGCCTGCGACTGCCAGATTATCTGCCAACAATCCTTCGTCCCGACCAACGGCGTAAAACCAGCCACCGCCCCGTACTGGCAAGCCATATTTTTCCGACGCCGCTTTGAATTCTTCAATTTCGTGGGGGTCAGGTGTTTTGTCGACATAATCAAAGACGCCGGCATCGCGGACCATGGCAAACCGGGTGTCGATATTCGGCATGCCATCTGCTTCAGTATGTCGGATGCCGTTGGTCTGGATACCGAATAGAAGATTGTTGTTCATCGTTGCCCCCTGGTGCGATTTTGATGTTCATTGCGTTGCCTGACAACTGAACCAAATGCCTGCGAAAATATCAGCGCTGTGGCGGCAGGACTTCCTGTACACAAATCTGGTCGATCAGATCTTCCCGTTTGAGGTCCGCAAGGTGCGCCCGCTTCTGATCATTGTCCAGATTGGCACCAACCCCCTGGGTCATCGCCAGAACGAGGGACTGGTCGATCATATCCATCCAGTAGGAACGACGGATTAGCTTGCCATCGATGTCTCGCGCGAACGGGTTTTCCGGATTAGCCCCCAGATCAGGTTCAAAATATCGTGACACAGAAATTCTCCTTCAAAGCATTGTTTGCAAAGGAATTTCATATTCCTGGCATTAAGACTATACCATTTCACAGGCTGGCAAGTGAACCTGAAAACCTGTAATGACGTCAAACCTGTATTGTACAAGTACCGTATTTTACGTGGATAAATACGAGACTAAACCTGCATTTCCATACTTGTACGCCATTGTAAGATGTGATCTTGTGGAATCTCAATCTGTGATTGTTCGACCATGGTTTGACTTGTTACAGGATTTGACCGTATCGGGAGCGCATTTGTTTCAACGCCTGGGGCCCGGATTATTTCATCCCCTTTTCGACCGATAATGCCGGAGATTCTGTGGTACATCGGATTATTGTTATCGCGATATGGCTGGTATATGCGCTGACTGATTTTGGCCGCAGAAAATATCGCCAGGATTAAAGTTCGAGAAAGAGTGCGAGATAGATGAGTATTTCTGATCAAGACCCGGAACCGGCCGCGCCAAAGAAACGTGGTCCGCATGGTTCAACAACGGAACTGGTGACCCGGGAACTCAGGCAATTGATTCAGTCCGGGCATTATTCGCCGGGTGAACATTTACTTCAAAGTGATATCGCTGAACAGATGGAAATCAGCCGAATTCCTGTTCGTGAAGCACTGATGATCCTGACAACAGATGGTGTTGTAAGCCACAAGCCTAATCAGGGATATTTTGTCCCGAAGATTACGGCGATGGAGATGCACCAGATTTATGTCATGCGCTATTTGCTGGAATCAGAACTTCTGAACAATGTTCGCTGGCCTTCGGAAGATGAACTTGCAGAAATCCACGCCATTCAATCACGTTTGGTGACCGCCATAGAGAATATGGAATTCGACGCAATCATGCTGGAAAACCGGGCATTTCATTTTGCAATATTTTCCCTCTGTGACTTTGGATTGATCCAGCGGGAAATCAAACGGCTTTGGGATCGCTCGGACGGGTATCGTCGTTCTTTGTTGAATACTTCACCCATTCTGAATCAGGTCATCGAAGAGCACGGAAACATCATCGAGGCGCTCGAAAGCAAGGACGAGGCAGCCTTGATTGAACAGATGGCAACCCACCACAAGAGCGGTCGATCCCAACTTGAAAAATTGATCGAGAAGTCCCGATAGCCTGATCAGGAAAGGCAGTTGCCGGTTCTAAAACTGCCGCCCTGCACACCGTAATTGCTTCAGATAACAATACGACCGTGACTTAAATAATCACGGTACGGCTTGGCTGTGGATTTTCAAAAAAAAGAACTGCCCACCAAAAAATGGCGAGCAGTTAGTTTCAGGGAGTTAGGCTAATAGATCTTGGAAAAAATCGTGTCGTCTAAAATTGATTCATATAAGGAAATTAGTTTCAATATACATATCTAATCATTGGTCCGGCTTCATTCTGTCGAGTTTGAAATCAGGCCAGGAAAACGGGGGGGTCCACATGGCTTGATCAGGGCATTCTACAAAACAAGACCCAAACCTTTGTTACTAAACAATAAAACTACGCTTACCAACTAAACTCTTACTCACTTCGCGTCTCTTCAGACCTGTTTTAATAAAACGATAAATCTGAATTCTCAATATAGTATATTATTATGGATAAAATTTAATTTGCCAAATTTTTTCTGTAAAAGGGGCTCAAACTCAGTATTCACCCCGCCCCTGTTTCAAGGGCATTGAGGCAAAGCGATATTTTCGTAAAACGGGTAGCGAGCCAGGGCAATTCCGGTCTCAACGGAATCGCAATTACTTCGCTTATTGGCTCATACCAAGGGGTTGGAGGCGGCGCTGCGTTTCCGTGAAACCCGGAAACGCTCTAGATCTGGCGACCAGCCGCTTCCCAATATGGGGCACGGATCTTTCGCTTCATGATCTTGCCTGAATCCTCGCGCGGAAGAGCGGTTTCAAACCTGATAGTCTTCGGCACCTTGTAGCTCGCGATCTTTTCCCGCAACCAGGACTTGATGGCTGGTTCGTCCAGTTCAGCACCAAATGCCAACTCGACATGCGCGCAGACACTTTCACCATATTCGTCATCAGGAATGCCAAAGACGACACAATCCTGGACCCCTGGCATATCCATCAATGAAAGCTCGATCTCGGCCGGATAAATATTCACGCCACCGGAAATAACCATGTCCCGAACACGATCCTGTATAAACAGGTATCCGTCTTCGTCCAGGTATCCGATGTCGCCAGCTGTTATCAGGTTTTTCCAGCGTATTTCTTCCAGCTTGTCGTCATCTCGTCCGTTGTAGGAAAAGCGCGGCCAGTCATCGATGCCCAGATAGATCAGGCCGGTTTCGTTCGGACCAAGTTCATTTCCTTCTTTATCGACAATTGCGACATGGCCATTATCAATCGCCCGACCGGATGTCCCTGGCTTGCGTAAAGCCTCTTCACTCGAGTGAAAAATGACCCCACCGGTTTCGGTTGCGCCGTAATATTCATTGATGACAGGCCCCCACCATTCAATCATCTTCTGCTTTACCTCAACCGGGCAAGGCGCCGCTGCATGAACAACAAACTGCAGCGAAGATACGTCATACCTGGTGCGCACGTCCTCGGGCAGGGCCAGCAGTCGCACAAACATGATCGGCACCAGGTACAAGTGGGATATCTGGTGTTCTTCAATCAGACGCAGAAGTCCTTCGGCATCAAACCTGGGCTGTAATATTACAACACCGCCAAAGCGCGCGGCATACAGCGCATACATGTTGGGCGCAGAATGATAGACCGGACCGGTCATAACCGTTTTGAAAGGAACGTTCGGGCGCAGGTCCAGGTTATTGGCGCTGACCTGAGCCATCCGCTCCAGATTGATCGCAGTTGGCGGCTCGCGTCGCACCCCCTTCGGATGACCTGTCGTTCCAGACGTATAGATCATGCTCGCAGGCGCTGGCCTTGGTGGCTCATCAAATGGTGCCTGCTCTGATAACCATTGTCCCCAGTCGGTTTGCCCAAAAGGGACCAGACATTTTCCAGTGGACAAACTGAAAGCCGCAGCGATCTCCGCTGGCGTTGGCACCACAAGCACCTTGACGTCATCCGGTACCCCCCCGGGAACCCCTGCCAAAAGGTCAGAATGGATGACAAGAACCTTTGCACCGGAATCTTCCAGTATATAGCGCACCTCTTCCGCGGTGTATCGCCAGTTGATCGGAACCGCATAGGCCCCGACCACCTGGGCACCGAGCGTTACCTCAAAAAATGGCAAATCATTGCGGAGCATCATGGAAACAGCATCACCCGGCTTGACGCCCATACGATGCAATCCGCCTGCAACCTTCTCCTTGTTGGCATTCATTTCCGACTGCGACAAAGTCCTGTCGCCACTTATGATCATGCCATTCATTCTGGATTTTTACGCATAGAACAAGTCTTCTTTCTATCTTTAATCACAACATCAAAGGCCCCGGGCCGCTGGCGTAAACAACAGATTTAGATACTGCCGAAAGCCTTCCAGTTGCCGCTGGTTCCAGCGGGCGTCATTCAACGCGTTGGCCATTACGTAACCGCCTTCGATCGTTGACGTCAACAGTTCCGCAAGTGTACGGGCGGTGATCGTCTGGCGAGGTGGATAGGCTGCAACAACAATACAGGGGGATAATTCTTTCATGTAAGCCGTACTTGATCCATGAATGCCTGCACCGATGAAGATAAATTTGCTACGTGCAGGAAAATTCATTTCGAAATCCCACCAGATCAAATTGAAAAAGTTATTCTGTACTGCCCTGCTCACGGATGCGACCATTCATCAGCGCCCGCGCGACCCAGATGTGAAAGAAATGGGTGGGCCTATCCATGACAGGGGAGAATTTGCCACCATCGAATCCGGGTGACCGGCGGCCACGTTGCATGCTTTCAACAGACGCACGGTCTTCGGCAAAAACCGCTTGCCAAAGCTCCTTGTTTGTGGCCCGCGCCTGAACAAATTCAGGACCCCGAACGGCCTCGTCATAATAGAATATTTCAAACCGCTCCCGCGTTTTACCGGGCCCGTCGGGCTGGATCAGCACGGCGTAAAAATGATCCCGATGGATGCCCAGCAAGACATTGGGATAAAGGGCGATATATTCTGCTCCACCATCCCAGAATGCCGAGAGGCCGGGCGCGTCAGGAAAGACAGGGGAACCTGCCGGAAAATTCGGCGTATAACATTCGCTGCCTTGCCCGGAATAAGATTCCTGCACGATGGAATAATGCTTTTCCAGGGGAGAATACCGGTTCAACTCAGGATGAACCCACGGCAAGTGATAGGCTTCGCAATAATTCTCAACGGCCAGTTTCCAATTGCAGTCCAGATCAAACCGGATCGTGCAATCCTCACCAGTATGAACAAGGGGCACATTGGCAAATTCTTTCCAGCGTTCGGATACCGGCGCCAGGTAGCGATCAATTTCTTCTGCCTCACCCGACAGATCCACAAAAATCAACCCGAACCAAACCGCACTTCGAACGGGCTGTAGACCCACGCTGTCCTTATCGAAATCAGGGCAACTATGTTCGCCAACGCCACCTACATGAGGTGTACCGATCAAAGCGCCATCGAGACCATAGGTCCAGCTATGGTAGGGACAGGCCACTGCCTTTTTGAAGTTCGCTGGTTTATCGACCAGGGTCCGGCCCCGGTGTTGGCAGACATTATGAAAAACCCTGATCACATCATCCTTGCCATGCATCAGCAACAAGGGCAGTCCTGCAAACTCAAAGGGGAACAAGTCCCCCTTGTTTGGTGCATCGATGGCAAAACCTGCACAAGCCCAGCCTTCTGCGAAGACACGTTGACGCTCATACAGGTTTACTGAAGTGTCGGTATAGCAGCTGTTCGGGAGGCCTCTGGCCTTTTCTATCGGCTGAAGAACCTGTCGCATGGCATCCATGGACAATTCAGGATGATTGCCGATCTGATTGATGACGTTCACGACATTCTCCTCGAACGCAGGCCCCGATTTTTATGCCTTCATTCTCTTTAGGGACAATAAAAAATCCCGTCAAGTAATTTGGTCGAGTCAACGTGTACCTTGTCCACCCGGTTTTCGCGTGGTGACCCTGACGGAAAGACAGGGCTCGCATGTTGGTGGACGCATATTGTTTAGTGACATCCAGCGACTTCCCCATCACCGTTTCCGGAACAACAGTTGCCTTGACGGGCATTATCGCTAACATGATTAGACTGGAACGAGATTATCATCATTTTGTAGGAGGAACGTCTTGAATACGCAGATGAGCATATTGACGTGCACCTTGGCGTCGTTGCTGCTGGCAGCTTGTAGCTCACCTTTCGAGCCCGTTTCACGTACAACCGAAGTTACAGATCTGACAACAATCTCGTCAACGGCCAGTCTGACCCACATTCTGGTTGCCGATAACAAATCCCCCAGGATCGTGTGCTCGCAACCACCACCTGATGCTGCCTTCAATCAAGCTGAAGCCGGTGACATAGCCTTCTCAATTTCGATTTCGGGCGATGACCAGTCGGGTGAAAGCGAAGACAGTGAAGAAACCGAAATGTCGGGACGCACGCCGGCAGTTTTGATGGCACGTGAATTATTCTATCGCCTGTGCGAGTTCTCCATGAATTACAAGCTCGATCAAAAAACGGCGATCACGCTATACACCAAGACCCTGGACAGCATCACGACGGTCTGGGGTACGGAAGCGGGTAATACAACGGTCACCATCGGCGACAGCCTGACGACCAGCAATGCTGCAAATATCACAGCATCGACAACGGCCGAACAATCTTCGACGCTTGCCAAGTCTGACACATCGACCGAGGAGAATTCGGACACGACTTCGGATACGACTTCGGATGAAACCACCGATTCTACAACAGATTCCTCGACAACATCCGACACCACTGAGTCGACCGATACGTCAACTGAAACGACAGACTCTGATTCCAGCGAATAGAACCAACCAATTCAGATTTTGCGTGTCCGAATTGATAATTTCAAACGGGCGCGGCAAAGTCTGTTTGAACCAAACCACCACTAATACGGTTTCGACCGCAGATACTGGTCGTGAAAAATCGCAAATTCAACTATAGTGTGTTTAATTTATAGTGCAGGTGCGAACAAGTTGGCCGGAACGCTCAGGCAACACTTTTTATTTTCTGCCTGGGCAGCTGCTGATGCCGCAAATTAATGCGACTCATTTGTGCATGAACCCCGGGGGATATAAAAATGATACTCAGCAAAGATAATCGCTTGCCAATTATTTTCTCTTTCATTTTTTCCTTGATTACCTTGATCGGGTTTATCTTTGCTGCGGCTCCCGGAGTGTTGGCTGCCGACAAGATCAGTTGGCAATGGGTCGGCAACGGAATGGCCTCCGACGTCGCTATTGGCGCGAATGGCAAAGTCTGGACCCTGGCACAGAAGAGCAACAAATATGGCTTCCCCATGCGACGGTGGGACGGCAAATGGGTGACAACGAAATATGAAGGTTACTTCATCGATGTCGATACCCATGGCATGGCTTATACCGTAAATTACCGCAAACATCTCGTCAGCTGGAACGGCAAAAAACCTACGCCGCTTCAGTTTCAGGGCAACGGTATTGCCTTCGCCCCTGGCGGCAAAGCCTGGATCATCAGCAGTCAAGCCATCGCCGGTGGTTTCAAGCTCTACAAACACGTCGACGGTCATTTCAACATTAATGATCACAGTTGGAACCCGGTATCGGCGTCTGGCAGTAAAATCGGTGTTGATACCTTCGGCAATGCCTGGGTCGTCAATCAGGCAAACGTCATTTTCCGCCACGATGGCAAGACAGTGACCAGGCTGCCGGGCCAGGCAAAAGATATCGCCGTCGGTGCTGATGGTACGGTCTGGATCGTTGATCTCAAAACCGGCAACCCCATGCGCTGGGACGGCCAAAAATGGACGAACGGCGGCAGCCTTAAATTGACGGCCATCGCTGTCGATCCCCAGGGTCTGCCCTGGGGCGTTGGTACCGACGGCAAGATCTGGGCCGACAAACGATCCCAGTCGATCAAAAATGTGACTGTTGATGCGGACAAGGCTTTGGATGCCGCACAGGCCGCCTGGAAAAAAGAGGCAGCTGCAAATCTGAAGAAAATTGCCGCCGCCGAAGCTGCCAAAAAGAAATCCGAAGACGCAGCGGCCAGGAAAGCAGCAGCGTTGGCCAAAGCTGCGAAGTACACAGGACCGAAACCCCCGAAGGGATTTATTTTACCGCAATTGTGCGGTGGCGTCGGGCAACCGGCCTGCCAGCTTTCCGCCGCCTGGTATAAGGGCAAGGTCAACAAAAAGAAGCCGTCTGGCGCATTTTTTGATCCGCGCAAGGGTGGTGAATACTGGAAATGCCCTGGCAACCGGCCGCGTCGCACCCTTTATGCGGTGACCGATCACCGGGCCTGTGCGACCAGGAAATTGTGGCCCTTTGAGAAATTGTCACCGGCAACTTTCGTCAGCAAATCTACCTACCCAAAACCTGCCGGTGGCTTCGTCGACATCCGCAAAGGCGGAGAATACTGGAGTTGTCCGTCTGGATTCTGGCGTAACCTCAACGCTGTGACCGGCAAAAACGCCTGTACCGTCAACGTCGGAAAGAACTGCGACGCCGGCAACATCGCCATCGCAGGGACACTGTTAAAAGGCGAGGATATCACCAAGTATTCCTGTTACAAAAAACTGGCCTGCGGCAAGGAAAACGGACGCCCCTGTCAAATCACCGAGCGTCTGCCATCCTGCAACAAGGGACTGGCCGAAGACTTCATCGACGACAAGTGCATTAACACAACTCTGGCCGCTTGCCTGACCGGTGCCAGGGCAGTCAAGTACAGCATCAAGCTTGTCGAGGGGCTGACACCTCTTGAAAAAGAGATCATAAAAATCGTCAAGCAAATGAGCGACGATATGATCTCGGTCGTACCCGGCCTGAAAAAGGCTGTTCAGGCAGGCGAGAAGGAGATGAAGAAACTTGCCACCGACGCCGAAACCGCGGCGAAAAAAGAACTCGACAAATTACTGGCCAAGGTGAAGATCTTCAAAAAGATCGAAAAGACCATGGAGACATTGGCCGCAACGGTTCACAAAAACAAACAGCCTATAATCGACCTTATTACCGAGGACGATTTTTGCTACATGGCAAGCCACGAACGGGCGACGGCCATGGCCAAGTTACTGGGCTCTGACCTGCGCAAGGTCAAACTATCCATGAGCACACCAGGCCCTCTGGACGGGCTATTAATAAAATCTGCCCATGCAGCAACAAGCCCTACCAGTTTTTCCATAGGCCTGTCTGCCGGCCCCACCAAGGATCACATCACGATCGGCATCGGTCTTGATTACGTCTTCGATACCACCGGTAAATCAGCGTTCTATATGAGCGGTTCGGTCGGCGCGACCACCGGCAGCGATTCAGATCTTGATGTCAGCCTGAACGTTGGCATCATGCCTGATACGGCCTACAACGACGCAGGTGGATCAGGCATATCCCTGGGCTACAGCGCTGACTTCGAAAGTGCTGTTTCGGTGTCCAATGATATCTCCATGAACCTGAACTGGGGCGACAAAAAAACCCCTGTCTCGTTTGGTGGCGTATCTCTTGGCTTCGGTGAGGGCGGAGACACTTCCAGCTTGTCTTTCTCCGGCTCATTCAGTCAATCGGTGTTGATTGCCGATATGAAATAAGGGTCCGCTAACGGTTCAGCTCACATCTCTCGTTGAATGAGAATTCTTCGTCTCGTCATTCTGTGTTGCGTCAGGGAACAATGAGAGGTTCACCATTGCCAAGTTCCTGACGTACAGTTGCGCAAATTTCGCCATGCGTAACATTGGCCATGGCGGCCTTCACCACCCGGTCATAAACATTTTCATCGTCGCTGTTACAGGCACGGGCAAGGTCGTCGATGGCTTTTTGTACAGCCCCCTGGCTTCTGTCCTGTTTCCAGGTTGCGAAATTCGACAAATAGCTTTCGACCCTGTCCTTGTCCAGGCGTTCTTGTGGGGGCGGGCGGTCTGCCGGGTTGTCGGGTAATTTGTGTGCATTAACGCCTACAGCAATCTGCTCACCACTATCAATCTTGTTTTGCCAGTCGAGAGCTGAATCGCCGAGCATGTTTTGCACAACACCGGTTTCCGATGCCCGGTACATACCACCTGCATCGTCAATTTTCTGGATGACGGCTTCGATTTTTGCTTCCATTTCATTGGTCAGGTTTTCGACATAATAAGATCCGCCCAACGGATCGATAACATCGTCCAGATGGGCTTCATCCCTTAAGATATGTTGCGTCGCTACGGCAATCTGGGCAGCTGCAGAGGTCGGACTGCCCAGCGCTTCATCATAGCTGTCTGTATGCAATGATTGCAGGCCACCAAAAATGCCGGACATGGCCTGGATGGCCACACGGGCAATGTTGTTCAAGGGTTGTTGCCGCGTCAGATCAACACCCGAGGTCTGGGCGTGAAAGCGGAAGCGCCGTGACCTAGGGTCCTTTGCACCGAAGCGCTCCGCCGTAATGCGGTCCCAGACACGCCGACCAGCCCGGAATTTAGCAATTTCCTCAAAAAATGAAATCGAGATGTCGAAAAAGTAACTGAACCTTGGCAGGAAGGTATCCGGATCATGGCCGCGCTCAATCAGGTCATAGGCAAACTGGATGGCGCTGCTGATGGTCAGGCCCATGGCCTCCGCCGGTGTGGCCCCGGCCTGTTGCATGTGCTGGCCGACAACAGACAGACAGTTCCAGCGCGGTGCCTCGCGGTTCATCCATTCAATATGGTCCAGCATCAAGCGGCGCTGACCGGGCAGCGCGATACGGAAGAACATGTGCAAGGCGGTAAAGTGAGACAGATAGTCAGACTGGTTTGTCGTCCCTGTCAGCTGGCTCCATGGGATGCCCCTTTGTTTGGCGACCGCAAACATGAAGGCCGACAATGAATGGGGTGCCGTGCAACCAAGACTGACGGAATGTTTGTCGACGGGCAGCCCCTCCAGACAAACCCGCATATCCTCGGCTGAAGAAATCACTGTGCCGCAGGTGCCCAGCAATTCGGGTTCAACCTCATCCGGATCGAAACCACGCATGTGGGAATTACAGGGCGCGACAAAAAGGCCGGTCAGGCCCATATCGTAAAGTGAGCGCATGCGTTGATTATAGTCTTCCGGCAAGCCCAGGCCGACAACCAGACGCGGACTCCATGGGCGTCCCCGATGCATGGTAGCATGTATGCCTCGCGTTGATGGCGACTGGCCAGGAAAACCGAGGTCCGCCAAGTGGCGATCCTGACTCCAGTCCTCCGGTCCATAGAGAGGTTTTATATCAATGCCGGAGCGGTTTTTTCGTACTTGTTCATCACTCATCCCTGCCCGGTAGCCTTCCAGCCAGGCGGCGTTGGCATCTTCAAAATTGCTCATGTTACTTCCGATCCTGATTGGTATTACCCAACGAACGCTCGTTCTGTAAACTCTAACACCGTAATTTCCAGTTGCGCAAGTCACAGTTTGCCTGCAGTCCCGCGTTTCAATGCTAATCCCTTCTTCTTCACGTCAGACAGGCTATTTCAACGATGATCAAGAAAGTGGGGTGTCACTGCTGATCACGTTCTTGACTAATCTGGCTTAACGAGCGACCGTTCTGTCATTGGTCGATGAACGAGGGGAAGATAGGCGTGCAAGTCTCTGCAAGAAACAACACTGGTGGCAATCGTAACAAGGGACAGGAAAATCGCCGCGGCGAAATGCTGGATGTCGCTGCGCGCATTTTCTCACATCAAGGCTATGCCGGTACGTCCATTCGCGACATCGCCAGGGAAGTCGGCGTCCAACCCAGTTCCCTGTACTATTTTTTCAAGTCCAAGGAAGACCTGTTCGTCGCCGTCTATGAAAAGGGCGTTAATGAAATTGTTAACGCTGTCACCAAAGCGACGACCAAAGCCGGGACACCATGGGCAAGGCTGGAGCGAGCAGCAACAGGACATCTGGAGGCCCTGCTGGCCCGTGACGACTACAACACATTGGTTGCCAGTATCGTGCCGCGCGGATCAACAGATTTTGACAGGCGCCTCGTCCAGAATCGGGATGATTATGAAAAACTGTTTGTGGATTTAATCGCTGACCTGCCACTGCCCCCACGAACGGATCGTCGGCTGCTGCGCCTGACGATGCTGGGAGCATTGAACGGTGTTGTGAACTGGTATCGACCGGGAGGCGCTTCACCTGCGAGTATCGCCCGGAAAATTGTCAAAATGTTTCGTCTTCAACTGGACCCGGATGCAGGAAGCTGACAACGCTACAAATTTCAACACTATAACCCCGGATTCTGAACCACCCTGCCCTCGATCAGCATCCGGGGACCTTCCCCGTTATTGATGTGCCGCCTTAGTGCATCGCTGTAGCTGACTTCAGTCCTGCAAATTTGAGGATTCTGGCGAGGGGGCAAAAGCCGGTAAATGCTGTTTGAAACAGGTTGGCACCGACAAATCCGGTAAGCCACAGCCACCGCACATCATGGTATTGGGACAGAACCAGACTGGCTATTATGACAGCACCTGCAAAGGCGAAAACAGTACGTTCAATCGACATTGGTATCTCCGTTGGATGTTCAGGACGGCGAGACGAGCTGGCCTGGATGATTGACAATCTTAATATTAGATAATACTAATATATTGAATGTCAACCATTTGACCTTCGTCAAAGCACCGGCTTCCTTGCTACATAAGACTATTATAATATAAACTTTATTGCCTGATGTGGAGGTTACCGAAGAATGATGAACGCAAAAACCCTGTCGATCCTGGCCATCGTGCTTTGGCTTGCCGGTGCAGCGACAGTTGCTGTCATGTATGTCGGCGGAAAAACGGAACAGGCCTCTGATGGTCGTGTAGCCGTGATACTGAGCGAAGCCGAACGCGATTTTGTACTCGGTGAAATGCGCCAGATGCTGGCGTCCGTTCAGGGCATCGTTTCCGCAGTCGCTGAAGAGGATATGAATTCGGTTGAGAAAATCGCCCTGGCAATTGGAAGCGCAGAGGTGCGCAATGTTCCCAAGCCCTTGATGCTCAAATTGCCACGCGATTTCAAAATCATGGGGACCGACAACCACCTTGAATTTGATGAAGTTGCGGCTCAGGCGAAACATGGTGGCAAGGCAGTTCTGGAACGCCTCGGCGATTTGATGGTCACCTGTGTCGCCTGCCACGAAAGCTACAGCCTGAAAGCAGAATAGCCGAGGTCTGTTGATTTTGTCAGCGCGGCCCAATCCTCATTCAAGACGGCTGCGCCGTGCCCCGGTTCTTACAGGATGACATCTTCCAGGGCGTTCGGATGAGAGGTTAGTTGTTCGTAACCACTATCGGTAACGACAAAGCTGTCTCCTACCTGTGCACGGAATTTACGATCCAGTGTCACCGAACCGTCGATGGCCAAAACCATGCCCGGCTGTATCTCTGTCTTGTCGCCAAAAACGATCTGGGGTTTTTCGAGAAAACTATACCCGGTCGCCCGTCCACAGCGGAATGGATATTCGTATCCAGCATCCTGAATTACGTCGGCATAGGCCGCATGGATATCTTCGGCGAGAACACCCGGGCGCAATTTGATCGATGCAGGTGGCGACTATGTTTCGGTGCGTCCGGGGGGTGCTTTTTTTGACAGTGCCGTTTCATTCGCCCTGGTACGGAGTGGGCGACTGGATTTCTCCCTTTTGGGTGCCTTTGAAGTCGCCGCGAACGGCGATCTTGCCAACTGGATCATTCCCGGCCGTTTTTCACCCGGTGACGGCGGGGCAATCGAACGAAATAATCACTGCCTCAAACTTGGCATGTCTGCAAAATCTCGCTACTTTTCCCGCCCTGTCGCAGACAAATTGACCTCGTTCCGAAGCACAGCAGTCAACACCGTACAATCCGCACTGTGACCAGCTTGTAGGGCCGTCAGAATATGTCTGCTTTCGCCTGGTTTGAAGACATGAATACGGGACTGCCTGAACAACCGCCAATTGCCAGAAACGGACTTCAATTCGTTCGACGCTGGATTATCCACGTTGATCAAAGAAACCCGGAACCTTTGGATGGAAGGTTCCGGGTTTGCCGCTGCAGGAACAGCGGGGAAGTGCGGAAACAGGAGAGAAACCACACTTCTTTGGATTTCGTTTTATGCCAATTCTTTTCCTTGATTCTGTTAGTGTCGGCTCGTCACCGGCTTCATGTGATTAACTGATTATCTTTATACGCCCCGGCGGGGCAAAAAAGGTTTCAAAAATGTGTCAGCCCGAAAAAACCTTTAAGTAACAGAAATTAAACAAAAAAAACCCGGAACCTGTGGATTAAGGTTCCGGGGTTGCTCACTGCAGGAACAGCGGGCGGGGGATGCGGCAACAGATCAGAAGCCGCATCCCGGTTTCGTCAGGATCAGACGATGTCGTCACCGTCCGGAAGATCATCAGCGATCATGTGTGCAGCGGTTTCAGCGAAAGCAGTTTCATAGAAAACCGGCGCTGCCTGTGCGCTGTCCAACGCGGCTTCCATGATATCCAGCTGGTTGTCGCTGAGTGCCAGTTCGTCAGTATTGGATCCACCGCCCCATTCCACAATTTCAGCAAAGTTGAACTCCTGGCCACCAATCCTGAGGGTTTCAATCATCTCACCTGGCTCAAAATCGATGTTCAGCGTGCCCCAGAGTTGCGGACCGCCACGGAACCCGGCGTCTCCGGTATCCACATCGTCGGACTTGAACCAGATGTGGGCATGTGAGCCGTCTGAAGTAATCGACAGATCGATGTCTTCCATGCCGAAGTCTTCACCCAAAGGACCACCGCGCAGTTCCAGCGTATCGCCGTTACCTGCAATGATGTGGTCGTTGCCTTCACCCACGGTGTAGATGAAGGTGTCGTTGCCTTCACCGCCAATCAGGGTGTCGTCGCCGAAGCCGCCGGCCAGGATGTCGTCGCCAGCGCCGCCGTCGACCACTGTACCTTCCTGAAGCATTCTGATGTCGTCCATGCTGACGTTGGCGTTATAGCCTTCCTCATAACCTTCTTCGCCGTAGCCGAGGGACTGGCTGAGGTTTTCAGTTCCAACCGAGCCGCCGAACGCTGCGGCACTGAGGCCACCGGCAACCAGGATGTCGTTGCCGTCGCCACCGCTTATGCTATCGGCTCCACCGTAGGCGACGATGATGTCGTTGCCGGCACCGCCTTCTGCGGAGGTGTCTTGATTGGCGATCAGGATGTGGTCGTCACCTGCCCCGCCGTCGACGGTATCACCGACACCGTGCGAGAGGATGGTGTCGTCACCTTCACCGCCGAGCAGGGTTGACTGAGTGGAATAGGCACTGTTCATCATGAAATCATTGCCCTCACCGCCGTCATAGCGATTGCCGCTTCCCGAAGTCTGGCTGTCATCCGTGATGCGATCGTCTCCGCTGCCGCCGAAGGCCGCATTGTTGGATCCTTCCATCTGGATGAAATCGTTGCCCGAGCCACCGTAGACCTCATTGCTGTCGCCGAGGGCATAGAGTTCGTCATTGCCGACACCACCGTCGAGAACGTTGTTGTCGCTGTAGGACACCAGCGTATCGTTGCCGTAACTGCCCGACGCCGTGTTGCCTTCACCTTCGGTAATCCGGATGGTGTCGTTGTCCAATCCGCCGTCGATTGAGTTGTTGCTGCCCGCGATGTTGATCGTGTCGCTACCGGCTTCGCCGACAACAAGGCCGTTCGAGCCCACAAGATTGACCTGGTCGTTGCCGTCACCGGCCGCGATCAAAGTGCCATCACCCCTCATATTGACAACATCGTCGCCCTGTTCGGCGAAGACCCAGTTGCCGTCACCTGCGACGGTAACGCTGTCATTGCCTGTTCCGGCGAAGGAGATGTTGCCGAAACCGGTTACATTAATGCTGTCGTTCCCGTCTTCGGTTCTGATGGTTTTGTTGTGATTGGCGTTAACGATGACGCTGTCATCGCCTGCACCGGTATAAACTTCGTTGTATTCACCGTTGACAAAAATGGTGTCGTTGCCATCGCCGCCATCGGCCGTGTTGAAGGCACCGTTGATTGTCAGAATGTCGTCCCCGGCGTCGCCGGAAAGCATATTGCTGTTGCCCGTGGTCGAGATCGAGTCATTGTCGTCGCCGCCGGAAGCCGTATTGTTGCTGTCCGAGACGGAAATCGAGTCATTGCCTGTACCGCCGGAAGCCGTGTTGTTGCTGCCCGAAACGGAAATCGAGTCATCGCCCACACCGGCATCAACAATGTTGTCTTCGCCGGTGACAGAAATGCTGTCATTGCCTTCGCCGCCCAGCACTGTGTTGAGGGCGCCGTTGATTGTCAGGATGTCGTCCCCGCCGTCGCCGGAGATCGTATTGCTGCTACCGGTCGACGATATCGTGTCCTGGTCTGCACCGCCATGGATCGTATTTTCGTCGAAGGTGGACCGAATGATGTCATCCCCTGAGCCGCCATCGACGATATTGTTGCCATTTTCGGCTGTAATAAAGTCGTTGCCTTCGCCGCCAATGAGAGTGTTATCGTGGCCATAAGTATGAAGGGTGTCATTGCCAGCACCGCCATCAAAGGTGTTGCGATATCCAAAGGAGGAAATCGTATCGTCGCCGTCGCCGCCAGCAATCGCATTGTCATGGCCGCTTGAAAAAAGGGCGTCATTGCCACCACCGCCATCAACGATGTTGTTAGATCCAAAGGAATAAATCGTATCGTTGCCGTCGCCGCCAGCAATCGCATTGTCATGGCCGTTTGAAGAAACGTAGTCATTCCCCTGGCCGCCGTTGACGGTGTTGTGGTTACCCTGTACAGAAACCCGATCGTCTTCTGAGCCAGTATTAATCGTATTGTGGGCACCAGCACTATAGACGGTGTCAATTCCGGCACCGGTATCAATTGCAATGGCGTTACCTTCGGCTGTGACGACGTCACTGCCATCACCGGCATTAATGGAACTGATGCTTCCGTTGTAGGTGATGGAGTCGTTTCCTGCACCGCCCTCAATGGTATTGTAGTGACCATAGGCCTCGATCGTGTCGTCCCCTTTTTCGCCATCGATGAAATTATGGTCGCCGAACGAGGTGATCGTATCATTGCCGTAACCGCCCAAGAGTCGGTTGTAGTTACCACTGCTTTCAATCGTGTCGTCGCCGTCTGCACCACCGAGCATGTTGTCGTCGCCCGTGCTGACAATGGAATCATTACCATAATCGGTATAAACCACGTTGCCGGCACCAGAGACATGAACCGTGTCGTCGCCACCGTCGGTGAAGATGCGATTTTCATTCCCCGTGACGGTGATCGCATCGTCTTCGACGCCGGTGTACAGGTTCGCGTTGTCGTCATTGACGAAAATTGTCTTATCAAGGTCTGTGAGGTTTGTGTCGGCCATTGTCTTTCTCCCGATTTGGTTTGTTGCCCGTTATTGGGCTTCGTCTGAATTGCTGGCATTGTTTTTACCGGCTTCAGTCCAGGAGAAGGTTTCAGAGATGTGACAGATTTGAATAAAGTGTAAGTCCTTATTATCAAACAATAGAAATAGACAAATTGATCCACCCGCCATTCGGCTGGCGGTGGTTTAAGCTTTTTCAGAATGGTTATTGTCGGGGATTGCGGGCCTTTTTCGGAAAAGCTCAGCGCGCAATATTTCAGGTGGTCATTCCGGTCGTGCGACGTCCAGGCCACATTTGTAACCCTGGCCATGGACCGTCACGATGGCCTCTTTGCTGAGCTTCTTGCGCAAGCGACTGACAGAGACGTCGACAGCGCGAAATGTTTCCGGTCCGTCTCCGTCAAACACGGCGTCGACCAAGGTTTCCCGTGACAGAACCTTGCCGTTGGCTTCCGCCAGTACCCAGATCAGATGCATTTCAGCCAGGGTGAATTTGATCGCGGTGCCGTCCGGGCCGTAAGCCTCGTGTTTGGCACGATCAACCACAAAGTCCCCGATATGCAGAATATCGTTACTGGCTGTTCCTGCGTCGGCGACGCGTTTCAGGTTTGAATTTAGCCGAAGCACCAACTCACGTGGATCAACAGGTTTGGTGATGTAATCATCAGCGCCGAGTTCGAAGGAGGCCGATTTGTCCTCAATACCTTCGCGGCCCGTCAGTACGATGATCGGAACGTTGGATCGGGATCTTAATTTGCGGATCAGGACAATACCGTCTTCGTCCGGCAAGGTCAGGTCGACGACATAACAGTCAAACCCGCGGACATCGATGACCTTGAACATTTCCGCACTGTCGCCAACCGAAACGGCGTCAAAGCCCTGTTTGATCAAGTAATCCGTCATGTTTCGGGCAAATGTAAGATCGTCTTCGATCAAGAGAACACTATACTGGGTCACAGAAAATTCGCTCCGGTTGCGTGGCTGCCCGGATTATAGTCATGGACGTGCCAATTCACAACTTAATGGCGCAGCTCGATCCCTGTTTGATGCGCTGGGTATTGTGGATCAAAATCGTCCTGGTATGCCCGAAAGGTCAAGCCGCAAGATCAGCAAGAACAAGTGACACGGTCATGCCCTGGTTCGGCGTTGTTTTAAATTCCAGGCGTCCGCCGGTCTGGGCGATTAATCGATCCGCAACAATATAACGACGGACCAGGTCCTTTTGCGCCCCGGTATTGTCCCACAGCCTGCCGAAGGGTTCGGACAGGCGTTCAACCTGTTCTGGCGAGAAAACATCGCCCTGACCGACAACGCGAATAACCAGCGAGTTGTCGGCCAGTTCCAGGTCAATTGAAACGATGCTGTTTTCCGGACTGACTTCTACTGCATTCTTGAGAATGTGACCAAGGGAGCGCCGCGCCATTTCCCAGTCTGCTTCCAGTGGACTTGTTGAAGGCAGGTTTCCGAGGTGTATTTTGATGTCGCGAAGTTCAGCCAGACGTGAAGCCTCCTTTACACAATTCCGGATCAGCTGCGAGATATCCCCGGTTGATACTTCAACTTTGTATCCGGCCTGTTCAGCACGAAGCAGCGCCAGGACATCTCCTGCCAGATCGAACATCTGTTCAGATTCCCGCAGGATACCGACCGCTTGCCCCTCGATTGTGTCGAAGCTTGCGGGCGTATCTGCATTTTCCGCCAGGGTGGAAATGTAAAACAGTGCCTTGTTCAGTGTTCCGCGCAACTCATGCCCGGCTTCGGCCAGGAACAGTGCCTGTGGGGAGGCCAAACCACCGGGATTGCCTGCCTGATATTCATCGAGTGACTGAAGTGCTGCTTCCAGCTCCGATGGCAAATCAAGACCCAGGGCCTGGGCAGCGTTCAGCCGTTTATCAAGGCAGCAAATTTCAAGCGATTGGCAAAGTCGAGATAATCGAACCAGGCCCACCGTCGCAGAATTACTTTTCAGGTCGTGGGCGTGATGCGTCATATTAGGTAAATCGTCCAAATCTGAGGCTGTTGCGTAACCTGACACAGCTTGAGGGGCTGATTGCCTGAAGTCGCGAATAAATTCGTCAATTTGATCTTCACCGAACTCTTCACCCAGGTATTTGAGAACTGAAATATCAAGAATGGATTCATCGATACCGGTTGCTTCACTTTGTTCGGACGCTTTCGGTTCTGGTGAAACCGGCTGAACAGGAACACCTGACACCAGTCTGGCGACAACTTCCACCAGAAGTTTGGGGTCAATTGGTTTTGTCACAACTTCGTTCATGCCCGCCCGTAAACAGGCTTCAATTTCGGTCTGGGTTGCCGCCGCCGTCAAGCCGACAATCGGGATGGCAGATACCGGACCATCCATTGCCCTGATTGTTTCCGTCGCAGTGATGCCGTCCATAACCGGCATATGTCGATCCATCAGGATCACGTCAAAGACTTCATTATCCGCGATCAGCTCAAGGGCTTCACTGCCATTTTCCGCGACAATCGTTTCCGAGGCGATTTTCGCCATGATGCCAATTGCAACCCTTCGGTTGGTTACATTGTCTTCAACAAGCAAAACCCGCGGGGCGAAGGCTGGTTGGGCACTGTTGCTGATTTCGGGGTTTTCAGCCTGCACGAGGATTTGCCCGGCGGCCTGTTCGTCACTGATATTGAGCTGTACGGAGATCACAAATGTACTGCCTTTGCCGGGCACGCTGCGCAGACCGATCTTGCCGTCCATCAATTCAATCAGTCGGCGGCAGATCGTTAAGCCCAGTCCAGTACCACCATATCGCCGGGCAACATCAACGCTGCCCTGGACATAGGGTGCAAACAGTTTTTCTCCCTGGTCTTGCGATATGCCGATACCGGTGTCTGTAACGGCCAGTTCGAACTGGATGGCATCATCGCCTTGTCGTGTGCACTTTGCCGAAACAGAAACACTGCCCGAGGCCGTAAATTTGATGGCGTTGTTCAGCAGATTGAACAATATCTGCCGCAGACGATTGACGTCCCCCAACAGGGTATCCGGTATATCCGGTGAAATATCAACGGCCAACTCAAGACCTTTTTCACGGGCCGTAGAGGCCATGATCTTGATGGTGTCATCGATCAGTTTTCGGGGCGCGAAGGGCACTGTTTCGATTTCCAGATTACCCGATTCAAGTTTTGAAATGTCCAGCAGATCATTGAGGATCACCAGCAAGGCCTCTCCACTATCAACAATACTTTGAGCAAACTCCCGCTGCTTCGGAACCAGTGGTGTTTCCAGCAGCAACCGGGCCATACCCAAAACGCCGTTCATGGGCGTTCTGACTTCATGGCTGACCACAGCAACAAATTCTGTTTTAGTGTCCGCCATTTTCTCGGCAAGTTCCTTGGCTAGCTTGAGTTCTTCTTCTGCGCGCTTTCGTTCAGTGATGTCCGTGAAAGAACTAATAAAACCACCGCCCTTTAAGGGCGTAGAACGAATATCAAGCGTCTTCCCAGGTGTAGTCGTAATTTCAAAATACGAAGTTTCCGTCTGAGATGGTATGAGGTTCTTGATCATCTCGATGGTTCTTTCCCTGTCGCCATCACCGTAGTCACCACGATTCACCAAATAGGAAATCACCTCATGACCGGTGCTCCCAATTTCGAGCAGACCTTCCGGCAGATCCCAGAGCTCACGATACTGGCGGTTAAAAAGCTCGACTTTCCCGTCCTTTCCGATGAAACGAACGCCGCCTGGCATATTATCGAGAACAAGCCTGAGCTGTGATTCCTTTGCCGCCAGGGTTTCGTCCGCCTTTTTGCGTTCGGTGATGTTTGTGAAAACACTGATCCAGCCGCCGCCCTCGACCGGCTGCGTGCGGCATTCGAGAATTTCCCCGGGACCCGTCGTATGCTCATATTGTATCGGAATTGCTTCGACGGGCGCCATGTTCATAATGCGGTTTATAAGCTCTTCCCGGTCGCCCTCACCGTAGTCTCCGCGATCCACCAGATATGCGACGATGTCGCCACCGGTATCACCGACATTCACCAACCCTTCCGGCAGGTCCCAGAGGTCGAGGTAGAGCTGGTTAAACAGCACAATCTGTCCGTCTTTATCGACATAGCGGAATCCGCCTGGCATGTTTTCAAGCACCAGCCTGAGTTGCGATTCCTTTGCCGCCAGTTCCTCCTCCGCCCGCTTTATTTCGGTGATGTCGGCATGAGTGGAAACTGTACCACCAGCCGACGTGTCATATTCGCGCACCCTGTACCAGCATCCGTCCTTGAACTGAATCTGCAAGTCAATCAGGCCCCCGACAGTGTATTCTTCAGGCTTGCGGAATTGCGGGTCATCGCCGCGTAAATAGCCGACAAACAAATCTCGACTGAAAAAAAGTTTATGGAGATCGGGCAAGGACGCGCCAAGGCTGGCCTCCTCGTCGCTGAATCCATATATCTTCTTGTATTTACTGTTACACACAATCAGTCGTTTTTCAGAATCGAAGATTGCAAACCCTTCGTCCACAGTACCCGACTCTTTTCATAACACCAACTCTATCAACGGTTTCCGAGGAATGTTTGGTTTGAATAAAGCCATCATATAGTCGCGGATTTCCAATTCAGACATTTTGACCATGGCTTTTCTGAAGGCATTGAGGCCG
>JABILA010000123.1 GCA_018654745.1 Alphaproteobacteria bacterium
CCGGCTCGTCCGCCACAATAAGCGTTGGCTTGGTTACCAAAGCACGGGCAATGGCAATGCGCTGGCGTTGACCGCCTGAAAATTCGTGCGGGAACTTATCGATGTCTGCGGGTTTCAGGCCAACCGAAGCGATGACGTCGGCCACGCGCTCAAGCCGTTCAGCCTTGCCCAGTTTCTCCAGGGCTTCCAGAGGTTCCGCTACAATGCGGGCGACTTTCTGGCGTGGATCGAGCGAGCCAAAAGGGTCCTGAAAGACCATCTGGAAATGCCGCCGTTTGTCGCGCAAGGCATTTACATCCAGCCCTTCCAGATGCGCGCCTTCAATTTCAACCTTGCCGCCATCCAGTGGCTCAAGTGCCATAACGCAACGCGCCAGGGTCGATTTACCACAACCGCTTTCGCCCACAACACCGAGGCTGCGGCCGCGTGATATGGAAAAACTCACACCGTTCAGGGCCTGGACAACAGCAGGTGGTCGAAACAGACTTTCGCGCGGCAATGTATAATGACGCACGACATCGATCGCATTGACGACAGGTACTTCGGTCATCTGCCTGCCTCCGCTGGCGCGAACTGGCGCTTTGCGTCGTCCGGTTTCAAACAGGCAACCCGGTGGCCGGCATCTTCTGCGACGTCATGTACCGTTGGGACCGTTCCAGCGCATTGACCGTCCGCTATATTGCAGCGATCCGCAAAAGTGCAACCCGTCGGCAGGTCAACCAGTTCCGGCACCAGCCCGGGAATTGTCGCAAGCCGCGCACCCTGTCCCCGTCTGCCGCCACTGCCAAGTTTTGGCACTGCCGCGAATAACCCTTGTGTATAGGGATGGGCGAGGTGTTCGAACAATGAAGCGGTCGGCCCGGTTTCAACCCCGGCCCCGCCATACATCACCAACACCCGATCCACGGTTTCAGCGATTACACCAAGATCATGAGAAATCAGGATCAGCGCCATCCCGGCTTCGGCAACAATGTCGGCAATCAAATCCAGAATTTGCCCTTGTATCGTCACATCAAGTGCCGTGGTCGGCTCGTCCGCGATCAACACATCCGGCTTGCACGAGAGCGCCATGGCAATCATCACACGTTGTCGCTGGCCGCCCGACAACTGGTGCGGAAAACTGTCGAGGCGCTGGGCCGCACTGGCAATGCCAACTCGTTCCAATAATCGCACAGCTTCATCGCGTGCCTGGTCGCGGGTCATGCCCTGGTGGATCAACATAGGTTCGGTCACCTGGCGACCGATGGTATGCAAGGGGTTCAGCGACGTCATCGGTTCCTGAAAGATCATCGAAATCCGGTTACCGCGCACACCGCACATGGCATCTTCATTCAGGGTCAGCAAATCCTGGCCATCCAGATTGATGCTCCCGGTTGTGACACCATTCTCAGGCAACAAACCCAGCAGCGCCAAAGCTGTCATCGATTTACCGCAACCGCTTTCGCCAACGATGCCCAGGGTCTGGCCACGATCCAGATCGAAACTCAGGTTTCGGACTGCGCGTGCCGGGCCACGCGACGTCGCCAGGGTAACATCAAGATTTTTGACTTCCAGCAATGCCATGATCTATCGCCCTCTCGTCAGACGTGGATCAAGGATATCGCGCAAACCATCACCCAGCATATTCAGACCAAGCACGGCGAGGAAAATGGCAGCACCCGGGAAAATCGCCAGATAGGGTTTGATGGTGGCATAGGTCTGGGCGTCATTCAGCATACGGCCCCAGCTAGGCTCAGGTGGCTGGGTGCCAATACCGAGGTAGGACAAAGCCGCTTCGGCGAGAATGGCAATGGCGAAACTGATCGTTGCCTGAACGACAATGACACTGGTGATATTGGGCAGCACATGCTCGATTGTGATGCGAAAGCGCCCCTTGCCTGCCGCTTTGGCGGCCATGATATATTCCCGCGACCAGATGGCATTGGCAGCACCGCGCGAGATCCGGGCAAAAACCGGAATGTTATAAATACCGATTGCCAGGATCGAATTCACAGCGCCCGGTCCCAGCAGGGCCGTGATCATGATGGCTGATAGCACCGCCGGGAAAGCAAAGGTGAAGTCGGAAAAGCGCATGATCAGCTCCTCCGTCCAGCCTCGTCGGGCCGCGGCCCACAAGCCCAGTCCCACACCGAGAATGACGCCAATCCCGACAGCCACGATGCCAACAATAAGTGAGTTTTGTGCACCCACCATAATCATCGACAAGATGTCCCGTCCGAAATGGTCTGTGCCCAACCAGTGTTCCAGCGACGGAAATTGCAGACGGCTGCGAATGGCCAGATCAGTTGCTGAATGAGGTGTCCAGACAGTACTCAGGAAAGCTGCGACGATCACCAGACCCGTCAGAACCGCACCGATGACGAAGTTGCGATAGCGCATCATCAGCGACAAAGCGGCCATGACCGGGTTTTGCTTTTCCTCAGACATCGTGCACCTTCAGACGCGGATCGATGACGGCGTAAGTCACATCAACGATAAAGTTCACGACGATCACCATACCGGCCAACAACAGGACAATGTCCTTGACCACCGGCATGTCACGATTGGCGATGGCCTGAAAGACCAGCTTGCCCAGACCAGGCAATGAAAACACACTTTCGATAACGATGGTGCCAGCCAACAAATTGGCGAACTGCAAACCCATTACGGTGATCACCGGGATCAGGGCGTTGCGCAAGACATGTCGCCACAAGGTCTGGCTGCGGGTCAGGCCTTTGGCCCGGGCCGTCCGCACATAATCTTCGCGGAAAGTTTCCAGCACGGCGGAACGTGTGGTCCGCGCGAGGATCGCCGCCTGTACTGTCGCCAGCGCGATTGCAGGCAGAAACAAGGATTTCAATGCCAGCCAGATACCGTCTTCCCACTGGATAAAGCCGCCAGCCTTGAACCAGCCAAGGTTGACGGCAAAAAACAGGATCAACAATATGCCAAACCAGAAATTGGGCACGGCAATACCCAATTGGCTGATCGTCATGATCACATAGTCACCGGGTTTGTTGTGACGGGAGGCGGCAAATACACCCAGCCCCAAAGCAACGACAACGGTGATCGCCATGGCAAACATCGCCAGCGGCACGGTCAGGCCGAGGCTGCCCCAGACAAGTTCCATAACAGGAACGGAATAAGCGTAGGAAACACCGAAGTCCCCATGAAACATGCCCCACATCCATTCGAAATAGCGCACAAATGCGGGATCATCCAAACCCAGCTTCAACCGCAAAGCTGCATAGGCTTCTTCATCGGCATCGGCACCCAGCAAGGTCATCGATGGATCGCCTGGCAGAATTTCGAGGACCAGGAAGACAACGATGGAGGCACCCAGAAGAGTTGCCACGAAGGTCAAAAACCTTTTGGCCAAAAAGACGCTCATATACGCGCCCCCTGTCTGATATTTCCCCCGATGGTCATAGGCAAACGTTATCGAAGGGAAAGCGACGGGTCAATCGGATTGCCCTACCTGATTGTGATTTGGGCCGTCTGGGTTCTGCCATAGTAACGTCGCGCACGATATGTCATGGAATCGGCAAGGTAGGATTTGAGCTCATCATAACTCGTTTTACCGTCGCCATTTCCATAGGGCTTTTTGTCTCCGCCTCAGGAAAAGAACCTGACCTGAGCTGTATCCGAACAAGACACTTGACCTTCCCTCGGCTGGAAGCGTCATAATGGACGTACCTGACAATTTACAAGTGCAAATCCGTAAAACATGACCATAACCAGACGAAAATTCCTTGAAGCGGCGACCGCAACCGCAGTGGCCGGGTTGGTTCAGCCTGTACTGGCGCAAGCCGCCTCTCCGGACAAGGTCCTGACGGCACAAACTGGCCAGATCGAGATACGGGCCGGTCAGAAAAAACTCGATATACCGGTATGGGGATATGGCGGCGCATCGCCGGGCGAAACCCTGAATGTCGAACAAGGCGGTACGGTTAGTCTGTCCCTGAAGAATGAACTGCCTGAGGATACGACCATCCATTGGCACGGTATTCGGACACCCAACAATATGGATGGCGTTCCTGGCCTGACGCAAAAAGCTGTTGCCACGGGAGGTGCTTTTCAATATCGCTTCGCTTGTGACGATGCAGGCACATACTGGTATCACCCACACGCCAATTCAGCGGAGCAAATCGGTCGCGGGTTGTGTGGTCCGCTGATTGTACAGGAACAAAGGCCCCTTGCCGTTGACCGGGAGCTGGTCTGGGTAGTTGCGGACTGGCAAGTCACGCAAGACGGCCAGGTGTCGCACGCCTATTCGAACATGCATGACAACAGTCACGCCGGGCGGTTTGGAAATCTTATCACCGTCAATGGTCAGCGCAGACCCTTGATCGATGTTCAGCCCGGCGAGCGCATACGTCTGCGTCTGATCAATGCGGCCGCGGCCCGGATATTGTCACTTGATATTCCAGGTGTTAGCGGTTGGTGGATTGCGCTGGATGGACAGCCAATAGAACCTCGTGGATTGCGAGGTGACCCTGTTTATGTGCCGCCCGGTGGTCGAGCCGATGTCGTCCTCGATATACCAACCGGGATGGATCCTGGCAAAATACTTGAAATCGCTGATGCGACCTATCGCAAACAACGAAATACGCTGGCGTCTTTCAAACTCAGCGGCAAACAGGTTCGGGGAACGCCCCTGGCAGCGCCGCAGAAGCTGGCCGACAATCCGATCTCGCTTCCCAATCTGGATGGAGCTGAACTGAAGGAAATCACATTTGAAGGTGGTGCCATGGGGGGACTGCGGTCGGCCTTGCTGGACGGTGAGAAACTGCCCATTCGTCAACTGGCACAACGTGGCGCCCTGTGGTCAACCAACGGCAAGATCTGGTCGTCCCTGGACGAAATTGCCCAACAGGACAAGTTGTTCAATCTCGATACTGGCAAGAGCTATGTCTTTCGCTTGCAAAATCGAACCGCCTTTCCGCACCCCATTCACATGCATGGTCACACCTTTCAGGTCATTGCCGTAAACGGCAAAAAGAAATCCACGCCGGAATGGCGCGATACAGTTCTGGTATTTCCCGACGAACAGGTCGATATTGCCTTTGTCGCTGATAATCCAGGGGACTGGCTGATACATTGTCATGTGCTTGGACATGTCACCGCCGGAATGATTGCGGCCGTTCGGGTTGGCTAGGGCTATTTCGATTTAAACGGAATCGCCTCGACTTCAATTATTGCCTCAAATCATCGGCTTGAGGCAACGCCCTTGAGGATCGTTATGAACAAAGGCAATCTCTATATCATGATCTCGATTCTGCTGGTCCTTATGGTCATGATGGGGCTTTGGCAGTTTTCCGAGAGTAGCCGGGAGCCGGTGCCTGTCGCTCTGACACCCGACAATATGGAAGTCGTGTTTGCGGGCAAGACGATATATGTCGCCCAGTGCGCTGCCTGTCATGGCAAGGAATTGCAGGGCCAGCCAGACTGGAAACGCCGGAATGCGGACGACCGCCTGCCCGCCCCGCCACACAATGAAACCGGGCACACCTGGCACCACACGGATCAATTGCTTTTTGATCTGACCAAAAAAGGATTGCAGGCGATCACCGGATCAGATTACGCCACTGATATGCCGATATATAAAGACATCTTATCTGACGACGAGATCATCGCAGTGCTGTCCTATATTAAAAGCACCTGGCCCGCTGAAATCCGCAAACGTCATAACGGCATGAACAAGGCAACTGTCAACAATTAGTTGTTCAGTGCGCTTCGCCCCAGTTATCACCCACGCCACAGTCGACGATCAAAGGCACACTGAGATGCGCCGCTGATTCCATCACCTGTTTCACGACCTTTGTTGTTTTTTCAATTTCTGCTTCCGGCACTTCGAACAGCAATTCATCATGAACCTGTAACATCATTGTGGCGTTCAGGTTCGCCGTGTTCAGGGCATCGGGCACCCGGACCATGGCCCGTTTGATGACGTCTGCGGCTGCCCCCTGAAGCGGTGCGTTAATCGCGGCACGTTCATTAAAAGCGCGCTTGGCACCGTTCTTGTCATTGATGCCTTCAAGGTGACAACGCCGGCCAAAAATCGTTTCCACATATCCATGTTCGCGGCAAAAGGCCTTGGTGTCTTCCATATAGGCACGGATGCCCGGATATTGTTCGAAATAGGTTTCGATATAGGCCTTGGCATCACGCTGGCCAATGCCAAGCTGCCGGGCCAGTCCAAAGGGGCTGATACCATAGACGATACCAAAGTTAATGGCCTTGGCGCGACGGCGGGTTTCTCCGTCAATGTCTTCCACCGGAATACCAAAGACCTGGCTGGCTGTCAGGGCATGAATATCAACACCATCCCGGAAAGCCTGGCGCAGACTGTCCATGTCAGCGACATGGGCCAACAGACGCAATTCGATCTGCGAATAATCGGCTGCCAGAAGTTTATGGCCTTCCTTTGCCACAAAGGCCTCGCGGATTTTGCGACCTTCTTCCGTGCGGATCGGAATGTTCTGCAGGTTGGGGTCTTTTGATGCCAGTCGACCCGTCGCCGCACCCGCCATGGCATAGGACGTATGGACCCTGCCCGTATCCGGATTGATGCTTTCCTGCAAGGCGTCCGTATAAGTACTTTTCAGTTTGGCGAAATGGCGCCAGGCCAGAACCTTCACCGGAAGTTCGTGTCCCTCTGCGGCCAGGTTATCAAGAACATCGGCATCTGTGCTCCAGGCACCGGTCTTGGAAGATTTTTTGCCACCCGGCAATTCCATCTCGCCAAACAGGATTTCGCCCAGTTGCTTGGGGGACGCCACATTGAACTCCCGCCCCGCCAGGCTATGAATTTCACGTTCCAGATCAACCATCTGTTTCGCAAAGTCTGCCGACAGGCCCGCCAACGCGGAAGCGTTGACCTTGATGCCAGCTCGTTCCATTTGCAGCAGGACCGGCGATAGTGGCCGCTCCAGTGTTTCGTAAACCGTCACCATGCGATCTTTTGCCAGGCGCGGTTTCAATGCCTGGTGCAGGCGCAAAGTGATGTCGGCATCTTCGGCGGCGTAACGCACGGCTTCTTCCAGCGGCACCTGATCAAATGTCAGCTGGTTCTTGCCCGTGCCGACGACTTCCTTGAAGGGCACAGGCGTGATGTCGAGATGTAATTTGCTGAGCGTGTCCATTCCGTGACCATGGCTACCGGCATCCAGCACAAAGGACAAAAGCATCGTATCGTCGATGGGCTGAACGATCACATCGTGGCGCGCCAATATATGGGCATCGTATTTGATGTTTTGCCCGATCTTGAGGACCGACGGATCGGCTAGCAAAGGCCGCAATAAATCCAGCGCCTGTTTCATGGGTATCTGATCAGGTGCTTCTGCGGTGTCTTCGGTTGGCTCTCCCAGATCAAAACTGCCTTGCGCTGCACCGCCACCTGAAACTGTGTGGGCCAGCGGGATGTAGCATGCTTCACCGGCCGTCACCGACAGCGAAATTCCAACCAGGTCAACCTGCATGGCATCAAGCCCTGTGGTTTCGGTATCGACAGCCACGTATCCGGTTTTATAAGCCCGTGCGATCCAGTCTTCCAGATCCCCTGTCGTCTGCACTGCAACATAGCTGCTGTCTGCCGGTGCGGGTGCTTTTTCCGCGTCTGGCGTATCACCTGTTGTTGTCGCAGTGGCAATCTCGGGAAGGTCAATTTCAACATCGCCAAATCGTGATTTCAGACGCTGGGCCAGTTTGGTAAATTCCATTACGGCCAGAAATGTGAACAGGGCTTCCGGGTCCGGGGCCTTCAGTTCCATAGCATCGATGCCGTCTTCAACCGGCACGTCTTGTTTCAGAGTCACAAGATCACGGCTGATGCGGGCCTGATCAGCAAATTCGATCAGATTTTCGCGGCGCTTGTTTTGTTTGATCTCACTGGCGCGCGCCAGCACGGCATCCAGATCACCATATTCATTGATCAACAGCGCAGCTGTCTTGACGCCAATGCCCGGCACACCCGGTACATTGTCGGCACTGTCGCCTGCCAGGGCCTGAACGTCGATCACCAGTTCCGGGCCAACGCCAAATTTCTCAAAAACTTCGTCGGGACCAATACGACGCTGCTTCATGGGATCAAGCATGGTCACGCCTTCTCCGACCAGCTGCATCAAGTCCTTGTCCGACGACACAATGACAACTTCGTAACCATCTTCGACGGCCATGCGGGTATAGGTGGCGATCAGGTCATCTGCTTCAAACCCGTCCATCTCCCAGGTCGCAACGTTGAAAGCCTGTGTGGCCTCCCTGAACAGGGGGAATTGCGGGACAAGGTCTTCCGGGGCCGGTGGGCGGTGGGCCTTGTATTCAGCATAAAATTCGTTGCGGAAAGTTTTGCGGGCGGTATCAAAAATCACCGCCATGTGGCCAGTGCCATCCTCAGCCGTGATGTCATCGACCAGCTTGTTCAACATATTGCAAAAGCCGGAAACAGCACCAACCGGGGTGCCGTCACTTTTGCGCGTCAACGGCGGCAAGGCATGGTAGGCCCGAAAGATGTAGCCTGAACCGTCGACCAGATAGACCCGGCCCTTACGTCCCCCCTCAGCCTTTGCCATCAGTGACCGGAATCCGCAGAGGCACCAGGTTTGAGTTCAAAATGCAACCCGCAATAACCGCAATCGACCTGCCCGGACTGATCAAGGGTCAGATGAACTTTCGGGTGTCCAAGGGCACCACCGCCGCCATCACAGGAAAAAGACGAATGCTCTACCTGAACAGTTTCAGGAGCGCCAACAGATGCAGTATCAGACATGGTCTCAGGCTTTCTAGCAGTAGGGAGATTGATGAATTCGGTGTTCCGCTGATCATACTCTGCCCAGGCCTGCATTTAAACATGCCCACACAGATTCTTGACTTGTTATGAACTGATTGCTAAACCGGCGCTCTGCCTGCATTCTCCGGGGCTGGCGCCCTTTTTTCCGACAGGAATTCCAATTGAACGACACGTCCAATCCCCAGGGTTTACCTGACCTGGCTATTTCCGTTCGTGGTCTGAGCAAGTCCTACAAGGGCAGCACCATGACCCGACCGGCCCTGGATTCAGTCGATCTGGACATTCCGCGCGGCTCATTTTTTGGCCTGCTGGGCCCCAATGGCGCCGGAAAATCAACCTTCATCAACATTCTGGCCGGTCTGGTTCTGAAATCATCCGGTTCTGCAGCGATCTGGGGTGCCGACATTGATACCGACACCCGGCGTGCCCGATCAGCCATTGGTGTGGTGCCGCAGGAATTAAACATCGATCCCTTTTTCACCGCGCGCGAGGCCCTGGATTTCCAGGCCGGTATGTATGGTGTGCCAAAAGCCGAGCGCCGGACAGCCGAGATTCTTGAAGCTGTTCACCTGACCGACAAGGCGGATGCCTACGCCCGGACCTTATCCGGCGGTATGCGCCGTCGTTTGCTGGTGGCAAAATCCCTGGCCCATAATCCGCCCGTGCTTGTCCTCGACGAACCGACAGCCGGTGTGGACGTGGAATTGCGCCATCAACTCTGGTCCTATATTCGCGAATTAAACGAGGCTGGTGTCACCGTTGTCCTGACCACCCACTATCTGGAAGAAGCCGAAGAGCTTTGCGACCGCATCGCTATTATCAACCACGGTAAGTTGGTCGCCTGTGACAGTACAAAAGCGCTTGTCGATCGCCTCGACAAAAAGAGCCTGACCATCACGATCGGCAAAGAGATCGACAAAATCCCGGAAGCCCTGTCCCGGTTCGACGTCGAAATCCTGCCCTTTCACCGCATTTCGATCAGCTATCGCCCTTCCGAAACCCAGGTCGCCGAGGTCCTCGCCGCCGTGCAAACAGCCGGCTTGCAAATTGTTGACCTCAGCACCGAAGAAAGCGACCTCGAAGACCTCTTTTTGCACATCACCGGCGGCGGCGGGTTTTAAGCCAAACCAGGGGTTTGCAGGAACACCCCACTTCCGCTATGTTCCGCCTCAAGCACCCGTAGCTCAGCTGGATAGAGCGCTGCCCTCCGAAGGCGGTAATATCTAGATTAACTACCAGCTGTTAACTGTCGAATAATTACAGTAATTCAATAGCTTAGGATGTGCCAATAATCTTCTTCAAGTCCTTGAAATGTCGTCTGTCACACTGGTGTCACAGTGACGGAGCATTTAGATATGGCGACGATAAGAAAGAGGCAAGATAAATGGCAAGTTCAAGTACGAAGAACTGGGTCTCAGAGCTTTAGTAAATCGTTCACGAGGAAGTCGGATGCTCAGATCTGGGCTAGGCGTATGGAAGCCAACGCTGACACATGCAACTTTGGTCCAGACCCTGCATCGCTATACAAGATCACATTTGGTGATTTGATGCAGAGATACCTTGAGGAGGTTACCCCACGTAAAAAGGGAGGAGCCATAGAAGCAATCGTAGTTAGGGCCCTTCAACGCCATAAAATAGCTTCACTGTGTCTGGCGGAATTAACTCCGGAACGGCTCTCCAAGTACAGAGACGAGAGATTGGAAACGGTTCAGGGAAGCACTGTTGTCAGGCAGTTCGTGATCTTTCAGCACATACTGAAGATAGCCAAGGTTGAGTGGAATATACCTCTTCCTAATAATCCTGCTGCAATGATCCAGAAGCCCCCTCAAAACAGACCCCGCAAAAGAAGACTAAACCCTGGCGACTACGAATCTCTCCTCAACGCATCCCGCCAATCCAAGGCCTGGCACATCTGGCCCCTAATCGACCTCGCCATAGAGACAGGCATGCGCCGCGGCGAGCTCCTGAAGGCCACATGGGATGACCTTGATCTCCAAGGGCGCAAACTAACCCTCCGCGACACAAAGAACGGAGATGACCGGACCATTCCCCTCACCCGCAAGGCGGTAGAGGTCCTGGCGGTATTACCCAGAACCAGCGAACGGATATTCCCTGTGACTCCAGTGGCGGTCAGGCAAGCATGGGAGAGGTTACGCAATCGGGCTGGTCTAAGGGACTTAAACTTCCACGACCTCAGGCACGAGGCAATCAGTAGATTCTTTGAGATGGGGTTGTCCGTGCCGGAAGTGGCGCTGATCTCTGGGCATAAGGATTACAGGATGCTGGCCAGGTATACGCATTTAAGAGCTGATGATGTTGTCGGGAAGTTGGATTAAACTCTTCCTTGTGGACTTGCAGTACCGTCCCCGGATCACCATATAGCGGATGAACCTGGAAGTATTAGCGGATGCTCTAGGGTCAATCGACGCAATTTGTAATATGATGTGAGCAAGATACTGCGCCATGCAAAGTATGGCGTCAAGTATCTGTCTGTTTATTCAAGTATTCAAGTTGCTGAAACCTGTAATTTACTTAATTACGGGAACGGGAGAACTTTGCCTGAACGACAATAGGGAGAATTAGACATGAATGAAGTACTAAAGAATATTGAACTCAATGGAGGTAGATTATGAAAGGTAAAAAGAAAGAGCTGACACGAGATCAGCTTGTGAATGATCATCCTGGTTTGATTGGAAATCTCGGAAAGCGGCTCCAGTTAGTATCCGGACCTGGCACATGTATAGAACCGATCTCCGAGAGTGTGGGCAATGTCTACATTCAGCTGGAAATCCACGACACAAAACACGACAGACGCGGTAGATATTTCTATCACAACGTCATGTACGCTTTGTATTACGGCAGGTCCCGAAGTGACATGGAGACAGACCATTTATGCAGGAACAAGCGATGCTGTAATCCTCTCCATCTGATTGAGAGGGTCAGTAAAGAGCACAAAGCCGCGGACAAGGACCTCGTTGAGACTAATTATGAATTATTAGCCCGTGATAACCCAAACATGGACCCGCAAACCAAAGAAGGAAGACGCCTGATAGAGTTGGCCAAGGAACGAGCCAAGCTACCTGTTGTCCATGTTCTTCAACACGACTGCTTTGTAAAGGATGATCCTGACGGCACTCGGTACCTTGAGCTTCGCGGCCTACAGATCAACAAAGAGTGGCAATCTCTGATTGACCGTCTGTACTTGCGTGAAGATGACATAGTTCAGGAAGCTGCTGAGTGATTATCAGCCACACCTGAGACCCACGATATGCCCCTGCCTATCTACGATATTTGTCACTTTATCGTAGATGGGTGTCAACGCCGGGGTAAAAACACACCATTCGCCGGAGCAATAATACACCACTGTGGCGGAGTAAAAGTACACCAGCTTCTGCAAAGCAATACCCGGTGTTACGGGTTGTCCCGGTAGTCCACAGGAGGGGCCCG
>JABILA010000101.1 GCA_018654745.1 Alphaproteobacteria bacterium
CCAAAGGGGGATGTGCTCTCCTAACGGTGTGGATAAGGCCTTGCCAAGTAATTGCTGCATATTTTGAGACTTTCTTTGGTCGGAGAATCTCAAAGTATGAATCACTTCAGGGCTTTATCCTATTAAGTCGGGTACTGTGATTTTTTTCCTGATAATGCTTAAAATTGTAAGTACTTGTGAGTATTCGTGGGGCCGCTGAACTATTCACCCATTCCCATTTCAATGTATCCAGATGGACAAACATCAGCGCAAATATGGCAACCAACGCATTTGGCATAGTCGGTATCAACATATCTGCCGAAACTCTTTTCGTCCTTCTTGACCCTGAAAATTGCATCTTGTGGACAAAAAACGACACAGTTGTCACATTCGAAGCACATGCCACAGCTCATGCAGCGATTTGCCTCGGTACGAACCTGTTCTTCTGACAACGCCACAATGCGTTCTTCGAAGTGCCCCAGCACCGCATCAGGCCCGATTGGTTCATCAAGGCGCCTACTACGTGCCTCATCCTGCCAGTGCCCGAGGAATAATTGGTCGGAGGCAATAATTTCACGAGCTGAACGATCATCGTAATTGTGGACCGCGAAGCCTGAATCCGCCGTTCCCCGTACCTGCTGAGAATCATAGGCTTCGGGTTCGTGTCCCTCTTCCCGCAACTTTGACAATAGATCAAAATGATGGACGTCCACTTTCGGCCGTCTCCCAGGTTCCTGTTTCGCAAAATACTGGTCAATACTATCAGCTGCGATTGAGGCGTGCCCGATGGCGGTTGTCAGCAGATGGGGACGAACGGCATCACCAATGATGAAATAGCCCGGTTTGTCTGGCACTTCAAAAAACTTACCCGCCCTGATTTTGCCGTTGCCATCATCGAGGGCTTCAAGACCTTTAAGGTCACCCTTTTGACCAATTGCACCTACAACAAGATCACATTCGATTTCAAATTCAGAGCCTTCAACAACGTTAGTTTGTCCTCCACTCCAGGTCACTTCGACAACTTTAAGAGCAACGGCCCGACCATCTTCGCCCGTGATGACTTCAACGGGTAGTACACTGCCACGGACACTGACACCTTCCTGTGCTACGTGCTCAAGTTCAGTTGTCGAAGCAGGCATTTCAGCCAAAGGCTCGCGTGATAGCACTGTAACGTGAGCACCCTGGCGATTGGCAACGGTCGCAACGTCATGTGTTGTAAAGCCAAGCACAACCATTTCAGGTCTGTCTTTTTCGCTTACTTCTTCGATATGCCCCAGACGACGTGCGACAGCTGCGACATCCATAGCCGTGTCACCACCCCCGATAACAACAACCTTTTTCGCCGTATGTAAAAGCCGTCCCGTGTTGAAAGCTTCAAGAAAATCAACGCCAGTCAAACAGTTTGATGTACCTTCGGCTCCGGGGATCGGCAGCGTCGAGCCCTGTTTGGCACCAATAGCAACAACTACGGCGTCGTACTGTTGTTCCAGATCAGCCAGGGTGACATCACGTCCTATTCGTGTCGCCAGTCGCAATTCAACACCCATATCCGTGATTCGACGAATTTCCTGATCCAATACGTCCCTGGGTGTGCGATACCCGGGAATACCGTATCGCATCAAACCGCCAAGATCGTCATGGTCATCAAAAATCGTGGCACCATGACCACGGCGACGCAAATGATAGGCTGCTGCCAGTCCAGCCGGACCACCGCCAATGATAGCAACCTTCTTTCCCGTGTCCGCACCCGCTGCTTCAAATGACAGAGATTCGCCGAGGGCGTAGTCACCCACAAAGTGTTCGATTGAGTTGATGCCGACAAATTCTTCAACGGCGTTTCGATTACAGCCATCTTCGCAAGGAGCCGGGCACACGCGGCCCATGATCGAAGGAAACGGGTTGGCGTCTGTCATTCGGCGAAAAGCGTACTCCTGCCATGGCATTTCCGGATCACCTGGCTTCTCAATGCCTCTAACAATGCTCAGCCAGCCACGAATATCCTCACCTGATGGACAACTGCCCTGACAAGGTGGAGTACGGTGGACATAAGTCGGGCATTTGTGACTTTCGTCAGCCGTAAAAATCTCTTCAGTCCACGGCCTGTGGGTATTGTCACCATCACGGTACCGTCGTCTCGTGGGTTTTGATTCCGTTGACAAAGCTGTGTTTTCGTCGAGTTGTTTGTCCATCTCGCCTGCGCCTGATTGCTTGTAATTGTTTTGGTTTCGGCGACATTACATCATTAAATTAGTTTTTGCTAATATAATTTTATTTGTAGGGTTATTTTTCCCCACCCGGAGAATTTTGGAGGGTCTCAACGGCTGTTTTCCTTCGAGCCATGCGCTCTCGATGGAAAGTATATATCCCCATGGCAATAACAATCGTGCTACCCACCATGGTCCAGAGATCAGGTATTTCATCGAATATGACAATCCCCAGAACAATTGCCCAAAGCAGAACGGTGTAGCGAAACGGCGAAACAAAAGCGATTTCACCGACCCGCATGGCCATAATGGCAAACAGATAGCCAAATATCAGGAATGATGCCGCTGCAGCCAATAGCATCAGATCAATTGAGCTTACAGGTTTCCATGGCTCGGTCAGTGACATTATCCCCCCGACAATACAAATCGAAATCGCAGCAACCAGAGCGATAAATAGTGAAGGAGCATGCGTCGATATTTTGACGGTCACAAGATCGCGCAGTGTTACAAATATAACAGCCGCAATTGCCCAATAGGCATATACTGTAAATCCGTCAACGCCAGGTCTGACAATGACCAATACGCCGAAAAAACCGACCAGCACTGCAAAATATCGGCGCCAGCCAACTGTCTGTTTCAGAAACAGGGCAGCCCCGACTGTGATAACAAGCGGAAGTGCCTGCAGGATCGCGGTTGCATTGGCGATTGGCATATTGAACAAGGCCGTCAGAAAACACAGCGTCCCCCCAACCTCTCCAAATGTACGAAGCGCAAGTACCTTCCAGTCTGATCGGGATAGGCGCACGAACAATGCTTTTTTATGCCAGGCCAACAACCCGATGAACAAGGTTGCAAACAAGCCTCGCAACAGCATTACCTGAAAGATATTAAGATTGCTGGCAGTTAATTTGACCGTCGCATCGTTCAAGACGAAGGCCGCCATACATGCCGACATGATGAGGGCACCACGAATGTTTTCCGATCGATTTTCCATAACTACCCTTCGACGGTTTCAAGACCAAAATCAAGGGTAAGCCAGACACAATCCCTGTTCTATTTCAGAGGTGTTGAGGATTTATGGGTAATCGAAAATTCAGGAGGAACTACGGGTTTTGACGCTTTCCTGATGATTGTCAGTTTCGAAGGCACAGCAATATTTACTGGCTCCTTGATTTTGACGATCGGCTCCATCGGCTTTACGACCTTTGGCCTTTTGATCATCATTGGCGGATCTTTTAACTCTGACTCCACAAGTTTCCTCAATGGCGGTCCTTTTGCCATTACCTTTTTTGGTGGGTTCAAAGGTTTCAGAGAAAATTTTCGAAACTGGGCAATAGAAGTTTCGTTACTGTCCCGTGTATTTCCAAGCCTGCGAATTCCGAAGTTGACATAGGGTGCACCGCATTCAGGCCGATAGGCAAAGTGCCTCCTTCCAATACGTTCCCCTTCCAACAGGACGTCAATGGAAAGCACAAATTTTGATTTCTGGGCAATGTGAATTTTCCAGCTTTTCCAACTACGAAATTCGTCCACTTTGAAATCTGGGAAACGTTTTGGTTTCAATATACCAGATTCCTGCAATGTCGAGATTTCCAGTTGCCCCTTATGCCAATTGATCACCATGCTGGGTTCAGCCGGACAAATGGACGTTATATTCTGAATATGAAAAAAGCTTTCCTGTTTTCCAATAAATCCATGTCGAAATCGTGCATCGAACTTCAATTCCTGAGGTTCTGAAAAATCCAGATTACCTTGCTGGCTAAGTTCGGCGCGCTCCAGATACGGTGCTGTCTTTCCGGCCTGGCTATCCCCTTCGCAGCCACCGATATCCTTGTCTTTCAACGTAACGGTATAGAGGCTTTCGTCGCCTTTACCCTTTATCACCAGAGCACCGGGTGGATTGACACAACTGGAAAAAAAACCAATGCCGGAAGCCGGCGGTGGAGGCGGCGGAGGCGGTGGCTCGACAAGTTTGCATCCGACCAGCACCAAGCCGGAAATAATCAGAGCCATAGGCGATTTCATAAATTGTAAGCCATCTTGTTGAGCATTCCCGGAAGTATACAAGGGAAAACTCCTGAATACAGCCAAATTACAATCTGCTTTTCAAGAAGATTACTCGACGACAGAACCCACAATAAAAATCTAATTGCCGAAAAATGAACGGATCGAGGTTGCGAAGGCATCTGTATAATTCCGAAGTCGGTCTGAAACGGATAATTTTTTGGTTTCGCTCGTCAATAATTCTGACTTCAATTTTCGCTCGGCCATCAAGCCTGCGATCTCTTCGACCAGCTCGGGACGAGTGGCCATCAGTGGTTCAAAAGAGCTTTTGGCAATTTCAATGACCTGACATTCTGTGTGGGCGATGACGCTGGCTGATCTTTTTTCACCAGTTAAAAGTGACATCTCTCCAAAATAGTCATAGGTCCCGAGGCGGGCCAGATCCATTGTCTTTCCATCTTCCATGGTGCGTTGTACCTGAACCATACCGGTGAGAACAATGTACATAGAATCACCGATCGAGTTTTCCGCAATAATTTCGTCACCGGGATTCCAGGAATGTATGATGCCATCGCGGGCCAGACGACTGCGCTCCAGGTCATCGAGAGGCTGCAATAGAGGTATTTCGCGGAGTAGAACGGCCGCCTCAATCTCACTTGCTTCATGAGGCTCTCCGCGGCGTACTTCCAGGTCTTGTGGACTGGCGGCAAAATTGAATCCGGCCTTTGTAAACAAGCTCCAGGAATGCCTCAGAATTTCGTCTTTGGCGGAAAAATAATTCCGATAGTTTTCGCAGTGAACGAATACCATGTATTTGATTGGATGTTCTTCTGTGTCCCAGACCTTGATTGCAGGAGACGGCTCATCCAATATCAGGCTGGACTTCAGGGACGCCTCCAAAATCAGTCGACGCACAAGTTCCGGAGAAACGGAACGGGAAACGGTCACATAAAACCAGAAACCGTATTTACCTTCGTGCCGGTCGTAATTGTGAATAGACGCCCCCGCCAACTTACTGTTGGGAACGACATGAATGGTATTGTGCCATGTCCGGATTTCAGTTGCTCGCCAATCGGTGTTGACCACTTCGCCCATCTCACCACCTTCAAGCTCGATCCAGTCACCGGCAGAAAAAGGTTGTTCAATTGTCAGGCCAATGCCAGCGATGACGTCACCCAGAATGGGTTGCAGAGATAGCCCAAGGATACCAACAACGACACCAGAGGAAACAAGCAAACCGGTCATTGGCTGATCGAACACAAAGGAAAGAATTGCATAGACGGCAACAACATAAATCAGAATGTCCAGCACATTCCAGATGATGCGGGGCACGACCCTGGATTTATGCGCAAGAATGCCCTGCCAGACAAACAATCGCATGGCGCGGTTAAACAAATGCGCCAAGACCAATATGAGAGAGACACTGTAAATCGGTCCCATCGTTTCGTGCCTGATCGTATCGTCGATACTCAAGATCAGGAACGTGATCAGAAAACCCAGCAATAAGGCCGCGCAAGGCTCCAGGATAATCCAGACGATATACCCTCGTCTGGAATCTCTGAACGTTTTTGGCAGCCGCATTTCCGCCAGGATGATCAATCCGAACAACAGAATGCCAAATCCACCAAAAAATCCTCGGTCATTTGCAAATGCCGGAACTAATTGTTCAAGTTGGCTCAGTACTTGATCAAACATTTTGTTTTACGCCTACCCGCAGAACGCGGGCCCCCTGGCTACTGCATTTACCAAAACCCAAAACAACACTTCTCAGTTGCCCTGTCCGATTATGCCGCACTTAACACAATATTTTCTTCGACCATGAATTATTATTAAATTGATTACATTTTCGCAATAGTACCACGCGATCAAAATATAACCTTATATGAGCAACGGAAGTGGAAACAAAAAAGGCCGCTACTATTAAGTAGCGGCCTTTAAGCTCGATATTTGTCTTCTGGTTAAATTGAACCCTCGACAACAGTCAGGCCGACTGACTCCCAGCCATTTATGCCATTCCGATAGTAATAAATCTTGCTCGCTGGATAGCCATCACGCAGCATGGCGCGAATTGCTGTGGGAGACTGGCCACACCACAAGCCGTTGCAAAACAGCATGACGTCCTTGGCATTGCTGCAGTCCCATTTTGCCCCGGACTTGGCACAACCCAGTTCATCCAACCGACCAGAGACTTCCGTAAACGGAATATTTTTGGCACTGGGAATGGTGCCTCGCACATGCCATTCGACTGTACGTGCATCGATCAAAATTCCTTGCTTCGCTTTCAAGAAATTAATGACCTCCAGTTCACCAACTGTCTGAACGCCAGGTGCTACTTCATGGGGTTGAATACAAAAAGGTGGGCATTTTCTGGATGTCTTTGAAAACGCTTGGTTGATAACGTTATTCGGATCCGGGTTACGTTTGATTTCGACTTTGCCGTCATCAGTCGCGACCGAAATAGACAATATTTCCTTGGAGATACGGACTTCAGCAGTCGCTGCCGAAATCGATCCCAAGCTAAAAGCCAGTACCAGTGCTAACAATATCCTCATAGTTTTGCCTCTCCGTTTCTGGTTTTTCTGAATAAGCCTGACAAGAGTCAGACCAACGCGTTTTCGAACAAAAAGAAAATTCAGTTGCAACGATTTCAACAATCGTCTTCGCCCAACTCTTCTTCTTCTTCCTCCTCTTTCTCTTTCTCCTTACCCTTGGGCTTGCTGCTTTTTGGTTTGTCACTTTTTGGCTTGCTACTCTTTGGTTTATCGTCCGTCGTTTTCGTTTGGGCGACCACATAGTTGGCAGGCACGAAAGTTGTGGCTTCGATGACCGTTCCTGGTCTATCGGTAGTTTGATCATTCAGTGCCAGGGCAGAGGCAGAGGCTGGTATCAACATCAAGGGTAATAATGTCGTCAGCCCTGCCAGGAATGTGACGGTCTTCATAGTTGGGGTCCTTGCTTCATCGAACAATCCTGAAACAACATTATCACACAAAATTAGTGTGTAAATAACAACTTTCTAATATAATGGTAATCCCCCCGAAAATTAGTGGTGTTCACGGGTAGAATTTTCTCGGCATTATATCTGAGGAGATTTTGAATGAAAAATGGACGATTTAGCGACACGCAGATTATGGGTATTCTGAAGCAGGCGGAGGGCGGTGTGCCG
>JABILA010000061.1 GCA_018654745.1 Alphaproteobacteria bacterium
AAGTTTCGTAAAGACGGCAATCTTATGGCCTGGGCTGTCACCATTCTCAGAAACCTTCATATTGACAAGACAAGAAGCGAAGCGCGTCGCGGTCCTCGATTGGTGGTTTTCAATGACGAGGCGGACCACCTGATTACAAATTACAAGCTATTTGATAACTGCGGTTCATTGCGGTTCCTGATTTCATCAAAAATGCTATATATTCTGCCAAGAACGTTCTACGGTGTTCCTTGAGCTTCCATTTCCGGTGGCTACCATATGGCTTCCAGGCTGATTATGGAAGCCACATTTTTTCGGGAGTCACTTATGCTGGCAAAAATTAGTAAGCGGACGGTTGATGCCGCAATCTCTTCAGATGATCAGGATCTGTGGATTTGGGACACCGAAGTAAAAGGTTTCGGAGTACGGATCCGTGTTAGCGGTCGGAAAGTCTATGTGGTTGAGTACCGTCCAGGTGGCGGGGGCAGGAAAGCACCAAAACGTCGATTTACAATTGGACAGCACGGTTCACCCTGGACCCCTAATTCAGCTCGAGACGAAGCAAAGCGAATTCTTGGTCTTGTAAAAGAAGGACGAGATCCGTCAGTTGAGCGTACAACCGCCCGAGAGAGGGGCGGCGATAGTGTCGCGGAGCTGGTTTCATTATTTATCGATAAATATGCCAAGGTTCGACAACGCAGTTGGCGCGAAACTGAGCGTGTGTTGTTACGTGATGTAATTCCCTCATTCGGCAGCAAATCAATTGAGGTAATTAATCGTCGAGATGTTGTTCGTTTGCTGGACGATGTCGGTGAGCGAGGTCCAATCATGGCAAATAGGACCCTCTCTTATGTCCGTCGCTTTTTCAACTGGTGCATCGAACGCGGCTATATCTCAGATAACCCTTGCCATGGAATCAAACCGCCAGGGGAAATAAAGAGCCGCGAACGTGTCCTTGACGATGTTGAATTGGTGACGGTGTGGGGAGCAGCCGAGAGTGTTGGGGGTAATTGGGCACCTTTGGTGAAACTTTTGATTTTAACTGCTCAGCGACGCAGTGAGGTCGCTGAAATGCGATGGTCGGAAATCGACTTTGAAGAGAAAACATGGACTATTCCAGGTGAGAGAACAAAAAACAAGCGAACTCACCAAGTACCGCTGACGAATTCAGCCATTGCAATTCTCCAAGCGGTAAATAGTGTGTTTATCGAAGATGGAACTGGTAGGTCCAGTGAAAGCCCATTCGTTTTCACGACAACCGGAACAACACCCGTATCGGGGCTTTCAAAAGCAAAGAAAGCCATTGATCGTGCAATTGATCTGGACCAGAAAAATACGAATCCTTCTGATGAGGCCTTTCCCCACTGGACCTTTCATGACTTGCGCCGCACGGCGACAACTGGCATGGCGCGGCTTGGGATCCATCCTCATGTTGCCGATGCCGTGCTCAATCACAAAGAAGGCACCATCCAAGGCGTTGCTGCCATTTATAATCGCTATGCCTACATGGACGAGCGGCGCAGGGCGATGGAGGCTTGGGGTGATTATGTTTCGAGGGTGCTCAATGATGATGTTTTGTCAACCAATATCGTGGATATCAACGGAGCATCTTTTGTCCGATAAAAAACAATCTCCAAGAATTCCATTGGCGAGTGGAGTGGTGTTTTATGCCGATCCTCTTCATATACCACTCTCCCACTTTCGAAAATTGGGCAGGATTCTGGGACGTAAATTAACCGCTCTCGAAATGCGTTCAGTTACTAGAGCTATTGAGAGTTATCGGGCTGTTCGAGAATACTACGCCAAATTGCCTACGTTAGGTGAACGGAAGAAGTTTTTAGGGTCCGTGGAGAAACATGCATCAGCATTGGCAACGATACTGGACACTACGACGGATGTTGCGAAATCAAGTGTCGGAATTGACGATCTCACAGTTGCTGCTGAGGAGGCTCCCTCCGTTGTCTATAGCGGGATAAAACAGCGCCTTGGGGGCCATATCGACTTTGACAATATCAGGTTAAGTTTACTCGCACTGACTGAGCTCGCCACAGCAAGTACAGAGAGATTGTCAACATTTCGGGCACCCAGAGGTACGAGGGATAATCCTTGGCGGAGCGACTTCATCGCAGAAATTCATGAAATACTCAATGAGGATATTTCTGCTGGAAAAACTGACGAAGGAACTCTGTGGAGCGGACGGAGTATTGATATGCTCGATTTGATTTTCAGGATGTCGGGAGAGGAGCTGACGCATGATCAAATCGGGCCGTATATCCTACGCCGTAGATAATATTGCGGAAAATTTGAAAAAGAAACTATGTGAACATATCACGTAATTAACTGATGGTGACTTCCAGAAGGCCGCATCGAGGCATCTGACATATGGAGGAAGTCAACATGGAAACAGTCCAGCCAAAGCCCAGTAATCTGACATCAGATCCCACCCGAGGGTATTTCGACACAAAAAGCATTGCCAGGGAAACAGGTCTTTCCACAGGCTATTTCGAAAATCTACGCGTATACGGAGGTGGCCCACGCTTTCTAAAAGTTGGTCGTCGCGTTCTCTATTCGTGGGAAGATGTACAGAACTGGTTAGATAAACGCTTTCGCGCCAACACTTCAGATTCTGGAAAGACCAGTTAGATGTCGAGGGCATTTGAAGTCTCAAAGGCTCTGCGCGGTAGGCGTTCGGGCGAAGGATGGATTTGCCATTGCCCAGCACATGACGATAGTAGACCGTCCCTTTCCGTCCGGGACGGTGAAGACGGCATTTTGCTATTCTTCTGCCACGCCGGGTGTTCCGCAGCAAATGTTGCTTCAGCTCTTGGTGGTCTTGGTTATTCACAAAGCCGTTTTAACGGCGTTCGATCCGAAACCAGAAGAGATGAGAGTGATTGGAAAAAAGAACAAATTCGTAGTGAGCAAAGACGCATTTTAGCATCCAAAAAGCTGTGGCTAAAAACCCTGCCACCAAAGAATTCCCCGGTTGAAGTATATCTTCGAAAAAGAGGGTTTGACGGAAATATTCCTCCAACGATTCGTTACTGTCCAAACGCAGATCACACTACTTCCAGGCAGCAGTTTCCTGCGATGATTGCCGCAATAGCTATCTGGCCAAATAGAGAGGTAACGGCGGTACACAGGACTTACCTTGCAAAAGATGGAAGTTCGAAGGCACCAGTGGCGGATCCAAAGAAGATGTTGGGATTAGTCAAAGGGGGAGCAGTCCGCTTTGGTCCGGTAAAGCGCAAAATAGTTGTTTGTGAGGGGATTGAAACCGGGCTTTCCGTCCTGACCGCAACGGGAGACCCCGTGTGGGCAGCTTTGTCTACCGGAGGGATCACGAGCCTTGTGCTTCCTGATTTTGTCAAGTCGGTCACTATAGCGGCGGACAACGATGAACCTGGTATCAAGGCCGCTCAATTGGCAGCAGAAAAGTGGAAGTTGGAGGGGAGGGCTGTTCATATCGCTGTGCCGCCAATATACGGCGCAGATTTCAACGATTTGGCCATGGAGGGAGTGAAATGACACATGCGAAGGTCAAAGACTCCATCGAAGGTGCAGCCGAATTTATTAGTGAACCACCACGCCCACTGTATCGAGAGCTTTCTCCACCAGGTCCTTTTCCAACAGGGTCGCTAGGCGCAACATTGGAAGCGGCGGCTTTTGGCGTTCACGATCAAACAAATGCGCCATTGGCGATGTGCTGCCAGTCAGTATTGGCCGCAGCTACGTTGGCCGTCCAGGCCCATGCGGATTTGGAGTTACCCATGGGGCAGGTAAGGCCAATTTCTGCCTACTTTCTTACAATCGCAGCTTCAGGTGAACGTAAATCAGCCGTAGACAACGTGGCCCTTCAATTCGTTCGCAAGCGTGAAGTTGCCTTGCGTGAAGCCTACACAATCGACTACGACAATTGGCTCAATGAGTTCGATATTTGGACCAAGGCAAGAGCAAAAATACTCAAAGACAACACTGGTGAACCAGCGACGAAGGGTAACTCCTGCGTTGATACACGTGTTGATTTGAAAGCCTTAGGACCAAAGCCAAAAGAACCAATGCACCCAATCTTGACATGTCCGGAGCCAACTTTTGAAGGGCTTTGCCGCTTGTTTTCAATCGGGCATCCCAGTTTGGGAGTTTTTTCAGCTGAGGGTGGCCAGTTTATCGGTGGCCATGGAATGGCCGAAGATAACAAGCTGAAGACCAGCTCAGCCTTGTCCTCAATTTGGGATGGTGAACCTATTAAAAGGGTCCGTTCTGGGGATGGAGCATCGACTTTAGCGGGTCGACGCGCGGCCATGCATTTGATGGCTCAACCTGACGTGGCGGCAAGAATGCTTTCAGACAGGGTTTTGGCAGATCAAGGTCTCTTGTCTCGGTTCCTTGTTGTTGCACCCATTTCAACTGCGGGCACAAGATTTTTTCGTGAAATAGCTGCTGATAGTCGTGCTGCAGTGAAAAGATTCGAAGATGTACTGCTTCTCGCGTTGGAGACGCCTCCAAGCACGATTGAAAACAAACCCAATGAACTTGATCCTCCTGTTCTTCGCTTGTCATCCGGAGCACGCCGGATGTGGATAAGTTACGCGAATTTTGTTGAGGAACAGTTGGCACCAGACGGAGCATATATCGACATAAGAGGTTTGGCGAACAAACTACCCGAGCATGCTGCTCGACTGGCAGCTGTGTTAACTCTTGTTGATGATTTGCATGCCAAAGATGTTGGGGAGGAAGAGATGGCGAATGGGATTGAGCTTGGTGGATACTATGCCGGAGAAGCCCTTAGATTATTCTCCTCGAATGTGTGCGACCCAGATTTAGTATTGGCACAAAATCTCTTGGACTGGCTCCAAAACCGAGGAGATGAATATGTTTCGTTAACACAGATTTACCAACATGGTCCGATGCCGATCAGAGAAGCCAAGATTGCCAGAAGGATTGCAGGAGTATTGGCGGATCATGGATGGCTTGCTCCTGTTGAAGGCGGCAAAATTGTTGACGGAAAGCCTCGCAGAGAAGTCTGGCACTTGATCGATGGTGGGAGGTCGTCTTGAAAACACCTCCTAAATTCGACCCATGGGCGGTTTTGCACTGTGATGCGATGGAAGGCGCTAAATTTGCTAATCATGCTAAGCCAATTACGGGTTTAGAAGGAACGAATACCTCTAACGATTCTGGTTATGGCCTTCAATCTTCTGGCCAGTCGCAGAGCGCAATCATCGTTGACTTTGTTGCTGAGTATGAGGAAAGGGCAGCAATCCGAGAATATGACGGAGGTCAAATTAGATCAGATGCCGAATTGCTCGCCCTTACTGAATGTGCTCCAGATCCTGAAAAACAAAAGTTATTGCTGGATGCGGCAGTGATGGCTAGCAAGCCACCACCGAAAGAGACTTCAGAGTAAATCTTCGCTCCGCGGACAATTTGTGCAGGAAGGAATTTGTTTTATGGCTGAAAAAACAACTCAAAAACAGCGTGGACGACCATTTCGCCCCGGTAAGTCGGGTAACCCCAGAGGTCGCCCTAAAGGCGCTCGAAACGCCACTACGGTGGCTGCAGAGGCGCTGCTAGACGGGGAGGCAGAGGTGTTGGCGCGAACTTGCATCAACAAGGCCCTGGAAGGGAATATGGCCGCCTTACGGCTTTGTATGGAGCGTATACTGCCACCACAAAAATCCCGACCCGTGTCCATCAAGATTCCGAAGATCGATGGCCCAGGAACAATACTGTCGTCAATGCAGGCGGTGGTCCACTCGGTGGCCGATGGCGAGACTGCTCCCGATGATGCCCACACCCTGATGGGTTTGCTTGAACTCACCAGACGGGCGCAGGAGCATGTCGATTTCGAAGGGCGATTGGCACTGCTTGAGGAGAAGATGGGATGAGTTACAGGCAGATAAAAGGGCGTCTGTCGAAGTTGGAGGCAGAAGCAGAAGAACCGGGAAGAGTACTGTTGGTCGGGATGCACTGGCCGTTGCCGAAAGGTTTCTCAAAAAAGGAGCGATCCCTGCGCATCGACACTGTGCTGACAAACGAAAAAGTCGATCACAGAGATAATGATCTGGTCGTGGTAATCAAAGAGTACGGTGTTGAATGCGCAGACAGATTGATCAGGCAATGATTTGATTAGGAGCCATTCCATTGGTGCATATAATTTTATAGTAGATAAAGTAGGTGCTTGTTTCTACTATTGGCTATTGCAGGGAGGGGAGCCGTGATGAAATGGATTTTGGTCGTATTCTGGGTGGCTGTAGCTTTTTTACCCAGCCGGGCAGCCTATGCGGACGAAACGCTTAGTAAATGCCTTGAAATAGTGCAAATCGCGAAGCCAACTAAAGATATCCTGAACGATTGTGTTGAAGCTGGAAAAGCACATTGGCTGTATCCAAAAGACCGTTCCCGTGCTTATACAGCATTAAGTGCTGCTTATGTTAGATTGGGAAATTACAAAAAGGCGAAGGCAAGCGCGAACCTTGCAATCCATCGGGACGATGAGAATGTAACTGCTCACTACTACAAAGCATATGTATCCTTTGTTCTTCAGCAATACCGAGATGCTGACGCTTCCTCTCTTAAAGCAATCGAACTGTGGCCAACATTCGCTAAAGCCCATTCAATCCGAACGTCGACTTTGCTTGCATTAGCGCGTTATCCAGAAGCTCTTAGTTCTGGGTTAAAAGTTATAGAAATTGAGCCAAAAAATTCATCAGCCTATGCGAATGTGTCACTGGCATTGATCACTGTCGGCAATTATGAATCCAGTGTTAAGTACGGCTTACATGCTGTGATGCTAAATCCGAAACTGGCATTTGGCCACGCGTATTTGGCGGTTGCTCGTGCCTTCTTAGGTGATGACAAGATGGCACAAGAATCGATCTCGACCGCGATAAAGCTTCAGTCAAAGTGGGGGCTCATATGGGCTATGGCTGGAGTTGTTCACAATCGAGGGGGGCGCTTCAAGGAGTCAACAAATGCGTTTAATGAAGCAGTAAGGCTATATCCTGAGATGTTTGGAACCAACAAACCTGCCTACTACCTCGCATTTAGAATAGCCAAGGAGGCGTCACAAAAAGGTCACCGGGTTGGTGGAAGTGGAACTGGAGCCGTCGCAGTTGAAAACAAGATACCCGACTCGTCAGACGGCAAAAAGGCTGGCGCTCAGAACGAGATTTCAACTCCATCTAACGGAAGTTCATCTGCTCTGGAAGTCGAGTTGTTGGAAAAACCGCTGGCAGTTAGATTCAAAAAAGTGGCCCCGCGACCGGACGATATCGCTGTAATTATTGGAAATGCAAATTACGCAAAGCTTTCTCGTGATGTTCCAAATGTCATTCCCGCTTACTCTGACGCAGCAAGTTTCAAAAAATATGCTCTTGAAGCGCTGGGAGTAAAAGAGGGAAACATTATTTACCTTCGTGACGCCACTAGATCCCAGTTGGTGAGAGTGTTTGGCAGTACTTCAAATTCTCGAGGTCAACTATTTGATTGGGTTCGTCCCTCGCGATCAAACGTTTTCGTGTTTTATTCGGGCCATGGTGCTCCCGATCCTAGTTCCGGGGAATCTTTTCTGGTTCCATCTGATGCTGATTCTTCAAGGCTTTCATTGACCGGCTACCCACTCAGTTTGTTGTACAAAAACTTAGGTCAGGTTCCCGCGAGATCTATCACAGTGATTCTAGAGTCTTGTTTTTCCGGCCTTAGCAGCAATGGACCAGTCATTTCAGGAATGTCAGGATTGACGATTGAACCGAAAGGACTGGATCTTCCGTCGTACATCACTGTCGTTAGCGCTGGTAAGAGTGATCAAATTGCTTCATGGGAACAAGATAATTCAAATGGCTTGTTCACCAAATATTTGTTGCTTGCCCTGAGCGGCGAAGCAGACGCTACGCCATATGGAAATGCAGATGGAGAAGTAGATTGGAACGAGGTCTCTGCTTATTTTCAAGACACTTTAACCTACATGGCGAGGAGGTATTATGGCCGTGACCAAACTGCTCAAATTCGCCAAGCCACAAAATAGTTTTCGTGTTGGGGCTGGATTGCAAACGAGCTATTTTATCCGTCGTAAGGCGGATAGTGGCTCAGGCTGAAAAGGGGGAAGATTTATGAGCCGGTATTGCGGAGGAAAAGATTCTGGGCCCGTTCTAGATGCTGCTGAACACTGGCGGCACAAGGCACTACTTTCGGATGGGTCGATTTTTTCCAACAGCTCCTTGTGGACGAAAGAGCACATTGAATCTCTCGTTACCTATTTCGTCGAGAACCTCGACTTGGGTGAAGGCAACTTTCTGGAGAAACTCGAGAGGCAGCTAGAAAACACAGGGCCAGAGGTCAAGCAGCTTGCAGCTGAAATGATGTGGGTGATATTGCTCTGCCCGAGCAATACTCATGCTCCAAGGAAGCGTGAGCAGATTGAGGAGATTTGGAACTGGTCGGGATTGCGCTTATCGCTGGATTCCCGTTGGCTCTCCGACGAAACACTCGGTGGCCTTGGTAGTGCAGGCACAGCATACAACACAAACCGCTGGCGCGAGCTGGTGTACTTGATCCGCTTTGCGCACGCGTGGAAAGCGCTACCCGCAGATGATCGTCAGAGGTTGTTGAACGATGGTTGGGTATTCGCTGAGTGGCTCGCAGATATTCCCGAAGCCGAAACTCGCCAGCTTCGGCATATGCTCCTTTTCCTGCTTTTCCCGGACGGCTTTGAGCGAATCTTTGGGGGCACTGATCGGCGGTCTATCGTAGCAGCCTTCACGCAAAAATCTAATTCAGAAGTCCGAAAACTTGACCCCATTGCTATCGATCGAGAACTATACCGCATTCGCCAAGAGGCAGAAAAGGAGTATCTGGACCAACCGCTCGACTTTTACATCGAACCGTTGAAGAGTGAGTGGGAAGACGCGGGCCTTGCCGGGATCGACAAGATCACTCAAGAGCATGTACTGGCCGCGATCAAGGATATTGATGCTGAAGGCGTTCCACCTGACGCTCGGTCGACATTTTACGACTTGGTTCACGAGGGCCGGCACTATCCACCGAAGTATGTTGTGTCGCTGGCCGCCAAATATTTCCGAGGCAAGCTCATGAACCGCCAGAACTTCAGTGGCGGAGAGAAATCCAAAGCGTTCCGACACCTCAAAAAACTTGGATTTGAGATTGAACCAAAGGACTCGTTACCCGACATGCTCACACGCTTCGTCGCTCAAGCGGACGAGCACACGGATCTTCGTACGAGTAAATATCCTGGTACCTACCGGAAGCTCAAGATGAAAGTGAGCTTCGGACAGGGAAGCTACGCCAAAGTTCCATGGATCGCTTTTACAGGTTATGGGCAGGAGGTCCAGAAAGGTGTCTATCCGGTCATTCTCTACTACAAGTCTACCAGTGTGCTAATCCTCGCTTACGGTGTCAGTGAGAAAAATGTGCCCGATATCGAATGGCAAGCCGGCCAGTCTGAGCCAACGATTGCGCAGTATTTCAGCGAGAATAATCAGTTGGTTCCGGAGGCCTACGGTCAGTCGAGGATTTACGGCCACTACAATGTAGCCGATGGCTTGGACTTCAAAGCCATTGCGGGAGAGGTGCAGAATCTCGTCTCAGTCTACAGTGAGGAAATGGAAGGACACGAGCCGACCGACGAGGAGGTTTCGGTCGAACCCGAAAACTACTCGCCTGAGGACGCCGTCGAGGATCTGTTTGTTGAACGTCAGAAGTTCGATGACATTCTGGAGCTTCTCCGAGCGAAGAAAAACATCATCCTGCAAGGGCCCCCCGGGGTCGGCAAGACCTATTTCAGTAAACGATTGGCCTATGCGCTTCTAGAATATAAAGACCCTGACCGGGTCGGCATGGTCCAGTTCCATCAATCTTATGCCTATGAGGACTTTGTCCAAGGCTATCGCCCGTCGGGTGGTGGATTTCAGCTACGAGATGGAATATTTCACCAGTTCTGCGCGAAGGCCCAGCAGGACCTTTCTCGGGATTACGTTTTCATTATAGATGAGATCAACAGAGGCAATCTTAGTAAGGTATTCGGTGAGCTGATGCTGCTGATTGAAGCCGACAAGCGGGGTGAGAATTGGGAGATTCCGCTGGCATACAGCGATGGGCCAGATGAGCGGTTCTCGATCCCTGAAAACCTATATTTGGTCGGGCTTATGAACACAGCGGACCGATCCTTGGCGATGGTGGATTACGCTCTTCGGCGTCGATTTGGGTTTGTCGACCTCGAGCCTGGCTTTGACACCGATCAGTTTAGGGAACTCCTGATTGGCCGGGGCACTGAAGAGAAATTCTTTGAGCGGGTCATCGATCGACTTGCGACGGTCAACCAACATATTGCCGAGGATCATGCCAATCTCGGGAAGGGTTACCGGATTGGTCACAGCTATTTTTGTACATTGCCAGAAGAAAGAGGTCTCGATCTCGCACTCTACCTGCGGATAATCCGATGGGAGATCGAACCGCTACTGCGTGAGTACTGGTTTGACAACCCGGAGAAAGCGGAGAGCCTAATCAAGGAGCTTAAGCTGGTCGATTAATCATGAGTGCCTCGATCCCGATTCGAAACATATATTTTCTCCTTTGCTACGCTTGGAATCGGCTGGAGGAAGGGGAGATTACGGATGTCTCCCGCGTAGACTCTTCGGAGTTAGCAGACTTGTTCGCCAGTGTCCTAATTTCCGGGGTCCGTCATCTTCTCCGCCGGGGGCTAGGTCGGGGCTACGAACGATTTGAGGGGGACTTGGTGTCGTTACGTGGCCGCGTCATGGTGGCCGAAACTAGTCGTCGCATGATGATGATTCATGGCAAGGCCCGATGTGAGTACGACGAGCTTACCGAGAACACTTGGCCCAACCGAATAATCAAAGCAACGCTACGCCACCTTGCTGGAGTCCCAAGCCTGGACAAAAACCTGCAGTCGCAGTTATTAGGCCTTTGTCGCGATCTCCCCGGCATTGAGCCTATTACTTTAACTCGTGGGGCCTTCCGATCGATCCAGTTACATAGCAACGCACGATTCTATCGGTTTTTGATCAATGTTTGTGAACTGGTGGTTTCGTCCTGGCTCGTGGATGAGGCCAGTGGGGACTATCGCTTTCGAGATTTCCTCAGGGACGACAAACGCATGGCAAGACTTTTCGAAAGCTTCGTGCAGAACTTTCTACGCCACGAATGCCCAGATCTCGACGTACGAAAGGAAAAAATTCAATGGAACTTAGATGAGGTCGCGGACGGCAGCATGGATTTTCTCCCCCAAATGGAAACTGACATCTCCGTGCGCAGTGCCAATTCCACCCTCATTATCGAAACAAAATACTACACTGAAGCAATGACGACAAACTTCGGCAAGGAGCGAGTCCGTTCAGCGCATCTTTATCAGTTGTTCGCATACCTCAAGAATCTTGAGGCGCGGGGGGGAGTAGATCTTGTCGCTTCTGGAATGTTACTTTATCCGGCTGTCGGCACATCGCTTAGGCTCAGTTACAAGCTTGGGGGGCATCAGATTAGCGTGTGTACTCTGGACCTCTCACAAGACTGGAACATAATTAGGGCAGAACTCTTGGAACTCGTAGACACAAGTCTCACTCCAGACATCGTTACTGGAGCCTTCGACACGCTGACCCCAGAATAACTTCTCTGGCAATTCTCCTATATCTCGGCTATTATATTGCCTTCATCAAGAGAGGGCTGACGCGCCCCGCCAACCTGCAGCTCGTGCAAGGTGGTAACCTCGAAAGAGGGATGTGGCCGAAAGGCAATATCGAGTGTCAGCCCTCCACGGATTTACCGTTGGAGGGTTTACTATGTCTGCTGAAAATATTGAGATTAACCGCCGTGATTTTCTGAAAATTGTTTTCGGTACGGTGGCTGCAACATTGGCCCCTAGAGGAACAGGTGTGTTCTTGGTCGCTGAAGATATTCCCGTGTTTGAGCCATATCGATTGGAGCTTGAAGGGGAGTACCTGTTCGATCCATTACACGACTTGGGGCAAGTAGTTCTACCCACTTGGCGAGAAAAGCTCGAGGGCAATGATAACTTTTCGTATTTGACCGTTGATCAGCAGGATTGCGTGATTCGCGAAGCTCTCGGTGTTGATGACTTTGCAGAATATCCCTCTTTCGACAGGGAAGAGTGGCTTGGTACACAAATTGACATTGAAGACCTCTCAATGAGGGAGGTTGCCATGATTGGTCCCTACTGGCCCGGTGTGGAGATATTTGAGCAACTTGGATGGGAGCAAGCAGATACTCTTGGGGTACAACTTGTTGAGGGAGACCATCCGGGGAGCTCATTCATGGCTGCCCAATTTATTGGAGATGTGGAAACGCTGAATCCTAAGATTGCGGAGTTTGGCATGAACTTGACCGTCGTATAGTGGCTGATATACCCCTTCACCACGGACTACTTGCCAAACCATGTCTGTTTACCCCTCCATAGCGGAAGTAATTCGGCGGTAGTGAGATAGTCTCGAATTAGCCACGAGCAGACATTATGGAAGTGTCAGGTGTTGTCAAAATGAAGCCGTATATGTCGCACGTCGGTCGACAGAACGCCCAAATTCCCGACTTCAAACATCGAAATAATCAAACGCTGAGGAACGCCATCAAAGAGGCGACGGCAACAGGGGCTGGAACATCCCTGAGGATGGCGGCGGCATAGGCTGCCGCGGCTTTTAAGTAGTCACTTTTTGCACCATCGTCAGCTTCGGGTAACTGAAATACAGGCATGTCCTGCCCGGCAATGTCGTCGAACAACTGCCCATCAATGACATAGACGCCACCGGCTACCTTTTTGTTCGCTGAAACACCTATTACGACATTTGAGTTTCTGCGTTTAAGGTCCTTGTAGAACCTTGCGATTACCGGATCGTCGACATTCAGTATCGCCCCTTGCGGGCCGCTTTGGCGATGGAACAACCATTTCAATGCGTCCTTGCTTTCCTTGATTGTGCCATAGGGTGGCCAGCCACTGCGCCCCGTATCCAGCAACACGGCGACATCAAATGTGATAGACACAGTGTGGGCACAGCGGGCTGGCGGCATGGACAGAACGTAGGTACAGCCCACCTCCAGCGCCCAGGTGTCCAGCATCGGCAAATCGTCAGTACCTGCCGTTTCAACATCCTGGCCCGTCGCCCGCAACACGTGGGTAATGATATCCAGGGCGCGTCCGTCATCGGCGCGGTCGGCCACACCAACATAGCTGGCGTCACGCTGGGCTCGCGCCAGAAGTTCCGCATCAGAGATAACTTCACAGTTTGCAGCCTTGGCGGCGACAACAGCCGGGTGAACGGATTTTGATGTCGGCACATAGTCAGGTTCGACCACCAGACTAACCGTATCGAGCCAGTCGCAGTCAATCAGGTCGGCGATTTCGAATTCGCAGTCCTCGGCTTTTCTGGCATTTTCACGCTTTCCGACATCATCATCCCAGGCCCTGACGACGGCACCGCTTAAGGTCAGGGCACGGGCTGTCGCGATGCCGCCAGGCCCCAGACCCAAAACAGCCACTGACAATCCGGAAAACGGAAAAACGTCAATCATTGTTGCCCCCTGGAATAATGCTATCAACGTAGCCTCCAGAGCTCTGTAAACCAACGTCGCATCAGCAAAAAACTGCGACTTTTTTCGTCTGTTCCACTATATTTATCAAGGGGGGAAGGCGCTATGCCCTTGTCAGTACGATGTCCTGTAGCCAGTCGATTGAAACGGGTCGCCTTGACCCTGCTAATCCTGATTGCCATCGCATATCCGGCACTTGCCGACATGACTGGCCACGGTGGCATGATCCGGGCCTTGCGAATTTCAGCCGACGGATCAACAGTTCTGTCGGCCAGTTTTGATCACAGCGCTCGCCTTTGGCGTCTGGATGAACAATCCACTTTACAAGTTCTGGATGGCCACGATGGCCCGTTGAATGATGCGGTTTTTTTGACTGCGAACAGGATCGCGACAGCCGGTGCCGACGGCCAGATCATCATCTGGGGCGGCCCAGAAATTAAAATTCAGAAGCAGTTCAGGGCCCATGCGGGGCGTATTACGTCACTGGCCGTAGTAGATGACGGGCATCTGATCAGTGGCGGCTGGGATGGTAAAATAATTCTCTGGAAATTGTCAGCTAGCAAGGTAATAACTGAATTCGACATGAAAGAGGCCGTGGTCGGTGTCGCCATCACGGCAGATGGTAAACATCTGATTGCCGCCGGACGCAGCGGCAATATCGCCCGCTGGCGGCTGTCAGACGGCATCCGCACCGCCCGGCTGCAGGCCCACAATGTCAGCCTTTTCCAGCTGCAGCAATCAGCCGACGGGCAACGCCTGCTGACTGTCGGACCGGACAGCTTTGTTAAAATCTGGGACCTGGAAAATTTCAGATTATTACATGAATACGGCATTGCCGCCGACCGGAGAGTCAGTGCCAGCGCGGTCAACCAAAGCGGCAGCCTTCTGGCGGTCGGTTATCTGGATGGCACAGTGATGATCGTTGACGCCAATTCCGGAGAGATCCGGCGGCAACTTCAGGCCGACGACGGTCCAGTCTGGTCGGTCGCCATATCACCGAACAACCAGTTCCTGCTGAGTGCCGGAAAGTCAGAACGGATCCGTGTTTGGCACATTGCATCGGGTGACCGGATTTCAGTATCACAAGACACGTCACACACGCGCCCAACCCCTTGGCTGGAGAGCAATCATCCCGGTGCCAGACTTTTCCGGAAATGCGCCATCTGTCATGCTTTGACGGCGAATGAGCCTCAACGGTCAGGGCCTCATTTTGCTGGATTACTGGGACGGCAAATGGGCAGCGTTGACAGTTACCGGTACTCGGCAACCCTGCAGCAGCGAAATATTTTCTGGAACAGAAAAAACCTAGAACGATTGTTTTCACTGGGACCGGATCGGTTTTTGCCCGGCACCAAAATGCCGGTCCAGAAGATAACAAACACCAGCCAACTGGTGAAACTTATTGACTATCTCGAAATTCTCACAAAGCTGGACTGATTGTGCTATAGTTCTGACCTGTTATACGAAACCTGCACCCGAATTAGGCAGGACGGGGGAAATTATGAAGGCAATGTTTCTGGGCTTCGCCGCAGCAATCATCATTGCTGTCGTTGTCGGTGTCGCTATGACAAATATGAACACAGGCACAGATCAGGCCTTTAGCACAACAAACGTCAGGCTCTGATCGCTTTCCTGATTACCTTAACTGAATATCCGGACGCTATTCAGCAGGTTCGGATTTCACTTTTGTCACATTCATTTCCTGCAGCCAGAGTTCGTGATGATCCCGCGCCCAGTTCTCGTCGACATCTCCGCTGACCACGGCATCCAGTGCGCCTTCCATACCCACTGAACCGATATAGATATGAGCAATCGTGATGGCGATCATGAGCAGCGCGACCGATCCATGCCAGACCAGGGATAATTGTGTTTCCATCAGGGGCGTCAGATTTGTTTCCAGATCGAACCCGACCAGGTTCATTATCTCGAACGTGACCGCAAATAGTCTGATCTCGTAAGGAAAAAACAGCGCCAGGCCACTGACGGACAGGGAAATGCCCAGCAGGACCACAGCCCAGTAAATCAGCTTTTGCCCGGCATTGAATTTTCGAGCCGGTACATGCGTCCCTTCACTGAACAGTCCGCCGCCTTTCCTGAGCCATTCAATATCCAGCCTGTTCGGAATATTGTGGCGTAGCCAGACCACCAGCAACAACACCAAGCCAACCATGAAGGCAAAGCCCAGATAATCGTGTGAATATTTTCCCCACAAGGTCAGAGTACCAAAGGCTTTTGCGCCGATGACCGGCAATAACAGATATTTGCCAAACATCATGTTCAGGCCGCTGAGCGCAAGAATGATGAAAGACCCGGCGGTCAGCCAATGGGTGAAGCGTTCAAAATCGTTGAACCTTTGTACGACTTTGCCACTGGGTCCGCTTTCAATCATGATCCGGCCCCGACCGATATACATGGCGAGGCAGGCCATGACTGCCACCAGCAATATCCAGCCCCCCCATTTGCTTTGGGTGCCATTGCGGAACTGGCGCAGTCTTTCGCCGCCATCCTGAACAAGGACGCCTGCCTTTTTGTCCGGGATAGTTACAGATCCGGCAATGCCGTGACGCACCATGCCCCAAATCGCTGCGTCACTGATGTTACCGGAGACATTTCCAGGCACTGTACCGTTGGTGGCGGAACCGGGTGGACGAACATCCGCGGCTTGCGTTCCGGCGAATGCAGCCGACAAAAACAGTCCGACGATCGCCACCATCAAAGCGTTTCCGAGCGTCCTCATGTCTGACGTCCCCTTCTTCGAAAACTGAACCAAGCCAATATCCTGTGCCGGGTTCGATACAAAATGGCTGATCAGTCCCGATAATTGAGACGGATCAGCCAGTTGTCATATCAGTTTAGCCAACGCTGCTGCATCAGGATCCTGATTTCTGTTTATAGGCTGTTCCCCAACCCCAGGCACCAGATCCAAAGCCGCGTTCAACAACGCGTTCCCGATAAATATTGGCAACGATGTCGCCGTCACCGGCCAGCAGGGCTTTGGTTGAACACATTTCAGCACAGAGAGGCAGTTTGCCTTCTGCCAGACGGTTGCGCCCGTATTTGCTGAACTCCGCTGACGAGCGATCTTCTTCCGGACCACCTGCGCAGAAAGTACATTTGTCCATCTTGCCCCGGCTGCCATAATTGCCGGCCTGCGGATATTGTGGCGCACCAAACGGGCACCCATAGAAGCAATAGCCACAACCGATGCAGAGATCCTTCGAATGCAGGACCACGCCATCTTCTGACTGATAGATACAATCCACCGGACAGACCGAAATACACGGCGCGTCCGAGCAGTGCATACAGGCCACGGATAATGAGCGCTCACCCGGAGAGCCATCATTGATGGTGACAACCCGACGGCGGTTTACGCCCCATGGCACTTCGTGTTCGTTTTTGCATGCGGTGACACAGGCGTTGCATTCGATGCAGCGTTCGGAGTCGCACAAGAATTTCATTCTAGCCATTTGTCGTCTCCTCCCTAAGCTGCTTCGACGCGGCAAAGCGTTACTTTGCTTTCCTGCATCTGGGTTACGGAATCATACCCGTAGGTACCGCACATATTCATGGCTTCGCCAAGCACGTAGGGATCTGCCCCTGGTGGGTATTTGTCCCTCAAACTCTTGCCCTGCCAGTGCCCACCAAAGTGGAATGGCATGAAGACAACACCCGATGCCACACGTTCTGTAATCTGGGCTGCAACCAGAACCTTGCCGCCTTCGGGACTGTGAACCCAAACCTGGCCACCGGCCCGGATACCAAGATTGTTGGCATCGCGCGGATTGATTTCCAGGAACATTTCCTGCTGCAGTTCTGCCAGCCACTTGTTGGCCCGGCTTTCATCACCGCCGCCTTCATATTCCACCAGACGTCCCGACGTCAGAATGGTCGGGAAGTCCTTGGAGAAATCATTCTTCTGGATCGAGGCATATTTGGTTGGCAAGCGATAAGCCTGCTTGTCCTTGTAGGTCTCGTACTTCGGCAACAAATCACGTCGCGGCGTATACAGTGGCTCGCGATGCGTTGGTACCGGATCCGGGAACGTCCAGACCACGGTGCGAGCCTTGGCATTCCCAAACGGGGCACAACCATGTTTGATCGCGACCCGTTGAATGCCACCTGAAAGATCGGTTTTCCAGTTGGTCTTGTCACCAGCAACCTTTTCAATGGCAGCTCTTTCAGCCGCCGTCAGATCACCATCCCAGCCCAGCTTTTTAAGCCCGGCCATGGTGAATTCAGGGTAGCCGTCCTTGATTTCCGAACCGACAGAGTAGGAGCCTTCCGCCAGCAAATTTGTGCCCTCGCGCTGGACGCCAAAGCGGGCCCGGAAGGTCAGGCCGCCTTCAGCCACCGGCTTGGAAGGATCATAAAGGATCGGTGTTCCCGGATGACCCATTTCCGGTGTGCCCCAGCATGGCCACGGCAGGCCATAATATTCACCGTCACAGGGACCACCGTTGGCCAGCAACGATGTGCGGTCAAAAGTATGCTGGTTGGCCATCTGCTTGCGCATGCGCTCAGGTGACTGGCCAGTATATCCAATGGTCCACATGCCGCCGTTGAACTCGCGGGTGATATCCTCGATCAGGGGCTCGTTATCTGTAACCTTGATCTTCTTGAACATCTCCTTGGCAAAACCGAGTTTCTTTGCAAAGAGATACATCACTTCGTGATCCGGCTTGGCTTCGAAGATCGGCTCAATGACCTTGTCGCGCCATTGCAGGGAACGGTTGGACGCTGTCACCGACCCATAAGTTTCATATTGCGTCGCTGCCGGCAGGACATACACCCCGTCCTGACGGTCTGGAATAACGGACGCGAAAGTCGGCACCGGATCGATGATCACCATCAGATCCAATTTTTCCATGGCCTTTTTCATTTCCGGCAGGCGGGTTTGTGAATTCACAGCGTGACCCCACAATACCATGGCCCGAAGATTATCCGGCTGGTCGATCTTGTCCTTGTCTTCAAGCACGCCATCAATCCAGCGCGAAACCGGAATGCCTTTTGACTGCATCAGTTTCTGGCTGGCGAAACGACCTTTGACATATTCATAGTCGACATCCCAGACACGGGACCAGTGCTTCCAGGCACCGGCGGACAGACCATAATAACCTGGCAAGCTGTGCGACAGGATGCAGAAATCAGTTGCGCCCTGAACATTGTCATGACCGCGGAAAATATTGGCACCACCACCGGCCTTGCCCATGTTGCCAAGGGCCAGTTGCAGGATGCAATAAGCGCGGGTGTTGTTGTTGCCGTTGGTATGCTGTGTGCCACCCATGCACCAGACGATGGTGCCCGGACGGTTGTTGGCCAACATGCGGGCAACGCGTTTCAATTGCGACCCTGGCACGCCTGTTACACGTTCTGTTTCTTCCGGTGTCCAGTTCTTGACCTCGGCCTTGATTTGCTCGATCCCCCAGACGCGTTGGCGGATGAATTCCTTGTCTTCCCAGCCGTTCTTGAAGATGTGATGCAAGATGCCCCAGATCAACGCAACGTCGGTACCTGGGCGGAAACGAACGAATTCATCGGCATGTGCTGCCGTGCGGGTGAAGCGCGGATCACAAACTATCAGCGGCGCATTATTCCGCTCTTTCGCCCGCAGGATATGCTGTACCGCAACCGGATGTGCTTCCGCCGGGTTTGACCCGATCAGGAACATGGCGCGGGAATTATGCATATCATTGTAGGAGTTTGTCATGGCACCATAGCCCCAGGTGTTGGCAACACCAGCAACTGTGGTTGAGTGACAAATCCGGGCCTGGTGATCGCCGTTGTTTGATCCCCAGAAGGCGTAGAATTTACGGAACAAATAACTTTGTTCATTGTTGAACTTGGCAGAGCCCAGCCAGTAAACCGAATCCGGACCAGATGCCTTGCGGATATCCAGCATCTTGTCGCCGATTTCGTTTATGGCCTCATCCCAGGACACCCGCTGCCACTTGCCACCGGTCAGTTTCATAGGATATTTCAGGCGCCGTTCGTTATGGGCATGCTCGCGCACACTGGCACCCTTGGCGCAATGACCACCAAGGTTAAAGGGGCTGTCGAAACCTGGCTCCTGGCCTGTCCAGACGCCCTTGTCGACCTCTGCAATAACCGTGCAGCCAACAGAACAGTGGGTGCAAACAGATTTGATTTTCTTGACATCGGAGGAAGCGGACTGCGCTTTCGCTTTCTTGACGATCCCGGGAGATGCTGTTCCGGCCAAGGCAATCCCACCGACGGCAATGCCTGATTTTTTCAAAAATGAGCGGCGATCCACGCCTTGCCCGACAACACCTTTTACTGCTTCTCTGAGTCTTTTGCCGCTGGCTTCAGACGCGCATTTCTTTAAAAGCATTCGTGCCTCCCGTCAGATTCTCGGAGCTTGTTCTTGTTCATTTTCAGGTTGGGTAAAGTTCAGAATTTGGCTAGTTCGTAATAGGTGCGAACATGGGCTGTTTCCTGATAGCCTTGGCCCTTGTCTTTAGACAGTTCTTCTGCGGCCTGGGCCGAACCGGCTCCGGCCAGCACGCCGGTGCCTGCGGCGGCAACGCCTGCCATTGTGAGGAATTCTCTGCGTCCCCGCTTTACAGGGGTTTCGGACTTTTGTTTCTGTTCCATTTTTCTTTCCTCTCCTCGATGACTTCTGTTTTTCTCGTTATTCCCTAACATAAAGAGTTTGAATTTTTACAAATTTGAACGACTCAGGCCGCCAGTTTGAAGGCCTCCGATTCGATTTCCATAAATGCCAGGCCCAGGTCGGCGACAGCCACATAAAAGTCGGCCGAGTCGGCCTTTTTCAGGTCTGAAAAAACCTCGCTGGCCCAGGGCTCGATATGGCGGGCATAAAAACCCTGCTGGTCCGGCACACCCACTGCACCGGCTGCAAATCGTCCAGTGATCAGGCCGTGCATCATATCCAATAAAAAGGCAATGTGGTCCTCAGGTTCCTTGACCGACCCGGTCGGCTGGATGCCCAGTTTCAGCATATCATCCCGGATCGCCGCCAGCGGCGCGTCATAAAGCTGGCCCGTCAGATAATATGAGGCAAAAGGCAGAATCTCTCCGCCCTGCCCCTGGCCGTAAAACAGAGGCGCATATTCATCAGCAAAGTTGTCAGGAGGGGGGGATTTTGCGAGCGCTGCCAGCTTGTTCAGGGCCAGGCCCAAAGCGCTTGTATCGCCTTCCAGCTGGCACATATGGTCGACAAACTGAGCATCAAGGGGACCGGACAGGAGGCGTGCAATCAAGGCATAAAGTCCCGCCCGGATTTCATCGAAATCCGCTTCTACAGGAACGTTTGCTGCGTGCACTGAAGCCTCACCCAATATCCGAACTCCCCGTTCGAATGAGATAATTATTCTGCTTTGTTGTCGGTATTCATTCGGTAGAAAAAAATAATTTACAAAAAATCGTCACGCCACCACGCGATCTTAAGCCACCCCTACGCGAAATTATAATAATGCTAGGCTGTCAGGCATCGCCTGTAAACTTAAAAATGCTATCCTCACACAAATGCGATCAACTACCGCGTTCCTCGTCAAAATCATCAACGGTAACGGTAATTTCTTTGCCACGGGCAACTTCATTGCTATCCGGATGATTCAAATCGGCGCTCTGATCGTTAACAAGCTGGCTCTCTGCTGTATCCTGCGGAGCATCCTGTACCTGACTTTCAAGCGCCCCTTCTTCGCCATCTGCATTTTCCTCGCCATCTGACTGCGAAACCTTGTCCAGGGCGTCGCTGGCGATTTCGATTACCTTGTCAATCACATTGAAATCTTCGTCGTAATCGTTCAGCCCGTCGACGTTGGCCAGCACCGGATCACTGAGCCAAAGTTTCCGCAATGCCAGGTTTTTCAACTCTTCCGGCACGCCAGCCTGCAGGAACCCGGTAAAATCACTGTCCTTGTCCAGACTTTCAATGTCCGGCAGGCTGGCAACGATTTCTTCGGTTGTCCGTTCTTCGCCTTCAACTTCCAGCTCCGAACCTTCCTGTGTAACCAGCTCATTCGGAAGTTCCGGCCCCGATTCTTCAGCAACATTGCCTGCCCTGTCCTCGTTTTTCAGGCGCGACCATCTCTGCAGCCGGGATTCGGATACTTTTTTATCTTTGTCGTCCGGCGCATCCCGGCTCATGACGCAGCCCCGCCGAAGCGCCCACGGGGCCGGGAGCCCTGGTCGCGATCCTGATGGCGCTTGTTCTTGCGTTTGCGAAAGGGCTCTTCCACATGGTGCTGCTCGACAAAATCAGCCAGCCATTCAGCGACTTCCGGCGGCATCCGGACACCTTCAACGATCACATCTCCGCTCTCCACATAGCCGGACGCCTCGTGCGGACAGGCAGTCAGGATAAAGGGCTCGACCTCTTCTTCCTCCGCTTCTTCTCCCGGACGCAGCACGACAAAAACCAAAGGCACCGGCTGACCGAGATTTTCCCGATAGCCGTCGGTTTCGCTTTTATAAAGATCCAGTGGTAGTGTCCGGGCCAGAAAGTGTTTCCAGCCCTCTCCCTGCTGTAAATCCTGCCAGTTGACCTCAAGCGGCGCGTTCGGCATGACGGCCAGCGGTCGCCAGGTATAGTCTTCCCAGGGATTATCAATCTCCCTGCGTTCAACGACCACACCTAAATAAACTTCTGCGTCTGCATCCATGATCGCCCCCGGGGCTCTGGTTCCTTGGCCTTGAGGTCCAGCTTGCATCAAGGCGATGATCTGCGCAATATTCCTGTTCAGTGACGTTCGGGGGACAAGGTTAATGGTCGAGACAAAACGGGTCATGCTTTGCGATTGCAACGGCAGCATGCAAATTGATGCCAAAGCCATTGGTGACAGCCTGGGCCAGGACATCGCAGACGCATCGACCTATCTTTGTCGGCATCAGCTGGATAAAGCCGAACAGGCCCTGAAAGACAATTCACCTTTATTGATTACCTGCACACAGGAAGCCGCTGTTTTTCTGGAAGTTGCGGAAGACGTGACGCGGCAGGGCGATCTTCACTTCGTTAATATTCGCGAAACAGCAGGCTGGAGCAGGGACCAGAGGCCGGCCACCGCCAAGATCGCAGCCTTGTTGGCTGAAGCCATGATTGACCAGCCCGGACACGCCACCGTGGAAATGGAGAGCAAGGGCAACCTTGTCATTCTGGGGGAAGGCGACGTTGCCCTGCGCTGTGCAGAAAAATTGTCGGAGCGTTTGAACGTAACGCTGGTGCTGGACGCGGCAGACGGATTGACGCCACCGGCCTTGAACAGTTTTCCGGTCTATCAGGGAAAGGTGGTAAAAGTCGACGGCCACCTCGGTGCCTTCGATGTTCAGTTTGAAGAATTTTCCATCGCCCATCCGTCCGCCCGAGATGCCATGGCGTTCGAGACCGGCGCGCCCCGACGACAGAAATTTGATCTGATCCTGGATCTGCGATCTGCCCCGACCCTGATTAATGCACTGGAAAAACGTGACGGATATTTCCGGGTGGATGCCAGCGACGGTGTGGCTGTCGCCGAAACAATCTTCGACCTCAGCGACATGGTGGGTGAATTCAGCAAGCCGCACTATGTGCGCTATGACGAAAGCATCTGCGCCCATAACAGAAGTGGCATCGATGGCTGCACCCGCTGCCTGGACCATTGTCCGGCCGGTGCGATTACGACGGCCGGGGAAAATGTTAGTTTTGATCCCTATATCTGCGGTGGCTGTGGCATGTGCGCCAGTGTCTGCCCGACCGGTGCCGCCAGCTACCAGGTGCCAACCGCCACTACATTGCTTGAGCGGGCCCGGACATTGATCGGGACTTATCTCAGGACTGGTGGCAGTGATCCTTTACTACTGATCCATGATACCCGTCATGGCGAAGAGATGATCAATTATGTCGGCCGTCATTTTGGTGGCCTGACGGTTAATGTCCTGCCCTTCGCCGTCAACGAAGTCACCCAAATCGGTCTGGAGTTTCTGATCAGTGCCAGTGCCTGGGGGGGCAGCCGCCTGGCGGTCCTGATGCCACCGGTCCGAACAGCTGAGGCCGACGGCCTGATGGAAGTGATTTCCTGGTTTGACGCTGTTCGCGGCGGACTTGGTTATGAAGGATCGGGCGTCATGATTGTTGACGACGCTGATCCCGAGATCGTCTCAGGTCGCATCAATGATCTGGCCGATGCTCAGGTAAAGCGATCGAAACCGGCAAGCTTTTTGCCTATGGGCAACAAGCGTGAAGTCCTGCACATGGGCCTGCGGCTCCTGCACGAGGCAGCCCCTGCTCCTGTTGATCAAGTGAGCATGCCAGTTGGTGCGCCTTTTGGTTCCATCGACGTTAACGTGACCGGATGCACCTTGTGTCTGTCCTGCGTCAGTGCCTGCCCGGCTGGTGCTCTTTCGGACACACCGGACTACCCGCGCCTGTCGTTTCTTGAAAGCAATTGCATTCAGTGTGGTCTGTGTCGCGCCACCTGCCCGGAAAAAGTTATCAGTTTGGATACCCGGCTGCGATTTACCCCGGATGTGCTGGAAAAGCGCGTGCTGCACGAAGAAGAGCCCTTCGCCTGTGTTCGCTGTGGCAAACCCTATGGCGTCAGGTCAACGATCGACCATATGGTCGAAAAACTATCTGGCCATAGTATGTTCTCTGACGAACAGGCATTGAACCGGTTGAAAATGTGCGCCGACTGCAGAGTGATCGACATGGTCGAAACAGCCTCCGATCCCATGGCCGGCGGTGCCCGGCCTTTGCCCCGGTCGACCGATGATTACATTGCTGGCACCCTGACAGATGACGAAGATGATTCGACAGTTCACTAGAGCAACCTGCTATCTTAATAAATAAACATAACGGAACAATTCCATGACTTCAGACACGCCCGACCAGCCAGATGACCAACAAGCCAGCAGGGGTGTTCAGATCGCCAACCAGATCATCGACTTTGCCAACAAGCAGCTTGAAAGTGGCGATAATCCCGAAGCTATCGCTTCGGGTATGCGCCACGCCGCGGCAAACTTTTCAGCCTTTGCTTTTTTCGGTATTGAAGAGCTTCCGAAAGACCCGAACGCCATGGTCGATGAATTCATCGATTTTTTTGAACATTATCTCGGTGTCCACAAACCAAAGGACGCGCCTATAGACAGCCTGGCACAATTGATCGAGCGGGCTAAAAACGACTTCTGAACGGCTGCTGGTATTTCACACGAATGTTCTATGAATTCAATGCCCGGCAGCGCAGAATTTGAAGCCTAGTTCGTGTTTGCATTGGCTATGGCTGGGCATGATTGGGAGCCTGAAGATCGCTCCCATGCCGCAGTGATTCTCGACCATTTTTCGCCGGGATGATATTGCGGTGACCTAGCTGGCTCCATGACGACGCAGTCCAAATAAGACGAAGCCCAAGCTCTCTATAACGAAATACAAATCGAGAACCCCGACTATCTACAAGGACCGTTGTTTAGGGCAGTCGAAGTTTCCGCTAATGGGATGGACCGGCTGCACCCCCCAGTAGGTTAGTCTGAGAAGACTTTAACCCACGACTGATAGGAGCAGCATCCCATGGCAAGCAAATCGAAACGGACTACATTGACCTTCGCCTCTGTTGGCATCGATATA
>JABILA010000066.1 GCA_018654745.1 Alphaproteobacteria bacterium
GCGAGGGCCGCACGCCCATGCAAACCCTGGAGGATGGTAAACGTATCTGGAAGGAAAAGTTTATAGACCAAACTTGACCTGACAGACGCCGCGTCAAAATCGGTAACTGTCAGATCAGGTCTGAATTACTACACATGAATTGTCAGGTGTATCGAATGCCCTTTGGATACGCCGCTGATTGTCAATGAACGACCGATACGCCTTCGATTGGCATCTCGGGTTGCGGCAGGTAGATCGTTACATCAGTGCCTACGCCATAGCGGCTTTCCAGTGTCAGTGATCCATCGTGCATTTCAACCAGCTGTCGGGCCAGGGTCAGGCCGAGGCCGGTTCCCTCGATAGTCTCGCCATTCACTTTGCTCGCCTGACCGAAAGGCTCCATCACCGTCGCGATTTCGTCGGGGTGGATGCCTCTGCCCGTATCGGAGACCATGATTTTAGTGTCGCCATTTTCGCCACAGCTTACCTTGATATTGATCTTCCCCCCCGGCGGCGTGAATTTGACGGCATTGCCCAGAAGGTTGACGAGGACTTGCGTTACGGCGCGCTCATCACCCCAGGCGTTGGCGGCTTCCGGATCGATTTCAGAGGACAGTTTGACCCGGTTGGCCGTGGCGCGCTGCTCAACGAAGCGTCGTGAATTTGTGATCAACAATTCAGCGTCCAGCACTTCCTTGTGCAATTCAAATCTGTCCGATTCAATCCTTGATATATCGAGCACGTCATTGATCAGGCTCAGCAGGTGATCTCCCGATGATGATATATGACCGATATATTCTTTTTGTTGCGGGTTCAACGATCCACTTTTTTCACTCAGCACAAACTGCGAAAACCCGAGAATGGCATTCAAAGGCGTGCGTAATTCATGGCTCATATTAGCGAGGAAGGTTGATTTTGCCTTGTTCGCTGACTGCGCCTGAATGCGGGCTGTATATTCAAGCAACTCCAGCTCTTTTCTCTTGGTCACATCAATCAGAGTGCAGACGTAGGTCGTGCGGACATTCTTTCTTTTTTCCAGCGGATCGGTCGATGGAATGTGATTGACGGGCTTGGCAATAATTTCGACAAATATATGTGTGCCATCCTTGCGAACAGCTTCCAGGTCACGGGGTTTTCCCAGATCGAAAACCATCAAACCAGGATTGAGGAAATCGCCCCGATACTTTCCTTCATCGTGAACAAAAAGATTTTCGAAAGGCTGCCCGGCCACATCTTTGGCGGCGGCACCAAACATTTCTTCTGCCGCCGGATTGAAGATGTCAATCTTGCCATCATGGTTGATGGTTACCGTGGCGTGACCTGAGGTTTCCAGAATGACATCGGCGATGGCCATTTGTCGTTGCAGGGCCATGGAACTGACAAACAGCCGAATTTTCTGGGCATCAATTTGCACGACTAGGGAGGCGCCATATCCGGCAATCAAAACAATAATCAGCGGCACAATTTCCATAAACACTGGCGCAGCCGCCGAGATTGCAAAGCTGATCCCGAATATTGCGATGGACCCGGTTACGGCAATCATCAGACCCGGCTTCCACGAGAGTGTTGCAAACCGGGGTACGACCAGCAAAGACAGCGCCAATATCAGGGCAATTGTTACAAGCAGCGGCAATGGTTGCAGGGCGCGGTCCCGGGCCAGTGAAGCATATGCGAGAGCCTGAACCATCACACCAGGCATGGCCCGGTGAAGGGGAACTGAAAGTTGATCTCCCAGTTCAACAGCGGTGGCCCCGATAATGAATTTCTTGCCGGCAACAAAGGCCGGATCAACCCGTCCTGTCAGAACATTAACGAAAGATATGCGCTCGATATTCTCTGACCGAATACCATAATCAACGTCAAATGCTATGGCGTTCAGGGACACCGGTTCGTTTGCCAGGGCTGCGGACAGCGTCGGAAGTATGCGTCCGCCAACTTCAGTAATCCGGTTAATGCGGCGGACTTTGCCGTCGCTGTCAGGTCGAACATTAATCGAAGCCAGTGCTGCGCGCCCCTGAAAACGGGCGAGGGGAACTGTTGTGATCAGGCGGTGGCTGCCGTCAGCTTCGCGTGTCAGCTGTTTGAAGACGGGAAGAATCGCCTTGTCGCCGCTCCTGGCCAGGGCCTGCTCAAGCGCCAGATCATTCTCCGGCGTGGATGCAGAACTGAAATCAATGTCGAAAGCGACTCGCGCCGCGCCGGCATCGATCAATTTCGTCAGCACAGCCGCATGCATCCGCCTGGGCCAGGGCCAGACACCGATTTCGGCGATGCTTTTTGGGTCTATGGCAACAATTACCAGAGAAGCTGGCGGGTCAGATCGTATGAAATTGAAACGTAAATCGGACAAAACACTTTCAGCAAACTGAAACAAATTCGCAGCATACAACACCGTTGTGACCGCAAAGATTATGATTCCTGTGCGAAATGTTGACATGGCGACCCTCAGGTCCGCTGTCTCGCCGGGTTACTTTTTACCACCTGAACCTTTTCCACCAGCGTTGCTATTGCCGGAATTTCCATTTTCAGAACTGTTCGCGTTCGAGCTGTTCGAGCTGTTCGAGCTGTTTGAGCTGTTTGAGCTGTTCGAGCTCGAGTTACTGGAGCTTGAGCTGTCCGAACTGGAACTGCTGGAGCTTGAGTTTCCGGAGTTTCCGGAGTTTCCGGAGTTTCCGGAGTTTCCAGAGTTTCCGGAGTTTCCGGAGTTTCCGGAGTTTCCAGAGTTTCCGGAGTTTCCAGAGTTTCCGGAGTTTCCAGAATTTTCACCAGAGTTTTCACCAGAATTACTGCCTGAATTGCCACCGGCGTTTCCGCCAGAATTGTTTCCACTCGAATTATTGCCCTGGCCAGCGGTCCCACTATTCGAGTTGCTGTTGCTTGAGTTTCCACCCTTGGCCGATGCGGCAGCAGCTGCATTGACGGAGGCAGGCGCTGTTGAAGCAGGCGTTGATCTGGCGGCAGCAGCAGGTGTTGCATTCACCGAAATTGTCGCACCAGGCGTCGAGACAGATATACTTGCCGATCGACCAGGTGTGACGTCAACACTATCGGAGCCGCCAGGAGATGATACGCCAACGGTTCCTTCGGAGACACTGACACTCGCTGTCGAATTTGAGACCGAAACCGAAAAGGTCGTTCCCTTGACCCCGGCAACTAGATACGGCGTGTGGACTTCAAAGCGGCGCCCGGGCCGACGGTCAACATCGAACGTGGCCTTGCCTGCGCGCTGAAAGAATTGTGTTCCGACAAATGTTGCCGGCTGAACCTCAATGATACTGCTGGGTGCGATAATGACGCTGTCTTTGTTCCTTGTTAAGACAACCCAACCATCCGTGCCGGTCTTTATGCCGCCAATATCCTTGATCTGGCTTCCTTTGGTTGCTGGTTTCCAGACATTCGTAGCCGCCGGGCCCGACAGTATCCGGGACGTTCCCGTGACTTCTGCGACCTGCCAGGTGCCTTGGCTAATGGTCATGGCCAATTGCGTGACTGAGGTGGGTTCGATAACTGTTTGTGACAGATCCTGAAGACCGTGATCTTCAGGGTCTGCAAGAACCTGTTGTTGATTGTCGAGAACAAATGCGCTGAATCCGAACAGCATCAAAAACGCGATCAGAATTGCAAACAAATTTCTCACGACGATACCCCTCAGACTTAATCTGGTGTTTGGCTACCAATCAGATCAACAAACCAGTGTCCCGTTTTTACCCCTCGGCAATCATCGGAACACAGCTGACCATCGCGCTGTTGAAGGCACGACAACATGGCAGCCCAGGAACACAATACCAAAACAAATACAAATCAGGGGGACGTACTGTATGGTGAATATTCAAAAAATAAATGCAACTACGAGAATAAATAATCGTCTCCAGGATGTATGACTCATCCCGGTAAATGTAATCTAGATTGCGAAGAAGTGCCTGTAAAGGAAGTTTATAGGATTTTTCCTATGCAAGACAGTTGAATATCTGTTCAGCTTATTCCCCAGTGTTATGGCGCAGTTCTGACTTATGCTGCAAGGCTTTGATCTTTATATTACTTCTTCAACATGTGCGTCCTGAGGCAGCAGATCTTCCCGCATATCGCGGTCAAACATTTCGCCCTGTTTTTTCTTCGCTAACAAGGTCCGGGCCTTGGTATAGGCGGGATCATGCCAGAAAACGAGGCAGCCGTTACAGCCTTTGCCGCAACATCCTTCGATGCCGAGGCGCGGGGTGCGGGGGCGGCGGGAGTTGTCGGCCTCGGCCTGGGACTGTTGCAAGTTATCGCGGCGCTCGGCGTAAGCTTCGTCCGATCCCTTGCCGGATTCGATCAGCCGGGTTTCCGTATCCAGCTTCAACCGGTCCCATTGTTCCTGGGTCAAAGACCGTTCCTTGCGGATGATTGTGTTCACGGGCAGACGTTCCTGCAGGGTGGCGAGGTCTTCGCGGTCGAAGGCCGAGAACGGCACGCGGAATAATGTCTCGTGGCCGGGATTGATGACATCCACGACCTTGCCGGATTTCACCCGTTCGAATTCATAAATCCTGAGCAATATGGTTTCGCGGCCACCTGAACTTGCCGTCAGGGGCGGCACAAATTCCAGCACGTCACCGGCCGCCAATCTATTCTTGGCCTCGATCAAAAAGGCGTCTTCCTCAACCGACATCACCATGCCGGCATATTCCCAGTCCGCCAGGGTGCCGGTGTTTTCATAGCCATGGGAATGATTGGTCAGGCGACCTTCGTGAAAGGCGTAGGTATAACCACGGCTGGGCACGGTCAGCAACTCGGCCATGTAATCGTCGGCCTTCCAGTTGTCGGGGTCCTTGTACCAGTCGTCGATGGCCATGCGATAGGCGCGGGCAATCAGGGCGACATAATAAACGCTCTTGCCGCGACCCTCGACCTTCAGACTGTCGACGCCAATGCGCAGATAATCATCCAGCTTTGGCATGATGCAAAGGTCTTTGGAATTCAGGATGTACGATCCGCGATCATCTTCCTCGATGGGCATGAAGTCACCGGGCCGCATTTCTTCTTCCAGCAGGAAGTCAAACAGCTCGAGATTTTCTTCCGTCAGCTTCAGTTCCTTGGTGGTGCCGTCTTTCAACTGCATATGCACCTTGTATTTCCAGCGGCAACTGTTGGCACAGGCCCCCTGGTTGGCGCCGCGCTCTGCCATGAAATTGGACAGCAAACAACGACCGGAATAGGTCATGCACATGGCCCCGTGCACAAAGGCCTCTAATTTTATGTCGGGGCACTTTTCACGAATTTCTGTCAGTTCCTCGAACGATACCTCACGCCCCAGCACACACAGGCTGGCGCCCTGGTTTTGCCAGAACTGCACCGACTGCCACGAACAGACATTGGCCTGGGTTGAGACATGTAATTCGAGCTCGGGGGCTTGTTGTTTGACGAACATGAAAACACCGGGGTCGGCAACGATCAGGCCATCGGGTTTGACCTTGCGCACGGTCTCCACATAGTCGGGTAACTTGTCGATGTCCTTGTTGTGGGAAAACAGGTTCAGGGTCAGGTACACGCGCTTGCCATAGCGGTGGGCAAATTCGATGCCTTCAACCACTTCTTCGAGGGTGAATTCAGACTTTGAACGCAGGGATAAATCCGGCGTGCCCAGATAGACGGCATCGGCCCCGTACAGCACGGCTGTTTTCAGCTTGTCCAGCGAGCCCGCAGGCATCAGCAGTTCGGCGCGGCGGCCTGTATGGGGCACAGGCGCTGCCTCTATCGGTGATATTTTGTTCATGGCGCATGTTCTAGGGTTTTGGTGCGCCTAACACAAGCAAAATGACGCCACGGGCAATTATTGCCGCCTTGTTCAAATATACGGGCTGTATCGGGGTGAATTCCCGGTTGTTTCGGCAATTATTGCCTGCACTATTTGGTTAACACCGGCGGCAATCAGCCGTTTTATCCAACCATGGGCAGATATTGCCTGTTTCTCATGTCGCGCTGGACTGGCAGTGAACATTTCCGCAAATAATCCCGCCCTTTCTGCGCCTTTGTTATTGGCATGGCAATTGCGAACTTGATCACAGGCAATACATCGTTCGGTTGCTGGTCCTATGGAAGAAATCCATGTCGTTTTCGGTCAATACAAATGTCAGTGCCATGGTTGCCTTGCGGCATCTGGGGGCGACGCAGCGCATGCTGGAGCAAACTCAGCTTCGCATCACCACTGGCCTTCGGGTCAACGGCCCAAAAGACGATCCCTCCACCTATGCTATCGCCCAGCGCATGCGCGGGGATATTGCCGGGATGGGGGCTGTCAAAACAGCCCTTGCCGCCGGCGAAAGTAGCATCAGCGTTGCCATCATGGGCGGCAAGGCCGTGGCCGACTTGCTTACTGAAATGAAAGCCAAGGTCGTGCAGGCCAACCAGGCGGGCCTGGATACGGCCTCACGGACGGCGCTGCAAAATGATTTTACAGCCTTGCGGGACCAGCTCACCACAATTGTTCAGACGGCTCAGTTCAATGGCAAAAACCTGATCACCTCCGGTGCTTCAAACCTTGAGGTCCTGGGCAGTGTCCAGGGCGCGACCATCAGCGTCAACGCCCGCGCCATGGACACCACGTCGCTTGGCATTCAAACCGCAAGTCTTTCCAGTGCCGCAGGTGCCGCCACAGCCCTGAGCCAGATCAACTCGGCCATCGACAGTGTCACCAGTTCGCTGGCCTCATTCGGATCATCCGCCCGACGCATCGAAATCCAGACAGATTTCACCAGTAAACTTGTTGATGTCATGAAAGCAGGTGTCGGCAACCTCGTCGACGCAGACCTGGCAGAAGAAAGCGCCAATCTGGTCGCCCTGCAAATCAAACTGCAACTCGGCATTCAGGCCCTGTCCATCGGCAATTCCGGTCCAGGGCTGATCCTGAAATTGTTTGAGCGGTAATCAGGTTCGCTAAATCGTCACCTGTGCCTGGCCATAAAAACCCGGACTTGGTCATTAAAACCCGGGCCTGGCCAAAAAAAAGACCCCCGCAGGAGCCCTTTTCCAGATATTTGAGTTCGATTACTCGAAATCGCCTTTTGACGTGAGCTGACCCCACAAAAGTGTGGCCATAAAGCCGCCAAATACAACGGCCACCAATATGCCGATCATCATCGCAATACCCTCCAGATGAAGTTGTTCTGCCGATGATTATTGCAATGATCCTGGTCAAGCGCGTTGATATGGATCAATTTTTCAAAAGATGCCGAAGACGAATCCGTCGCTGTTTACGCCGCCTCATGCCCCGCAGCCAGTGCAGCCAGGGTGACGGCATCGCGAATAATGATCCGGCGACCGGCCTCGACGCCAATCAGGCCGTCATTGGTCAGGTTCGTCAGGGTGCGGCTGACGGTTTCGGTGGTCAGGCCCAGATGGTCGGCGATATCGGCCCGGCGCATGGGCGTTTCCACTGTTGTTGCGGACAGATTTCGCTGTTTCGCTTTTGCCGACTGGCCCATGATGAATGAGGCCACACGCTCCCGCGCGGTTTTTTGCCCCAGCATCAACAACTGCTCACGCCCGTCCGACAGTTCGGCCCGGGCCCGGTCCAGCAAATGACGCTCAAGGCAGGAATGACGCTGCACCAGATTATCCAGCGCCTTGCGCTCAAACTTGCAAAGCCGGGCCGCACCAACGGCCTCCGCCGTGCAGGCATAAGCCTGCTGGTCCGCCAGCCCGAGAAAATCCCCCGGATACAAAAAGTCCGTGATAAACCGCCGCCCGTCCGGCAACAATTTGTACAGCTTCAAACAACCCTCGGTCAGATTAAATGACTGCGTTGCCGTCGCCCCTTCGTCAAACAGGATGTCTCCTGACATCAGCGCCACCGGCACCAGCAATGCCTCCAGCTCTGCCTGCCCGGCGTCATCCAGGGAGGCACACATGGACAAGGGCCGCACACCGCAGGCGGCACACATTGAGGCGGCGATCCGGTGGCCAGACTGGCCTGCACCATTGGTTTTTGAAGACGAGAACAGCATTTACACAAAACCATGAATTGAGTGTGGTTATGCGTAGTTTAGCGAAAGTTTTGTGCGTTTAACAGGTTACATTCAAGTCCCCGACGCATTTGCTCCCAACCAACCTGCAAATTCTTCTTCTGATAATGCCCCGTCTGCCAGTGCCAGAAACACCCTCAGGCATTCCGCATCATTGGCGAACAGTTCCCAGCCGTTCAGCGCCAGAAATAATTCGGTTATGACCAGGGAAGTGCGCTTGTTCCCGTCAAGAAACGGATGGTTGCGAGAGAGGCCAAAACCATAGGCCGCAGCAAGTGTCGGGATGTTGGACTGTTTGTAGGCTGCCTTGTTGCGGGGTCGGTCGAGGGCGGAGTCGAGCAGGGCGTCGTCCCGGATACCGGGTTGGCCGCCATGTTCCGCGATTTGTTCATTGTGGATGGCCAGAACAACATGTTTGTTGATCCAGACCGGATCACTCATTTGGCAAGCTCACGCAGAACGCCACGGCGCTTCTTCATGATTTTCCGGGCGGCCACCATTTGCTGTTCGACCTCGGGGTCATAGGGCGTCAGGGTAATGCCGTCAGGTGTTTCCACGACGTAGAGTTCATCACCTTTTTCCACACGCAGTTTCGACAGGATTTCCTTTGGCAGGATGACGCCTGTTGAATTGCCGACAGCCTTTAGTTTCAAGGTAGTCATGGATCGCACCTTTGATTCAAATATCCAAAAGTATTACATATGTAATAACATTCTACAAGAATTTGTTTTACCAAAAATAATGTGAATGCGGATGGGCACCAGAGACTCCGGGTCAGGCCCGGAGTGACGGAGCGTTTATTTGGTGAAGGCATCAGCGGATTTAACAACGGTGTCACTCCGGGCCTGATCCGGAGTCTCAGCAGCGGTCGGGATAACTTGTCTACCCGCTCACAACCCCCGCATCGGCCTTATCTGCATATAACCGTTCCACCTCTGCCGCCCGTATGTCCAGGGCGACGCGTTGGTTGATGTAGCGTTTGTCGGTGATCTCGCCAGCGTCAATTGAAGGCGGCGAGAGCATGACCAAAGCGCGGTGGATGCGGCGGCTGTTGCCGGGGTTGGCCTGGTTCCAGGCGTCGATCTTTTCTTTAAAAGCCGACAGGATAGCCGGGTGGGTGGCATAGTCCGCCGGGTCGGCGTCCGGGGCCAGGGATTTCAGGACGGCCGGGTTGGGCCACAGGGCGAGGGCGACGTAATCACGGTTGTGGCCACAGACCAGGGCGTCGACGGCAAGCGGGCTGAGGGCCGCCAGGGCTTCGACGCGCAGGCTGCCGGTATGGACCCAGGTGCCGGATGTCAGTTTGAAATCTTCGGTGACGCGTCCTGCAAATGCCAGGCTTTGCAGCGGATCATTTTCATCGACCCAGGTGACCGCGTCGCCGGTTTTGAACCAGCCTTCGTCGTCAAAGGCATCGGCATCCAGGTCCGGGCGTTTGTAATAGCCAGGCGTGATTTGCGGACCCTTCACGCGCAGTTCGAACTTGGCACCCTTGTCTGTTGCGCCCAACGGCACAAGCTTTAACTGCACTTCAGGCAAGGGCAAACCGAGCATACCCATGCGGTCGGTTTCCCAATAGACAGCGGTATTCAGGGCGCCGGTTTCGGTGGCACCGTAGCCTGTGGAAATATTGATACGCTGGCCGGTTTCGGCGATGGCCAGTTTCTGCATACGCTCGTACAAAGCCTGGGGCAATGCGGCACCGCCATAGGACATGCCGGTCAGGCGGCTGAAGAAAAAGGCACGCAGTTTGTCGTCGGCCTCCAGGACTTCGGATAGCATGGTGTAGGCACCGGGCACGCAGGAAAAAAAGGTTGGATTGACCTCACGCAGATTGTTGATGGTCAGGTCAAACAGGCCAGGTACAGGGCGGCCCCGGTCGATATATAAAGTCCCGGCATTGCGCAGCACGGAATTGAATGTAGCGTTGCCACCGAAAGTGTGATGCCAGGGCAGCCAGTCCAGGACAACACCGATCTCGTCCTCGTTATCAGATTTGTCGTCGCGAATATCTTCCAGCATCGACTGCACCACGCACATCATGCGATGGGTGTTGATCACACCCTTGGGCATGCCGGTCGAACCCGACGTAAAGAGGATCTTGGCGACCGTATCCAGGGTGATTTTTGCGCAGGCCTCGTCAACGGCAGTGGTTTTTTTGCATGCCAGCAGGTCAGCAAAATCTACAGCACCGGGCAGGTGATTGCGCACCGATACCACCCGTATGTCAGACGATGGCAAGGCGGCCAGAGCACGGGCATAAATGCCACCATCTTCGATCATCACCAAAGCCGGTTCCGTCAGCTCATGAATATATTTCAGCTTGTCGAAATCAGTACTGAGCAGGGAATAGGCCGGAGATACCTGGACCAACGGTGCCGAGACCATCATGGCCCCGAACATCATGACGGCCTGGGCGAGGCTGTTTTCTGACAGGATCATGACGGATTTGTCGGGGCCAAATCCATGATCCAGCAACCACTGGGCAACGGCTTCGCTGCGTTCCAGGCACTGGCCGTATGACATTGTAATCCAGTCGCCGTCACTGCCATCTTCGTTGATGGCACGCTCCGCCAGGAAAATTTGCTCCGGCACGTCACGGGCATTGTCGATCAGATGTTCGATCAGATTGTCCGGGTGCGGCGGCAAGGGCCGGGGACAGGTCATGATGATCGCGCCGTCATCAAGCGTGTTTACGTCGACGGCGGCATCGGGACGGTTCATCGCCATGAAGGGTGGCAGGGTCTGCGGATCAGTCATTCAGGTTATCGCCTTATCTTGCGTTCACAAATCCGCCATCCACCGGGATCACATGACCGGTGGTATAGGCCCCGGCGCGGGAGGAAAGATAGATCGCAGTACCGGCGATATCTTCCGGTGATCCAATACGGCCGCGCGGATTTTCGGCATTGATTTCATCGCTGTGCAGCTCCAGCATATGCTCCGTCATCTGGCTTTCAAAAGGACCAGGGGCGATGGCATTGACGTTGATATTTTCACTGGCCAGACGGTGCGCCAATATGCGGGTCAGGTGATGCACAGCAGCCTTTGACGCCGGATAGGAATAGGTTTCCATCAGCGTTGTCCCCAGCCCGTCGATGGAACCGATATTGATCACCCTGGCCGGGTCCTCGGCGGTCGCGGCGGCACGCAGTTGCGGCAACAGTTTTTGCGTCAGGAAAAATACAGATTTGACGTTCAGGTCCATGATCTTGTCCCAGCCCTGTTCCGGGAAATCATCAATCGGTGCACCCCAGGCGGCACCGGCATTGTTAACCAGAATATTCAGTTTGTTCTCGCGTTCAGCAAAGGCAGCCGCCAGCTTTTCGATCCCGTCCATGGTTGAGATATCGGCAGGCAAGGAATGACACTCGCCATATTTTGACAGGGCCACGGCTTCTGCATCACAGACCTCAGCCTTGCGCGACGAGATATAAACAATCGCGCCATTTTCGACATAGCCCCGCGCGATCATCAAACCAATGCCGCGCGAGCCGCCTGTCACAAGAACGGTTTTGCCTTCAACTGAAAAGAGGTTTTTCACGTGGATGTATCCTGGTTTGGGGGGAAGAGATAAGAGACCACGATGGTGCACCAGGTCTGGTAAGTTGTCGAGAGGTGGTGAACTGTGCAGCATGGAAATTCATGAGAGACTCCGGATCGGGTCCAGAGTGACGATGTCCGAAACTTTGAATGCCCTGACCAAACACTCTTCGTCACTCCGGGCTTGACCCGGAGTCTCTGGTGACGTTGTTCCTTTGGCAAAGAACCTGTAATCTCCTGGACTTTCCAAACCTCAATTCGCGAGCCTCACATGACAGACAAAATTATCCGCGTTGGTATTATCGGCCTCGGCATTATGGGCCGTCGTATGCTTGTGAATATGCAGGGCCATGCGGACTTCGACATCGTTGCGGCATGGGATCCATTGGCCGAAGCCTGCACGGCAGCGCAGGGGGATGTGGCGGGATTGAACATCGCTGCATCAGCGGCTGATCTGATTACGTCGGATGAAACCGACCTTATATATATTGCCTGTCCGCCGCGTTGGCATCGTGACTATGCCGATCAGGCCATGGATGCCGGCAAGGCGATTTATTGTGAAAAACCATTAGGCATTGATCTGGCCGACAGTGAAGCCTTTGTTGCCCGGCTGACAGAAACCGGCACCAGGAATATTGTCAATTTTGCGCAAGCCCAATGCCGGGCCGTGGCTGAAATGGAACGCGCCATTGGCGCTGGCGATACCGGTGCGATTTCAGGCCTGGACGCGATTGTGCATTTTTCCAGCTGGCCCCGTGCCTGGCAGGCTGATGCCGACTGGTTGCGGTTTCGCGAACAAGGTGGTTATACCCGCGAAGTTTTTTCGCATTTCGTTTATGTCATTGAACGCCTGATGGGTCCGGCGGTGATCAAATCGGCGACGCCGGTTTATCAGGATGATCCAACCATGTGCGAAACCCACATCACCGCCGTGCTGGAATGTCGGGATGTGCCCGTGACCCTGATCGGGTCCAGTGGCGGTGTAGGTCCTGACCGGGTGGAGCTGACCTTGTGGGGCGATAAAAAAAGCTATCGCTTGCACGACTGGTTTAACCTGCAAATTTCAGATGGCGGTGACTGGCAGGATCAATTTGTGGATGTGCCGGATTTGCGTGTCGACAGTTTTGGCCGACAGCTTGATGGTGTCGCGGCCTGGATGCGCGGACAGGATCACAATCTCGCCTCGGCACAGGATGCATTATCCGTGCAAAAACTGATCGAGAAAATGTTGCAGGGCTAGCGCTGATCTGGCCAGCCAAAAGACACAAAATACCGCCCCTATGCGCCCAAATGTCCGCCATTTGAGAACAAATGTCCTTCAAATGAGAACAAATGTCCGGCTTTTTTGGCTGATTTCAGCTGTGTTTGCTGGCGCAGGAAATGCACTGCGGGGTGTGGGGAACTGCCTCCATACGCTTCTCACCGACCTCTTCACCACAAGTCACACACTCGCCGTAACTGCCGTCTTCGATCCGCGCCAGGGCAGCGTTGATCTGACTGATTTCGGCCACGGCTGAGCCTTCCAGGCTTTCCAGAACCTCGTCGCCTTCGGCCTCGGTGGCGTATTCCTCGAAATCCGCGCTGTGGCCTTCCCGCAATGTTGATTCGGCTTCTTCCGCGCGCGTCGTTAACATCACAAGACGCTCTTCGAGCAGGCTTTTCGTTTGCTTTAAATCCATGATTTCCACCTTGTTGACGCACCCGGTATGCCGGTATTTTACACCACATTATGTTAGATGTGGGGTGGAAATTGCACTTTGCACTGAGGCCAATTGACGCGGTTAAATTACCGTGAAAACCCGAAATTAGTGTTTTAAATCAAGCCTATGGACTTGAAACTGGTTTCCCCGGAACGACCAATGATCAAATGATCGTGTAATATGATGCCAAGCTTTTCACCCGCTTCCTGCACCAGTTTGGTCATTTCGATGTCGGCCCGCGATGGTGTCGGGTCGCCTGAGGGATGGTTGTGAACCATGATAATCGCTGATGAACCAAGCTCCAGCGCCCGCTTCACAACTTCGCGTGGATAGACCGGTGTGTGATCGATAGTGCCGGTCTGCTGGATTTCGTCGGCGATCAACATGTTCTTTCGATCCAGAAACAGTATCCGGAATTGCTCCGTCGGATGATAAGCCATACTGGCCCGGCAATAATCCAGTAACGCTGTCCAGCCTGCCAGTACCGGCTTGTTCATCACCCGGCCTTGCGAAAGCTTGAGAGCCGCGGCCTGCACCGATTTCAGCGCAACAATCGTCGCCTCACCAAGGCCTGGCATTTCCTGTAATCGATCCGTAGGTGCGCTGACAGCCTCGGCGAAACTACCGAATTTCTTGATCAGGCTTTTGGCCAGAGGTTTGACGTCACCGCGCGGTTGCGCCTGGAACAGGATCAGTTCCAGCAGCTCGTAATCAGCCAATGCTTCCGGCCCCGATTTCATAAATCGGGCGCGTAGACGCTGTCTGTGGCCAGCCTTGTGATCTTCCTTCGATGTCATTGCCTAACAATCTCAGGAATAAGGCGGATGATCCAGTCCTGCCGGAGAAGTTGTGAAAATTTCATGGCCGTTCGCGGTAACGGCGATTGTGTGTTCGAACTGGGCGGAGAGGGATTTGTCCTTGGTCACAGCGGTCCAGCCGTCGTTCAGCATCTTCACCTGCCATTTGCCGATGTTGACCATAGGCTCGATGGTAAAGAACATGCCCTCTTTCAATTCGTGGCCGTCACCCCTGTTGCCGTAATGCAAAATGTTGGGCGCGTCGTGAAAAACCTTGCCGATGCCGTGGCCGCAGAAATCGCGTACGACAGAATAACGTTTGGCTTCAACAAAGGACTGGATAGCCTCGCCGATATCGCCCGTATGCGCACCCGGCTTGACGACTTCGATGCCGCGCATAAGAGCTTCGTAAGTGACGTCGACCAGGCGCTGTGCCTTGATGCTGACGTCGCCGCAAAGATACATGCGGCTTGAATCGCCAAACCAGCCGTCAACGATCATGGTCACGTCGATGTTCAGAATATCGCCGTTTTTCAATACCTTGTCGCCTGGAATGCCGTGGCATACGACGTGATTGACGGAAATACAAACCGACTTGGGGAAGCCCTTGTAATTCAGCGGGGCCGGGATCGCTCCGGCATCAATGGTAAATTTATGCACCAGCTGATCCAGTTCATCCGTCGTCACGCCCGGTACAACATAGGGCGCGATGAAGTCCAGACACTCAGCAGCAAGACGTCCGGAAACCCGCATGCCCGCAAGGTCTTCGGGGGCATGAATCTTGATCTCGCCTGTACGGCGTGGGGCGTCTGACTGGGTTACAAAATCCTGGTTCACTGGCTTGCCATATTCTTTATCTGATCCGGGGTTCGATCCGGGTTTATCTGGTTCATATCATACAGGTTTCAAAAGTTAACAGGCAGGGCCCTGTCGACCCTGATTTCCTTAGCTGACATCTTGCAACAATAGCACAAGGTTTCAACCCCGGCTGCCTTTGCCGTCGCCAGGGCCTCTGCATAAACGGGATCGATATCTGCTGCAACAGATAAACTTTTGCAATCCTGACGCTGAACCAGGTAAAGCATCACGGCACGGTGGCCCAGGGCGACCATGTCCGCCAGTTCAACCAGGTGCTTGGCCCCGCGGGCGGTGACAGAATCAGGGAATTCCGCCAGGCCTTTTTCACGGCTGAAGGTGACGTTCTTGACCTCGACGTAGGTCAGTTTGCCGTCGGTTTCCAGCAGTATATCGATACGTGAATTCTTGCCATATTTGACTTCGCGGCGAAGACTGTCGGCACCGGTCAGCTCCGTGATTTTGCCTTTGGTGATTGCATCTGCGACCAGGGCGTTTGGGTGCGCTGTGTTGATGCCGACGAGGGAGCGACCGACCCGGATCAATTCCCAGGTAAATTTCAGTTTGCGATCAGGATTGCGCGCCGGTGACAGCCAGACTTCCGAGCCTGGCTCCTTCGCCGTCAGCAACGAGCCCGAGTTGGCACAGTGGGCCACAACCGTGTCGCCATTTTCCAGCGTCACATCAGCCATAAATCGTTTGTAGCGGCGCTCAAGCGTGCCACGGATCAAGGGGTCGGGGAATTTCATAACCGGAAAATAAAGGCATCTACGTTGATAATCAATCGCAACCAGCGTGAATTTGGATTAGTTGAAAGTACTAACGGGAATAATTGCCGCTGCTCTGATGACCACACGGGACGGACGGTGATAGGATTGTCTCAATTCATGTGGAGCCGATAAATGAGCCAGTCTGACCAACCTGACCAACCTGACCAACCTGAAAAGAACCCGGAAGCATGCCTGATCATCATCGGCAATGAAATCCTCTCTGGTCGAACCCAGGATGTGAACCTGTCCTATCTTGCATCCGAGTTGAACAAAATCGGCGTCACCATGGCGGAAGCCCGGGTCATTCCCGATGTCGAGGACACCATCGTCAAGACCGTCAATGAATGCCGGGCAAAATATGATTACGTCTTTACGACCGGCGGCATTGGCCCGACCCACGATGACATTACCTCAGAATGTATCGCCAAGGCATTTGGTGTTGAATATGAACTGAATGCCGAGGCGCATGCCTTGTTGGTCGCACATTACAAGGAGGGTGAGCTGAACGAAGCCCGATTACGCATGGCGCGCATGGGCAAGGGGGCGGAACTGGTTGAAAACCCGATCAGCAAAGCACCAGGGTACAGACTGGGCAATGTTTATGTCATGGCCGGTGTGCCCGTCATTATGCAGGGCATGTTCCAGTCCATGAAGCATTTGCTGCATGGCGGTGTGCCGGTGCAATCCAGAACCATCGGCAGTGAAATTCCGGAAGGGCGTATTGCGGAAGGGCTGGGCCAAATTCAGGATAACTACCCGGATGTTGATGTCGGCAGCTATCCGTTTTATCGGGGTGGCAGCGGCGGGACCAGCCTGGTCCTGAGGTCGACGAACATCGAAAATCTGGAGGCCGCGACCGAAGCCGTTCGCCAGATTATCCGTGACCTCGGCGGCACGCCTTACGAAGGCGAAATCGGCAAAAAAGCCATGCCTGAAGAATAAAATTCCCTACATGCGTTTGTAGCTGAGAAGTTCTGCCATATGGCCGTATTCACGCCGGGCAACCCAGATATCAAGCGACGGTGCATACCACCAGGTCTTGCGATCCGTTGATGAACTGCTCGAATATTTTTCGCTTTCCGCGCACATCACCTTGAAGGTATCAAAACTGCCAGCGGGAACCGTTATCCGCTCCTGCGCATCAACCCAGCATTCGCGTTCAAAGGTGAAACTGTTGCCGCGAATGACGCCGCTGCCGGTACCCGAAATCGACTTGCCAACTTCCAGCGGAAACAGTTTGCTGAAATCCGTGTTGGATTTGGCGTGTCCGGCCGGGGCAACATCCCCGGTCTGGGTGATCCTTGGCTGCATGAACGCCTTGTGGGCCGTGACCTTGCCAAAAATGCCGCCCTGCCAGTCGACGATATCACCGTCCAGGCCAAGCACTTTCCATTCCCGGGTATAAACCGCGAGGCTGTAGGTATAGCTATCGCCTACCTTGTAGGCGGGAAGCGGTGCCGGGGCCAACTTTTGAGAGACGGCCTGCGGTTCAACCGTTTTACAGGCCACCAGTCCCAGAAATGCGCAACAGATCAATATTCCACGGATCACCGGATATCCCCCTCGGGCTGAATGAAAGAAGTCGAATTGTCAGGCTTCATTCTTAGGGCAAAAACAGCCCAGGGGCCCATGAGCAGAAGTGCTTATATCGGACACCCCTGAAAAATCGAGAATTCATCCATCAGCCAACTTGTCGCCCGGCCAGTCTTCAAGTATATCTCAGACCTTGCCACCTCCGTGCCCTCATGGCGGAATTGGTAGACGCGCCGGACTTAAAATCC
>JABILA010000090.1 GCA_018654745.1 Alphaproteobacteria bacterium
TCAAAATGCCGTCCTTGCCTGTCAGCTTCTGGCCATCTTGCAGGGCAGAAAGAGCTGTATCAAAATCAAAATCATTTCGCATGTGTCATTCCTTTTCTTCAGTTTAAAGAAATGACACGGAATTTCTAACGCTCCCGATTACAACTATGTTGTCGACCTCCCCCGCGCCCTGCTAATCACCAGGCTACCAAAAAACGCAAGCCCCAACCAGATTTCCTTGAGATCGGCGAGGAAGTCAGCAACTTCTCCGGCAAATTGCTGAGCCTTTTCCCAGGGCCCGACTGCAACATCTATCTTCCAGTTCTTTACCTCTATTTCCCGCCGTAAATTTTGTCCATCAACGCCAATAACCGCTTCAATTTTCATGTTAAGTGTACGTAAGCCTTCCTGATCCGCCTTGACTTGCCATGACCAGGTTGTCGGCTTGTTGATCAGAACGGGCTGTTCCTGTTGCCCGGACGGGCTGATGGTGAAACCAAATCCCGAAAGGGTTGCGATCATGCGCGTGGCGACATCGACCTTGGCGCCATCGACCTGAATTTCTTCCACAGTCTGTTTCTTGAGGATCGCCTTGAGGGCATCGACAGATTGCTGGATGGACAAAACCGCCGTCACATTGGCATCCTGCCCCTTGTCCATTTTGGTCGGTGCAGTATAGGCAACAGAAGCGCCGGGGTTAGCTGTTGAAAATTCCTGCAGCGTATTCGGCAAACTAGTTAATTTAGGTGGTGAAGGCAGCACAGTAGGTGCAGGCAAACTGGCCGGGGCACGCCCGGGAGACGTTTTTTGGTTGCTTTCCACGGACATCGTTCGCGTCTGCAGACTCAGAAAGACAAAACCCACAACCAACAGAACAACGACAAGAATTCCACCCACCAGAAAAGGTCTTTTTGGCAAGAAGTAACCGGCGAGCGCAAGAAAAATCAAAGCGGCAAAATAGGCGTATGGATTTTCGAACATGTTTCACCTTTGTGCTTGAAAGATCAGTTTGACAAAACCGTCGACGAGGCAACAAGACAACCAAATACCGTGAGATGTATTTTTTATACTACTAATTGTTACATATATTCAGTAGTATGAAAAATAAAAAATCAACCCGGAGAAACTCCGTTAAAAGCGGAAGTGTTCCAGGTCACATCAGCAAGTGTTCCGGAAATTGGGAGAGGAATAAATGGATATCGAATTTCACTATTACATAACCGGGCTTATTGCTGCCAAAGCAGGTTTTCCCCCGGATCAGGCAACAATAATCGCCCATTCATCACAATATGTAGATGACAACGACATCAGATACGAAATCGACAAGGGCAAGGCTTCCAGCTATCGAAACTACATCAGTCAAACAATGAATATTCTGAAACCGAAAGCCAAACTACTCAGGATATATCCGATTTTTCATTTTATTCCGGGCGACCCCAAAGCGAAAACGGCCTGGCGGAAGGATGGAAAACTACACTGGCTGAATACGACACCCAACAGCAGCAACGCCAATGCAATCATGGACAAGGCGCTTGAGAGCGACGATATTTATCGCATTGGCATTGCGGCTCACGGCTATGTTGATACCTGGGCACATCAGAATTTTGTCGGATACTATGCTGACTTCAATGCCCTGGCAGGGCCGTTGGAATCAGCCACACCGAACATCGGTCACGCAGATGCACGTCACCACCCGGACTGGCCAGGTCTGGTTTGGCGTGATCAACGTCTGATAGAGGAACGTGTCGACAACAAGGCGCGGTTCCTGGCGGCATCCATTCACCTTCTGGAAAAGCTGGCCCGTTTTGTCGACAACAAAATGGATGCCAAAGAACTTGGCATACGCAAAAAAGCCCTGACCAGAGATTTGAAGAAGGCCATTGGGGAAACGGACCAGTCAAACAGTTGGGCTGGCGAACGTACTGCAAAATATATTGAATTGTCCGAATCCGAAGCTTACGGAAGTTCCCGGTTGGTTAAATATGATCCTGAACAATGGTTTGACGATGTCGTCAACGAGCAAGTGCGTGGATTGCGCGACAGGTCCGACTCGTTGTTGACGCGATTTGATCCTGCCAGTGATATTTATACATGGCGGAACAGTAAAAAGCGCAAGCAATCTGACTGGTACAAATTTCAGGAAGCGGTCAAAAGTCACCAATCCGAGACCTGGGAGATCCTTGAAGCCTCTAACCTGAAGGGCCTTCAATTGGAGGCACTGTGATATTTGCCCTGACGTCACGGCATGGGAATATCTGCCGTATATTTCGGGCTGTCATAGCCGCGCTGAACGGCTGGGCGGGCAGCAATGTCCTTGTACCAGCGCGTGACATTTTCAAATTCACCGAGATCAATGGTTTGCCATTCAAAGCGTGAAATCCATGGCCAGGTCGCCATGTCCGCGATGCTGTAATCGTCACCGGCCATATAGGCATTGTCAGCAAGACGTCTGTCGAGCACACCGTACAAACGACGGCCTTCATTCAGATATCGCTCAGAAGCATATTCACTTTTGTCGGGATTGAATTTCACAAAGTGATGAACCTGACCCAGCATGGGACCGGCACCTCCCATCTGCCACATCAGCCATTCAATACAGCGCCAGCGCGCCTTTTCTTCTGTTGGCATGAATTTGCCGGTTTTTTCCGCCAGGTACATCAAAATGGCACCGGATTCCATCAGCGATATTCCGGTTTCATGATCATGGATTGCCGGAATTTTCTGGTTCGGCGAGATGGCCGTAAAGGCATCGCCACGTTGATCGCCTTCGGTGATGTTGATGGCATGCGTGGTATATTCCAGCCCGCATTCTTCCAGCATGATGGAAACCTTGCGCCCGTTTGGCGTGGTCCAGGTATAGAAATCGATCATCCGCTCGCCCCTTGATACGTATTGTCAGTTCTTGTTTTTCGAAATTGGTGAAGCCAGGCCAAGACGGACACCCCCATCAATAACCATCAGTTCTCCCGTGACCGGCGCCGATGTAGTCAGCAAGTACATGATCGCATCTGCGATGTCATCCGGTGTGCAGGCCTTGCCAAGGGGGACCGCCTTTTCATACGCAGCCTGGACCTTGTCGATCTGTTCATCCTTGAAGTCCCGGAACCATTCACTCATGACGAGGCCCGGGCAAACTGCATTGACCGTAATCTCAGGGGCAAATGCCCGTGCCAATCCAAGGGTCAGGGTATTTAGCGCACCTTTTGAGGCTGAATAGGCAAGTGACGATCCATTGCCCATGATCCCGGCAATGGATGATGTGTTTACAATCCGTCCGGCACCGACTTTTTGCATGGCGGGAATAACGGCCCGGGACATCTGGTACGGGCCGATAACATTGGTCGCATACAGGGCCTGAAAATCCTCAGCCTGCAAATCATCAAGTTTGTGGTGTTCGACAACAACCGTGGTTCCGGCATTGTTGACCAGCAAATCTATGCCACCCCATTTATCCAGGGCAGCTTTTGCAATGGCCTGACAGTCGTCATTACCGGACACATCACCCTTAATGGTCATGGCATCACCGCCCGCCGCCTGGCAGGCTTTGGCTGCCGCTTCGGCGGCATCCGCACTGGAGCGATAGTTGATTACGACATTGGCCCCTTCAGCAGCCAGTTGTCTGGCCGTTGCGGCACCGATGCCGGTACCACCACCGGTCACAATTGCCGTTTTGCCTTTCAGTTTCATTTTCGCTACTCCCTCTTCAGGGCTGTCATCCCCAGACATCGCGGGCGACGCCAACGATCATTGCAAGTTTTGCTTTCTCATCATCTACCGTAACCGGGTTTCCGGCAACCGTACTGGCAAAACCACATTGTGGACTGAGTGACAAACGCGCCAGATCAACATATTTCGCCGCATCATTAATCCGCGATTTCAGGCCATCCGTATTTTCCAGCGTGGCATTTTTGGAACTGACCAGGCCCAGAACAACGCGTTTGTGGTCGGGGACATATTTCAGCGCCTCAAAATCACCGGCCCGGGGGGTATCATATTCAAGGAAAAAGGCGTCAACATTGATGCCCTGGAACAACAGTTCTGCAACGGTTTCGTACCCGCCCTCGGACAAATAGTGTCCCTTGAAATTTCCCCGACACAAATGCATGCCAACCGTCATGCCTTCGGGTTTGTCGCGGATACAACTGTTCATCAGATCAACATAGGCCTGCATCAGGGCCTCCGGATCATAACCAATTTCAGCGGCTTTCGCCCTGACAGTGGGATCACACAACATGGCGATGGGCACATCATCCAGCTGGACGTAGTTACAACCCGCCTCGGCCAGAGCCGCTATTTCCTCGCGATAGACTTTGGCCAGGTCATCAAAAAAGGCCTGGTCGTTGTCATAGAGGCCTTCGTCGATCCCGACGCCCAGACGCCAGAAATGCATGGAAGGCGGTGATGGCAAAGTGATCTTCGGGGTTTTCGAAGTCACGCTGCGGGTGAAGGCATATTCGTCCCCTGCCACAGATCGTGAACGACGAACAGGACCATCCACATGGGGTGCCGTGAAATCGACCTCATGGCCATGATCATCGCGAAATTTGAACGAGGCCTCACGCACCGACAGGCCATCGACCAGTTCAACAAATCGTGCCCAATAAGACGGGCGGCGGAATTCACCGTCTGTGACCAGGTCCAGGCCAACATCTTCCTGTAACTTGATGACATCGCGAATGGCCTGATCCTGCACTGCCGTGAATTCATCATCATTGATGGCACCGTTGCGATGATCCTTGAAGGCCGCCGTCAGTTCTTTCGGACGCAGCAAGCTGCCTACATGTTCAGCATGAAAGGGAGGGGTTTTGGCAGCGCTGGATGATGTATCAGACATGGGGATCACTCTCGGTTTATCATTGGGGGGCAAGTGGGGGTGAGTAGAAATCAGGCGGAGTTGAGGCCACACCATTCGGCGATAAACATCGCCATGGCCTGGGTATTCCGGCGAACACTTTCCAGGGAAACGCGTTCATCGAAACCATGGATATTTTCGGCGATGGGTCCATAAACCAGACCGGGCGTATCGGCATAAAGGCCAAAGAACCGGGCGTCCGTTGTGGCGGTCGTGGCCAGTTCTGTCAGGTCTTCGCCATAGGCTACCTTGTGGGCGCGGTTGAGGATTGCTTCGGCTTCATCAGCGCCGCTGAGAACATATCCTTCCGCCAGAAACCCATGATAGAGAACTTCCGGCGGGTTATTGGCGAGGAAGCGATCACCCTGGGCCGCACCACGTATGGTGTCTTCGATCTCGCGTCGGGCATCGTCCAGGTCCTGATCCGGATAAATGGCGACACGCACATCAAATGTACACCAGGCCGGCACGCTGGAAGGCCAGTCGCCACCATTGATGCGCCCGATATTCAGATTGATGGGATGATCGACATGGGCATAGGCCTCATGTTTGTTTTCCGGCTTGTTCCATTTGTGCTCAAGTTCGTGCAGCGCCTGGATAATCGGAAAGGCGGCTTCAATGGCGTTTGCACCTGAAGCCGCTTCCAGCACATGTACCGGGCGTCCCCGCAATTTCACCTGAAACCAGATCACACCGATTTGCGCCCGAACCAATTGCTCACCCAGGGGCTCGGGGATCAGGGCGGCATCCGCCTTGTAGCCGCGTTGTAAACAGGCGAGCGCACCGTTGCCTGTGCATTCTTCTTCAATTACCGACTGCACATAGACATCACCCGCCGGGGCATAACCCAGACGTTTCAGGGCATCCATGGCGTAAACACATTCGGCGATACCTGCCTTCATATCGCCACTGCCGCGACCATAAAGCCAGTCGCCTTCCACATAAGGCTCGAACGGCGGCCGCGCCCACATATCAGCGGGACCCACCGGCACAACATCGATATGGCCGTTCAAAATCAGGGAATGGCCTTTGGGGTTGTCACTGCGGTAGCTGCCAACTGTGTTGTAGGCGTTGTCATAATTGACATGCACCGGCGAAAAGCCCGGCAAGTGAGAAATATCATCCAGCTCGATCTTCCAGCGATCCACGCCGTAACCACGGGCACCCAGTTCACGCGCCATGAAGTCCTGCGCAGTTTGTTCCGCCCCGCGCACGGAGGGGAACTTCACCAGCTCCGATGTGAAATCAATTTGTTCATCAAAGCCTTCATCAACAGCCGTCATGATGGCTGTGCGAGTTTGATCATCAAGCGCCTGGGCGTCAGACATATGGAAACATCTTTCGTTAAGGAAGAAATTTTATAGGTCTATAATATTTCTATTGTTATCAGTTATCCTGATCGGGTCAACTGCACACCCGCCAATACGACAAGTGATGCGATGACCTGCACCAGATTGAAGTCCGCACCAAAGGCAACTACAGAAACAATAATGGCAACAATCGGAATGAAATAGGAATAAACCATGGCCCTGGTGACCCCGAGCAATGCCACACCTTCATACCACATGACAAAAGCCAGAGCCGCAGCCAGGGCGGCTGAAAACACCGTGCCCAGCCACAATCCGGTAGTCATTTCGCCCCACGGCTGGGACGGTAGGACAGGCGCTGCAATTGCTGTCAGGACCAGCGATCCCGACAACATGCCCCAGGCCATGACTTTCAGGGCACCATATTTCTGCACCGGTTTTGCTGCCAGTCCCGTATAAACGGCCCAGACAGCGGACCCCGCCAGCATCAGCAAATCACCCCAAATGGTGCCGCCACCCAGGTTGAATTCCGTGATGCTGCCGTTGATGACAACAGAGACAGCCAGAAAAGACAGGACGATCCCGGCCCACGCCTGCAGCGAAGGTCTGTTGCCCTGAAAAACAGCCAGAATAGCGCCAAACACTGGTGCCGTAGAGACCAGCACGGCGGCTTTGGGCGCGGTTGTCAGGTCCAGGCCATAGGCCCAGAGGCCCTGAAAGATTGTAATCCCCAGAAAGCCAAGCCCGGCCAGGGGCCAGAATTCTTTCCAGCTGATGGCCACGCGCTCGCCCCGCAAAGCCAGGACTGTCAACAACACCAACGCACCGCTGAAATATCTGACGGAGGAAAAGGCGATGGGGTCAAGCACACCCAGTACCTGTTTGGCCACCGGGAAGTTCACACCCCATATGACAGCAACGGCAAGCACCAGGGTGTCGCCCCGGCCAAAGGCCACATTCTTTTCAGTACTCAATCGTTGCCCCAGTGTAGATACATGTGTGGAAACAAGTATGGAAACATACTTTGAAGATGCAGTGTGACCTGGAACACAAATGTTGCAAGCCGTGGACCTGCCTGAAGTAGATAATTATCAAAACAAACCAACAATACTATGCCCAAAAGTTGTCACGCTACCAATACGGGCAATTTTGATCATTTCCGTATACGTAAGATTTTGAAGTTATTGATAATTTTGCATTTTCACCAAATATCGGACAGGGTGCCGCCTGACAGTTTTACGGGGTACAGTTGTTGTTGTCAGATACGGTTAAATCAGAATTCCTTCGGCATTGCCGCACCAAAGGGCTGTCGGACCACACATTGCGCGCCTACCGCCAGGACCTGGCCGACATCCAGCAATGGGCCCATCGCACAGGCTGTGACAACATCTACACGAGGGAAGCGGTGACGGGCTGGATGTCCTGTTTGCGGGATCGCGAACTTGCCCCCGCCAGTATCAAACGCCGGGTCGCCTGCCTGAAAGTATTGTTCAGGTGGCTGGAAGAAGAAGAACGGCTCTCCGAAAATCCTTTTCATAAATTTCGCGCCACGGTTCAATTGCCAAGGCGGTTACCCCGGAACCTGACTGACACGGAACTGAAAACCCTGTTTGGTCGCGCGCAATCCAACAGGCCTGAAGACGCCACCTTTGACGATAGTTCCCTGAGACTGGCGCTGGAACTTCTGTTTACAACCGGCATTCGGGTCGGTGAGCTTTGTGCGATCCATATCGATGATCTTGATCTGCTGGCAGGCACGATCAGGATCAGAGGCAAGGGCAATCGGGAACGCCGCGTGTTTCTGGTTGATCAGGAAATCATCACGCTATTAAGAGCGTACATACGCACCAGACAAACCTTCGCGCCATTGGCACAAAACCTTCTCGTTACTCAACGCGGAACCGCAATAACGCCAAACCAGATCCGCAAACACCTGCATAATCACGTCGACACCCTGGACCTGCCCCGCCCGATTACCCCCCACATGCTGCGCCACACAGCGGCCACTCAGCTGCTGGAGAACGGCGTCGACATCCGTTTCGTCCAGAAATTGCTCGGCCACGCCAGCATCTCCACAACTGAAATCTACACCCACGTCTCAGACACAAAACTGCAAGCCGCCATCAAAGGCGCAAACCCGAGAAGGAAGATCAAATGAAGTGATAACTGGGAATTATGACGTACAGGGGACTGTGAGTTGTGAAATCAGCGATGGATGAACTTACCGTGCGGAAACGAAGGACTGTTCTATATGAGGAATTGGCAGAGTACTACTATAAGTCAGTAGCGCAGAACAGA
>JABILA010000057.1 GCA_018654745.1 Alphaproteobacteria bacterium
CCTTTTTTACATCCCAACTGGAAACGGATGATTTCGAGCACGGCCTGCCGGTGCGTGTGATGGCCGTGCATCGGGGCGCAATTCACGTTTACGGGCCGGGGGTGGATACGACCATTCCTCCATTCCGCAGCGTTCCCGATGACGCCGAAACAAGTGCCACCGTGGGCGATTGGCTTATCGTGAACAACGAGACCCTGCGGCCCAGACGCTTGTTACAGCGGCGTAGCCTGTTCAAACGCCGGGCAGCGGGGACGGGCCGGGACGTGCAATTGATTGCCGCGAATGTGGACACACTGTTAATCGTTACTTCGTGCAATCAAGACTTCAATATTGCCCGGTTAGAACGCTATTTGGCTCTGGCTTCAGAGGCGGAGGTCATGCCGGTCATCGTTTTGACCAAGACCGACTTATGTGACGACCCCAAAGTGTTCGCCGATCAAGCCTACACTTTGCCATCGGTGCATATTGTTGAAACCGTAAATGCGCTTGATCCGACAGAGGTGGGACGTCTTGTACCATGGTGTGCAAACGACCAGACCGTCGCACTGATGGGATCATCTGGCGTAGGGAAATCTACGATGATTAACACACTGATGGGACATGCGGATATTGCGACCCAAGACATTCGTGAAGATGATGCCAAAGGGCGCCACACCACTACGGGTCGTGCCTTACACCGTATGCCATCAGGCGGGTGGTTGATCGATACTCCGGGTATGCGAGAGATGCAATTAACCGATGTGGCTAGTGGATTGGATGAAGTTTTCTCAGACATCGTCGAATATGCTCAGTCCTGCCGGTATTCAACCTGCCAACACGGATCCGAGCCGGGCTGCGCCGTGACGGCGGCAGTCGAGGCTGCTGTGCTGGACACGGAACGACTTAAACGCTGGCGCAAATTGGTCGCGGAAGAGACCTACAATAATGAAAGCCTTGTGGAACGTCGTTCGCGTGACAAAGCCTTCGGCAAGATGGTTAAGCGTGCCATGAAAGACAAAAAGGATTTCTCAGGGCTGTAGAGTTTCGTACGGCCTCACCTCGGGGATGCATTGGTTTGGTAGTGTCGCCCCGAGGATCCAAGTGCACCACAGCCCATACATGCCTGCACCGGGTTAGCATCCGACTTTATGGTTGGTGGTGCGGCACGACCGCTTTACCCCGCAGAACGGACGTCGGCAATATTCCGTTGCCGCTGGCGTCATCATCGCTTTCAGGCTACAATAAACGCACATCAAGAGAGGGCTGACGCCCTCACCAACCTGCCAACCCGGCAAGGTGGTGTCCCGCGAGGGAGATGTGGCCGGGGACGGCAACTAAAGGGTCCACAGCCATTCAGATCGTCAGCCTCCTCGTTCACAACGCAGGAGGATTTTTATGTCTACACGAAATACTGACGACGAACTGATTGAGGGTATCCAGCGAAAAGCTACACCGCTGACCGAGATCATTGACAACATGACCCCGGATCAGAAGTGGCGTTCCAGTCATGCCTTTCACAACTGTGTAGCCAAGTCCGTTGCCGATGGCGATCACCCGATGCAGGGCGTTGCCGATGCAATGGCCGAGGCGTTCAACAACAAGTTCGAGGCCGAGCTGATGGTGAAGCGTATGCTGAAACAAGACGGCGACTGAAACTGAATACACCTTCTATCCATGGACTGATCCGCCTCATGGATCGGGGAGATTTGATCTGGATTGCGCCCCCGGCATATCGCCAAAGCCGCTAAAGAGGAGAAGACCTATGTCTAACTATAATCCCGCAGAGCTGGACGCCTTGTTTGTCCGTTGCCAAAACCTGCTAGGCCCTGAAACATTTGAGCGCGTCGTCAGCTCACCACCAAGGTGGTCGGGCTTCGCGACCGGGCTGGAGGCCGCCATCAAAAACAACGGTGGCGTTCCTGCAAAGGTGAGCGACGCACAAATCGAAGGAGCGTTCACCGTAGCAGTCGAAATCTGGCCGTTTGAACTGGAAGCGTTTGCCAGTGATTACCTCAACGATGGAGCTTCCTGATGGTCAAAATCATATCACGAGGATTGGTTCCGCCGGATGACCCGATGTTCTCTGGTGGGCTGGAGACATTCTCTGTCCGCAAGCAAAACAGACCGGTCGTAACTCCAACCGGTCTTTCGCTGGGCGGTATGCTCGATACCCTCGCGTCATTTGCTGACGATGATGAAGAACGTCCTGCAGAGCCTGAAGAAGATGGAGACGGATCATGACCCAAATACCAGTGATACCGATGTCGCCGGACCAGCTTCCACAACAGCGCATCCACGAGGTTGTTGATCTTGTTGAACGGCCTGATCCATTTGACTTCAGCGTCGGCTACGGCTCTGTTCCTGAAAATGCCCGTGGCAAGGGTAAGCCGAAGTCAGCAGCCTACCTTGCTCAAGTGGAGTGGGCGTGGTCGCCGATGCACAATCGCCTCGATGCCTACTACCTGCATCGGGGCCGCAGACACTGGGTCCTTCTCAGCCAGTACTGGGATGATAACTGGGGCAAGTGGGAATGGGCTGATGTCGGTTGCGTACCCAGAAAAGGCATCAGCCATCATCAGGCGGCGGTTCACCTTCTTCTTGAGTATTGGAAATCGGAGGAAGAAGACAGCTATCTCGACGAGTTCCACTGGATCAACACTGCCGGTTGCCTGTCCGTCTCTGAGCTGATGGCCATCGCAAGGGAGGTCTGGGACTAGCTGCGCCTGACAAGACGCTGTGGCAGCTCATACAGGCTGTCACAGCGTTTTCCGGGGCGCTGGGATAGCTGTCACAGGAATTATCCCTGAGGGGGCCTCCCGTCGTTGCGTCTAGTCGCAACGGGTTAAAGCAAAGAAAAAGCGAGATGCTGGGGGGCAGCATCTCGCCTTGTACCAAATCAGGGCTTGGGGAGGCGTATATTCTTGGGGAGATATTACGCTATTGCCCTGTTACTAAACTACCAAATTGAAGATCGTTCAAATTTCTGCATAACACCTCATTCTCAGAGGATATATGCGTTCCTCGGAACACTTCATATTAGCAATTACTGATATAGATATGTTTCACTGATTATCAAGAACTATCGAATTGGATTTGACACAAATTCGTCCTAAATCCCCATTCCGCTAATTGTCGAAAAGCCTGAGGAAGTGGTTGAAAATTCACTAGAGATACCAATCTGGAAGCTGAAGCTCTTTCATGAGGTGTCTGTAAATGAAACATGTAGTATGTGGTAGTTGCCCCGCAATAAATCGTCTTCCCGACGAAAAGGATGCGACGGCAGCAAAATGTGGCAAGTGCAGAAAACCTGTGTTTGATGGACGCCCTGTTGAATTAGCGTCTTCAAGTTTTGACCGCCACATCAGTCGCTCGGACATCCCGGTTGTTGTTGATTTCTGGGCGGACTGGTGTGGCCCCTGCAAAATGATGGCACCTGCGTATGCAAAGGCAGCGGAAGTGATGGAGCCTGAAGTAAGGCTTGCCAAACTAGATACGGAAGCTGCCCCGGACATTGCTGCGCGTTTCAATATCCGCAGCATACCGACCATGATTGTTTTCAAAAATGGCAAAGAAGTAGCCCGACAGGCTGGAGCCATGCCCGCCCCACAAATAACGGACTGGATACGTCAGCAAACACGGTGACAGCAGAAAGGAAAGATCGTGAATTACGCCCGTACCGCCATCATGCTGGCCGCAATGACCGGACTGTTCCTTGCAATAGGCTACCTGCTGGCAGGAGAAGCCGGGATGCTGATGGCTCTCTTGGTCGCAGGTGGGATGAATTTCTTCGCGTACTGGAACTCGGACAAGATGGTGCTGTCCCAATACGGTGCGAAGGAAGTTGATGCCCGGACAGCCCCGGAGTTTGTTGGCATTGTTAAGCGACTGGCAGGCCGGGCCGGGCTGCCCATGCCACGGGTATATATTATGGAAAACGACCAGCCAAACGCCTTCGCTACTGGTCGCAGTCCCGAAAATGCAGCTGTAGCAGCGACGACTGGATTGATGCGGATGCTAAGCAGGGAAGAGCTAGAAGGAGTGATGGCACACGAACTGGCTCACGTGATGAACCGGGACACGCTGACCATGACAATTACGGCAACACTGGCCGGTGCAATCGGCATGTTGGCCAACTTCGCAATGTTCTTCGGAGGGAGCAGGAACAATCCATTGGGAATTGTAGGGGTTATACGGGTCGCAATCCTGTCCCCACTGGCGGCCATGGTGGTCCAGATGGCAATCAGCCGGGGAAATGAATATGTTGCTGACCGCACAGGTGCTGAGATATCGGGTAACCCACTGGCACTGGCATCCGCACTGCAAAAGATTGAACAGGTCAGTCTGCGTATTGATAACAGGGTTGCCGAAGCCCATCCGGAAACGGCTCACATGTTTATTATCAACCCGCTGCACGCCAACAAACGTGACAGCCTTTTTTCTACCCACCCCGCGACCTCAAACAGGATTGCGGCCCTTCAGGAACTTGCCCAAAGTTCAGGAGGCAGGCCCTCACGAACTGTGAGGCGCAGGCGGTTCAGAAAAGGACCGTGGGGATAGTTGAGATGCAGACGTTGGGATCAAGCCTGATAAATCAGCATTGCATCAAATCATTCCCTGTTATTCGACGTTAACCGTTACGTAGCCTAGTTCGATTGCCCGCTGAAGGGCTATGAACGCGTCTCTGGCAACTTCAAATCGCCGACGGCAGGTGTCCAGCTTATCGATATCGGCAGCTCCAGAGCCATCTCCTTGCTCCATATCTGCAAATACAAACGCTTCCTGAACATATTCCGCCCGAAGGTTTGCAACAGCGTCGGCAAAACTCAACATTCGTTCAGCAGTGATTGGCTCCACTTTCTGATGGATGACCCGGTTGTTTGTAACCCGTATATTGTGCTCGAGTTCTTTCAGAAATCGAGTGTTCTTGGTGAGTTCGTCATCTATCGCCATATCTGCACTCCTTCAATGTGCTGATGGATCGGGGCTGGAGAAACTATAGAAGCACAACGCAAGCCGGAAAAAAAAAGGCGAGACATTGGTGAAGCAATATCTTGCCAGTAGTTCAGGGTCGGGGAGGCGCGCTGTAATTCGGGGGAGGAAATCAGCGCATCAACCCTGTAACAACATATATATAGCCAGCCAATCCAGTTTGGAATGTGTCCAGATGTCGCACCACCTGATTGATCTGAAACTGGTTGTTTGAAAACAGCTTCTTGAGATTGAAAGACTGTTATGCCGCAGATTATCGCCGGTTCAGCAACAATTGGGCAGGACCACTCCGCACAAGACGGGGGTAACGCATTGTGCGAAGTGGCTCTGCAGGTCCCCCGAAGACTTCTGTTAATTGAAATGTATTCGACGTCGTGAAAAGTCAAATCGCTACACAAAGAATATGTGGCCGAGATTTGAAGACATCCAAATATGAACAGGCCTAGTCCTCATTTGAAGTAGTTTCGACCTGATCTGACACCGCTCCTTGCAAAAGGAGAGGGTTACCGATGTCTGGCTTCCTTGGCAGTGCCGTTGGCTGGCGAACAGTCATGGCCCTGATCGCCCTCCTGGCTCTGGTGTCGCTGATGACAATACTGTTGTTCGTGCGGGACCGCAGTGTGGGTTCGGCCACGTCACCCGCTCACCTGTTATCTGCCCTGACCGGCAAACGTTCCGGCCTTGTTATTTTTACGACCTTTCTGCAAATGGCATCGCTATTTTGCACCTACGCCTTGTTTGCCCCCTTCGTTATTCACAAATTTGGTATTGCCGCTGATCAGGTTTTCCTTTTGCTGCTGGTGTTCGGAACTTGTGGTGTTTTCGGCAATATTCTGGCCGGGCGCTTGAGCGACCGTTTTGGGGTCGACAGAATAATTCTGATCAGCTTGATTGGCTCGATCATCGCGTTTCTGCTTGTCCTGGTTGCAGGCGCTTCCCTCGTCACAGGATTTTTCATCCTGTGTTTCTGGGCCATCATGAGCATGATATTCCACACGCCCCAGCAGCAGAGGATTGCAAATATTTCAGTGGAGCAGCGCAGCCTGCTGCTGGCTCTGAACGCGGCCGCCGTCTATCTGGGCATGTCAGTGGGGTCGTGGGTTTCGCGGACGGCTTCTGTCTATTGGGGCTACGAGAGCCTGCCCGCACTCTCAGCCGCTGTCATGGCCTTGTGCACAGTTGTTTTTCTGACATCCGTCCGCGTATTAAAAACCGAGCCACCAATCGAGACGGATACCTGAAACGTTACTCAGGCCTCGTCAAAAATCGTGTCTATGAAAGGTTATCCCCCGGCTTCTGAGGTGGACATGGCCTCGTAGTAAATCCTACCCTGCTTAAAGGACATTCTGCCAAAACATGTCCGTTTTACCATCCAGAGCGGAAGCAAAGCAGCGATGGCGGAAACAGCCGTTGATAGCCAGGAAGAGACATAAACAAAGCACCTGAATGAATGTCGGAAACGCGTACCAGAGCCATAATCCCTCACATTCAAGGAATGGAATTCCAGTGCGTTTCGCTCTGCTGTCGACAGCCTGACTTAC
>JABILA010000068.1 GCA_018654745.1 Alphaproteobacteria bacterium
GCTTCCCAAAAATGGACGATGCCACTGCAAAACTGGAATTTGACATTGTCCCAACTCTCAATCTATTTTGAAGGCAGATTAGACGACGTGTTGGATATTTAAACTATGCCAGTGACACGGAATTCTGAACACCCTCGATTGCAGCGCAAATTGCTCAGTAAATCCCAGGTTTCCTGATCTTCAATACCTTCGGCGACAACAGCCAGTCCGAGGTTGTGACCCAGTTCAACAATTGAGCGCACGATTACCGCGTCGTCGTTTACTTCCCGCATATTCAGCACGAAGGACTTGTCGACCTTGATTTCGGAAACCGGCAGGCGGCGGATGTAGGACAGGGACGTGTAGCCCGTACCAAAATCATCAATTGAGATCTTCAGACCCATCTTGTGCAGCTGGTTAACGGTTTCGGTTGCACGCGCCACATCGGACATAATGGCGCTTTCTGTGATTTCCAGGGTCAGGCCTTTTGATGGAACGTCCCATTTCTGCAGTAATCTTTGAACCTGGTTGGCAAAATCCTGTTCATGGAGTGTCACAGGCGAAAGGTTCACGGCGATGGGCACAAACATCCCTTTTCGCGACCACTCTGCATGTTGCTTGAGGGCGGCGTCCAGCACCCAGTTCGTCAGCTGTTCAATGATGCCGGTTTGTTCGGCCAACGGGATAAAAATTTCCGGCGAGACAAATCCATGAACCGGGTGGTTCCAGCGTAACAACGCCTCGGCGCCGGAGAGCGTCGACGTTTCGAAAGCGATCTTGGGTTGGTAGTTCAGCGACAGTTGCTGTTGCTCGATGGCATGGCGTAAATCGCCTGACAATGAGAGCTTGTGTACGTGCGCACCTTCATCGGCTTCCTCGCCGTTACCGCTGTGCACAGCATATCCGGTTGCATTCCGCTTGGCTGAATACATGGCACTGTCTGCGTGGCGCATCAATGTTGCACTGTCTTCACCGTGCAGAGGAAACACGGCAATACCAATGCTTATGCCGGTTGCCAGATGGTGCCCGTCAACGTCAATTGGTGCGCGTAACACTTCAATTGCTTTCTCAGCTGCGCGAATGGCACCGGCGACAGTCGCACCTGTGGGCATGACTTGCGCGAATTCATCGCCGCCCAAGCGGGCAACGGTGTCAGAATCCCGCGCAACTTCACGAATTCGGCTGGCGACGACCTGCAAAAGTTTGTCGCCGACATTGTGTCCAAGCGACGCATTAACCTGTTTGAAGCCGTTCAGATCCATCGTCAGGACAGCGATTTGCCGCTGTTCCCGTTTCGCCAGGGCGATAACCTGATTCAGGCGATCAAAGAACAACTCGCGGTTTGGAAGTTCGCTCAAATTGTCATAAAGAGTTTGGCGCGTCAGTTTTGCGGTTGAATCAGCACTATGGCGCTCGGCCTGCGCAATCCTGGCAGAACCGGTTATCGTCAACGTCAGGCTGACAGCAGATACAGAACCCAGATCTATGCAATCCACGACGCCTCGCGCTATCATAGCCTCGATATCAGGGAAGTCGTCGCTATTGTCCGAAAGCAAAATAATCGGCGTGCGGATATCAGCCGTTTTCAGTTCAGCCAAAATATCGGGGTTTTCGGCGGTTTGTAGCCGGGTGTCGAACAACGCGCAGTCATAATCCCCGCCACTCAATGCCGCAATTGCAAGATTGAGCTCTTCAAGGTGATGAACTTTGGTGTTCAGACCAGTCTCTGCCAGTAGATCATCCACGGCAGATCGATTTTCCGGTGAGGCAGAACCGACCAGTATGCGTACAAAATCTGTCATCGAACCGCGTTCAACGACTCAACGGTCAGCAAATCACTCACCGCGTTTTTGTGAAGTATGGATTGGGTGGACACATCTGGTGTCGAATGTGACTTCGAAAAACTTCTGGCTAAATTCATATGCAACCCAGATAAACCCCTGACTGGATAGCGACTAAAATAACTTCCGTTGCGGAAATCGATCACAATAGACCCCTGAAGATACTGGCTCAGGTTTCCCCCTCAAAAGCAGTGAACCACTCGTTTAACAAAAACCGGACGTAACCGTCCGACAGTCAAGTCATACTGCCCATAGTCTCAGTATTTATGGCACTGCCGTCAACTCTATTGGGATGCTTAGATAGTCACAATTTCGCGAAAATTCAGGCCGGATGATCAGAAACTGTTACCTGGCAACAGCTTGGGACCATCCTGCCTGAAATTCAGATCGCTATTTTGTTTTGTCGATAATATAAGCGATTACGTTCGCACGCTGCTTTTCTTTCTTCAGACCGGCAAAACCCATTTTGGTTTTCTTGACCATTTTCTTTGGTTTTTTCAGGAATTCGTCCATGGTTTTTTCGTCCCAGACAATGCCGGATGCTTTCATGGATTTGGAATACTTTTTATAGCCATCTGCTGTACCTGCCTTGCGGCCCATGATACCTGCGAGATTTGGCCCAACCTTGTGCTTGCCACCGGCTTTAAGTGTGTGGCAGGCTTTACATTTATTGAAGACTTTTTTGCCTTTTTTCAGGTCTCCCGCGGCCAGAGCAGAGGCGCTGGAAAGAGCAATAAGACAAGCGGCAGTTACGCCCAAAACATTCTTAAACGACATTCGATATTCTCCTGTGGGTGGTCCCGGATACTAATTCATATTGATAAGTGTTGATTCAAGACCAACACCGGACATTTTGCAATAACGAGTCTCCCCAAACGTCTTGCGGGCGCGTAGATAACATAATCCAGAGTTAATTGTAAGTCGCGTGACTTTGATCAAGTGAAATCAGAATTTCGCAGTCCAGAGGTCAGATACTGGTCGACAAAAACAGGGCTGAATACAAAAAAACACGGCCCTGTCGTGAAAAACAGGGCCGTGCTTGCTCGTAGCCGGTTTTTTAACGTCTGACTTCTTCGGGTAAATAGAACATATGATCCTGATCATCCACGGAAGCATGGCATTCTATACAGAACGCAACATTTCCAGAGCCTTTGCCGTTGGTAACGCCAAAAACAGAGCCATTAGGCATGACCATGGAATAGCGCCAGTCACCACTCGGCTTGTTAAACCCTGCCGCCATCTTTTGCATGACAAACAAGGGGCCTGGTGATACCTGACCGCCTGGATGCGCCATGAAGCTGTCTTTGGCCAAAATAGCACCCACCGGCATTTTCCCGGAATTTTCGTATTTGCCATACGACTTTGCCACAGCATTCGCATAATTATTGGCATAACGATCGCCGTGGGTTGCAGACTGGTAGGGCATCGTTGCGTAATTCACCCAGTTTGGATAAGCCTTGGCGACACTGTCGCCTGACTTGGCATAGCTGGCCTGCATGGATGCTTTCAGGCAGTCATAGGCGATAGATGCCTCCTGACCCTGAAGTTCAGCTGCGGCTTGCGCGGCGCAGGGATTGGCTGCACACGGATTTGCCGCACATGGATTTTTGGCAGCACATGGGTTCTTTGCCGCACAGGGGTTCCTAGCAGCACAGGGATTACAGGCCTTGGCTACGCAGGGATTGCAGGCTTTGGCAGCGCATGGGTTTTTAGCCGCACATGGGTTTTTAGCTGCACATGGGTTTTTAGCTGCACATGGGTTTTTCGCAGCACATGGATTCTTCGCTGCACAGGGGTTACAGGCCTTGGCTGCGCATGGATTGCAGCCTTTTGGCGCGCAAGGGTTTTTGGCTGCACATGGATTAGCCATGGCCATCTTCAAGCGTGGAACAGCACATTGTTCCATGGATGCCGATTTGGCCGCACAGGGCCCGCATGGATTTTTTGCGGCGCAAGGATTACAAGCTTTGGCCGCGCATGGATTTTTAGCAGCACAAGGGTTTTTTGCGGCGCATGGATTTTTCGCTGCGCATGGATTTTTTGCACTACAGGGATTGCAGGCGGATTTTTTTACAGCGCACGGATTTGCCGAACACGCACTTTTGGGGGCACAGGCCGCCAAAAGTGCGGTTGGCAATGCAACCGTAGCCATGGACGCGACGCCGACCTTGATCATGAAAGGCATGACAGAGGAGGCGAGGAGTTTGCTTTTAAGTGGTTGCATCTAGTTTTTCCTCAGCTCTTTTTTGCGGCGCAAGGGTTTTTCGCAGCACAAGGATTTTTGGCAGCGCAAGGATTACAGCCAACTTTCTTTTTCAGTGCGCATGGGTTCTTGGCAGCACATGGGTTTTTGGCAGCGCAAGGATTGGCTTTGCAAGGGTTCTTTGCTGAACAGGCTGCAAAGGTCGGTGTAGGAGCCACTACAGTCCCGACGGTCGCAATCCCGAGACCCAACATCAGAGGGCCCAACATCAGGGGGAGCATTGTTGAGGAGAGGAGCCGGTTTTTTAACGGTTTCATTGTAATGTGTCCTTCATGGAGTGTTTGAGTTTGGTAATTTCGACTGGTTTTATTCTGTGACTGGAATAAGACCAGGTATCAGTAGCGGGTGACGTAAACAAACTATGAGCTTTCGCAGGCGATGCCGAATAACATCACCTCAAGTGTTTGTGAGCGTTCGTCATCTCAGGTGATGTGACAATTCGAGAAGCCACACCAAATGGAGAACTGAAATGAAATTCAGCGAACGGAAAGGGCAGAAGAACCTGTGCAGATAACAAGTTACAAATTGCCGACCATCATGTTTGTGATTGCCATTGGATTTGCCGCAGCATTTATTTTGCCGCGATCATCATTGGCGATTGAGGTTACGGGGGTTCCCGGAATTGTGAACATTCCGTCCGGCTCATATGTATTTGGTTCTGACAAAGTGGAACGCGAAGCGGCATACAGGCTGGACGAACAGGCGTATGGCCACCGGGTTACCCGGCAGCAAGGCTGGTATGACAGCGAGCGCCATCGACAGCGCGCCCAACTCGGCGCCTTTTCCATTACCAGGACGCCGGTGACAAACGCCCAATATGCAGATTTCGTTCGAGACACCGGCCATCCGGCACCGGATATCGATGAACTAACCTGGAAAAGCTACGGCCTCATCCACGCCTATCCGGCGACCCGGCGATTTGCATGGGTTGATGGCAAGCCGCCTGCTGGCCGGGAAGACCATCCTGTCGTTCTGATCAGTCACGCCGACGCAAAGGCCTATGCCCTGTGGCTTGGGCGACAAACCAAAAGCCTTTGGAGATTGCCGACAGAAGCCGAGTGGGAAAAAGCGGCAAGAGGGTCTGACGGATCACGTTTTCCCTGGGGAGATATTTTTGATGCGAGTTTGTTGAACTCGGCTGATCGTGGTCCATTTGATACGATGCCAGTTGGCAGTTTTCCAGAAGGTGCCAGTCCTGCCGGCATGCTGGATGTAGCGGGACAGGTATTTGAATGGACAGCAACACGATCGGGTCGGAAACATTTTATCGTCAAAGGTGGTTCGTGGGACGACAAGGGATGCGGTGTTTGTCGACCTGCAGCCCGACACGCACGACCTGCTGATTTGAAACATATTCTGATCGGTTTTCGCCTGGTCAATCAAAGTCGCTGATATGACCTGTACATCCCTTCACAATTTTCAGTGACATCAATAGTGTTGAGACCATGACCATAGATTTGAAATCACTTCCATTGGAACGCCGCCAAAAAATGCTTGCCGCTGGTGAGGATATTCTGGAATGCTACCGCGTTATGAATAAAGGCGGACTGAACATCGTCGGTGAGATATTGAAAGATCAGGGTACGTTTTACGAATGGAATCACTATCCGGACGCTGACGTTTATGATCCGGAAACGCACGGCCAGTACTATTATCATAATCATCGCGAGGGTGAGCACGGGCACTTTCACTTGTTCCTGAGAAAGAAGGGCATGATCAAGGGAACGAAACCAGTGCCGTACAAGGGTAAGGAAAAATGGCCGCGCGGTAATGATGCCCTTTGTCACCTTATCGCAATATCGATGGATGATTTTGGCTTTCCTATTGGCCTGTTCACGACCAATCGCTGGGTAACGGCGGAGTGTTGGTACAAGGCGGATGATGTTATCGCCATGCTGGATCGATTTTGCATAGACCATGCATTTCCATCCTGGCCTGTGAACAGGTGGTTGACCGGCATGGTCGCACTATTTCAGCCCCAGATTACGGAACTGATCCTCAAGCGTGATCAAGTTGTCGCGCAATGGCAATTGACCCACGCCGGACAGGACGTATACGAAGACCGTGATCTTGAGTTGACGTCAGAGCTTGATGTTTCTGTTGAAGATCAGATGTCGCTTTTACGAGAATCGCTTTCCGCGTCCTGATCTTCGATATCGTTTTCCTCGTCCGAATCTGTATCAGCTGGCGGATCTGCTGGTGCTATTGTACGGGCACGCCAGCCGCCTTTCTGAGGCTTGATTGTCAGGCGCGGCTTGCCAAATAAACGGTAGGTCAATTCAGGTGGCAGCTGTCGCCCGTAGGCGGCTCGCCAAAAAGCTTGCCAGCCCCCGCTTTTAAACATCTCGAAGACACTTTTGATGTCTCCGGTTCTGGTCAGGGCAATTCGCAACAAACGCCGTGCGGCCACAAGCCATAGCGGACTGATAATCAGACTGAATGCCGTAACCGTGATGACGAGCTGAAAATCGTCCGGACTGATCAATTCCATTTGTCGGCCCAGAGCCCCCAACACAAACGAAAACTCACCAACCTGTGCCAGCATCAGACCGGAGATCAGGGCATGGGGCCAGGGCTCACGCAATATCATCAGGATTCCAATGTTAATCGCGGACTTGCCAACTGTGACGATCAGCAAAATCAAAATAACTTCCAGAAGGTGGTCACTTACATATGTCAGGTCGATCAACAAACCGATAGAAACAAAGAAAACCATTACCAATATGTTCTGCAATGGCTGCACGCCGCGTCGGATTACGCCTCGCATGCGGCTGTTGCCGACCAGAAGACCCGCCAGAAAAGCACCGTAAACGGTCGACAAGCCAAGCAAGCCGGTCATGGTTGCTGCACCAAAACAAACTGCCGTGCCATACAGGGGACGCAGCTCGGGTGATCGCGCGACGGACTTGGCAAAGGGGAGGTTGATCTTGGCCCGGCGGCTGAGGATCGATACAAGTGCCGCCAGAACCAGCGCGGAAATGGCAACCTTGCCGATGCCAGCCAAGGTACTGACGTCACCATCGCCTGCTATGTGCCCAAGGATCAGCATCATCGGAATAATCGCCAGGTCTTGTGCAATCAATATGGCAACCGTCAGCTGGCCCAGCTGGGTACGCAGCAAATTCATGTCTTCAAGCATCTTGATGGCGACGGCGGTACTGCTGAGTGCAATGACAAATCCCAGCAATACGGCGGCACCGTTGGACCAGCCGAATAGATGAGACAACACCCACATCAGAAATACAGCTATGGCCGCCTGCAGTATCGATGTCGCAACCGCGATTTTCCAGATAGCGCGAAAGCTGCGCAGGCTGAGTTCCATGCCCACAAAAAACAGTAGTAGCAAAACGCCAAGGTCAGCCAGAAAGGAAACATATTCGCGCGTTTCGACCAGGGCGAAACCGCTGGGGCCCAAAATCAGACCGGTGAGCAAATATCCGACAAGTGCAGGTTGGCGTAACCGGGTCAGGGCTGCGCCTGTAATCAGGGCAACAAGAATAACGACGGCCAGGGGCAGCATCTGGTCGTTAAAGTGCATTCAATCGTTCCCCCCGGTTTTGAACGTATCCCTGTTGATTAACAGGTAAGCTATCTGGCGACCATGTTCCAGCCTTTATCCCAAAGGGATACCTGCTCTATGATCATTGTGACTTGCTGCAAGGCGACCGCAATCAAATTCAGGGGATATCATGACAACTACAGGCAAACCTAAACTTGGCTATCTGGGACTCGGTCTGATGGGGTCACAGATGTGTCATCGACTGATGGAAAATGGATACGAAGTCACCGGGTTCGATCCTGTGTCCGAAAAAGTTGAGGCCGCTGTTGCCAAAGGTATTACCGCCGCTGACAGCCCGCGCGCCGTCGCTGAAGCCAGCGATATTGTATTGGCCTGTGTCATCACCACACCGGCTTTGACCGAAGCCATGTTCGGGCCAAACGGGATTGCTGAGGGTGGCGCAGACGGCAAGATTTTTCTGGATCACTCCACGACAATTGCCGACAAAACCCGGGATATGGCTGCACGCCTCAAATCTGAAACCGGTATGGGTTGGGTTGATGCGCCAGTATCCGGTGGTCCACCTGCTGCGGGCACCGGTGAGTTGGCCATTATGGTAGGTGGCGACGAAGCGGATGTTGCTATCGTTAAACCGGTGCTGGATATCCTCGGACACAACACGCACATGGGGCCACTGGGGGCAGGGCAGGTGACCAAGATGGTCAACCAGGTTCTGGTGCTGAATAACTTTGCCTTGATGGCAGAAGCCGTGACCCTGGCTACAAATGCAGGCATAGACCCCGCCATGGTGCCTGAAGCCTTGTCAGGTGGTTATGCGGACAGCCCGATGTTTCGGCGGTTTTTTCCGAAGATGATTGAACGTGATTTCAGCCCCGCCGGCTATGCCCGCCAGGTCATGAAAGATCTGGATATGGTTCTTGAACTGGCCCAGCAAACCAAAACGCCTGTGCCCATGTCAAACACGGCTGCCAGCCTGTATCGCATGCTGATCGCCAAGGGCTACAGCGAACTCGATTCCATATCGGTGCTGAAAATCTATGACAACGAACCGATGTAGATGGTTTAAAGCCGGTATATCCGGACCGCGTTGTCATGGAACATCTTGTTCCGGTCTTCATCGCTGAAGTCCTTTGTTATGGTCTTGAAGCCATCGAAGATGGTGTCGAAGTCGGCAACCACGCTATCGACGGGGAAATTACTGGCGAACATGCATCGATCAGCACCAAAAGCTTCGATAGTGTCCAGCACAATTTGTCCATTGGCCTCGACTGTCCAGGGCTGATCCTTGACACCGATGCCGGATATCTTGATGGCGATATTCGGAAGCTGGGCAGCAATCCTGATCGCGTTGCGCCAAACATTCAGTCCGGCCTCGCTGCGATCGGCAGGCAGCCCGGTATGATTGATGATGATTTGTGTTGCCGGGAACTCATTTGCCAGTTCGGCGGCCTCATGTAGATGCCACCAGGGTGTTTGCAAGTCATAGGACAGACCATGCTCTTGTAACAAGGCAAATCCGGCACGAAATTTCGGGTCCATCATCGAGCCCGGCATATTCGGCACGTAGTCATTCGGTGTTGCTGCCGCCTTCGGCTTTTGGCGGATACCACGGACCAGCGGGAAGTTCGCATGTGCCGCCAGAATATCGGCGACGTCTTCACGATCCAGCCAGGCCTGGGCGACAATGGCGCCCGGTAATCCCTCTGCCTCTGACAGACGCGTCAGCCACCGGCTTTCAGCAACAGGGTCGGCCGGGTTCCATTCCGCTTCCATGTGCACAGTGTTGACGATGTTTTGCTTCGCCGCACAGGCGCGATAATCGGACACCAGGAAATTCTTTTTGATGGCGCTGTAGTCGCCATAGCGGAAGGGAATATTTTCTTCCCCTGATAGCCATGGAAGATCACAGGCACTCAGGTCCCAGAAATGCTGGTGGGCATCGATAATCCTGAGAGTTGTCATCTAGAACATACCTGCGTCCTGGTCGGGGGCCAGTTTGTTCCAGGTGCCATCTGCTGCAAACCGAAGAAATCGCCCCAGCACCAGATTAAAAGCTTCGGTTTCTTCCAGGTTCAACATGTGACCGGATCGGGGCACCATGAACAATCCTGCCGTCGGGATATGTTTTTTCAGGTAAAGGGTGCCCTCGATGGCCGGTGCATCATCGTCGCCGACGACCAATAACACCGGCAAGTCCATGGCATGCAGATCATCCACAATATCAGGAAATGCCGGACGGACCATCTGAACTGTCCGCATGGTTCGGGCGGATCCGACGCCGGAATGATTTGCCAATCTCGCCAGGAATGCAGCGTGGGCCTGCGGTTCCTTGATGGCAAAGGATCGGCGGAAGGGACCGTTGCCATAGTCAGGTGCCACCACACCCCAGCCCTCGGTCTCCAGCTTGTCGGCCGCCGTGGCGATTTCCGAATGGAAGGTTGCACGATCACCACCGACGGCACCATATCCCGTGCTGGCAATGGTCAACGACAAGGCGCGGTCAGCGTGTGAGATACCAAATAACAAGGTTGTGGTTGAACCCATGGAAAGGCCAACGATGTGGGCTTTTGCGATGCCGAGGTGGTCCATCAAGTCGATAATGTCAGAGACCTGGCGATCCTGGGAATAGGCGGTGGGATCGTCGGGCACATCAGACGGTGGCCAGCCTCTCGCATTGAAAGCAACACAACGATATTGGCTTGTGAACGCCTCGAATTGCGGATACCAGGTTTCAACTTCTGCAGCAAATTCATGGGCGAAGATAATGGCGTCACCACTGGTTTCGCCGGTATCCTCGAAATAGATATTTACGCCGTCATTTGCTGCAAATTTCATTGGCCTACCGTCCCTTGAATACAGGTTTGCGCTTTTCCATAAAAGCCGTGCGCCCTTCGATATAGTCTTCACTGGCAAAGCAATCGTCGACCAGTTGTTCACAATAATCAAAATCGATGGGCCCATCCGGTTTGACGATTTGATTGACCATTTGCTTGACCGACGCAACCGTCAGCGGCGCGTTACCGGCAATAATCCGGCAGTAATCATCAACACCAGCCTGCAGGTCTTCAGGTGTAAACAGGCGGTTGACCAGGCCCATTGTCACAGCTTCCTGCGCATCGAAAGGGCGGCCTGTATAGAATATTTCCTTGGCAAATGAAGGCCCGACAACATCAACCAGCTTGGCGATACCGCGTACACGATAACCAACGCCGAGCTTGGCCGCTGGAACGCCAAACTTGCTGTCGTCCGAGGCCATGCGAATGTCACAGGAAACGGCGATACCTGCACCGCCACCCATGCACCAGCCACGGATCATGGCGATGGTTGGTTTTTTGCAGGATGACAACCGGGTCATGGCCCCATCGGCTGCGTTTTCGTAGTTCTTGGTGTTCTCTGGTGTCGAGCGGACTTGTTCAAATTCCGAGATGTCAGCGCCGGATATAAATGCCTTGTCGCCAGCACCCTGAAGAACCACAACCTTGATGTCGTCGTCGGCTTCAAATGCGTCGATGACAGTAGACATGGCTTCCCACATGGCCAGTTTGACGGCATTGCGCTGATCCGGATTGTTGAAAATCATACGGCCTACGGCCCCGTCTTTTTCGCCAATCAGAAATTCAGTATCCAGTTGTACGCGCTCAGTCATTATTTTTCCTCAGGGAGTTATATTGTTTAAAATCGCCTAGATCGTACCGTTCTTGCGCAGCGCTGCAATAGCAGTTTCGTCATATCCGCAATCCAGCAGAATATCGTCATTGTGTTGACCCTGTTCAGGTGTCGCCGATCGGATATGAAACGGCGTGCGACTGAGTTTGACACCCTGTCCGACGATTTCAATATCGCCCAGTTGATCATGGTGAACGGGTGCCGCCATCTCCATATGCCGGACTTGCGGGTCTTCAAACACTTCGCGGATGTTATTGATCGGCCCGCAGGGCACGCCTGTTTCATTCAGATGGGCGACCCAGTCCGCAGACGATCTGGTTTTGGTAATTTCGCTGATCCTGTCGTTCAGGGCATCACGATTAGTCAGGCGGGACTTGTCGTCCCTGTAATCGCCATCCTGGGCCAATGCTGAATTGCCGAGAGACTCACACAGCCTCAGAAACATCTTGTCGCCACCGGCAGCGATGTTGATATGACCATCCGATGTCGGAAAAACGCCCGTGGGAATTGCCGTCGGGTGATTGTTTCCGGCCTGGCCCGGCACATCCTGGTCCATCAACCAGCGCGCTGCCTGGAAATCCAGCATCGATATCTGGGCCTGCAACAATGAAGCCTGGACCCACTGACCTTCGCCGGATATCTCACGTTCCAGCAATGCCGTCAGAATACCGATGGCGCAGTAAAGCCCGGCTGTCAGATCGGCGATGGGAATACCAACGCGCACCGGACCCTGTCCCGGCAAGCCGGTGATCGACATCAGCCCGCCCAGACCTTGCGCGATCTGGTCAACGCCCGGGCGCTCAACATAGGGTCCGTCCTGGCCAAAGCCGGAAATGCTGGCATAGACCAGCCGCGGGTTGATGGCTTTCAGGCTTTCATAATCGATACCCAGCCTGTTTTTCACGTCGGGGCGATAGTTTTCAACAACAACATCGGCGGTCTCTGCCAATTTGTTGAAAACCTCAATCCCTTCGGCGTGTTTCAGGTTCAGGGTCAGGCTTTTTTTGTTGCGATGCAGGTTCTGGAAATCCGGTCCATGACGCGGCCCGCCCATGCTTTGCTGACCTTCGGCACTGCTGGCAGGGGCTTCGATCTTGATCACATCAGCACCCCAGTCAGCCAACTGGCGTACGGCTGTTGGTCCGGCGCGAACACGGGTCAGATCCAGCACCTTGAAACGGGCCAATGGAAGTTTTGAATCAGGCTGAATAGTCATTAAGATTCTCTCGGAAAGGTTCTTTTGGATAACAGGTGCATGAAGCAGATAAGCAGGTGATATTCGCGGCCAGGACTGGTCCGGATTGGCAGAACAGTGTAAATCTGGAGACTGTAATATAATAGCATTTATCCTGCCGCATAAGACCATGGGGAAAATCAGATATGCCTTACGTTATTCAGACCGTTGATAATCCTGAGCGAAGCCACTTGCGTACAGAAGTCAGGGACGAACATGTCGCCTGGTTGAAAGACAACGTGAGCAAATTGCTGGCAGGTGGGGCACTGCTTGCTGACGATGGTGGGCCCGGTAGTGGTGGCTTGCTGATCGTTGATACCGAAGATCGCGCCGAGGCAGAGGCCTTTATTGCAGAAGATCCATTTACCAGGGCAGGTTTGTTCCAGGACGTCATGATCTCACGCTGGCGCATGGGGTTTTTCAACAAGGAAGCGCTTATTTAGCCGGGGACAGTTCGATTTTAGCCAGGGACAGTTCGATTCTAGCCAGGAACAATTCGATGTTTCGGCTGTCACAGAGAAGTCTTCGAAAGATCAGGTGACGAATACAATGGCGAATGATACCAAAAAACGCGGCATGGAAAAAGCATTGACTAATTATGGCGATGCCGGGTTTTCGTTGTTCCTGCGCAAGGCCTTCATCAAGGCTATGGGTTATTCAGAAGACGCCCTGAACCGTACCATTGTTGGCATCGCGGATACCGGCAGCGGTTATAATGCCTGCCACCGCAATGCGCCTGAGTTGATCGAAGCCGTCAAACGCGGCGTTATGTTGCAAGGTGGATTGCCCATCGATTTTCCGACCATCTCCCTGCACGAATCGTTCTCTCATCCTACGTCAATGTTCCTGCGCAACCTGATGGCAATGGATACGGAGGAAATGGTCCGGGCCCAGCCCATGGACGCTGTAGTGTTAATCGGGGGTTGCGACAAAACCGTACCGGCGCAGTTGATGGCCGCAGCCAGCGTCAACGTCCCGGCTGTTCAGGTCGTTACCGGGCCGATGATGACGGGAAGCCATCGCGGTGAACGTCTGGGGGCCTGTACGGATTGTCGTCGTTTCTGGGGCATGTACCGGGCGGGTGAAATTGACGACGCTGAAATTGAAGAAGTCGGCGACAAACTGGCACCGACCGCTGGCACCTGCATGGTCATGGGCACCGCCAGTACAATGGCCTGTATGACGGAAGCCCTCGGCATGATGTTGCCAGGCGGTGCGGCCATTCCGGCTGTAGCGGCGGATCGTTTACGCCATGGTGAAGCCGCCGGGGCACGGGCTGTGCATATGGCAACCGAAGGCCTGACCCCCGACAAGATCATGACGCCTGATGCTATCGCCAATGCATTTCGCATATTGTTGGCTATCGGTGGCTCGACCAATGGCCTTGTACATATGACGGCCATTGCCAGACGACTGGGCATAGACGTTGATCTCGAAGCCCTTGATGCCATGGGCCGGGAAACACCGGTACTTGTCGACCTCAAACCCTCGGGCCAGCATTATATGGAAGACCTGCAACGGGCAGGGGGGCTGGTCACGGTTTTGCGGGAACTGAAACCATTGCTTAATCTTGACTGCCTGACGGTTACAGGCAAAACCCTTGGCGAGAACATCGAAGACGCGCCAGCACCGTGGCCCCAGGATGTGGTTCGCTCCTTCAACAAACCCCTAAATGCAGAAGGTGGCATAGCCGTTCTGCGCGGAAATCTGGCACCCGACAGTGCCATCATCAAGGTATCGGCAGCCTCACCTGAATTGATGCAGGTCGAAGGCCGGGCGGTTGTTTTTGATTCGCTCGCGGACCTCGCCAATCGGATCGACGACGATGACCTGGATGTGAACGCCGATGATATTCTGGTCCTGCGTAATGCCGGTCCAAAAGGTGCCCCGGGCATGCCGGAGTCGGGCTATATCCCCATACCAAAAAAACTCGCCGCAGCCGGTGTCAAAGACATGGTTCGTATTTCCGACGCGCGCATGAGCGGTACGGCCTTTGGATCAATCGTTTTACACATAACGCCGGAAGCTGCCGTTGGCGGTCCTCTGGCACTGGTGCAAAATGGCGACAGGATAAAACTGGATGTGGATGGCCGTCGTATCGATCTGCTGGTTGATGACGCCACACTTGAACAGCGCCGCGCGGCCTGGACCCCGCCACCAGCCCATGAAGGGGCGGAGCGTGGATATCTCAGGCTTTATCTTGAAAATGTGAACCAGGCACCGGACGGTGTCGATTTTGATTTCCTGTGTCCGCCGCTTGATGGCCGTGTGACCCCCTGACCAAACATTGTGAGAATAACATGAGTGAAACCCGCTACAGCGCAGAAGACATTAAATCCTTCGCGGCCCAACTTCTGACAAAGACCGGCATGGATAATGAAAAGGCCGTTGTCGTGGCCGAGGTCCTTCTGGAAGGGGACCTGATGGGCCACACCACACACGGGTATCAGTTGCTGGCCCCGTATCTGGGGGCATTGGAAGCCGGAACCATGACCGGCACCGGTCAGCCGGAAACATTGAAAGATTCCGGGCCAGCAATTGCCTGGGACGGTCGGTCATTGCCGGGCACATGGCTGGTGGACCAGGGACTGGAACTTGCGGTGGAACGGGCACGTAAATATGGCCTTGCTGCGATTTCCATTCGCAAAAGTCACCACATCGCCACACTTGCCGCCTATCTGAAAAAGGTTACAGACCAGGGCATGATGGTCCTGGTCTATACGTCTGATCCAGCCTTTGCCACGGTTGCCCCGTTTGGCGGCTTGCGTGGCGCCTATACGCCTGATCCCATTGGTATTGGCATCCCGACGGCAGGTGATCCCATCCTGATCGATATCAGCATGTCCATCACGACCAACGGCATGACGGACCGGTTGCACCGTGAAGGGGGCAAATTTCCCCATCCGTGGATACAGGACAACAAGGGTAACGCCAGTAACGACCCCGCAGATTTTCATTCAGACCCACAAGGCACGATTTTGCCCATTGGCGGCAAAGACCATGGTCACAAGGGGTTTGCCCTTGGCTTATATGTTGAAGCCATGACCTGCGGTCTGAACGGATATGGTCGCAAGGACAAACCAACGACCTGGGGTGGTTCGGTATTCATGCAGGTCTACGACCCGGAAGCCTTTGGTGGGCGAGAGGATTTTGAAGCTGAAACCGCCTGGCTGGTTGATGACTGTATCAACAACCCGGTCCCGGAAGGTGCCCCGCCTGTACGTATCCCCGGTGCCAGTGGCCTGAAAAGACGGGAGGCCAATATGGCCAACGGTGTTGCCTTTCACGGCGGAATTATCGAAGCCCTGGAACCGTGGGCAGAAAAAACCGGAGTGTCTATGCCGGTTTCCTTGTCCTGAACCTATCGACGAATATGTCGGAGGGTCACAGACAGCAACTGGAAGAAATTTTTCGCGCTGACGACTGGTCGATGGGGGTGCTTGAAGCCGTCGCCGATCTCAATTTGCCTGAATGGGCCATCGGGGCCGGGTTTGTACGCTCGCTGGTCTGGGACAGCCTCAGCAGTCAGGAACGCACGCCGCTGAATGATGTCGATGTGCTTGTTTTTGATGCCTCGAATGTTGCCAAGGAACGAGAACAACAGATCGAACGTGAACTGGCTGGGGCCCGACCTGATGTGCCCTGGTCGGTGAAGAACCAGGCCCGTATGCATGAACGCAACGGCACCAAACCTTATCAGGATATTGAAGACGCAATGAGCTATTGGCTGGAAACGCCAACGGCGGTTGCCGTACGCCTGGAAACTGACCAGACCCTGACGATCATCGCCCCCTTTGGCCTGCAGGATCTATTCGACATGATCATCCGCCCGACCCCGCGTGGTCAGGAAGTTGTGGACCAGTTTGAAGAACGCGTTGCACGGAAACCCTGGATACAGAACTGGCCCCGGCTAAGGGTTATGCGCCACGCCTGAGAAATCAGTTCAGTGGCTCAACTTCATCGCGTGGTACCCAGGTGAACGTCTTGGTGATGATTTGCCAGCGTCCGTCCAGATGGATCAAAGTAAGGTAATCGGTGAACATTTTTTCACCCAGGGCGATGTAGACCTTGGCAAAGGCGCATTCAGGCCCTGACTGGTCGATGGTCAGGAAGCCGTCCTCTCGTTTATCACCGCGTTCTGAAGGTTTAATGCGGCTTTCCACACGGCCATAGACCGCAGCCATATTACTGTCCACATAGGCACCCTCTGTCGCGCTGTACAGATGGCAGTCTGGATGGAAAATTTGTTTCAGCTTGCTACAATCGCCTTCATAAAAACCGTCAAAATAGACACCAAGTGCGGCAACGATATCTGCATGATTTCCGGTCATCTACTCGCCCTTCTGTATTAGATCATGTACTTTCATAAACATATTAGCGCGATTCCGGTTTTGACGAAATCGCTGCTGGCTTTGTAGCCGGTGCTGCTTCCTGGTTACCCAGATTGGCATGAAGCACCGGCAGAAAAATATTTCAGATCGGATTTGGGTAAGATGTTTTACGGAATTGAAGACCCGGAAGATAGTGATGCCGCAACCGGGCACGCTGATGCCATCAAGTTGTTGTATAAAAAGAACGAGATACCGTTGCTTCATTGCGACAATATGATGATTTCCTTCAGAAATTTTACATTTTTGAAGGACAAGTCATTTGTGGATAATGTTCTGAATCGTGTGCAGGAAAATGACACCGAATTCAGCAAGATCTGGCGTCTGCACACTTATGTCTGGTGCTGCACGAACGCTCTGAATTTACCGGGAGACCTGGTGGAATGCGGGGTTCATAAAGGCCTCTATTCCAGCGTTATGTTGTCGCAAATTGATCTATCCGCGAAGGGTAAAAAGATTTACCTCTACGATACGTTCACAGGACTGGATGAGCGGTATTCAACACCGCGCGAACGCGATCAGGCAGAAGTCAGCTATCAGATCGAAAGTTGGGAACAGGACGTACGGAAAACCTTTTCTGAATGGCCACAGGCGATTGTCGTGAAAGGGGCCGTGCCGGATAGTCTGGCGGAAACAGCCCCTGACCAGGTTGCCTTCCTGCATCTGGATATGAATGCAGCCGCCGCAGAGATAGCGGCGCTGGATTTTCTGGAACCGCGTCTGGTAAACGGCGCACAAATCTTGCTGGATGATTTTGGGCGACTTGAAAACAAGGAAATCTGCCCCGCTATGCAAAGCTGGTTTGGTAAACGAAATCTGCCGATCCTGGAATTGCCTACGGGGCAGGGACTGGTTGTCTGGCAGGCGTCAAACCAGGAACATTCCTGAACGACGCATGATTGATATCTGGCCAGGATCAGGCGGCTGCGATGGCAGCTTCCAGGTCCTTGTCATCCAGTCCGGCTTCGTGCGCTGAATCAAGAATTGACGCCCAGGTCTCGTCTGGTAATTCAATACCGTTTGCCCCGCGATCCAGCCGACGCGCTTGTTCCGGCTCACCCGGCATCAGAACCGGGTTTGCAGTATCAGCGGGTTTTGTCGACTTGAAAAAATCCAGGTACTGACGCATTTCAGAGGCAAAGGTATCTTTTGAGCCAAACTGTTCGACCGACATATAGATCGATAGCATACCGTTCTGGATTGTGGGTTTGTCCGGTCCGGCACAGCCTCCACCGGTCAGGGCTCCGGCCAGGATTTCGCACATCAGTGCCAGACCTGAACCTTTATGTTCACCCATCGTTCGGATGGCACCTTCGCCAACGCGGTTGTCATACGCCGTGATGGCATCACCCTCGCCGTAAAGGGCCTTGGGGTCGCCGGTAATTTCGCCATCCGGCCCGACCAAAGCATTATCCGGCAGCGGTTTGCCACCCTTGGAAGCCACCAGGACTTTGCCTTCTGCGACCAATGATGTCGCGAAATCCAGGATAAGCGGCGGTTCGTCGTCGCGGGGAACACCGATGGTCACGGGGTTTGTCGACATACGGCGCTCAATACCGCCAAAAGGGGCGACCAGCAAACTACCCGAGACGTTGACAAAATGTATCGAAATCAAACCAGCCTCGACAGCCATTTCGGCCCAGTCTCCGATGCGACCCAGGTGTCCGGCTCTACGCAGCCCGACAATGCTGACGCCGTTTTCCAGGGCTTTGTCGATGCCGATTTGTACGGCCTGTTCACCAACGGACTGACCAAAGCCATTGTGACCGTCCAGAACCGTGACAGTGCCACTGTCCGAGACCACAGAAACATTTTGTCCCTTGACCAGAGTGCCATCCATCAGCCAGTTCACATAGCGCGGGACACGGATGACACCGTGACTGTCATGGCCCGTCAGGTTTGCGTTGACCAGGCGACGGCCAATGCGCCCGCTCTCCTCTGCGCTGACGCCGTTCTTTTCGAATATTCTGGCAACGAACAAGCTGAGTGACTTTGCTGGAATGATCACAATTTTCCCCGATTTTGCTGAAACCCGCCTTAAAGGCCTGACAATATTTTCTAATTGTATGATAAATTAACCTGGCAGCCTGGCAATAGCGAAACAGGCAGATACGCGACAGGGGAGACGATCTGTGAAAATTGGATTTATTGGCCTTGGTCTGATGGGCCAACCCATGGCGGGACACTTGCTGAAGGCGGGATACGAACTTTTTGTCCACGATGTTGTGGATGCGGCCAAACAGGCGATTGTTGATCAGGGCGGCGTTGCTGTCGAGCACAATCAGGCTGTGGCAGAAACGGCTGACATCGTTATTACGATGGTTCCGGATACGCCCGATGTGGAAGCAGCGATGTTTTCGGAAAATGGTGTTGCGGCTGGTTTGTCACCCGGCAAGATCGTTGTGGATATGAGTTCCATTTCACCCACGGCAACAGCATCATTTGCCCAACGTATCGAAACCCTTGGCTGCAGCTATCTGGATGCGCCGGTGTCTGGTGGGCCGTTTGGTGCCATCAACGCGGCGTTGACAATCATGGTTGGTGGCCCCCGTGAAGCCTTTGATCAGGTGCTGCCGGTCTTTGAAGTGATGGGTAAAACCGTGACCTTGATCGGTACCCGCAACGGGGATGGCCAGGTCGCCAAAGTAGCCAACCAGATAATTGTCGGTATTACCGTCGAAGCCGTCGCCGAGGCTCTATTGTTTGCCTCAAAGGCTGGGGCAGACCCCGAAATCGTGCGTGAAGCCTTGATGGGGGGTGCGGCGAATTCGATCATCCTTGAGAACCACGGCGGGCGCATGCTGGCGCGTAATTTTGAACCCGGATTCCGGGCAGAGCTTCAACAAAAAGACCTGAACCTCGCGATGCAGTCTGCTCGTGAACTTGGTCTCTATCTGCCAGCAGCCTCCGCAGCACACGATATGTATAATGCGACCCGCGCAAACGGTATGGACAAGGATGATCATATCTCGGTGTTGCGCGTGCTGGAATCCATGGCAAATCATCAAACCACTGACGGAACAAAATCATGACCGCAAAGGAACTACCAACGCTTGGTTTGTTGCTCGGGGATCGCAACGGCATTGGGCCCGAGATCGCTGCAAAACTGTTGGCTGAGCTGGCTGGTGAAAAGGCTCGCGCTGTTATCATCGGTGATCCACATGTTCTGGCCAAAGGGTGTGAAACTGCTGGCGTCACGTTGGAAATTTCGACCATCTCAGGTCCGGGCGACATAGCAGGTACGGACGGGATTGCCCTGTTGCCACATGGAGGCGACAGAAATGATTTTAGCCCCGGCGAAGTCAGTGGCGCTGCCGGATCGGAATGCCTGGACAATTTGGCGTTTGCCGCCAAACTGGCCGGGACGGGAGTTCTGGATGGCATGGTGTTTGCGCCCTTGAACAAGGCTTCGTTGCATGCCGGTGGCCTTCAACACGAAGATGAAACCAGGTATCTGCAAGATGTCATGGGCTTCACGGGCTCAGTGGGTGAACTCAATGTATCCAACAATTTGTGGACCAGTCGTGTCACCAGTCACGTGCCGTTGAAGGATGTTGCAGGTTACATCACTGAAGACAGTATTCTTGAGGCTGTGGAATTGCTGCACACGGCGGTCAAGGCGTCAGGTGTTGAAAGCCCACGGCTCGGTCTTTGCGCGCTCAATCCACATGCAGGGGATGGTGGCAACTTCGGTCGGGAGGAAATCGATGTTATCGCGCCGGCCATTGATGTTGTTCGCGCACAAGGACTGGATGTTACCGGCCCCTGGCCCAGCGATACTGTTTTTCTGCGGGCCCGCAATGGTGATTTTGACGGCGTCGTCACGATGTATCACGACCAGGGGCAGATCGCCATGAAGCTGATGGGCTTTGCCTCCGGGGTAACTGTAGCCGGTGGCTTGCCCATTCCTGTAACCACCTGCGCACATGGGACAGCATTTGATATCGCCGGGCAGGGGATTGCCGGAACAGGATCTATTTCAGCTGCATGGGATTTATGTAGCCGGATGGCAGCCTCAAGCTGACAAACTATTCAGCCGCCTTGCGTCTGCTTTCAAAGGCACATGTCATTTATTTGGTTCCTGCATTCGGGGCAGCAAAGTATCCGCAATGGACGCGAAGATTGCAGAATCGCTATAGCCCGCAGATTTCGCAATATAGGTCAAAGATCGATTGTCATATTGCGTGTCACCGCGCGGGAAACCAATTACGTCCTGGGGCAGGATATCGAAACCGGTGATACCCAACTTGTTAATAACTGAGTTTGACGTATCACCACCAACTGTCACCAGATGAGAAATCGGCAATAAATCCATGAAAAGCCGTGCTGTTTCTGCAAGGTTATCGGCAGCCTCATCGCGGGTGATAAGTGAAGAGCCCCTGACAATTTTCAGGACAATAATCGCTTCTTCGACGGAATTGATATCAACATCGATCCGGTTGCCGTTGGCTGCGTCCACAACCACAACATCCTGACGGGAAGACGTAAGGGCGCGGACCTGGTTGCTGATTTCCGGTAATGTTGATCCCACAACAAACAACATTTTTTGGTTGCCTGATGGTGATGGCTTTGGCGGGATCAGATTGGTGCGTTGTGACGGGATCAGAAAACGTGCGAAGGCATGGGCCAGGCCAGCCGATCCAACCGGCAATATCGAATTTCCCTGGGCGATTACCCAGCGGGCTGTGCGCGTCAGATCTTCTTCGAGCAATATGTCTGGGAGGTAGACGCCAGCCGGTGGGGTTTCCGGTAAATTCTGGGTTGAAAGGCCACTGAAGACCAGAACATCACCAAAAGTCTCTCGAATTGCTGCAGGAATATCCGATGGTGGCGGGGTAGGTGTGCGGGAATAGTGTGTGTCTCGCAAGGGGATGCCATCGACAAAAATCCGCCCACCTGATGTGATGCGTTTGTGGCTCGGATAAGCGGGCGCGATGACCGTCCGCTCCAGTCCAAGCTCCTCCAAAATCACAGATGTTTCCGAGAGGATTTGGCCCCTGAAGGTGGAGTCAATTCTTTTCAGGATCAATCTTGGGTCGAGGGTGACCAGACGACGGGCCAGGGCGCGGATGATTGCGCTGCTTTCTTCGGTTGTGCAATTGCGTGTCTGGCTATTGAAGGCGACGACGTCATATCCCTGCACTTCGGTTTCAGACCAGTTATTCACATCCGCGATGACGCGTGTTTTGAAGCCCTGTCTTGCGAACGCAGCCGTGCTTTCAACGGCACCGGTTAAATCATCAGCGATGATCAAAACAGTATGATTTGATGGATTTGTCACGCGATTATGAACTGTATTTTCTGGTTGAGAATGTCTTCAGCGCCCGGCTGCAGGTGTAATTGTACCGCCACCGAGATGCTGTTCGGTTGGTGTCATTTCAATAAGGCCAATATTTACACGCCAGGGCGCACCTACTGCATACATGATAGCGTTGGAAATATCCTCTGGCTGCATGACTTCGAAACCCGACACCATTTTCGCTGCAAGTTTTTCATCATCGATTGCCTTGCCGAAAAATTCGGTCTCGATCCGACCTGGACAAACTTCGGTAACACGAATACCTGTGCCAGCAAGTTCAAGCCGAAGATTTTGACTCATCAGATGAACGGCACCTTTGCTGGCACCGTATATCGTTGAATTTACGGGATAGAGGCCGGCAACTGACCCGATATTAAAGATGTGACCGCAGTTGCGTTCTCTCATGCCACCAACGCAGGCTCTGACGACGTGCAGCGCCGACAAGACATTGACTTCAATTGTCAGGTTGATCTCATCGGCTGGTGTTGTTGAAAAGTTTTCAAATCCACGACCAAGACCGGCGTTATTTACCAGGATGTCTGTATCGATTTTCCCCAGAGTCTCATACAAGGCGTCCTGATCGCGCAAATCCAGGACATGCGGGATGCATCCGGTTTCAGCAGCCAGGGCTTCCAACCTGTCTTGTCGCCGGGCGACAGCATGAACTTCTTTTCCGGCAGCCGCCAGGTCGCGCACCACGGCGGCACCAATCCCGCTCGAAGCACCCGTTACAAGAGCAGTTTTATAGTCTTCAAGGGCCATCAGATGTGTTTCCGGTTAAAATAGTATTTTCGAATTCTGCATAATGCCGCACTTGCGCAGAACAGGGAAGGAACACATGCGATGTTTTCTATTTGATCGTGGACATGAGTGCAGAATTGTCACGGGAAAATTTAGTTGTCTTGCTTATTATATCTATGGTGACTAAATTAGTCTTTCCGACAACTGGCACAAGAAAACGGGTTCATGGAAGACGACAAACAAAATTTTGGTATTTTGCTGCATGATGTCGCCCGCATGATGCGGGTGGGATATGACCGTCGAATGAAGCCACTTGGTCTTACCCGTTCACAATGGTGGGTGTTGAACCGGCTCTATTTTCTGGAAGGTACAAGACAGTCAGAACTGGCTTCCGAACTGGATATCGAAAAGGCGACGCTGGGACGATTGCTTGATCGCCTGGAGAGTAAGGGTTGGGTTGTGCGCAAGCCTGACCCAACAGATCGTCGTGCCAAACGGGTTTACCTGACCGATAAAGTCGAACCAACAATGCGGATTATGCGACAACGAGCAACCGAAACAAATACAGAGGCTTTGGCCAGCCTGACGTCCTCTGAGCAAAAACAAATGATCAAGATGCTGTTGCGTATCAGGGGAGACCTGGCGGATCTGTATTCGCCGGGCGGGAGTTCTGCCAATGACTGAAGATGTCACCATTCATCGCGCAGGTGCGGGTCATGTTCTTCGGTTCATGCTGCGTCTGTTTTTCCTGCTTGGCGTACCCGTGATCGCGGCAATTGCCGGGCTGCATTATTACGCCTCAACGGGCCGACATATCACCACTGAAAATGCCTATGTCAAAGCCCAGAAAACAGCTATCAGCGCCAATATCTCTGCCCGTGTCACCAGGGTACATGTGAAGGAAAATGAGGAAGTCCGCGAAGGGGACTTGCTTTTGGAACTTGATCAATCGGCGCTTGAAGCTGAGCTTAAAGAGGCTGAAGCTGACCTGGCGGTGGTGAAACTGGACATCGCCAAACAACGCGCGACGCTGAAACGGGCACGCGTTGATATCGGTATTGAGAAAGAGAATCTGCGCCATGCCGAGGTGGAGTATTTCCGTCAGGCGAGGTTGGCCAAAACCGGATCGGGCAAATCGACAGATCTCGACAATACCTTGCACGAAGTTGAAGTGGCCCGGCAGGGTATTCGCCAGGCCGAAGCACGTGTACGTGAATTGATTACCGGGTTGGGAGGCAATGAGAACATTCGTGATCAGGATATGCCTGCCTGGAAACTGGCCATGGCAGTTATTGATCGTGTTAAACTCTCGCTGACCTGGACCCGGATCGTGGCTCCTTCGGACGGTGTTGTCGTCAAGGCAACGGTCCGCCCCGGCGAATTTGTGAACCGCGGAAAACCAATTTTTGTGCTGGTCGATCAAAAACGTCCCTGGCTGGAAGCCAATCTCAAGGAAACCCAGCTTGAACGCCTGGTCATTGGCATGCCGGCTACTGTTGTTCTGGATGCCTGGCCTGACCATATCTTTCAAGCGAAAGTCACCTCGGTTGCGCCAGCAACGGGCGCGGAATTTGCACTGTTACCTCCCCAGAATGCGTCAGGTAACTGGGTCAAGGTTGTACAGCGGCTTCCTGTGCGTCTGGAGCTGATGTCGTCCACCGATGCACCGGAACTGCGGGCCGGTATGACAGCATTGGTTAACGTTGATACCGGGCAGGAGCGACAATTGCATCCGCGACTTGAACAACTGATTGCCCTTACTGGCGGGCGGTAGTGAGTACTGCCGAAACCGCAACTGATCCCCCGGTCGGGGAGGGAGGCCTTACCGTCTGGCATGTGACGGTATTGCTAATCCTGACATTTGTCACAATTCTCTATTCCATGACGGTAACAATTGCCAACGTAGCCCTGCCGGATATTCGGGGTGCGTTATCGGCGACCCAGGATCAGATAACCTGGATTGTAACGGCCAATATTGTGGCCACGGCCGTGGCGACGCCCATGACCGGCTGGCTGGCTTCCCGTTTTGGTGTCAGGCCGGTTTTACTGGTCGCAGTTGCGGGATTCACACTGTCATCGGTGCTGTGCGGCGCGGCAACGTCCTTGATGGCATTGGTCGTCTTTCGGGTTGGTCAGGGGCTATTCGGTGCTGCAATGGTACCGGTATCCCAGGCCTTTCTGATGCGCAATTTCCCGAGACACCTTCACAATGCATCTATGTCGATCTGGGCGATGGGTGCCGTCCTCGGCCCGATCATTGCCCCTACTGTCGGCGGTTATTTGAGTGAGGCTTATGGCTGGCGTTGGGTCTTTTTCATGATCGTTCCGTTCGGCATGATCGCTTTTCTGGGTGTCGCACTTGTCATTCGGGAATCTGTTGAACTGGTTCAGACGCGCTTGGATTGGACAGGCTTTTTGTTGTTGTCGCTGGGGATCACTGCTCTGCAACTTCTTATGGACCGTGGGGAGCGCAATGGCTGGCTTGATTCAACAGAAACCTGGGTCGAGACGATTATTGTTGCCGGTGCGCTTTATATGTTCATTGTCCACACCTTCACTGCCCGGAATTCATTCGTGAATCCGAGGTTGTTCCTGGACAGGAACTATAATCTTGGATTAATTCTGGTTTTGTCGTTTGGCATGTTAAATTTCACGCCGATGGTCTTGTTTCCTCCGTTGCTACAGGAATTGCGCGGCTATCCGCAATCGATTATCGGGTTGTTATTGGCAGCACGTGGTGTCGGGACCCTGATTGCTTTTACGTCCATGTATTTTCTGGGGCGGCTGGATCCACGAATACCGATGACATTCGGGTTTGTGTTACAGGGATTGTCCGGGTTTTACATGGCGCAGTTTGATATCAATCTGACAACATGGGGTGTTGGCTGGACAGGATTTGTTCAAGGTGTTGGTGTTGGTTTTGCGTGGATTCCGCTGAGCGTCATTGCCTTTGCGACATTGAAACCGGAAACGATGAATCAGGGTGCCGCATTTTTTCATCTGCTGCGCAATATCGGCAGCAGTATCTATATTTCCTTGTCGGTCGTCGTTTTGCTCCATACTGCAAAGATCCACTACGCTATTTCGACGGAGTGGGTGTCGATCTACAACAAACTCTTCGATATGCCTTTTGTTGCCGGATTGTGGAATGTTTCTTCCACGACAGGACTGGCTGTCTTATCAGGAGAGATACAGCGTCAGGGTCTGATGATCGGCTATATCAATGCGTTTTATCTTTTTGCAGCAACATCGTTCCTGACGGTGCCCTTCATCTTTTTCCTGCGTGTTCCGAAAAAGAAAAAGCCGGTCGGTTAACCCGTAAAAACAGCGTTGTCTTACTTGTTTGTCACATAAAAAAATTGTGCCGGGATCGGTATTTTTCGTTAAACCAGAAGACCAGTTCGCCTATACTTGACTAATCGTCATACAAATGAAATCGGGGAATAGTTCACGCCGTTCCACCTGTAATCCTGGGAGTTACGCCAACATGGCAAATTTGACCGAGCGTTTGAATAATTGTTATGCAAGCGCTGTTCACGATGTATTGCGGGGAATGGGGCGCGACAATTGCGTCCTTCCGCCGCAAATTATTTCCTTGAAACCCGGGGAAAAGTTGGCGGGTGAGATCTACACGATCTCCGGACACGTTGACCGGACACTGACACGTCATGAAAGCTTGCTGGCCTGGACGCAGGTGCTTTCGCGTGTGCCCGGTGGCAAAGTTCTGGTCTGTCAGCCAAATACCAAGGACGTTGCGTTGATGGGCGAACTGTCAGCCCGGGCGCTGATGGTCAAGGACACGCTCGGTTACGTTGTCGATGGGCGATGTCGGGATGTTGATTTTATTCTGGATATTGATTTCCCGGTTTTCTGTGACCTGAACACACCTGCCGATATTGTTGAACGCTGGACATATGACCGGTTGGGCGAAGCAATTACTATCGGGACTGTAACGATTTGCAGCGGAGACTGGCTGATTGCCGACAGGGATGGTGTCGTGATCATTCCGGCGGATATCGCTGAAGAAGTCGTAACAGAAACCGAAGTCGTGATGTCGACCGAGAGTGAAATGCGCGATGCCATTCTCGCCGGGATGGACCCGGAGGCAGCGTACCTCAAGTACGGAAAATTTTGATGGGAAATTCGGCACATGCGAACATCATCTTGTTGGCTCCAACGGACAATGTCGTTGTGGCCTGCGAGGAAATAAGCGCAGGATCATCGATCGAAGTAGAAGGTTCAGTCATTACAGTGAAAAGTGATGTGGGATTAGGCCACAAGATTGCCCGTCATGATATCAATCCGAAGGACAAGATTTTGAAATATGGTGCGCCGATTGGCCGCGCTGTGGATGCGATTGACAAGGGCGCGCATGTCCATGTTCACAATATTGAAAGCGATTATTTGCATAGCCATACAGGACGTCAAAACCCGGAGAATGAAACATGAAAGGTTATTTACGCCAGGATGGACAAAAAGGTATCCGCAATACCGTTGTTGTCGCTTATCTGATTGAATGCGCCCGCCATGTCGCCAACGAGATTGCGCTCGATTTCAGGGGCAGGGATGTGCACGTCATCGGGTTTCCCGGCTGTTTTCCCAACGGTTATGCCTTTGACATGATGTCAAAACTTTGCACCCACCCAAATGTGGGTGCCGTATTGCTGGTATCATTGGGTTGCGAAGGTTTTAACCGTGAAGGTCTGGCGGAAATTGTAGCTGCTTCGGGAAGACCCGTTGAAACACTGGTCATTCAACAAAATGGCGGCACAGCAAAAACAATCGGGAAAGGCTCCAAATGGGTCAGGACGGAACTGGACGCCCTGTCGATGCAAAAACCCGTGGATATGGCCATTGAGGAACTGGTTATCGGTACGATCTGTGGCGGGTCTGATGGAACCAGCGGCATGACGGCCAACCCGGCTATGGGTCGGGCTTTCGATTTGCTTATTGCAGAGGGAGCAGCAGGCATTTTTGAGGAAACCGGAGAGTTGATCGGGTGTGAGCATTACATGGCAGACCGGGCGGCAACACCTGAACTGGGTGCTGAAATCGTAAATTGTGTCGACAAGGCCCGAAGCTATTATGAAACCATGGGATATGGCAGCTTTTCGCCGGGGAATGCGGATGGTGGTCTGAGTACCATCGAGGAAAAATCCATGGGTGCTTATGCCAAGTCCGGCGCCTCACAAATCGTAGGACTGATTAAACCAGGGGATAAACCACCCACCGGGGGGCTTTATTTACTGGATGTCATTCCCGATGGAGAAGTTCGTCATGGTTTTCCTAACATCAATGACAATGCCGAGATTGCCGAACTGATGGCATGCGGTGCGCATTTGAATTTGTTTTCAACCGGGCGAGGGTCTGTTGTAGGTTCTGCGATATCACCGGTCATCAAGGTGTGTGGCAACCCGGAAACCTTTCGCAATTTGAGTGATGACATGGATGTCGATGCCGGGAGAATACTGGAAGGGCGTGCCGATCTGGACGAAGTCGGGCGTGAAGTTCGTGACCTGGTGCTGGCTGTCGCTAACGGGCAAAAAAGCAAATCGGAGATGTTGGGCCACCGGGAGTTCATTTTGGGTTACAAGAGCTTTGAACCCATTGGGCCTGCCTGTCTGCCCAACGTGGCCTGATGAAACGACAACGGGGTGATCAATATGACCACCCCGTATTTACGCGATAAATATGTGTTTCTTCAGGCACCCTGGACCCACGGTGCAACCATGCCCAGGTGATCTTCAACAGATGTAACACCCTCAACGGTCTCGACGGCAATCATCAAAGCCTTGCGTTCATCTTCGGAATTGACCCAGCCCCAAAGTTCAACAGCACCTGAAGTCACGATGACATTCAGTGCGCCATGACTGATCCAGTTTTCATTTTCCAGTTTCGCCAGAATATTTTTACGCAGCTGACGATCATCGACAGATGGTGCTGCGGGGCCCGCATCTTTTGACGCGGCAAGTCCATGAAGAAGGTTGGCACGGCTGACGATACCGACAAGTTTTCCGTCCTGTATTACCGGCACGCGTTTGATACGGCGTTTTTCAAGCAATTGGGCGATATCACCAACCAGCGTTTCTTCATCGACTGAGATAATTTTATCCGTCATAACCTGAGCGGCCGTCATGCCATGTGTCTTGGCATAGTCCCGGGCTTCGTCTTCGCTGCTGGTGAACAGGCTCAGCCATGAGGAATGTCGGCGCTCAGTATGGTTTTCATGGCGGCGCAACAGATCACCCTCACTGACGATACCTAATACCTTGCCGTTTTCATCTGCGACCGGAACAGCACTAATGCCTTTTTCGAGCAATACGCGGGCGATTTCATCGACTTTCAGGTCGGGTGAAATAGTTACCACTTTAGTGGTCATGATGTCGCTGGCACGCATTATCTTGCTCCTGTTAAATTCGGTGGCTTACACCTTTATATCTGGAAGCATTATAGAACTTATTCAATCGGCTTTCCCTGCGGCATATTGCCATAGTTCCGGACAATAGACAGAACACGCACGGCATATCGTAGCCAGAGCAGGCAAAAAATGATCAGAAAATATTTGTCGATTGTTTCAAGTTCGGCCTGCAGTCCATCGAAATAGAAGTTTACGAAGGCTGTAACCGGCGCTGTCAAACACAACCACGCACCCCAAAGTGACTTTCCTCGCCACATGGAGAGGGCACCAAATATTATAGCTGAGGAATAAACAGCAATCAGAACGGCAGCTGTTTCACCGCCATTTGTCCAACGGCTAATAGCAACAAGTTCTCCGGCGAGGAAGATCAGGATCAGGAAGCAGGCATAAACGTAGAGTTCGTTATTTGCCTGCTTCCTGGTTAATCTTTTGACGCTGCGGAAATAGGGCGTCTTTTCATCGTCCCAGACATATTTCTTGACGAAGTCCTGTAGGTCCATCGTATTAATCGCCCGGGGTTGTTGGGATCATGTATAGCCTTTTTTCTCTTCTTCGAGATCCATTTTCAGTTTTCCGGAATCCCTGTCTTCCGGCCATTGCAGGGTCATCAGCTTGAACCGGAAATCCTGTGGCCCAAACAAAACAACATATGTTTGCAGCCAGATAGCGATGCCTGAGAAAAACGCACTGATCAATCCAAAGACAAAGACAGATTTAATAATCCAGCGATTGGGTAGTCCAACCAGAGATGCTGAAACTTCGTTCATCACATAGCTATCATGGGCGTATTTTGTTGCGAAATAGACCATCACAGCGCAATAGGGGATCATCAAGACATTCACCCCGACAAACTCAATCCAGGCCTGTGCGCGAAGACCCAGGTGTTCCCGCACCAAATCAACACGAACATGACGGTTGTGGATGTAGCCATAGCCCAGCACGAGCGCGAACAGGGCTGTGTGAAAATGCCACTCCATTTCCTGCATCAAAGTAGAAGAAAAGAGGTCGCTAACATGTTCCACGAGGAAAACCTGCATCCAGATGAGTTTTCTGGAAATAACGTCCCACATGGTGACCAGGACCAGGGGTATCACAAAGAATGATCCCCATTTGCCGATATTGTCCACGTATTTCTGGATGAACAACATCAAGGTGATCATGCCAGGCACCTGTTCGGACTCACTCACAGTATTCGTTGTCATTTGCTAATCCTCTTAATCGTAAACCTGGCGTGGTAACCACAGGGCGATTTCCGGCTGGTAGACAACCAGACTCAAGACCGAAGCCTGAATGGCCACAAAGGGAATGATGCCTTTATAGATACTGAGCGTTTTGACTTCCGCCGGCGCAATACTCTTGAGGTAGAAAAGAGCATAACCGAAAGGCGGGGTCAGGAACGATGTTTGTAAATTAATGGCAACCAGGATTGTAAACCAGAAGATCATCTCTTCATGGGCGACGTGGTCACCAAAATCCAGTTCAACAACCATCGGCGCAAACACTGGCAGAATGATCAGCGTAATTTCGATCCAGTCCAGGAAGAACCCAAGGACAAAAACGATGCCCATGATCAGGAACAACAAGCCCCAGGAATCCAGTTCGGCTTCGAGGATCAAGCCTTCAACTACATCGTCACCACCTAGTGAGCGGAAGACATAGGCAAAGGCCGTGGCGCACATAATAATGAAAAAGATCATGGCGATGGTCATACCGGCGGAATGACAGACACCTTTCATGATTTCCCATTTTACCCGGCCCTTGATCCAGCCAAGCAGCAGGGCACCAAAAGCACCCACAGCACCGGCTTCACTTGGCGTCGCAAAGCCCAGCAAGATCGAGCTTTTGATAAAGGCAATCAGGAAAACTGGCGGTACAAAACTGCGCAGCAGCAATGCCGGCATTTCATTTGGCGGCACATAAAGAAGTTCAGGTGGCAAAGATGGCGCCACTTCCGGTTTGATCGTGGAAATCGTTGCGATATAGACCAGGTAGACCGATGCCAGGAACAGGCCCGGTGCCAGTGCAGCCATGAACAAAGTGCCGACAGAAACCGACAGCAGGTCGGCCATGATGATCAGCATGATACTTGGCGGGATCAAAATTCCCAATGTTCCCGAGGCTGCGATACAACCCGTAGCCAACGCATGACTGTAGTTCTGACGCAACATCGTTGGCAGGGCCAGCGCCGTCATCATGGTGACCGAGGCACCAATGATACCGGTCATGGCTGCAAGGATCGTACCCATAACGGTCACGGCCAGAGCCAGACTACCGGGAACCCGGCGCAGCAGAACCTGACAGCAATACAGCATGTCATTGGCAATACCACTTCGTTCCATCATCACGCCCATAAAAACGAATGTAGGTAGAGCAACCAAAACAAGGTTTTCGGCGGCACCGCCCCATACCCGGGGGACAAAGTTGAAAAATTCAATCAGCGAAAACATGCCAAAGCTATAGCCAATCAGACCATATGCGATGGAAAGTCCACCTAGCAGAAAAGCAACCGGGTAACCACTGAACAGCAGCAACGCCAGACTTGCGAACATAAACACCGGCATATAGTCGGTGAAAATTTCAATTAACTCCATTTGATCGCCTTCACTCGTCCAAAAACTTGTTCTGGCCTGGTCAGGTTTCCGGGCGGAAATATTTCCATCCGGTCAATCCAGGCCTCCCTGTTATTGTTTGAGGCATTGCCTCTGCGTTTCTTTTGAACGCTTGGTCTCAATTCAGATTAAGTCTTAAATTAAACAAAAATTCCACTGGACGTAATGTCCAGCTGATCAAATCGTATCAAAAAAGTGGGATTATTGATGTTATTGTATCGGCTGAGTATTACCGCGCCTGGCAGTCGGAAAGAAAGCCGGAACCCGAATAAGGGTTCCGGCAATCCTGTCATCAGATGATAACATCTGAAATCCTTGTATACCCTACTTCAGGTATGCCCGGTCACCCCAGACTTTGTATTTTTTCCGGAATGCGGAGTAGCTTGCGTAAGCCGTTGCAAACAATGGGTCTTTGGCAACTTCTTCTTTAACCACAGCGTCCCAGCCAGCTCTAAACTTGGCAATGAACTCTGGTGACCAATCGTGCAAGGTAACACCTTTGCCTTGCATCCAGGCCATGGCGTCAGCCTGAATGGCATCAGAGCGGATCAGAGACCATGCAATAGAAGCATCACAAGCTGTTTTGATGATTGTCTGCTGTTGCTTGTTCAAAGCTTCCCACTTGCCCTTGTTCATCAGCAGCTCAAGAATTGAGGATTGCTGATGCCAACCGGGGAAGTAGTTGTGCTTGGCGATTTGATAGAAACCGAGGTTTTTATCAATCGACGGCATGGAAAATTCAGTTGCCTGAATAACGCCACGCTCCAGAGCAGGGTAAATGTCAGCCGCTGACAGCAACTGGGTTGAAGCACCCAGTTTGGTCATGACCTTGGCACCCATGCCGAAGAAACGCATCTTCAGACCTTTGAGCTGATCTGTAGATGTGATCGGCTCCTTGAACCAGCCTGATGTCTCAGGCGCGATAATGCCGCAGTTAAAGGCTTTCAGACCATTGTCGTCCATAACCTTGTTTTTAATCGCGGCACCACCACCATACTCCATCCAGCCCAGTAGCTCGCTTGCTCGGGGACCGAAAGGTACAGCTGTGAACAATGACATCGCAGGTATTTTGCCTGCGTGGTAACCTGCTGTGCCCCAAACGGCGTCAACGGAACCAGCTTTGGCAGCATCGAAGCCTTCGAGAGACGGTACTAGGGCACCTGGCTCGAAGAATTTGATGTTCATGTCGCCGCCGGACAGTTCTTTGACGAGATTTTCGAAGTGCTTGCCGGTTTCACCCAAGATCGACAGCTTGCTGCCGAACGTGCTTTGCATTTTCCAGCGAACTTTGGCATCGGCCTGGCCACCAATGGCCATGGATGTAAGGCCGACGAGACCCGCAAGTGCTGTTGTTTTAAGAAGTTTAGTCAAACGCATATTGATTCCTCCCAATGCGTTAAAAGCCTACCTGACGCAATTTAGCGCCTTTTTATTCGGTCTGATCGGATGATGAGATCGCGGTGTCATCTTCCCCCAGACTTCCCTTTTGTGATGATCATCTTACACACCTCGGCACAAGACGCAAAAGATAATAGTCATACAAATAGGGTTTTTCAGATTTTTTTGGACCGCAACAGTTTTAATTCACTTTCGGCGACGTCGAGTCGGACAGACCCCTTTTGGGTCATTTTCAATGCAATCTGATCTATTTCGGCGCCCTTTGCCCCTGCCATCAAGGCAATATTCTGGGCATGCAACGCCATGTGTCCCTTTTGTACGCCCACCGTAGCCAGGGCTTTCAAGGCGGCAAAGTTCTGGCACAGTCCAACTGCGGCAGTAATGCGCTGAAGTTTTTCAGCCGTTTCTACCCCCATAATTTCAAGACAGGCTCGCGCTGTCGGGTGGGCTTTGGTTGCGCCACCAATAATTCCCAGGGCGAGTGGCATCTCGAGGGTCCCCACAAGGTTCCCGTCCTTGTCAACTTCCCAGCGCGTTAGGGGAGAATACTGGCCGCTGATTGCAGCAAAGGCATGAGCGCCTGCTTCGATCGCCCGGGTATCGTTGCCGGTTGCCAGCGTCACAGCTGATATTCCATTCATGATGCCCTTGTTATGCGTTGTCGCCCGCCACGGGTCGGCGGCGGCAAAATGATAGGCCGCCATCATGCCGTCGCGGACTTTTTTGCCGGATATTCCTTTGACGGCGATCGCTGATGGTTTCCAGACAGCCCGTGCACGCGCAAGACGACGGTCAGCAAGATTGGACAATATGCGCAGATAAGTCGTGCCGTTGGTCCAGCGGGCAATATGGGGCGCCAGTCGTTCGGCCATGGTATTCACGGCGTTTGCCCCCATGGCATCACGTGTGTCCACGATCAAATGGGTAATCACCATGGGGCCACCCTGTGTTTCAAGCACACGGACTTCAAGGTCTCGAAAACCTCCACCCAGGCCAATCAATATTGGATCAGCTTCATCGCAGATAGCAGAAATCTCCGATTTTCGTTCAAGGATTTTCAGGCGTGCAGCCTGTGGATCGGAAACATCAACGAGCTGGATCTGGGCGATCATATGAGCACCCGATGTTGATGCCGTGATGCCACCGGTGTTTCGGCACTGCCGGGCGGCATTACATACCGCAGCAACAACGGAACTTTCTTCGGTTGCCATGGGAACCAGAACTTCTTCGCCATCGACGATCATGTTTGTGGCAATGCCAACCGGTACATTCATGGTGCCAATGACATTTTCTATCAATCGTCCCGTCAGGTCTTCTGGCAGGTTTCCCGTGTTCCTGAACTGGTTTCGCGTTTTGTTGTTCAGGCCGGAAAAAGCAGCTACTGCGTCCAGCCGATCAAGTCGATCAAGGGCGTGAAAACCCGATATACGTGATGTTTTAGTGGCTTTTTTTGTTGGCTTTTTGCTCATTCGTTTATCCATTCCGATCGCCATCGTGGCATCCCTGTTGCCGGAACGATGTCAGATTTCCGGCTTTCCGCCAATAGTGAACCCGTGCATCTCGCTGACATCTTTTTAACCAGACGATTCATTTATTGATTTCGGTGAGAACGCCGGGTATAACCATTTGGCTAAATTTATCACCAATCGGCTAAATTCAAGAATTGTTTCCTGGGAGCGTTATATGAAGAAGTACCTGAAATTTTACATCGACGGAAAATGGGTTAAGCCGACCAAGGCCAAAACAATGTCTGTCATCAACCCGGCGACGGAAAAAGCCTATGCTGAAATCAGCCTTGGCAGCGCCGCAGATGTTGATCGAGCTGTTGTTGCAGCACGTAAAGCCTTCACAAGCTTCCGCAAAACCAGCGTCAAGGAAAGAATTGAGCTTCTCCAGTCTGTTCTCGGCGTCTATCAGCGACGATCAGATGAAGTTGCGGCTGCCATAACCGAGGAAATGGGGGCACCGACCGGGCTATCGCGGATGTATCAGGCGCCGCTTGGCACAGGCCATCTGGCAACATCGCTTGAGGCTTTGAAAAATTTCCAATGGGAACGCAATCACGGCAATCACATCATCAGCCACGAGCCTATCGGTGTTGCCGGTCTGATTACGCCGTGGAACTGGCCCATGAACCAGATAGCCTCCAAGGTTGGACCCGCTTTGGCTGCGGGTTGCACAATGGTACTCAAGCCCAGTGAAATAGCGCCGATTGATGCGATTATTTTTGCGGAAATCCTGCACGAGGCCGGTGTCCCCGCAGGTGTCTTCAATCTGATTAACGGAACAGGCCCCGCCGTCGGTGAAGCCATGTCGGCGCATCCAGATATCGACATGATGTCCTTTACCGGTTCTACCCGAGGCGGCGTAGCGGTGGCCATTGGTTCGGCACCAACCGTCAAGCGTGTAACCCAGGAACTTGGTGGTAAATCAGCCAACATCATTCTGGATGACGATGGTTTTCAATCCGGTGTCGCCATTGGTATCGGCCAGTGCATGGCAAACTCTGGCCAATCCTGTAATGCGCCGACACGCATGCTGGTGCCCAAATCACGGATGAAAGATGCAATCGCCATCGGTGAAGCCCTGCTGGAAAACATTGTTGTTGGTGATCCGTTGGCAGCCGACACTGATCTGGGCCCCGTCGTCAGCAAGGTTCAGTTCAACAAGATACAGGATCTGATCCAGGTGGGCATGGACGAAAAAACAACGTTGGTCGCTGGTGGCGTTGGCAAACCGGATGGTTTGAAAAAAGGCTACTACGTCAAGCCGACAATTTTTGCCAATGTCAAAAATGACATGCGGATCGCCCAGGAGGAAATTTTTGGGCCTGTGCTGGTGATGATTGGCTACAAGGATGAAGCAGAGGCTATCGAGATCGCCAATGATTCCGCCTATGGACTGGCGGCCTATGTGAACAGTGCCGAATTGTCAGACGCTGCGCGGGTCGGGCGGCAATTGAACGCGGGGCAAGTTGTGTTGAACTATCAGGAAGGACACCTTGATGCGCCGTTTGGTGGATTCAAACAATCCGGGAACGGACGCGAAAAGGGTGAATGGGGCATGGAAGAATATCTGGAAATCAAGGCGATCATCGGTGCCAATGCCCGTGCCGCCGAGTAATACCGGACCTGATCGATTTTAGTAAGCGTGGTATGTTTGGTAAGTTTGGTAAGTTTGGTAAGCGTAGTATTTTTTAAAAGACAAGTGCCGCCACGGGGTTACCCGTGGCGGCATTTTTTTGATGTCTGCAACAAGAATCGTCAAACAGCGCTGCTGCCCTCGCGACGATTTCGCAGTTCCAAAATAACACCGGTCATGATCAATAGCTGACCAATGTAATAGCTGGGCCAGATATACCAGCCGATACCATCAATAGGCGTCATGAACTTGTCGACGGCCAGTGCGGTGTCCGATGAAATAAACAACAACGCACCCAGCAAGACCCAGGAATTGCCAAATCCGGCGACTACACAGGTAATACCCATCAGGCAAATCACGAAGGCATAAACGAGCACCGGGATCATATGGGCCCCCAGATGCGGCATCATCCAGCCGCCAAGCCCAAGGCCATAAATAATGAACAAGGCTATCAGGGCGCGTTGACGACCTGAGGCCATCACCGGACGCGGCCGCAGGCGGAGAAACAGCATTACATAGACGAGATGTGCCACCAGGAACGAACCCAGGCCGTGCACAAACATGCCAACCGGGTCAATTCGCAGAAATACATCGCCAAGGCTGGACAATAACAGAGCCAGGGAGAGCAACCGGCCAGCAGTATCGTCAGCCACTCGCCAGGCTACAACTGCCAGCAGAAACACGCCGCCACCCTTGATAAATACAAGGCCTGCGAACGGGTCCAGGGGCAGGCACAACAAATAACTCAGGGCGAAGCCAGCGCTTAGTCCCAACAACAGACGATTAGAAGTGCTGTATCCGCTGGTGGTATCTATGTCTGTTGAAGACATTGTAGTCATTTCCTCAATATTCGAAGTCAACAACAGTCAGATTTTCAACAAACCCGCCGAACTGTTTGATGGCGGCCTGGTGGGCTTCGTGTGGTCCATAAGAATCGAGGACAGCACGGTCAGTCATGGTCATTGCCGCGGCCAATTCGATTTTCCCTGCCCGCTCGCTGAAATTCAGACCAACGCGCATGGCTTCGATGCCGGGAATCTTGTCCTTCAGTTCGGTCAGTATGGTTTGGGTTTGCGCGCGTTCCGCATCTGTCGTGCCATCCTTGAATTCGATCAGCACGATATGTTCGATAGCCATAATTTGTTTCCTGTGAAAATTAGTCGCTGAAGTGGTTGAAACAGATTGTACCAGTGATGGGGCTTTGGGCAAGATTGAACCCGGACGAAAAGCACATCATCGTCAGTTCAACCGTGCCTTTGTCACATCACATCCGTCTTCAACTGCTGCAACGACAATTTTCGCACACGCCATTGCATCGGATGAATGATCATGATGGCGCAAGGGAATGACAAGATAACGACAAACATCTGGCAGCTTTGTCGGCCGTATGTCCCATGCCTGGCGTGCCAGTTTAACTGTACACAGGTAGGGAATTTCAGGCGGGGCAAATCCGGCTGCGTCACAACAGGCGGTCAATACCCTGCGGTCAAAGCCTGCATTATGAGCTGCCAGCCAGTCTGCGCCTTCCATAAATGCCTTCATCTTTGGCCAGATATCAGCGAACACAGGTTCCCCGCAGACATCGTCCCACGTTATCCCGTGAATATAGGTGTAACGCATATCCTGCCTTGGGGGCTGGATCAAATGGCTTTGAGTTGCGACGACTTCGCCGTCGACCACGCGGACCATACCAATGGCACATGCGCTGTCCGGGCCATTGTCAGCAGTCTCGAAATCGATAGCAACAAGGTTCATGATCAGGTGGCTCTGGAAAATTTTCTGGCAAAACGGCTTGAGGTTATTCAGGATACAGCGACAAATGCGTGACTGACAAATCAACAGATAATAAATTTTCAAAGCCGGGAGGGCGCGCGAGGTGCGCGAATAAAAGATAGATGAAATTACATTACGCTCTCAGTTCTCCTTACGTCCGCAAAGTGATGCTGGTTGCCCACGAATGTGGCTTGTCTGACAGAATTGAACTTCTCCCGACGACACCGCAAACCATCATCGATGATGTCAGCAGCGAAAACCCATTGGGACAAATCCCCACATTGATCACCGACGAGGGCATTGCCCTGTACGACTCAAATGTTATCGCCGAATATCTCGATGATTTGGGGAAGGGTGGTTTACTCCCGGCTTCAGGGCCAGATCGTTGGCGAGTTCTGAAACAACAATCTCTTGGCCAGGGCATGATTAATGCCGCAAATCTGAGATATAACGAAACGCGCCGTCCTGAGGGTGAAATGTCCCCGGCCTGGATCGCCAAAAAAGACAACGAACTCCACCGGACTTTCGACGCTCTGGATGCAATGGCGAGAACGGGTAAGCTGTCTGATAATGCAGATCTGGGTACACTCACCATTGCCTGTGCTATCGCTTACGCTGAGCTTCGTTGGCCTGAAGGAGCCTGGGACACGGGTCGTTCCATACTTGCAGCCTGGTACAAGAAGTTTTCCGCGCGGCCCTCAATGTTGGCCACAGCGCCATAAACCGAACCGGATTCACAAATATGGAAGACAATTCTATGCAGCTGACGACTCTCCTCGTTAATCGGAAAAACATTACAGATATTCGTGCCGTTACTGATGCGGCTCCGGTTCTGGCAAAAGGCAATGTCAGGTTCAAAATTGAAAATTTTGCTCTGACAGCCAACAACGTGACTTACGCTGCTGCCGGGGATGCGCTGAAATACTGGCAGTTTTTTCCGGCAGAAAAAGGGTGGGGCAAGGTTCCTGTTTGGGGTATCGGCCAGATTATCGAAACCGGCGTTGAGGGTGTGTCTGTTGGTGATCGGTATTTTGGTTATTTTCCAATGGCCAGTCATCTGGATGTAACACCGGACAGGATCAACCCACATGGCTTCAGGGATGTGATGCCGGCACGGGTCGACTTGCCGCCGATCTATAATCGCTACGAACGCCTGACTGAGGCATCTGATCTGGATGCCGATCTGGAGGATCGCTTGTCACTTTTGCGCCCTCTGTATGCGACGTCGTTCCTGCTCTGGGATTTTATGGTCGACAATGACTGGTTCGGTGCGGAACAGATTATTGTTTCCAGTGCATCCAGCAAGACTTCCATTGGTCTGCTGAGCCTGGCGAAGCGACAAGGACCGAAAGTCGTCGGTCTGACTTCTCCCGGAAATGTTACCTTTGTTGAACGGCTTCAAATCTGTGATCAGATAATTGACTACGATGCCATTGCATCAGACGTCGACCAGGTGCCATCCGTTTACGTTGATATCGCCGGGCATAGTCAGGCGACAAAAACGCTGCACGAGCGACTGGGAGATGATCTGAAACACAGTGCGGCAGTGGGGACCAGTCATTGGGACAAATTTGCGCCGACCGGTGGATTGGCCGGACCAAAACCCTTGTTCTTTTTTGCGCCATCTCAATCAGAAAAAAGGTTGAAAGATTGGGGACCCGAGATACTGGAAAATCGAATTAAGGATTGTTGGCGCGAACTGGCGATGGAAAGCCGTAACTGGATGAATATTGAACACCACAACGGTGCGGACAAGGCTATGGCAATTTACCAACATGTGGCAGACGGCAGCCTGTCGCCCACAGTTGGTGTGATAATCAGCCTGGCGGATTCCTGATCTGGTTTTGTGAAGCCGGTGATGCTGGATGGAAGGGGCTAATGGTGGTTAGGAGCGATTCTAATCAAGTGCAGGTTGGCTTGAAGGCAGTGGCAATTCGATCCAGAAAATACTGCCGGAATTTTCGTCGCTTTCGAAACCAATCCGGCCACCCATCTTCTCAATAAGCAACTTGCTGACCGTTAAGCCGATACCGGTGCCTTCCTGCGCAATCAGGGGGCTGGCATCCAGACGGTGAAACATCTCGAATACATTCTTATAGTCTTCTGCCGCAATTCCGACGCCAGTGTCCGTTATCGATATGTGCAGATACTGGTCTTCGGTGACGTTGCTTTTAATCGTTATCAAACCATCGTCTTTGTTAAATTTAACAGCGTTGGAAAGAAGGTTGATCAGGATTTGCTTCAATCGCAGTCGATCGATATTCAGATTGACCGGCTGGTTTTCGTTGAATTCATTGACGATCCTGATGCCGCGTTCTGCACACAGGGGATCGGTCATGGCAACACATTCTGATAATACCCCTGCGACATTCACTTCCTCGAAATGCAAGTCCAGTTTGTCAGCCTCAATTTTTGCGAGATCAAGAACATCATTGATGAGCTCAAGCAGGTGATAACCACCCGTCAAAATACTCTCAAGATGGCTGCGCTGAGACAATGAAAGAGGTTTTTCAGAATCAAACTGCAACATCTGCGCAAATCCCAGAACGGCATTCATCGGGGTTCGCAACTCGTGACTCATGCTGGCAAGGAACTCTGATTTGGACCTGTTTGCATTTTCAGCATCTTCCTTTGCTGCCAGCAATTCCAGCTCTGCCTGTTTTCGATTGGTAATGTCGGACGCGGTGCCCCGGTGGCCGAGATAGACACCCGTATCATCAAAGACGGGATTGCCGTTGATCAGCGCGTATTGTACTTCACCACCTGTGTTATTGTAGCGGAATTCGAAGTTATGGAAATCAGTGTGATTATCCAGGGCATTCTGGTAGGGGCGAAATTCCGTGGGCTGCATCATACCGCCGCTGAGTTCCTGGCGGGTGATGCCCCGAAGTTTCTCGATGGTTTGGCCATCCGTGATGCCGGCAGATTTGGATTGCCAGGAAAAACGCCCTTCTGTATCAATTTCCCAGAGCCAGTCAGAAGCAGATTCTGCAAATTCCCGAAAACGCTCCTCACTGTTCTGCAGGGCTTTTTCAATTTGCTTTCTTTCTTTCAGCTGTTTTTCTCGATATATCGTCAATCCAACGACAAGTAGAAAAATGAGAATTCCCACGCCCCTGATAGTGGCCGCATTGGGTGCTTCTGTCGTCCACCCACTTTTGGGCATCGCGGCAATCTGCCAGGAACCATGCGGCAGCGACACCGTCAGCGATATCACCTCGCCTGAAAACATTTCGGAACGACCCAGAAAGGCAGCGCCATCGGCTCCAGAACTGTCTCGCCCGCGAACAGCAATTTCTATCGGCAAATCCGGATCATATAATCCGGCAGCCGTATAAAGTTTGTCGACATCTATGACAGTCGCAAGCAGACCCCAAAAGCGGCCACGTTTTTGTGTCTCACTGGTCACCGGTTCGAAAATAGGGGTTCGGGCGATAAATGCGCGTCCGCCCTGAACCAGATTTACGGGACCAGCCACCACCACACCGCCAACATTCCTGGCTTTGAGTGCCGCAGCTCTTTGTTGATCATTTTTCCGATAATCCAGCCCCAGCGCCTTTTCGTTGCCCTTCAGGGGATACATGTGCGTGATGACCAGATCCCGCGCAGCCGCTATGTTCCGGATCTGCGTTTTTTGAGCCAGGATAGCACTTACGTACCGGGCAAAATTTTTCTGTGATATCTCGGGGTTCAACGAAATTTCGGCGACAAGACCAGCAACAGAAAGCAAGTTGCCATTAATGGTACCTTCCAGGTGGGCGCGAATTGCCCCGAGCTGGTTTACGACAAAAATCTTTTCTTCATGATGACGACGGTTCTTGTCGGTGTTCTCAATAAACAGGACCGCAGCTGCTAACAGGCACGCTGCAGGAACCAGAAAATACAAGACACGAAACGGTGCCAATTTGTCGTAGTGCGATTTCATTACCGCCATACCATGGCTTCCCGAATTTTCAATAATTTACCAAACTACAGATATTTTGTTACGTGGAATATTCCACTCTACAGTAAAATTTATAGGAAATTGCAGGATGATGCGTCAATAGCCGACGACCTCAATGGAAACCTTGTGGTTACAGAGCTTCAATATATCCGATGACCTTTTCAAGAATACCCGGCAGGCGAGGCGCCGCTTCGTCAATCACGTTCCAGTCATTGGCATTTCCAGCTGTTTCCAACAGCTCACAAAGTTCTGCCAATTCAAATCCCAATTCAGTATCCTGCCCCATAAGCCGATATTTCTTGTTTCCCTCAGGCCTATTCGGCGGATGAATGCGCTGAGATTTTCGAACTACTGAAAACCGATCTGGATTGGCAGCAGGCGCACATCATTCAACGGGCGTATGGTTGAAACCTGGCATAGCCAATATGGTTTCACGGCCGCCATACTGTTCCACAAGGGCCGCCTGGTCGGCAAAGGCCTGCGCATTAACTTTTTCCGGATCCAGAATAGATGTCAGGTGTTCATGCATTAATGCCCGCACGTTTTCAAAGTCTGGTGATTCTCCAAGGTCTTCCAGTTCGTCCGGATCATTCTCCAGATTAAACAACTGAACTGGTTGAATGCCAGCGTAGTAGACATATTTCCACGCGCCTTGCCGGATCATGAAAAACCCTGTTGGACTGCCACCGTCATGGTACTCGCTGAGAATAAATCTCTCGGTTTCCGGTGAATTAATGAAGCTCTGCAAAGGTCGGCTCTGCCAAGGGGCTTTTGCCTTGGGCACCTCCAATCCGACCAGACCTTCGACGGTCGCTGCAATATCTGTCAGCGAAACCGGTGTATGATTGACGCCGACGGGCACTTCATTGCCCGCCATGATCAGGGGGATACCCACCGCGTCTTCATACATCACAGATTTTGCCCAAAATCCATGATTGCCAAGCATTTCTCCATGATCCGTAATGTAGATCACAACGGTATCCCGGGCTGATCCGGAGTCTTCGAGAGCTTCCAGGACCTGACGAATGTTATCATCAAGGAAACTACACAGCCCGAAGTAACTTCTCTTGGCCCGGTCTCGCGTCTCTTCGTCAAAATGTGAGTCATAATCCCAAAACTTCGCCATTTCTTTCAAAACAGGGTGATCAGGTTTTTGATTGTGGCCACCCGCAATCGTCTCTGGCATCGGGGCATTTGAATAGAGGTCAAAAAATTCCTGTGGCGCAATCAAGGGATAGTGCGGGCTGATGAATGAAACGAACAACGCCCAGGGTTTGTCTTTTAACGCCTTTGGAGATTGTCTTAGCCACTTGCTTGCCTCGGAAGCTATGCCACGATCATACTCGGTATATGTGCTTTCACCCGGCCCCACTTCGCGTGCCATTTCCCTGGCTTCTTCGAACCCGGGCATGGGATTACGAATTAAACCATGGGGCCAACCTTTACCATCATTGGCCAGATACATGGGCAAAATCTCTTCAGAGAAACCATTGTCGTCATTCCCGGATCGATAGTGAAGCTTGCCGACCGAAACAGTCGCATGATCATGATCCCTGAGCCTGCGCATCCAACTGTCATGTTGACCATGAAATGGTTGGGAAGACGACCAGCATTGGTTTTCATGTACATGGGTGCCCGTAGCGAGGGACGCTCGTGCCGACACGCAAATTGGCGAAGGTGTGTAGGCTCGTGAAAATCGCATGCCTTTACCGGCAAGTTTGTCCAACGCAGGTGTTTGCACGATGGAGTTGCCATAACACCCTAGCGCTGATCGTGAATGCTCATCAGAACAAATTATCAGGACATTTTTTCCAGTCATTCGACACTCTCCTTCAGTAACTAATCTATGCCACTACTTCGTAAATAAAGTCTATCATGCGTGGATACGTTCGAATTCCCGGCGGTGAATGTCGTCCCTGTGTCCACTTCACGTGGCCAGGCAGCCCAGGCTTCCAGGCTGAGAAAACGGTAGATATTGACCCAGAACGGACATTGAAAAGGAGGAATTCAATTGAACTCGGTTGCCCTTAAACGATTGCCTACATATCCAGGCAGCAATAACTCCATGTCGTGAAACCACAATCCGGTTCTACTTCAATGTTCACCGATTAAATTCGTTGCGCAGGGCGGCTTGTTGTTCAGGCTTCAGTTTATCCCAGACGCGGTTCATGTTCGATCTGACGTGTTTTAGGCCGGCGAGGAAGGCGGCGGCGTATTGACGATAGGCTTCTTTCAGGTTTATTGGCAAATCATCGCTGCCGTTGGCATAGGCGAAGGCCAGGATTTCGTTGGCTTCCGGTATTTTACCTGAGTCGGCGAATTCGCGTACTTTGACGACCTGATTGATGGTTAGTTTCTTGGGGTCAATGCTGCCCAGCAGTTCCTCCCAATCAGTGACCAGCCGGGCAGTCAACTTTTCCTGTTCGAGTTTGGCGCCAAACAGTTGGGCGGCGCTGCCGTCGGCGGCGTTTTGAGCAGCCTCCATTCTTCGCTTGTCTTCACGTTTCTTGGCTTCTGCATCGGCGATTGATTTGGCCTTGGCAACCTCTTCGGCTTTGGCTTTGGCAATGGCAGCAAGGCGGGCATCTTCTTTAGCCTTGGCCCAGTCGGCAATGCTGGTGCTCGTTTTTGACGACTTATAGGCTTTGCACCAATCTGGCGTTGAGGTCGCGCTACAGATAAATGTCTTCAAGGCCGGGGACATATTCTCGACATCTTCTTCGGTGGACGTCCCCAGTTGGGTTTCGCCATCGGCCAATGCCTGACTGTTCAGAGCAAACATAAGCACCATTACTGCGACGGATGTCCGCATAACCTTGTCCCCTTTTGCGGGATAGTAGCATTGCCCGAACAGGCAATACAGCAATAGCTTTATGCATCAATTCGGCGATAAACAGGTATAGCCAGTTTTTGGCTATTAACGGTCTTCAATCTGAATGCCAGATTTCTTCTGCTTTCCTACCCTTAACGAACTGCCGAACGACAAAGTCTGCATTCGGGGGTGAAACGGACATGGATTGGATTAGCTGAATACTTCTGTTGTTGACTCAAAGCGGACATTCCTGGTTTGGTGCATAAGCTACACTGAACTCGAATATTCTCTGAACGCATCGGTAGCCGCCCGACCAGACCTGACAATGAAGACCACTTGTTCAACCGATAGCAACGAGGAATAAGAATAATGGTGTATCATATTAATAGTTTAGTGCCCGAGTTTTGGTGCTCTGATTTTGACGAGAGCTTATTGTTCTACACCGAAGTACTTGGGTTCTCCGTGGGCCAGCGACGTGGCGACGATCACCACGCCTATATAGAGCGGGGAGACGCCCAGCTTATGATTGCGCGATGGGAACAAGATGAGGCCTGGGAGCCAGGCTCACTTGAAAAACCTTACGGACGTGGCGTTAATTTTCAGATTCTCGTGGAGGATGTCCGTGCCCTGTATGAAGCTGTACTAGCGGCAGGCGTCGAGCCATTTGTCACCCTGGAGACCAAATCCTACTGGCGAACTGACCGGATGGATGTACGGACCCAGTTTGCCATTCTCGATCCCGATGGATATTTATTGCGCTTCTCGCAGGTTGATGCCTCCAGCGAAATCGAGCAATCGGACCTCGACGAGCTGGATATAAAGTATGCGTAAATCAGCCGCGCCAGCAAATTGCCCAGGTATGTCCGTTCCTGGCTATAAGCGGACTCTGGCACCCTTGCCAGTTGATGTCAGTTTGGAAGACCGAAGCGGGCGCTTCAGTTAGTTGATAATTTTGTATTGTTAATGTAATACGTGGGATTTGTCAGGGTCATGAGTGGAAACTAGAATGCCAGATACAAACCCAATTCAGTATCCTGCCCCACAAGCCGATATTTCCTGTTTCCCCCAGGCTTATTCGGCGGATGAATGCGCTGAGATTTTCGAATTACTGAAAACCGATCTGGATTGGCAGCAGGCGCACATCACCCTGTATGGCCGGACCGTGCCGATCCCCCGTTTGCAGCAATGGTATGGAGATTCTGCCTATACCTATTCACGTTTGCACATGCCAGCAAGACCGATGACGCCTTTGCTGTTACGCCTCAAGCACCGGGCTGAACACCTGACCGGATATACCTATAACAGCGCGCTCTGCAATCTCTACCGTCATGAGCGAGACAGCGTCGCCTGGCATGCGGACGATGAGGCAGAGTTGGGCATAAATCCGGCCATCGCCTCTCTCAGCTTCGGCGGTGACCGGATTTTTCAATTCAAGCCAAAGTCAGGCGTGACCCTGCCGTTCAATATCAATCTGCAGGCGGGCAATCTGTTATTGATGAAGGGCGAAACCCAGCACCACTGGCTGCACCAGATTCCCAAAACCAACAAACCAACAGGCGAGCGCATCTGCCTGACCTTCCGTATGACTTATTCCTGATCCAGGTAAACTACCCGGACTTTAAGGTAACGGCTCGTATTGGCTACTAATCCTCGTTTTCAACGGCGACAAATTACTTCCACTCTGGACGATTTAACAGACATAGTTTTGCTAATGGTCTTTAGAGCGGGTTAAAGCGGATGATAAAAGCGCTGTGAAAAACGGCTAATGTTGACCCGAAGCAGACAGTTCCATATTCGGATGCTCTGCCCATATGGCCGCTGGCTGGTAGACAGCATTTTTGATAGTCTCAGCAAACTGAAATCGTCTGTGCTTGCACAGCTGGACTTAAGGGAGCAATTGCACATCATCCAGATATTGTTGCAAAATTTAGGTATGCGGGATGAAACAAATTTGCCTGCGACTGAAATCAAACATGTCCGCGCCGTGGCTGTGGCGGCATTGTTTGGAACTTTACAGAGTTGGACCTGGGCAGGAATCAACATCTATCAAGATTACCTTTTGATGTCCCTTGAGTTCGTTGTGGTTGGTCTGGGATTTTTATTGGTTCAATTTGTTAACCGTCGCGGCCATTTGATGGTCGCCGCAAACATTCTTTGTTTTTTACTGCTACTTCAGAGCGGCTTCGGTCAGTTTGTCTTCGGATACGATTCTGGCAGTTGGGTATATTTCGCCATTTCTATCCTGGTCGCTTTTTTGATTTTTCCCCGACGTCGACTGGACCTGGCGTTTTTGTTTGCCACCCTTTACGGATTGAGTCTGGTAGCAGTGATGATTTGGCGCGACGATCTGCCCGTGCGCTTCATCACTATTGACCCACATCTCAGCCTGATACTCAACGTGTCAATGATGTGCCTCTTGCTAGCAGGGTTGGCCGCAGTATTTGTGGGGATTGTGAACCGAAGCGAAGACGCCCTCGCGGAGGTCCACAAGCAGGCCAACGATCTCCTTCTCAACGCTATTCCCGAAGTCATTGCCGAACGTCTTAAGGATAATCCAGAGCAAATGATCGCGGACCGCCATGCTGATGTTTCGATCATGTTTGCCGACGTTGCAGGATTTACAAACTTGTCCGCCAATCAGGACCCTGCAGAAACCGTCAATATGTTGAATACCTTGTTCAGCGAATTTGACGACGTTTGCGATGCGGCGGGGATCGAAAAAATTCGTACGATTGGTGACGGCTACATGGTCGTTGGAGGCGCGCCGCAGCCGCTTGACGATCACCCTGTCAAAATGATCGAGGCCGCGCAAAAATTTCTCAGCATTGCTCATCGCCACAACATCGACATTCGCATTGGTATCAACAGCGGTGAAGTCGTTGCAGGAATTGTCGGCCTCCGGCGTTTCCACTACGACGTGTGGGGTGATGCGGTGAATGTCGCTGCCCGAATGGAAACAACTGGCGAAGTTGGAAAAATCCACATTAGTTCCAGTTTCGCTGAACGACTTGGGGACAAATTCCCACTCAAGAAACGTGATCCCATCAATATCAAGGGAAAGGGAATCATGCAGACCTGGTTTGTTGATGCGGGTGCTGACTGACACGCTCCACAAGTATTTCGAGCAAGTACTCAATTGTTGTGCGTCAAGTAAAGGCTACTGGTGAGTCCGCTATTGGCTATTTTCGAACCCTGGCACCTTACCAGTTGGCGTCAGCTTTGAAGACGGGCGCCAACTTCCCACACCTGCATTCGCTGCATATTCGCAAGCCAAACATTGCACGTCTGTCGCAATAAAAGGAGGCACGTATCAAATACATGCCTCCTGAAGCAATCGCCTCAGCTATCCATGGAAATTTGCTTCACGATTCCAGGAAACGCTTCATCTGCCAGGGCGCGAACTTCTTCGTCCGTGCGATCCTGGATCGGGTGTTGCACGAAGACGATAGCCGGATCAAAGCCGAGGGACTTTGACTGGGCTGCCGCCGCTTCGATGAACTCGGTTGACGCGACGCCAACGCCGGGAATGCCTCTGCCTTCAAGATTTGTGATGTCATGCATACAGCACGAGGTACACGATCCTCAGTCGGCCAGGCCTTCAACAACGACATCAACTTCGGCAGCAATCGTTTGCGCGAGATCTGTCGGGGCAGGGCGGGCGAAGGTTGGTTTGGCATAGCGTTTGACTTCGATGCCGTCAGCCTTGAACAGTTCTTCCAGCCGGTCGAGGAAAACATCTCCCCGGGCTTTGGAAATATCCAGCAGGCCGACCTTCAGGCCGTCCAGTTTTTCCGGTCGCGCGAGGCGTTGCCTCTGCGCCGGGTTCAGCTCGGACGTCGGGTCGAGCATGATCATATTGTCGCTCATTCAGAAACCTCCCTTGATGAAACTTTTTGCGTTACAGGAATACTACCCTTTTCGCCGCTGGCAACCCAGCCCCCAATAACGGCAGAAAACATACCGGCACCACCACCGGCCCGGACGATCAACAAACCGCCTGGGCGCATCTTGCTGGCGCGTGTCGGCATTTTCATGTCCTTGCGGGAAAGCGACGGATCACTGTCTGCTTCTGGCATCAACAGCAATTCATCCAGTTCGGCACGCAACCGCGCCTTGTCCCAGCCAGCTTCACGGAATACCCGTTCATGTTCTGGCGAGACAACCAGGATGGCATCGCCGATCATGGCCATCTCCGGGTGATTGATGCTGCGCAGGCACAAGGAAAATGTTCGTGCCAGGTCTTCCGGCTGGCGGGATCGCTGGTCGAAAATCGGCTGCACACCGTCACCGGCAAAAAGGGTGACGGTAGACGCGGTGGCATCGAAACCACGCTCGACAGCCAGGCTGTCCCAGGCAGAGCCTTCTTCGTCTTCGGCAAAACAAAAAGTGTATTTACCAGGATTACCGAGGCAGGAGCGATCGACTTCGCCAGGCCTGCCGCCACCGACATTGCGCACGATCAGCTGCAAGGCACGGCCAATGGTCGCGTTGGCGCGATTGCCCTGGCCCATGGCATTGCCTTTTGCATTCATACCCACGCGTCGCGCTTCGGGGCCATTGACGACCAGGACCGGGCCTGAAAACCAGGTTGTCGCCAATAATCCGTGCAGGCAAAACTCGTCTTGCAAGGCACCTTCGACAGCAGCCAGCACCAGGGGCATATATTCGGGTTTGCAGCCCGCCATGACAGCATTGACGGCGACCTTTTCAACGGTGCATTCCACCAGGTCCGGCGGCATGATGCCGACAACTTCGTCGGGTGCGCGGTTTGTTCCCTGCAACATACGCCAGACCCGCTCCCGCGTTGGTGGCACAACGGGCAGACCATCGGTCCAGCCACGGTCGTAGCAGGCTTCGGCGTCGTCTTCTATTTCACTGATTTCAATGCGGCGAGAGGTGATCGGGACATTGCCAAACTCAACGGCCAGGCGTTCAGCAATGCCGGGCTCGACAGATTTCGACCCGCAGCCCGGTCGCATGGCTGGCAGTCCACTGCCAATATCTGGCAACTGACTCAGGTCCAGCCACTCGTCGCGAACCCAGCCAACAGCCCGTGCCTTTTCCTTGCCGCCTTCGATCCGCAAGAGTGTCGGCACGGTTTCGATATCGTTGTGAAAGGCGGCCTCCAGCGATAGATCACTGGTGATGTCATCCATGCCATCGGGAAAAGTTGGATCGTCCTGCGTATAAATCGTCAGGGGCAAACCCGCCGCACGCATCTCGGCCAACACCGGTGAAACCAGTACGCATGTTGCGCAGTCGCGCTTTACAAATACGGCATAGCCGTCAGATAGGTTGTTCATCGGTTCACATGTATTCCTTGTTGTCTTCCGTAACAGGTGGATTGTCTTTGACCAGGAAGCGCTGTCATGCCGGACTTGATCCGGCATCCATGCCTTCGCCAGAGAGAATACCATAAATCCCGAGGCGTGGACCCCGCAACAAGTGCGGGGTGACGTGGAATGTTTGTCGCAATGGCCATCAACCCTTCGGCGGTCCTTCCGTTGGCATACCCTCCATATCTACAGGCTTGTAATAATGCGACTCACCCAGTTCATTTACCCGTTGCCAGAATGCCGGTCCGGCAGCCAGGCCATTATCCAGCGTATCGGCAGCTTGCCGCCAGATGCTCCAGGAATGTGGATGCAGCTCACTGGCCTGCTTCAATAAGGCATCGGCTTCTTCATTCTTGCTGATTTGCCGCAAATAGAGGCCTAGCCGGAAAAGCACATGGGCTTTGGCAATATTGTCGTCCGGTTTGTCCATGTGGGCCAGGGCGTCGTTCGGTGAAAAGACGTGAACACTGTCCTCCCCCTTTTCCGCCCAGTCGCGGATTGCGGCCACATAGGTGGCCTTCGAAGATTGCACTGTTGCAGAAACTTCTTCGGGCACGGTCATGGTCTCGAAGTTCAAAGCCCGAAAACCCTCAAACGCACCAGCATTTTCTGTCGGACGCACGATGCGACCATCTTCGTTGATCCAGACGGCTTGTGGCACGTTGACCATATTGTAGAGATCGGCCAATTGGTGGTAGCGGTCAATCATGACCGGGTAGGTTGGTGCTGCTTCCTCGATCCACGGACGTGCAGCCTCGATGTCGTTGTCCATGGCAATGGCGATGACAATAAAGTCCTTGTTCTGATAATCGTCGTAGATAGCCTGCCACACGGACAGATCAGCACGACAGCCTCACCAGCTGGCCCAGGTCGCCAATAATACCTTTTTGCCACGGTAGTCAGACAGGCTGTGGAGCTTGCCATCGAGATCAGGTAGCGCAAAGTCCGGCGCATCCAGAGATGTCAGACCAGCAGTGCGGTCTTCTGCATCTTCACCAAGGACCCAGACATCTCCATCGGCGCTATGGGCCAATGGTTTGTTCATGCGCTGCCAGAAGGCGGCGAGGTTGACCCTGTCGTCACGCACGAATTCATCTGTCCTGTCTGTGGGAACAGGCATGCAGATATCGCCCTTGCACAGGCCCTCTGGTTTCATCGTCCAGTCGGAAACCTTCTCTGTGTCCGGTCGTGCAAGCCACAACTCGCCCACCAAACCAGGCCCTGCCGACACCTCGACTGGTCCACTTTCCGTTAATACAGTTGCCATATCTGATCGCCCCCTTATGTGTATTTCCATAAACTCTATCTGAAACCCATACGGAAAAATATCTCTTCATGAAAATATTGATGTTCAGTGGCAGCATCCGCGCTGCTTCTCTCAATCTCCGCCTGATTACCCTTGCACATGACATCGCTGTCCAATTGGGGCACGATGCTACGTTGATCAACCTTGGCGATTTTGATCTGCCGATCTATGACGGGGACGATGAGGATCGTGACGGTTTGCCTGAGCCCGTCATGCGTCTCAAGACAATGATTTCCGAAACTGATGCTCTAGTGATTTCAACGCCGGAATATAATGGTTTCTTTCCCGGCCTGTTGAAAAATACGCTGGATTGGTGCTCGCGGGCTGGTGGCGGCCTTGATGGTCGCGCCACCTACGAAGGTAAAAAAACCGTCATAATGGCTGCATCACCTGGCGGCGGCGGAGGCAAACGCGTTTTGCCGCGCCTGGCAGAACAAATGGAAATTTTGCGCACAACGGTGGTTGATCAGGTCAGCGTTGGCAATGCCGAAGAGAATATTGACAACGAAGACACCACCAATCGCCTTGAACAGGCGTTCAAGGCGTTGGCAGCAGTCTAAGGGGCGTGTCGCCTACATGATGCAATGCTTGGCGAAATCTCCGGCTTCGTTGGCTGTCCAGTCACCCTTGGGCTTTTCCTTCAACTGCTCACACCATTCCTTGCTGCCAACTTCAGGCGAACAAGCGGATAATCCTGCACTGATACCGACAGACAGCAGGACGTAAATGGAAACGGTTCTGATTTTCTTCATCGCAGGGTTCATTAGATAAAGCCTCACCAATAATTCGGGTACATGTTGGCATAGGATAGTCGATTTGCGGGGGCCGCGTAAACACGAACATTGATCAAAATCACCCCTGTCTGGATAAATAAATTCCCCACAATCACAATCCCTTAGCTTGATCAAGGGCCTCTCTCCGTGACAGGATATGTCTGAGGCAAGGGGAGCAGGTTGCGTTGAGCGTAAATGAACCGTCAGCAATATCCGGGGGGAATACCGGGGCAGGGGCCTGGTTGCGCAGTGATATGCGGGACCGGTTGTTGTCGCTTGCGGCTGGCGGACGCTGGAATATGGCCAGTGCGGTGCGTTTACAGACCGATCTTGAAGCCCTGCAGGGGCCGTCAGGTGGTGCGGTTGAACTGAATGCCGCTGAAATCACAGGTATTGATTCAACCGGTGCCTGGTTGCTGTATCGCACCCTGAAAAGGTTGCGTGCAGAAGGGCTTGAGACTCAAGTCGTAAATGCTTCCGAAACGGTGGCGGAAATGCTGGCGCAAATGGCGGCAAACGATGTTCCGCATCCGGCGCCACCGAAAGCAGACAATGCGCTGGTGGCTGTCGTACGCCACGTCGGGGAGACCACCGAGGAAATTTTTTGGGAAGTCATCGACGGGATCGCATTTCTGGGTCTGGTGATGCAGACCCTGGCAGGATCATTGTTGCACCCCTCGCGGTTACGTCTGACGCCGCTGGTTTTCCATATGGAAAAAGTCGGGCTGAATGCCCTGCCTATTGTGGGGTTGATTTCATTTCTGATCGGCGTGGTTCTGGCCTACCAGGGGGCAACACAGTTACAGAAATTTGGTGCCGAGGTCTTTGTCGTTGATTTGATCGGTGTCTCGGTTTTGCGTGAAATCGGCATTTTGTTGACGGCGATCGTTGTCGCCGGACGATCCGGCAGTGCCTTCACAGCGCAAATCGGCAGCATGAAGGTTAATGAAGAAGTTGACGCCATGCGCACGCTGGGCCTGGATCCGATCCAGGTTCTGGTCATTCCCCGAACACTGGCGCTGGTACTGATGTTGCCTTTGTTAGCCTTCTTTTCCGATATCATGGGTCTGTTGGGTGGCGGTCTGATGGCGTGGAGTGTTCTCGATGTCTCGCCCGGCCAGTTTATTGAACGCCTCAATGGTTCAATCGGTATGTGGACTTTCTGGGTCGGCATCATCAAGGCACCGGTATTTGGATTGTTGATTGCCCTGGTCGGTTGCTATGAAGGATTGCAAGTTGCCAATTCTGCCGAAAGTGTTGGGTCCCGCACAACACGTTCCGTTGTTGAATCTATCTTCCTGGTAATGATTGTCGACGCCGTCTTTTCCATTTTCTTTGCCTATATCGGAATTTGATGATGGGTGTAATCGACGACAATTTACCGACAGAATCCATGGCCATGCGATTACGCGGGGTCAAGAATCAATTCGGCGCACAGGTCATTCACGAAGATCTTGATCTGGACGTCCGGCGTGGTGAAATACTGGGAATCGTTGGTGGATCGGGTACTGGCAAGTCAGTTTTGCTGCGCACGATCATCGGGTTGAACACGCCGCGGGAGGGACGCATTGACGTCCTTGGTGAACATGTGGCTGCCCTCAGTCCTGTGGACAGACATCTGATCGAGGCGCGCTGGGGTGTGTTGTTTCAGGATGGTGCCTTGTTCAGTTCCCTGACCGTGGCGCAAAATATTCAGGTGCCGCTGAAAGAACACACAGACATGTCCGATGAACTGCTGGACGAGATTGCAGCCCTGAAAATCTCCATGGTGGGACTGCCGCCGGAAGCCGGCAACAAATATCCCTCGGAGCTATCTGGCGGGATGCGCAAACGGGCCGGGCTGGCGCGTGCCCTTGCCCTGGATCCGGATATTGTCTTTCTGGATGAGCCCACGGCGGGACTGGACCCTATCGGGGCCGCTGAATTTGATCAGCTGATCCTGCGGCTGCATGCCGCCATGGGCATGACTGTTTTCATGGTGACCCACGATCTGGACAGCCTGCATGCGATCTGTGACAGGATTGCTGTTCTTGCCGAAAAACGTGTTATTGTTTGTGGAACCATGGCTGAAATGATGCAGCAGGCGCACCCCTGGATACATGAATATTTTCATGGACCCCGCGCCAGAGCAGCGGTCGCTACACAAAATGTAGCTGCCGGGGCCTGAAGGATAAACGGAAAGAGATATGGAAACGCGCGCCAGCCATTTATTGATCGGTACCTTTGTCCTCGGCATGGTCGCCGCCGCCTTCAGCTTTGTCATGTGGCTGGCCAAAGTCGAAATCGACCGGGAATTTGACCACTATAATATCGTCTTCGAAGGTTCGGTATCCGGCCTCAGCCCGGCTGGTCAGGTCCGCTACAATGGCGTTCCGGTAGGTGTGGTACAAACCATTGCCATTGATCCGAAAAATCCTGGCCAGGTGATTGTCGGAATCGAAGTTGCCAGTTCGACGCCGGTCAAGGAAGACAGCATTGCGGTGTTGGAAATGCAGGGCATAACCGGTGTCTCCTATGTTCAGTTGTCTGGCGGCAGCCCGGAAAGCCCGGGCTTGAAACAAAAGCCCGGACAGGATCGCCCGATCATACAATCCAGGCCATCACAAATTGATCAACTATTTTCTGGTGCGCCGGAATTGATCAATCGCTTTATCAAACTGGTCGGTGAAGCCACCAAGGTATTTGATGATGAAAATCGCAAGGCGATTGGCGATATTCTGGCCAGCGTCCAGGACGTAACCGGCACCGTTTCCGGGCGTTCCGACGAGCTGGATGGCATCTTGCGCGACTTCGCCAAGACGTCAAACCAGCTGCAGGCTGCAGTGGCGTCTTCCAACAAGTTGATGCAGTCGCTGGACGAGGATGCTGAAAGACTGACCGACAGTGCAGAGGTCAGTCTGGCTATGTTGCGCGGTACACTTTCCAGCCTGGACAATACAATGGAAGCCAGTGTCCAGCCGATGCTGGGACAAACCAAAAATACAGCGGCATCCATCGAAAAACTGACGGATCAACTCGGTGTCCTTCTGAATGACAATGACGAAGCGCTGTCAGGGTTTATGGGTGAGGGGCTGTTTGAATTCACCCGTCTGGTAACAGAGATGCGCTTGCTGGTAGACAATCTGAACCGGGTAACGGCGCGCATCGAAAGTGATCCGGCACAGTTCCTGTTCGGCAATTCCCAAAGAGGCTTCAAGGCAGAATGATGATGACACGAAATATTTCCTGGTCGAGAGCGGGACTTTTAGCGAGCCTGACGTTGCTATTGTCGGCCTGTGCAGGCGTTCTGCCAGGTGGCGGTCCACCGCCTTCATTTTATACGCTGTCGCCTAAAAGTTCATTTTCTGCAGAAGTTCCGAAAGTTAACTGGCAATTGGTTGTCGAGAACCCTGCGACTTCCGGGGCACTGGCAACGCAGCGTATTGCCCTGACACATGACCCCGTTCAGATTGAATATTTTGGTGGTGCACGCTGGACTGAAAATGCGCCGCAACTGGTTCAGACCTTGTTGGTTGAATCGTTCGAGAATTCAAACAAGATCATTGCAGTTGGCCGTCAGGCCATTGGCTTGCGGTCTGATTTCAATCTGAAAAGTGATTTGCGGGAATTTCAGGCTGAATATTCGGCGGAGGGTGAGCCACCGACGATCCGGGTCCGGGTCAATTCCAAAATCATCCGTCAGCCCAAACGACAAATCGTTGCCTCCCGAACGTTTGAACGAAAAGTGTTGGCAGAAAGCACATCCATGCGTGATGTGGTCAAAGCGTTTGACAAGGCCCTTGGCAAAGTGCTCAAACGCATTGTCGAATGGACTTTGATCACGGCGGATCAGTCATATAAAAGCTGACGACAGCACTTTTCATTTGAAAGCAGTTTATGAAAATTATCACGTGGAACATCAATTCCGTGCGCAAACGCCTGGACCTGTTGAAAGACTTGCTGGAGCGGGAAAAACCTGACGTCATTTGCTTGCAGGAAACCAAGGTGCAAGACGCTGACTTTCCAGTTTCGTTTTTTGAAGAAGTCGGCTACGGCAATGTGATGTTTCAGGGCATGAAGTCCTATCACGGTGTGGCCATTGCTTCGCCACAAAAACTGGCACCCGTGGCCAAAAAGGAAATTGGCCCCTTCATGGCACCACGTTTCATTGCTGCGAAACTGGAAAATGGTGTTCGTGTATTCAATTTCTATGTGCCTGCGGGTGGCGACGAACCTGATCCCGAGATCAATGACAAGTTCCGCGACAAGCTTGATTTTATGGAGTCCATGTCGACTTGGTCGTCTGACATCAAAGGGCCAGTGAAAAAATCAGTTCTTGTGGGTGATTTGAATGTGGCACCTTCGGAACATGATGTCTGGTCACATAAACAGTTGTTGAAAATTGTAAGTCACACACCCGTTGAAACCGAGGCTCTGGCAAAAGTAATGGCCAGTGGGAATTGGCTGGACGCCGTGCGCGAACATTTCGGTGAAGATGACGAACTCTACAGCTGGTGGAGTTATCGTTCACGCGACTGGAAAAATGCCAATAAGGGACGGCGACTGGATCACATCTGGATGGGCAAGGATTTGAAAAAATCTCTCTCAGATGTCGCTATTCTGGACGATGTTCGGGGATGGGATACGCCGTCTGACCACGCGCCGATTTCAGCAGAGTTCAAGCTTTAATCAGCGTTCTGTTAAAAACAGAATTGAGCCCCATCAGTCTCGTTTTACGTTGGCGATAGGTTCGACAAACTGTGGTCCCTGATCCCAGGGAAACAGAATCCAGGTATCCTGGCTGACTTCTGTGATGAAGCTGTCGACAGTGTCGCGACCCTTTGGTTTTGCATAGACAGTGGCGAAGTGGGCATTTGGTAATTGTTCTCGAATGACCCGGAAGGTAGCACCCGTGTCGACCAGATCGTCGACGATGAGCCAGCCTTCGCCGCCGTTCTCCAGCTCAACACCTTTCAGCACTTTTGTTTTGCCCTGGGTTTCGCCTTCGTAAGAAGCCACGCAGAAGGTATCGATCAGGCGAATTTCAAGTTCTCGTGCCACAATCGCGGCTGGAACCAGACCACCACGGGTGACAGCAATCATGCCTTTCCAGGGACCTGCTTCCATCAACCGCCAGGCCAGAGCTCGCGAATCACGGTGCAATTCACCCCACGAAACCGGAAAGTGACGAATATACGCGGGTGCTTCGGCCATGTTTGATGTTTCCTGTTATTTGTTTGCGGCGCTTTTACATGCAGCCTGGTAGGCTTCAATCGTTTGCCGCCAATCGTCGGGAATACGAACTGCTTTCATGATCTTGTTATTCACTATAGCGCCCGTGAGCGAGCCTTCAAAGCGTTCGCTGCCATCGGGGCCACGGCCGGTGATAAAGTGTTTGATCGAGGCACCACCCAGGTGCTCGACCGTTACCGACAAATCCAGAAGGTCTCCATCATACACCGGTGCTTTGAAGTCGATGTGGGTGCTGACCATGGGTGTGCCCATGCTCAGTTCGGTATTCATCTTGTACCAATCGAGGCCAACAACTTCCCGCCACCAGCATTCGACGGCCTCCAGCATAAAATCCAGAAACTGGCCGGTATAAACGATCCCGGCGGCGTCCGTTTCACCCCAGTGAATCTGGCGCTGGTAAACAAATGGAACTTGCATATCTCGATTTTTGATTTCAGGATTCAAGAGTGATCGAGCCACCCTTGGCGCGACTGATGCAGGGACAGAACAATTTCTCGTCTTCGCGTTCGCCTTCTGTCAAAACATAATCCCGATGATCCGGCTCGCCGTCGACGACTTTGACTGCACAAAGTCCACAAATGCCCATCTTGCAGTCGTAATCGATATCAACGCCTTCTTCCAGCAGAACATCCAGAATCGTCTCGCCTGCGGGAATGGTATAAGTCTTGCCACTTTCCGACAGGATAACTTCCATTTCACTGTCTTCACCGTCCAGTTCTGCGGGTTTGAAGACTTCATAATGAACTGTGTTTTCGGGCCAGCCTTGTTCGGTCGCTGTGGTCCGAACGGCTTCAATCAGACCACCTGGGCCACAAACGAAAAGATGCAAGCCGCCCTGACGATTACTGAGAAGTTCTTTCAGGTTGATCCCTTTGGACGGGTCGCCACCATCGAAATAAAGGTGCCCGTTTTCACCGCAGACAGCTTCGACGTCGGTTTTAAAGGCCATTTCTTCCGGTGCACGCGCCGCGTAATGCATATTGAATTTTGCACCATTGGCCGACAGCGTTCTCGCCATGGCCAGAATAGGTGTGACGCCGATGCCACCGGCGATCAAAAGATTATCTTCAGCATCGTTATCCAGCGGGAAGTGGTTCTTCGGGTTCGACGCTTCGATGACATCACCTTCAGACAGCTTGTCATGCATAAAGGCTGAGCCACCCTTGCCTTCAACTTCACGTAAAATTCCAAGCGTATAGGCGCTGGTATCCTTGGGGTCGCTGGCAAGCGAATAGGAGCGTTTGTCAGTGGTGCCGTCTTCACCGGTTACCATAACGTCAATGTGGGCGCCCGCAGTGAATTCCGGCAGCGCAGCGCCATCATTGCTTTTCAGCAAGAACGATTTGACGTTGCTGGTTTCCTGGGCAATTTTTTCGATCTTGAGGCTGAGATCCGACACGATCTGGCTCCTGGATATCAAGTGAGGCGACAAACTGGCCACCAAAGCGGCGGCTGACATTTGTCAATTAATAGTGTGCTTCATACGGGCTCTGCAAGTGCTGCGGTGAACAGAGTGATGTTTATTTTATGAAACACTCGAAATCTTCGCAAAAAGTAGCAAGGGGCCGACACTTGTCAGCGCCGACCCCTTTATCGCTGCGGCGTTTATCGTTGGTCTATGTCAGACGGACATATTCGAAATCAACGGGTTGTTGGTTGATGCCGCGGGCAGGCGGTGCAATCCAGCCTGCAAATTTGCCGGGTTCAGTGACAGGTTTCATCAGCGACTGAACAAAGGCGCGGTCTTCGTCAGTGGGCAACCACTCGGCGTGACGGCTGTTCCATTCAGCTTCCGTGATAATCTTGCCTTCCGGTGTCGCTTTAACTTCCGAGAAAGTACCGATGCCACGGTGGAATGCCCGGTGAGGCAATTTGATTTCGAAATCAATACCGGCTTCCTTGATGCTTTTGTTCCAGCGATCTACACCACGCTGACAGTCGACAATATATTCGTCGCGCAAGCGTTCGTTGACAGCGTTCAAGGCGGCTTCGCGTTTTTCAACGATCTTGTCGCCCAGCAGTTCCAGGATTGGATAGCTGGCATCGGTCAACATGTGATCGTCGTCGATCTTGGTTTCGTTAAAGCGACCCTTGATACCGGCGGTGTAATAGGTTGCCGCGTTGGTCGACAGTTCCTGACCAAACAGATCAACTGAAACCGAGAAGTGGAAGTTGACATGTTTCTGGATCAGATCCAGCGAAACGCCGCCATATTTGGCAATGTCGTCGGTGTCATGCTCGTTCATCAATTCGCAAGCGCGACGGATGACGCGGTTAACGCCTGATTCGCCCACAAACATGTGGTGCGCTTCTTCTGTCAACATGAACTGACAGGAGCGTGAAAGGGGATCAAAGCCGGATTCGGCCAGACTCCCCAGCTGATACTTGCCATCACGATCCGTAAAGTATGTGAACATAAAGAACGACAGCCAGTCCGGTGTCTTTTCGTTGAAGGCTTCAAGGATACGTGGCTTGTCGCTGTCGCCGGAACGACGGTCCAGCAGGGCTTCGGCTTCTTCACGACCATCACGGCCAAAGTGAGCATCCAGCAGATAAACCATGGCCCACAAGTGACGGCCTTCTTCCACATTTACCTGGAACAAGTTGCGCAGGTCATAGAGCGACGGACAGGTTGCACCCAGCAGGCGTTGTTGCTCAACTGATGCAGGTTCCGTGTCGCCCTGGGTTACGATCAGACGACGCAGGACCGAGCGGTATTCGCCCGGAACTTCCTGCCACGCGGCTTCACCTTTGTGATCGCCAAAATTGACCTGACGTTCGCCTTCGCGTTCGGTCAGGAAAATACCCCAGCGATATTCGGGCATTTTGACATAGCCGAAGTTGGCCCAACCCTTGGCATCAACACTGACAGCTGTGCGCAGGTAGATGTCCTGAACCTGAAAGCCTTCCGGACCCATTTCTGACCACCAGTCCTGAAACTTGGGCTGCCAGGATTCAAGGGCCCGTTGCAGGCGGCGGTTGTCGGACAGGTTAACGTTATTTGGAATGCGTTCGTTATAATCGATACTCATGGGTCTAGACCCTCCCTTTATTCAATTCAGCGCGTTGCCCTGAGCCAAACAGGCTGAGGGCACCTTTTTCTCCGACTGCGTTCGGGCGCTGGAAAATCCAGTTTTGCCAGGCTGACAGTCTTGCAAAGATTTTTGTTTCCATGGTCTCGGGTCCGACGAAGCGCAGGTTGGCTTCCATACCTGTCAACGCGTCGGGTGAGAACCGGGCTCTTTCTTCCAGGGCCATGCGAATTTCATCTTCCCAGTCGATGTCATCGGGAATGAAGGTCACAAGGCCAAGATCATCGGCTTGTTCAGCGTCGATGTTGGTACCAATTTCAGCTTCCAGTTCAGCGACTTTTCCGTCTTCGCCCAGGAACCGGCTTTCCAGTCGGGTCAGGCCGTTCGACATTGGATACGGGCCAAAATTAGCCGCTGTCATTTGCAGTACAGCTGCGGGGCGATTGTCTCCCTCGAACTGGCCATCCAGCATGAAGGAGCGGTCTGTTGTCAGGGCCAGCTCCAGCAAGATGCCGGTAAAGCAGCTGGCAGGCTCAATCATTGCCATCAAGGTCCGGGCAGATAGGTCCAGACGCTTCATGGTACGCTTAAGGTACAAAGTAACCTCGCGAACAAACCAGTTGTCTGCATTGGCTGCCAGGGCATTGTCGGCGGATACGACATTTTTGGAAGAACCTTCCGTGCGCAGGACCCAGGTTCCGATCTCGGCTTCGTTGGCACGCAGATGAAGCATGGCGTCGTCAAGTTCGCGCGCCATCTTGAAAGGCCAGAAATTTGCGCCAGCTTTAACAATGGCGGATGCGTCTTGCGGGCAGGCCTCAGCCGGAGCCTTGACCAGGATGTTCGCGCAACGCAATTCGCGGTCAATTTCAATATCAACCAGATCGTATTTGATTGTATTTTCTTCGATTGTGCGATTGATCGGTGTCATGGCAACGCCACTGGCGTCTGCCGGGCGGTCTGACTTGGCGGCTTCTGCAGCAGCAAAGGCACCGACATGATCCATCAATTTCGATTTCGGCACGACTTCGTCAATCAGTTTCCAGTCGACGGCGCGTTGGCCTTTGATGCCTTCTTCAATGGTGCAGAAGAAATCCGCGCGGTCGCGGCGCACCATGCGTTTGTCGACAACACGTGTAAGTCCGCCTGTGCCAGGCAAAACTGCCAGCAAAGGTACTTCCGGCAAGGAGACAGAAGTGTTGCCGTCGTCGGCCATGACAATGTAATCCGTCGCAAGTGCCAGCTCGTAACCGCCACCAGCGCAGGGGCCGTTGACGGCTGTTATGTAACGCTGGTGTGAATTATCGCTCGCATCTTCAATGGAATTGCGGGTCTCGTTGGTGAATTTGCAGAAATTAACCTTGTGCGCATGGCTTGAGGCACCCAGCATCTTGATGTTGGCACCTGCACAAAAGATATTGTCTTTTGCTGAAGTCATGATCACGGCACCAATTTCGGGATGCTCAAACCGCAGGCGCTGGATCGCGTCAAATAGTTCAATGTCGACGCTGAGGTCATAGGAATTCAGTTTCAACTGATAGCCGGGTACAAGGCCCGCATCCTCATCAACATCCATAGCCAGTGTGGCTACGTTTCCGTCGAAAGTCAGTTTCCAGTGTTTGTACTGTTCCGGCGAGGTGCGAAAGTCGATCATCGGTAGAGCCTTCCCATGTTAATGGTGCCTGATTTCTTTATTCATTTCTTGCCAGATCCAGGATTTTGTTGCTCCAGGGCTGTCTGTGTCGGACTGGAAAGTGGATTTGGCGGTAATTTTCAAGTGCAGTTTGGACGCGTTCCAAATTGATATTGGCAATATAATGCATATTTAGAATTTGACAAGAACTATTTTTCATCTTGATCAAAGTCATTTGAAAGGCAGGGGTTATTGTCGCGATTACAATCCTTCGGCGCGTGCACGCTGGCAAACTGAAACCAGTTCATCGAGGCATTCTTCGACACTTCGGCTGCTGGTATCAACGATAGCGTCAGCCTTGCGATACAAGGCATCCCGACCTTCCAGGATATGCTGCAGGTCCTGCATGGCTTCCTTATTATCTGCCATGGGTCTGGTGTCACCCTGCGCCAGAACGCGTTCCATATGTTCAGCGGGGGATGCTCTCAGCCAGACAGTGTAGCACGATCCCAAAAGCAGCTCGTAAGTGGCGGCTTCGACGACCAGGCCTCCGCCCGTTTCAATAACGACGGAAGAATTTTCCTGCAGTAACTTTTCCAGTACGCGACGCTCCTGACGGCGATAGCCGATTTGTCCGGAAAGAGAAAATATCTCATTTGCACTGATTCCGGCGTCACGTTCAATTTCTGATGCTAATTCAATGAAATTATTAGAAAATTTTTCTGCCAGCAGGTTACCAAGTGTGCTTTTTCCCGAGCCTCGCAAACCGATCAGCGCTATCCTTTGGGCGCGTCCCTGGCGGGTGCCAAACAAGCCGCCAACCAGGCGGTGGGCACGGTCAAGATCATCCGGGGCCAGTTGGGAAAGCTGTTCAATGATCAGATGAAGTTCGCTTGGCCAGGCTTTGCCTTCCCTAACCAGATCCGCGATATCGACGTTCATTGCATGCGCAACCTGGCGCAACAAGACGATGGAAATATTGCCTTGCCCGTTTTCCAGCTGGGCGAGATAACGCTCGGAAACGCCTGAATCCCGCGCCAGGTCCTTGCGCGTCATGCCACGCTGGGCGCGGGCTTTGCGAACACGACTACCAAGTTCAGTGAGGTAGCTGTCGGTCATTTCGGTTTCTGCACCGTTTGTTGTCACGTGCCGATCCCCCCGGGAATACTCACATAGACGGTGAGCCATGAATTGCAGCCAGGCTGCAATCTGACGGTCAGGAATGAAGACTTGTTCATTTGACGTAACATGCATTATAGTGCGTTTAGAGACAAAAAGTAAGTCTGGATGCAAAATAATGCATCTACCACCATATCAGCGGGGCAGGGCGCTATGGACATACAGGAATTTGGAGATTTGATCTCGCAGGTCACAGAAAAATTGCAGGGACGTGAGGTCGATGCGTCGTTGACCGGGTTTCTGAATGAAGCTGTACCGGCTGATGGTGACTTGTTTCAGCAAATCACAGCGGCTTGTCATGCGGGCATTGCCGATGGCTGGCTTTGCCAACACTCTGCTGGTGGTATTGATTATGGCAGGGCAATCAAACAGGGACCTGCAACCCATGACTTTTCAGTTGATGTCGTTCGCATGAAAGACATCAAGGGACCGCACCATGCACATCCCAACGGTGAAATTGACATGAATATGCCAATCGATCCGGATGCCAAATTTGACGGTACAGGAAAAGGATGGCTGGTCTATGGCGCAGGCACGGCCCATCATCCAACAGTAACTGATGGTGAAGCGCTGGTACTTTATTTATTGCCCGGTGGCGCCATTGAATTTACGCGAAATTGAATCTGACTTCGATTTTACTCAAAGCCCGGATGCGCTGGTGGGTGCACATCCCAGATAAAGCTGTGTCGCGAGACACGAACAGGAGATGATCCATGTCCGTCTATACGAGTATTGACCATTCAACAAATCCGCCAACCGTTGAAGTGCCGCGTGACTACAATGCTGCCACAGATTTTATTGATCGCCACCTTGAGCAAGGCCGGGCCGACAAAGTCGCAATTCTGGATGAAACAGGCAGCCATACTTATGGTGCGCTTGCCGACCGCGTAAACCGCTCCGGCAACGCTTTGCTGGCGATGGGCGCTGTAATGGAACAACGCATCATGATGTGTGTTCTGGATACCATAGATTTTCCGGCAGTATTTTTTGGTGGTATGAAAGCTGGCCTGGTTCCCGTCGCGACAAATACCTTGCTGACGACCAAGGATTACGACTACATGCTTTCCGACAGCCGGGCCCGGATCCTTGTGGTCAGTGATTTGCTTTATGAGAAATTTGAACCGCTTCTGGCCGATGCAAAGTTTCTTGATAAAATTGTTATTGCGGGACAAGGGGCATCCGAGATTGCCAAACGGGATGGCCATCTGGTTCTTGATGATCTGATCGCTGCCGCTTCAAACAAACTTGATACAGCACCAACTGTCGCAGATGACGCCGGGTTCTGGCTTTATTCGTCGGGCTCAACCGGCGCACCGAAGGGTGCTGTGCATCTGCAAAGTGATCTGGTGAATTCAGCCGTACTGTATGGCGAAGGGGTTCTGGGCATTCGCGAAGACGATATCGTGTTTTCGGCTGCGAAGTTGTTTTTTGCCTACGGTCTTGGAAACGGTATGAGTTTTCCTTTGCACGTCGGCGCTACCGCCGTTTTGATGTCAGGACGTCCGACGCCGGAAACAGTCATGGCGCAGTTGAAGCAACATAACCCGACTATATATTACGGCGTGCCGACTTTATATGGCGCCATGTTGGCCGATGATAATTGCAAGCCGGAAAATGGCTCCAACGCAATGCGTGCCTGTGTTTCTGCCGGTGAAGCGTTGCCGGAAGACATTGCCAGACGTTGGAAAGAGCGCTTCGAGGTCGATATTCTTGACGGTCTTGGTTCGACTGAAATGCTTCACATATTTCTGTCCAATGCGCCGGATGATTTGCGCTATGGCACCTCGGGCAAGGCAGTACCGGGATACGATCTCAAGTTGGTTGGAGAAGATGACCTGCCTGTCGCGCAGGGTGAAATTGGTGAATTGATTGTCAGGGGGCCGACAACCGCCACCGTATATTTCAACAATCGGGCCAAGAGTACAGCCACATTCCAGGGTGCCTGGACACGTACGGGCGATAAATATACCCAGGATGAAGACGGCTACTTTGTTTACAGTGGTCGGTCTGATGACATGCTGAAAGTTGGTGGAATCTGGGTGTCACCGTTCGAGGTTGAATCTGCCTTGTTAGCCCACGAGGCGGTACTGGAAGTAGCTGTCGTCGGCAAGGCTGATGGAAAAGACCTGATCAAACCCCAGGCACATATCGTCCTGAAAGAGGGCAAGGGCAGTGATGAGCTGGCAGAGGAGCTGAAAGCCTTCGTGAAGGACCGGCTGGCCTTGTACAAATATCCTCGCTGGATCGAATTTGTGGAAGACTTGCCCAAAACTGCGACGGGCAAGATACAGCGCTACAAGTTGCGTGCATGACGAGCAAGCTGGTCGAAATAGACGGCGTTCGTCTGGAGTACGCCTGGTACGGGCCCACACCTGGCGAGGCGACCACCCTGATTCTCTTGCATGAAGGACTGGGTTGCGTGGCCATGTGGCGAGATTTCCCCGAGAAGCTTTCTGCGGCAACTGGCTGCGGTGTTCTGGTCTACAGTCGTCAAGGTTATGGTGCTTCAGATGCCTGCGATTTGCCCCGGCCAGTATCCTTTATGCACCATGAAGGGCAATCTGTCTTACCGGGGTTAATCAAGGCGCTTGGCGTACAGGAACATGTGCTGGTTGGACATTCTGATGGTGGCTCTATTGTTCTGATCAATGCAGGTAGCGCGGCCACTGAGGGCTTAAAAGGTGTCGTTACTCTGGCGGCACATGTATTCGTAGAAGACATTTCAGTATCATCGATTGCCGCCATCAAAACGGTTTTTGAAACAACCGGAATGCCGGATAAACTGGCAAGATACCACGGCGATAATACTGTCTGTGCTTTTTGGGGATGGAACGGCGTGTGGCTCGATCCTGAATTTCGTGACTGGAACATTGAAGAATTCCTGTCAGAAATAGAAGTACCTGTTTTGGCGTTGCAGGGTGTCAACGATGAGTACGGAACACCCGATCAAATCGATTCGATCAAGCGTAATATCGGCATAAGTGCCAGGACGATAATGCTTGATGATTGTGGGCATTCGCCCCAGAAAGATCAGCCTGACGCAACATTGCGCGCCATCGCCGGGTTTGTGAACAGGGTTTCACCCGCTGTGTCTTCGACAAAATCTTTACCGGATAATCGATTTCCCTCATAGTCAGGTCCAAAGTGTACCGGTATAGTTGCACTGGACTGGTATTCGGAACAGGGGAGTTATGCAGTGGCACGTTCGGTCTTACCACGCGAAGCTTTTGCTATCGGACAAATGGTTTTCAAGGCGGGAGACCCCCCGCGTTTTGCCTATTTATTGCAATCCGGTGTTGTCGAAGTTGTTCTCGAAGATGGCACCGTCGTCAGTACCCTGGAAGCGGGGGCCATATTTGGTGAAATGGCCCTTATCGAGGATTCACCCCGTTCAGCCGGTGTTCGTGCAACTGAAGCCGCGAATTGTATTCTGATCACGCGACAGGAATTTGAACGAAGATTGGAAAAATCCGACCCCTTCGTCCGATCCATGCTGAAAATTCTTGCCCAGCGGCTGCGAGTTACCAATGAAAACTGATTTTCTTGTGCCGCTGAACGTGCCAGAATGCGCCTGAAGGGTGGACAGGAACGTGGCGTCAAAAGCAGCGATAAAAAAATCTCCGGCTAGAAAGCCGGCCGGCAATACGCCGACTTCAACTCAATTGAAATATTTGCGTCGAGGCCTTACGCAGGCAGGCGGCAAATTACCCTTGTTTGACGAGCTGGGCCAACGCGTCGGGGACAAGACCGTTCAGGCGTGCATTCGTGCCGGATGGGCCGAGCCATGGTTTGCCAATCCGATGAAACCTGACTGGCTTGTGTGCAAGATTACCGACATTGGCCGTAAACTCGCAGACGGATAGGCAGGTTTGATGGCCTATTGGGAAATTACACTTTCTTCACTGTTGTTCTTTGCGCTTCATGTGGGCATTGCCGGGGGACCAGCCCGACAGAAAATTGTTGACCGATTGGCGGAAAAAGGTTTTCAGACCATTTTTTCGGTGGCTTCAGTTTTACTCCTGATCTGGATGATAACGGCATATCGAAGTGCTCCGGAAATGAAACTCTGGTTCGTTCCGGCATTTATGTGGTTGCCTGTATTGCTGATGCCAATTGCCTGTATTCTTAATGTTTGTGCCTATTCATCACCGAACCCGACGGCCATCGGTGGTGGCAAGGTTTTGAAAGAACAGGATCCTGCAAAAGGAATTTTCAGGATTACCCGGCACCCTTTGATGGCCGCCATTACCATCTTCTCTGCATCACATATGCTGGTTGCAGGGGAGCTTTCTGCGCTGATCTTTTTTGGCGGATTACTCCTTACCGCCGCCTTTGGTCCAGTCTCAATTGACAAGAAACTGCGAGGGCGCAATGCGGAATCTTTTGAACGCCTCGCGGCAGTAACATCCATAATTCCATTCGGCGCGATATTACAGGGACGGAACAAACTGGCGTTGTCCGAAATCGGAATGATGCGCCTGGGCGGCGGCGTATTGTTATATGTGGTCTTCCTTTTTGCGCATGAATATCTGTCCGGAATACCTCTGACACAATTCACCGGGGCAGTACCGGTCTAAGCGGAAACGCTTCAATTAAATTCCCTGATTAGAAAATTTGTCATTGACGCCGTAAAATATCCTCCTATATTTAACCTTATGGTTAAGTATAAATCATTCAAATCAGATCAGGATCTTGATCAGACCTTCCAGGCGCTGGCAGATCCGACGCGTCGCGCCATTTTGGGCCGGTTGTCTGAAGGGGAAGCGACAGCAGGTCAATTGGCAGAACCGTTTGAGATGTCCTTGCCTGCAATATCAAAGCATCTCAAGGTCCTTGAAAAAGCCGGTTTCCTGATCAGGGCAAGGGACGGTCGGGTCCATCGGTGCAACCTGGATACAGGGCCTATGCAAGCAGCATCCGACTGGATATCGACCTATCGACATTTCTGGGAGGGACAACTTGGGTCTCTTGCCAGGTATCTGGAAGAAGAACAGAAAAAAAAGAAAGAGGAGAAGAAAGATGAACCAGGCAGCAACGATTGATATCGCGCAAAACGATGACGGGTGTGTTCTGGAAATAGAGCATGTCTTCCGGGCACCGATTGATGATGTCTATGCGGCATGGTCAGATCCAAAACGATTGGCCAAGTGGTGGGGCCCACAGGGAATGACCTGCCCGGTTTGTGATTGGGACCCTGTTGTGGGCGGAACGTACCGGACTTGCATGCAGTCTCCAACGGGCGAGCAATATTGTGTCGGCGGAAAATTCACCGATGTCGCTCCACCGTCGCGTTTGGCTTTTACATGGATGTGGGAGGGGGATGGGCCAAATGGTGGTACCGACACCCATGTAACAATCGATCTCGAAGATCTGGGAGAAGCCACGCGTTTGAAGTTAACGCATGAACGCTTGCCCGACGAAGAATCTGCAAAAAACCACAGCGATGGCTGGAGCAGTTCCTTCATTGACCTCGCCAACATTCTTTAGATTATCCAACAAGGGAGACTGATATGAGCAAGGTTATCATTTATGGATTTGCGCCAAGTAGTTATGTCCGCACGGTTCGCATGGCTCTGGAACACAAAGGCGTTGATTACGACCTGGTTCCTCTTGAGTTCGGCTCAGAGGCGCATCAGGCCATGCATCCATTTGTGAAAATGCCAGTCATGCAACATGGTGCTGTGACATTGTTTGAGAGTAGCGCTATTTGTCATTACGTCGACAGTGCTTTCGAAGGGCCGGCACTGGCACCAGATGGTGTAGTTGAAAAGGCATTGATGGAGCAATGGATAAGCGCCGTTAATGACTACTACTACGGTCCGTTTATCAGGGATTTCATCCTGCAGCGGATTGTTGCACCGTCCAGAGGGCAGGAACCTGACGAAGAAATAGTAGCTGCTGCAATGCCGGTTATTCGACAACGGATTGATATCCTCGAGCAAACATTATCGGACCAGCTTTACCTGGCGGGTGATACATTCAGTCTTGCTGATTGTTTTCTTGCACCGATCTTTTTCTACGCGGGGATTTCACCGGAAGGTGGGGAACTGTTTGCGGGCAAGACCAATATTGCAGGCTGGAAAGCCCGTATTGGAGAACATGATTGCTTCAGGAATACCATGCCGCCAAAACCACAGGCTGCAGAGTAAACCAATTGTCCAGACCTGTTGAGCAAACCGGTGCACAGGTCTGGACTGTTGAAGCAGGATAAAGGGGATACCGCTAAGGAGCCTCGATCAAAATGGAAAGCCGCCTTCTACAAAGACTATGACGACGCACACAACTGGGAAATATACCGATCACGATCTGGTGATTGATGTTCCGTGTCGCATGGGCTGGAGCAAGGGAAACTCGCTTGCTGTTATCATCATCAAAGATTTTTTCCCTGATTTATTGTGCATCCTGGGCGTGAAAAGACGTGATGTATGAGAGCAATTGATCGGACAACGTGAATTCTCCAACCCTGAGCTTAACCGGTGGCCTCCCAGGCCATCCAATCAGGTGTTATTTACTTGATATACCTCATTAACTTCGCACAGGCAGAAAACGTCAGTCGGCTTGTCTTTTTAGTCTGTCTATGCTTCTGTTAGTCCAAATAAAACGGAAAACTTCGGCTCGAGGGATGACACAACCTTCGTATATCCTCAACAGTGCTGGTAGTTTGAATAATCGATGGGTTCAGGTACAGGTGGCTCGGATAAATGAGCTTTAAAGTCAAGTTTTGGGGCGTTCGCGGCAGCATCGCTTGTCCGTCTCCACGGCATATGGCCTTTGGCGGCAATACAAGTTGTATTGAAGTTGCCATGGGGGGCCAGCGTATTATTCTGGATGCCGGAACAGGCGTTCGGAATCTGGGTCACTGGTTAATGAAAAAACGAGTGAGTGATGCCGTTCTGTTGCTTTCGCATACGCACTGGGATCACATCAACGGTTTTCCCTTTTTCTCACCGGCTTTCCGGCCAGATCACACTTTTCGGATTATGGCAGGCCATCTGGGTGACAAGGGTGGTGTTGAATCTGTTTTCGCCAGCCAAATGTCGCAACCTACTTTCCCGGTTCCCCTGGAAGTTATGGGCGGTAAATTGATTTTTGAAGATTTCAACAGCGGTGATGTGCTGGATTTTGGACCCGAAATCAAAGTCAAAACAACGATGCTTAATCACCCGGAAGGCGCAATTGGTTACCGTATTGAGTATATGGGAAAGGTCATGTGCTATGTCACGGACACGGAACATGTGCCTGGCAAACCCGACGAAGCAGTTTTGAAATTAATTGAGGGTGCAGATCTCGTTATCTACGACTCTACCTATACCGACGCAGAATTTCCGGCAAAAGTTGGCTGGGGGCATTCTACCTGGCAAGAAGGTGTTCGCCTGGGTATGGAGGCTGGAGTCAAGAACCTGGCAATCTTCCACCACGATCCGGATCACGAGGATCTGTTCATGGAAGACATTGAAGCCCAGGCGCGCAAGATGTGGGATGGCGCTATTGTGGCCCGTGAACATATGCGGTTCACGCTCGCCTGAGGCGGCCATTCCAAATACCGTTCCGGAAATTCTCGGAGGACAAGTCTCATGACTGATAAAAGTGATTCACCTTTACTGGATCAGCTTCAAAAAACGATGCCCATCGCATTCGAGAGCCTCACGGTTTCTGATCGCACTTGTGGTTTGTTGATCATTGATGAGGTAAACGGGTTCGCAACGACGGGTGCCGGTAATCTCGCCCCACCTGCTGACAACCCCCAGGTTATGGACATGGTGGTCGAGACCGAACGACTGGCCCGGGCTTTTCTTGCACAAGGTCTGCCAGTATTTGCGACGCTTGATTGCCACGAACCTGGCAAGGCGGAACCACCCTATCCGCCGCATTGTGAGCAAGGTACAGGCGAAGAAGAACTGGTGCCGGAATTGAAGTGGCTGGAAGGGGAGGCAGGGGCAACCTTGATGAACAAGGACTGCATCAATGGCTTCATCGGCGCCTTTGGCCCCAATGGTCAGAATGCCTTTGTTGACTGGATATCTGAAAACAAGCTGCAGGATGTTGTCGTCGTCGGAATTTGTACCGATATTTGTGTGATGGATTTTGTTCTGACGCTTTTGTCGGCCAGGAACCACGGCATGGTGGCACCCCTTGAGGATATCTATGTTCACGAAGCCGGTTGTTCAACATATGACCTCCCGCGTGGTGTGGCGGAAGAATTGGGTTATGGCGCAACGGCGTCTCACCCACAGGACGAAACCCATTATCTCGGCCTTTACTTCATGGCGTCACGAGGCGCACGCCTGGTCAATAAAGTAGAAGTTTCTGCCAGCTGATCAAATGAGCCAGGACACGAGGTTGTCGCTCTATAGCCAGTCTTCGATTTGTACGGGTGAGGCAGCTTCTTTGACAAGTTCACCAAGCGGCGGTCCAACCGAGCTTACGATCTGATCATCCAGTTGAACTTCACCTTTGATCGCTGGTTCCAGGATATTCAAAATCGTTCGGGCGAGATCGCTGAACTGTTTGAAACCGAAAGTGCCACTGCTACCAGCCAGATTATGCACCTTGTGATACAGGTCGTTCATCGAATCGGAATTTGAAGAATCTTGTTTGAGTGCCAAATAGGCAGCATCAACTCCGTCCATTCGCTCGGGAAGGGAGCGAACAAATTCTTCTGCAATTAACTGTAAGGCGTCAGAGTCAGCCACCTATGTTGGCGCTCCATATTTCCTGGATATTGGCAGAGAGGTTCATGGGATCAAAGGGCTTGGGGATGACATCGATGGCACCCAGTTCCTTATACTCAGCGACCTCGTGTGGCTGTACTTTTGCGGTCATAAAAATGGCCGGCTTGTTTGCCAGGGATGCAATCTTGCGGAGTTCCAACAATGTTGTCGGGCCGTCCATTCCCGGCATCATGACATCAAGCAAAAGAAGATCGGGATCGAAATCGGCTGCGGTGGCCAGTGCCTCTTCACCTGAACTGCAGATCGTAACAGTAAAGCCACCAACCAGCTCGAGCGCCATACGCGCGACTTCCTGAATATCCGGTTCATCTTCAACATATAAGATTTTGCTTAAAGTGCCGTCTGCCATACCTCGAACCCTATAAAAAATACTACTAGAGCACAGAATGGAGCGCCTGGCTTGTCCTGTCAATTCAAGCCGTCAAACGTTCGACTGCAGCAACAAGTTCCTTCGGTGGAAAAGGTTTGACCAGATACAATGTGGCCCCGAGTTCGAGGCCCTTGGCGATGTCATCTTCCTCCGCCCTGGCGGTCATCAGGATGACAGGCAGGTCAGCAGTGGATTTGGCATTCTTCAAAGACTGCAGGGCTTCCAACCCACCAAGTTCCGGCATCATCCCATCAAGAACGACGATGTCCGGCGTGTCTTGTTCAATCAGTTCCAGGGCTTCACGCCCGTCCGCGGCGGTTACAACCGTGTGGCCTGCTGCACTCAGCGATACATCCAATAATCTCAGGATCATGGGGTCATCGTCAGCGATCAGCACCTTGGCCACTTGTCAGACACCAAGATATTTATGTTGAATTTCTTCGTTGGCAGAAAGCTCGGCAGATGTACCCGTCCAAACAACCTGACCTTTTTCAATCAGATAATGGCGATCGGCTATTTCTGTCAGGGCCCGAACATTCTTGTCTATCACGAGAATGGATTGGCCGTCCTTTTTCAGCGCTGACAAACAAGCCCAGATATCGTCTCGAACCAACGGTGCAAGTCCTTCGGTCGCTTCGTCCAGGATCAGAAGTTTTGGATTTGTCATCAGAGCCCGGCCGATTGCCAGCATTTGTTGTTCACCACCCGAAAGCAGATTTGCCATGGAATTCGCCCGGCGGGCGATCTCGGGAAACATGTCGAATATCTTTTCCGTCGTCCACGGGTTGGGATTTGCGGTACGATTGCTGGCAGTTGCAATCAGATTTTCTGAAACAGTCAGATTTGGAAATACCTGACGTCCTTCCGGGACCAGGCCTATACCCATGCGCGCGATCCTGAAAGATTCAGCCTGGGCGATTTCTGCACCGTTGAAGGAGATATCGCCACTTTTGGCAGGTACAAGTCCCATGATCGATTTGATCGTTGTGGTCTTGCCCATGCCATTGCGGCCAAGCAAAGTTACGACTTCGTGGTCGTTAACTTCCAGACTCATGTTAAAGAGGATTTGGCTGACGTCGTAACTTGTATTGATGTTTTCTACTTTGAGCATATCAGGCAGCCTCATCCCCGAGATATGCCTTGCGGACATCCTCGTTTTCACGAATTTCCTGTGGTGTGCCTGTGGCAATCGCCTGCCCATACACAAGGACCGTAATTCTGTCTGCCAGAGCAAACACGGCGTCCATATCATGTTCGATCAGCAACATGGACTTCTGGCCCTTCAGGCTGGACAATATCTCAACCATCTTTGCAGATTCGTCCGAGCCCATACCTGCCATTGGTTCGTCGAGCATTAACAAACTTGGATTGGCGGCCAGGGCCATGGCAATTTCCAGTTGACGATGCTCACCATGGCTGACATTTCGTGACGTCACGTGCGCCCGGTCTTCCAAACCAACCCGGCGCAAAGCCTCCATTGCCGGTTCCTGCAATTCGGTTACTTCTCGCGCTGGCTTCCAGAAACGAAAGGAATGGCCTGAATGGGCCTGAATGGATAAGGCGACATTGTCTATAATCGTCATTTCATGAACGATGCTGGTGATCTGAAACGATCGGGCCAGCCCCATCAAAGCGCGGGTCCAAGCCGGTGTATGCGTAATGTCTTCGCCCTGGAATTCAACCTGACCGCCATCAGGGGCGAGATCACCTGATAACTGCGATATCAAGGTTGTCTTGCCAGCACCATTGGGGCCGATGACAGCATGGATTTCACCTTCGACAACGTCAATATTGACGTGATCCGTCGCAGCAACACCACCAAAGGATTTATAGAGGTCTGTGACCTTGAGAATAACGTCTGCCATGTCAGTTTCCCCCCTCGCGTCGCGACAGGAAGCCGTTTATGCCGCCTTTCATGTACAACACAACGAGGATCAACAGGATGCCAAACCAGAATTGCCAGAATACGCCACCGCCTGTGTAGACAAGGTCGATCATATGGGGGAGGTATTCTTCCAGCAGCAAAAAGGCCGTGGCGCCGAGCAGGGGACCGAACAAGGTCGCTGTACCACCCAGCACGACCATAAAGATCAACTCGCCTGAACGACTCCAGTCCATCATTTCCGGGCTGATGAAACTCGTGAAATTGCCCAGCAAGGCTCCGGCAAAACCGCAGATTGTACCAGCCAGTACATAACAGGCCAGCTGATAGCGATAGGTGTTGAAGCCCAGGGATTGCAAGCGACGTTCGTTCCCCTTGGCCCCCTGGATCACCATGCCAAAACGGGAATTGACGATGCGTCGAACCAGATAGATTGTGACCAACAGACAGACGAAGCAGAAATAATATAGTGTCGTGTTGTTCTCGAGATCCATGATGCCACCGAATTCGCTGCGGGATTCGATAACTAGGCCATCGTCGCCACCATATTCCTCCATGGAAACAAAGCCGAAGAAAACCATTTGCGAAAAGGCCATGGTGATCATGATGAAATGAACGCCCTTGGTCCGAAGGCAAATCATACCTGTAATCAGGGCAAAGAGGGCTGAACCGCCAATGGCAATAGCGAAATGGGTGAAGCCGTTGTAATTCTCGTGATAGGTTGGAATGCCTACCGCGTAGGCCCCGATCCCGAGATATCCGGCGTGACCAAAGCTGATCATGCCACCATAGCCGAGGATCAGGTTCAAAGTCACAGCCGCCATAGCAAGGATTACGAGGCGCGTGGCTATGTCCAGATAAAATTCGTTATCGGTCAGGCTGACCAGCAGTGGAACCAGGGCCAGCAGAACAAGGACCACAAGATTGACCCATGAGCGCAATTTCCATTTAGAAACATTAATCATGATCAGCGGCCTTTCGGGGGAAACAGCCCCTGCGGGCGTATGGCCAGGATCGCGGCCATCAGAATATAGACCAGCATGGCCGAAATCGCCGGTGCAGATGTTTCAGCATTCTGGTCAGACATGAACAGCTTGAACAAACTGTCCAGATAGCTTCTGCCCATGGTGTCGATCAGACCAACGATCATGGCTGCAGCGAAGGCTCCTTTGATTGAGCCGATGCCGCCAATGACGATAACAACAAATGTTACAATGATAATGCCGTTGCCCATGCCGACCGAGGCCTCGGTTATGGGGGCGATCATCATACCGGCCAGCCCGGCCAACACAGCACCCATGGCAAAGACCAGCGTAAACAGCAAATTGATGTCCACACCCAGGGCACCGATCATGTCACGGTTGCTGGCACCTGCGCGAATGCGCATGCCAAGTCGGGTTTGTGTGACAATCAGGAACAGGCCGAGGGCGACAACGAGCCCGACCGAAATGATTGCGATGCGGTAGGTGGGCAAGACAATGTCCGAAAATAGAATGACGCGGCCATCCAGCCACGCGGGCAGGGGAACAACAATGCCGTCCGGGCCCCAGATCATCTGCGTGGCGGTATCGAAGACCAGAATGAGGCCAAAGGTCGCCAACACGTGATCAAGGTGATCGCGTTGATAAAGTTTGCGCACAACAATGAGTTCGACCAGAAGCCCAACCACGGCGGTTGCAGGCAGGGCAAGGATCACGCCCCAGATGAAATTGCCTGTCCATTGGGTCAAGGTCGCACAGAAGAACGCACCTACCATGTAAAGTGAGCCGTGCGCCAGATTGACGAAGTCCATGATGCCAAAAATCAGGGACAATCCAGAAGCCAGAAGGAACAGCAGAATTCCCAATTGAAGCCCGTTGATCAGCTGGGCAGCGAGCAGAGTCATATCCATAGGGTAAATACTTTACCGGTTTGCAGAGTGGGCCGGGCCCTTAGCGGGATTTTTTGTTTTTGTTTGTATAGTACGAGAAGGGAGGCGCCATTTCAGACGCCTCCCCGTATTCTCGTATTCAGACTAATTACAGCCTACATTTTGCACTTGCTGGCGTAAGTGTCCTGGTGGTCTTTGGTAACGGTCGAAACATAAGACACGAACCAGTCGCCATTGGCATCTTTCTTGACCTGACGCAGATGGAAATCCTGGATCGGGAAGTGGTTGTTGCCATAGCGGAACTTGCCACGTACAGACGCGAAATTGGCTTTCTTCATGCCAGCACGGATACCGTCCTTGTTGCTCATGTCACCATTTACGGCATCAGCACCGGACTTGATCAACATGATCGCATCATAGGACTGTGCAGCATAATGCGTTGGGTAACGACCTGTTTTAGCCTTGAAGTCTGCAACAAACTTTTTGTTGGTTGCGTTGTCCAGATCCGGAGCCCAGAACATGGTATTGTAGGATCCGAGAACACCACTCAGGTTTGCCTTTTGCAGACGAGCCAGAGCAAGCGCGTCAACTGTAAACATGGTATAAAGCTTCATGGAGCCTGCGAGACCAGCTTGCTGGAACTGCTTGATAAAAGCAGGACCTGCAGGTCCCGGGTAGAAGACAACAATCGCCTGGGCACCAGCGGCCTTGGCTTTGGCCAGCTCAGCCGAGAAGTCGAGCTGCATGTCCTTGCCCCATTTGGTCATGTCCTTACCGACAACTTCGCCTTTAAAGGTGCGTTCAACACCAGCCACCATGTTTTTGCCCGCCGCATAGTTGGGGGCCATGATGTAAGCTTTTTTGATGCCGTCCTTGTTCATGACTTCACCCGTCGCCATCGGGTTCTGGTCATTTTGCCAGGAAGACGAGAAGAAGTTTTTGTGGCAAAGCTTGCCGGCAACAGGTGATGGACCTGCATTTGCACTGATCATAAATGTGTCGTTGGCCAGCGCGGATTTGCGCGAAGCCAGCAATACGTGCGACCAGATGAAACCGGTGATGAAGTGTACCTTGTCTTGTTTGACAAGCTTGTCGGACTTTTGTTTTCCGATTTCCGGCTTGAAGCCGTCATCTTCAACAATGAATTCAACTTCCTTGCCACCCATTTGGCCATTGATATGGCTGAGGGCGATTTTGGCACCGTCGACCATGTCACGGCCCATTGCGCCGGCAGGGGTGGTAATCGTTGTTACAAATCCGATCTTGATCTTTTCCGCAGCAACTGCGGGGGTCGCCAGCAATGCGACTGCTGACACCAGGCCAATAAGGCTTTTATTCATGTTGCTTGTCCTCCCAGACACAAGTCTTTTTACTTAGATCAGCTATAATAACCACAAATTTGTATCGTGATCAGCCTTTATCTCCATAGAGTACAACAAATTTTTGGTTTTGCTTCAAGCTTAAAATGTTTGATCAGCCAACATTCTGCGTTTGAAAGTAGTTCGCGAAAGCATCAATGAGACACCGGCAACACCACCAGGACGCTTGTCCCCTTGCCCAATTCGCTTTCGATATGCAATTCCCCCTTGTGCGCTTCCACGAGGGATTTCACGATGGACAAGCCCAAACCGGTTCCATCCTGAGTTAAATGCAAGTCTTCCTGCAGCTTGGAGAACGGCTCTGCAATGGCATCAAGCTTGTCAGAGGGAATGCCAACGCCAGTATCTTTGACTACAATTTTCAATTCCTGATTGTGCAGAATTGCGGAAATCTCGACGGTTCCCTTTTCGTCTGTAAATTTGAGAGCATTAGAGAGCAGATTCAACAGGATCTGGCGAACTGACCTGACGTCAGCCTGAATATCTGGCATGTCGTCAGAAACCTTTGAGGTTAGATCGATCTGGCATTCGGTTGCCATTAATTCGACATTTCTGAGACACTCTTTGATCAATTCAGGAACCGAACAAAACTCGATGTCATATGCTCTTTTCCCCGCTTCGATGGCAGCCATGTCGAGGACATCACTTATCAAAGTCAGCATGTGTTCACCACTTCGATTTATGTCAGCGGCGTAGGTAAGATAATTATCTGAACCCAGAGGCCCAAAATATTGGGCTTGCATCAATTCACTGAAACCCAGAATGGCATTCAATGGCGTCCGAAACTCGTGGCTCATGGTTGCGAGAAATTCGGATTTTGCCTTGTTTGCAGCTTCAGCGAGTCTGAGGGCTTCATCTCGCGCTTCTTCAGTTCTTTTTTGCTCCGTAATGTTTGTGGCAGACCCCCGATAGCCGGTGAAATTTCCTTCATCGTCGAAGACAGGATGGGCACTCGAACTGACGGTCAGCCTGCTTCCATCAGGAGTTGTTACATCGTTGGTAAAACTGCGAAAAGGAAGGTGGTTCTCCAGGTCTGACAAATGCTGCCGCCACTTTTCGTCTTTAATGTTTTCCTTTGAAAAGTCTCGTCTCGAATTCCCGATATATATAGATGGATCAATTCCGGTGATTTGCTGAAAACGATCTGATACGTAGTTCACACAAAAATTGCTGTCGATTTCCCACAGCCAGTCCGAAGAAGATTCAGCAAAATCCCTGAAACGACTTTCACTGGTTTCAAGCTCGCGTTCAGCCAATTTCCGGTCTGTGATATCCAGTTGCCATATGATGCGCGCATCAAGTCCGTTAAATATGATGGGTTGGGAAGACATCAGCGCCCACCAGTGGGTTCCGTCCTGTCGCAATCGTTCGGCCTCGAAAGTATCTGTGTATTCGTTTCTGGTTACATCAGCCAATGCATTGTCATAGTCGGCAGCCTTGGCCCAGGACTCCAATATTTCCCGACCGAGCAAATCTTCGTGGCTTGAAGCTCCAACACATTTCACAAGTGCTGTGTTCACAAACAGCCGCTTGCCGGTTGCTTGCTCAAGTATTGCGACGCCAACAGGGCTCGCTTCCAGGATGTCCCGTAATTCCGAATCAGGTCTCTTTCCTGAATTATTCAAAGCAGAATTTCCGATCCAAAAGGTATATGTTTAAGCTGCCAAATGATTGTACGTGCGATCTGGTCAAAAGAACATAATCAACTGAAACGTCAATAAGATCGTCGCAATTGATCAGGCCCGAATTCACTACTAATCGAGCAACTTCGCAAGTCTTCCCTTGATGATCTTGCGTGTTGGCGTCAATGGCATCTCCTCCACAAACTCCAGCCGTTCTGGCCATTTGTATTTGGATACGTTCCGATCATTCAGAAAGGCACAAATATTCGCAAGGTCAGGAATATCTTCGCCCGCGTTGAGAACGGCGAAGCAACAAGCACGTTCACCCAGAACTTCGTCTTTCATGGGGACAATTGCAGCCTGATCGATGGCCGGGTGTTGCAGGAGAAGTTCCTCAATATCAGATGGATTATATTTGATGCCGCCGCGGTTGATAATATCCTTGCTGCGACCCGTCAATTTTACGTATCCGCGTTTATCAATGACCGCAAGATCGCCTGTCATGAACCATCCATCAGAACTGAAGGCTGCATCATTGGCATCGTCATTATCGAGATACCCCGAGAAAACAGAACTGCCACGAATTTGCAATTCACCTTCTTCCTCTGCCGGAATCTGATTGCCCTCGGCATCGAGTACGCGAACTTCATTGCCAGGGGCCGCGGGTCCGGCATAATTCGCTGCATCTTCCAGGACATCATCGTGGTGGGTAAAACACCCGGCAACAATCTCCGTCATGCCCCACAACTGGGCAACTGTACTGGTTGGCACTTTGGTCTGGTATGATTTCAATAACTCCACAGGGCAGGCAGCCCCGGAAAAAACCGTGAGGCGGATAGACGAAAAGTCAAATTTTTCTGTAAGGCCCATGCCCAAAACTGCTGCGGCGTGAGCGGGAGCGGAAAAGACAACGGTTGGTTTGCTGTCACTAATACGCTGACCCAGATCCGGTGGCGTAAAAATGGGCAACAAGACCGCCGTCGCACCAAGCTCAAGTGCAGCATGAAAATTGAATATGCCGTACAAATGGCTGAATGGTGCGGCAGACAAAATGCGGTCCTCAGCGGTAAAGCCAAATCGTTTTGTTGCTGCCTTTGAATTGGAGAGCAACATCTGGAAAGTCAGCGGAACGCCCTTGGGGCTGGATGTCGTGCCTGACGTGTAAAGCAGCATGCAAGGGTCAGCACCCTGTGACGGTCCCTCTGTCATCGGCGGGGAATCCGATGCAGACAATTCGTCAAATGGAATGGCGCCTGCAGGGGCATCGCCAGTCAGAATGACATGCTCCAGATCAGAAAGAGACTGTTTCAGGTCCAGCATGACTGCACCCATATCGGTATCTTTCAGCATGGCAGGCGCAATGATTGCTTTTGATTTAGCGTGACGAAGATGGAATTCAGTATCTTTTGGGCCATAGGGGAGGTGAATTGTCTGGTGGACACCGCCAATCCGCCCGATGGCCAGATGACTGATCAGGAATTCAACCGTGTTGGGAAGCTGGGTTGTGATGACATCACCTTGTTTGAGACCCAGCGCTGCCAGTCCGCTCGCCGTGCGACTGACCAGGTCTGACAATTCAGCATAGGTGAGTATTCCGCCCGGGTGATCGATGGAGGGTACGTCAGGTTTATTAGAAGCTGCGCGATCCAGAAGAGTGTCCAGGGTTTCCCGGGCCCACCGGCCATCCGCGAAATAAGTGGATGCCAAATCAACAGGGAACTTCATTGAGTCACGTATCATTCGCAAGCACTCGTTTGGTTATTTATTACACATTGCCTTGGTGCTTGAATATTGGCTGTCAAATAACCCCTTCGTCAAGTTGCTCCCATATGAGACCGGGCATTTGCGATCGCTTCATTCAAGACGAAACTCGCGGGCAGACTGACTTGCGATGGCCTACGGGAAACAATGATGAATACATTGGAAAGGTTTCAATTCCGGGCTTTATTACTTTTGACAAGAACTGCCCTGTGAGCGCGACAACGCCTTCAGTATGAAGAGCTAATTGTTGTTATCCAGGTACTGGGACGTCCAGCATGTTTGGTATATCAGAATTTTTAACATTAGTTATTGCTAATTCACTATTTTGTTGGCAATCTGACTATCAAGAGACCGCTCAGACGATGTGCATGGAATTAGTCAGGACGAGCGGGCCACAGGGATGAAGGTGCCATTTAGACAATTACAATATTTTGTGGAAAATCTGTATTTTTGGCTGGTAGAAACACCCTTCCAGATTGAATATCGCTTTCCTGGCGCGTTTCCAACGAAAGAGGAAACGCTGCGCTCCCACAAACTCACTGTGGGCCACGATAACAGAAGCAGAAGCTATTCCGTCTAAACCGGAATAGCTTTAATTGGAGGTTAATTTAATGCTTAGCAATAATCCGTTCGCCGAATTGTCGGCGTCCATTCCATACGCTGTTATGCAGTATTTTATCATCCTTATGGTTATCTTTGTTGTCGGCGGCACTATTTTCGACATGATTCACAAAAAGAGCGCCAAGTACTTTTTTGCCAAGGCCGAAGCTGCGAAAGCCTCGCGCAAACGCGAAATTGATACGGGAGAGAAGCTCGGTATTGCTGTTCAGACAGCCTTGGTCGATGTGGCGACATCCGGTGAATTTTGCAATCCGATGCGACGCATTTCGCACTTGTTCACGATGTACGGGTTTATTCTCTTTTTAGTCAATACTGTCGCACTGGTATTTGCCTACACAGATAATAACGCCCCGGCAATCGTCTCAACACTTTGGCATGTGGGCGCGCTCATGGTGATGTTCGGCGGCTACTGGTTCTGGTTTTTCATTCGTGTGGATGTTAGCGCCGAAGCGAAACCATGGTACAAGCTCGCCAGGGCTGACCTTTTCATCCTTTCCTTGCTCGGGACGACGACGTTTGGTTTCCTATGGTCCGTAGCGCTATCCAGTGGCGCTGGATTCTGGAGTGGGTTGTTCCTGGCTCTCCTGCTTGTTTCCAGTGTGGTGCTGTTTGGCGGGGTTATCTGGTCCAAATTCGCCCATATGTTCTTCAAACCTGCTGCAGCGTTTAACAAACGCATGATCAAGGCAGACGGTTCGCGCGAAAACCTGCCTGAAATCGGTGATTTGACCGACCCCGAATTGCTTAAAAAGTTTCCTGATATTGCGGAATATCTGGGGACCAACGCGCCCAATATGGGGCTTGGCATCAAGCGCGAGCGTCCACAGCACTATTGATTCTGTCTTGAAGATTTCCTTCTAGAAGCGGAGAAAACGAGTTATGCCTACTTTCGTCTATATGACCCGATGCGATGGCTGCGGACACTGTGTTGATATTTGTCCATCTGACATCATGCACATCGACGAAACCTATCGTCGTGCCTACAACATAGAGCCGGACATGTGCTGGGAATGCTTTTCGTGCGTAAAAGCCTGCCCGCAAAATGCAATTGACGTGCGTGGCTACGCTGACTTCGCGCCGCTGGGCCACAGCGTCCGTGTCGACCGTGACGAGGAAAAGGGCGTCATTGCCTGGCGTATCAAATTCCGTAACGGCGAAAAAGATTTCAGCCTGCTGGCACCGATTACGACGAAGCCCTGGGGAACAGGCATACCAAAGCTCAAGGACGTTCCGGGACCAACGCAGGAACAGCGCGACAGCGAGTTGCTTTACAACGAACCCAAATACATCCGCATGGATGAAGGTGGCTTGCATACCCTGGAATCCAACGGGCTGAAGATGGAAGCTGGAGTGCAATACTGATGGCTTACAAAACAATCGTTGAAGACAATATCGATATCCTGGTCGCTGGTGCTGGCCTTGGTGGAACGGGTGCGGCATTCGAAGCCCGGTTCTGGGGTCAAGACAAGAAGATCATTATCGCTGAAAAAGCAAATATTGATCGTTCAGGTGCAGTGGCCCAGGGCTTGTACGCAATCAATTGCTACATGGGTACCCGGTTTGGCGAGAACAATCCGGAAGACCACGTGCGTTATGCCCGTATCGACCTGATGGGAATGGTCCGTGAAGACCTGCTATTTGATATGGCACGCCATGTAGATTCGACTGTTCACCAGTTCGAAGAGTGGGGTCTGCCCATCATGCGGGACAAGGAAAAGGGCAACTACCTGCGTGAAGGCCGTTGGCAAATCATGATCCACGGCGAATCCTACAAACCTATTGTGGCTGAAGCCGCAAAAAAATCTGCCGACAAGGTATATAACCGCGTCTGCGTTACTCATTTGCTGATGGATGAGGCGAAGGAAAATCGTGTTGCCGGCGCGGTAGGTTTCAATGTTCGGACAGGCGATTTCCACGTCTTCAAATCCAAGGCTGTGATCTGTGGTGCTGGCGGCGCATCCAATATTTTCAAGCCCCGCTCAGTTGGTGAAGGTGCCGGACGCGTGTGGTATGCGCCATGGTCATCTGGTTCGGCCTATGCGTTGATGATTAACGCTGGTGCGAAGATGACCCAGATGGAAAACCGGATTGTCCTGGCACGCTTCAAGGATGGTTATGGTCCGGTGGGCGCTTACTTCCTGCATCTCAAGACCTACACCCAAAATGCCTATGGGGAGGAATACGAATCCAAGTGGTTCCCCGATCTTCAAAAAATGGTCGGCAAGGAATATCTGGATCCGGAAGTCTCACACCTTACCCATCGCCCGATCCCGACCTGTCTGCGTAACCATACCATGATCAGCGAAGTCAATGCTGGACGTGGCCCGATCCATATGGTGACGATGCACTCATTCCAGGATCCACATCTGGAAGAAATTGGCTGGCACAACTTCCTTGGTATGACTGTTGGACAGGCCGTCCTTTGGGCAGCCACCGATGTTGATCCGAAAAACGAGAACCCGGAACTGACCACGTCTGAACCTTACGTAATGGGTTCTCATGCAACCGGTTGCGGCGCGTGGTGTTCAGGACCCGAAGATCTGTCTCCGGACGAGTATTTTTGGGGTTATAACCGCATGACCACCATCGAGGGTCTCTTTGGTGCCGGTGATGCGGTCGGTGGAACACCGCACGCATTTTCATCCGGTTCCTTCACTGAAGGCCGCCTGGCAGCGAAAGCCGCCTGCCGGTACATCGATGATGGCAAAGCAGATGGCATTCGCGTTTCAGAGGGCACGATCGAGAAGCTTAAAGAAGAAGTCTTCAAGCCCATGGAGCACTACAAACTGTATCGCAATGAAATTGTCGCCGGTACGGTCAATCCGCATTACCACAACCCACGTCAGTCACTTGATCGTTTGCAAAAGTTGATGGATGAGTACGGCGGCGGCGTGTCGGTTAATTACATGACGAACGACAAACTGCTAAGCATCGGTCTCAAGAAACTCAAGATCATGGAAGAAGACCTTGAGAAAATTGCTGCCGAGGATCTTCACGAATTGTTGCGTGCCTGGGAAGTCAAGCACCGCCATCGTGCCTCCGAGTGTGTTCTGCAACATACATTGTTCCGCAAGGAAACACGTTGGCCGGGCTATTACTACCGTGGCGATGCGATGAAGCTGGACGATGAAAACTGGCATGTTCTGACGGTCTCCCGCCGGGATCCCGAAACGGGCGGCTACACCATGGAGAAAGCGCCGTTGTATCATCTGGTTGGGGAAGAAGAAAAAGCGGCTGCTGCCGAATAGGTGTCAGCAGTCTCGGCAAGCATTCACTTCGAACGTCGGCAGCTGGCGAAACAAAGAGGTCTCGGGATTTGTCTGAGCACTCTTTGTTTGGGCAGTCGCGAAAATCAACATCCATTGTGATGAAAGACACTTATGAACATTATCGACCTCCCGGATGAGGATATTCTTACAGTTGCCGAACCAATGTGGTCGACCCTGGTCAGGGCCTCCAACGACGGAGACTATGGAAAATTCATTCGTGATTTTGACTACAGCCTGACGCAGGGTCTGAACGAAGTAGATATCGGGCACCAGTTTGCAAACAGTGAACTGACCCGGAGTCTGTCGGAAGTTTATGATTATCTCGGCATCATTCGCCGGGGCCAGCACGTCACGGTTCTCTATCGCGTGCGTAGCACGAAGAAAGATGGCGAATGGCTCGGGCGCCTTGTCCTTGGACTGGACCAGGCAGAGGAAATCAAGATTTTTGGGGCGTCAGTCTTTTGATCTATCCAGAGCAACAGTCAAAATGAAGGACACCATTCAAAATAACAAGTACGTCGAACTCAAGTACAAGGTGGTCGACGAAAAGACAGGAACTGTTCTCGTTGGCGTCGATTTTCCCATTGGATACATACATGGTGCAAACGATATTCTGGCACCGGCCATAATGGAAGAATTGGAGGGCAAAATCGTCGGTGAGGTTATCAGTGTGCCCTTTGATGGCGATCAAATTTATGGCCCCAGAGACGAGTCACTTGTTTATACAGACAGTATCGGAAATGTGCCTGAGGAGTACCGGGAATTAGGTGCCACAATTCTTACTGAGAACGAGAAAGGCGAGCAACGCAGTTTCATTGTTACCCGAGTGGATGACAAAACGTTGACAGTTGATGGCAACAATCCACTTAGCGGCAGAAAGGTTGTTTTTAATCTGGATGTTTTGACGATCCGTGACGCTACGGCGGAAGAAATTGATGCTGGTGGGCCGATCAATGTGGAGCCTGAAATTGGCAACTATTCCAAAGTTCCAATTTGATTTCTTTCAGTAAAAACAGCTTTCTTGTGACAGGGCTGTCTTGTAAAATTGTTCACCAATAGATCGACGTAAACCGCAATAGTTTGAAACCAAAAAAACAAGCGAGATTATTTATGGGAAATGTAAACGCCAAAGACCCGGTTCCTGATGGCAAGACCAAGTACTACACCACCAAACAACAGCCAGAAAACGAAAAAGGCTTTGTTGGTTACCACACTGAATGGGTGGAGTGGCAAAAAGAAGTTCCCTATGAGACGCCGAAAAAGCCTTAAAATTTAAAGGCTTACGCAGAGCCTTGCCGGGAACTTTTTCGGGAATTGCTGTGCGTCTGATCTGGGCTTAACCTTTTCAGTTGCGACCAGCTAGCGACTTCAGGAACTCTGTTCGCTTCCCGGAATCCATGACGACGTTTTCTTCTGTCGGCGAACCGCCGAGGTACCATTCCTGATCGCCGTCATCATATTCGACGGCAGGACCATCTTCCCGGTGTAACAATCCGTCAAACCACCATTGCTGCATTATCTGGTCATCGATGACGGCAGGTCCGTCTTCGCGATGACGCACACCATTTAACCACCATTGCTGCACACCGTCGGAGCGGATGATTGCCGGGCCGTCCTCACGGTGAGGAACGCCGTTCAGGTGCCATTCAAGGGTTCCTCCCGATTCCATGATCGCCGGGCCATCTTCACGATGCAGCTTTCCGTTGCGCCACCATTCTTTTGAGCCGTCGCTGTGGGTTACGGCGGCCCCGTCTTCGCGGTGCTGCTTGCCATGGAGAAACCAAACTTCGGTTCCATCAAGTCTGGTGACAGCGGGGCCATCTTCAAGATGCAGATCACCGTTGAGGCGCCATTCGATCATGCCATCTTCAGATTCGGTTTTTTGCGGTATCTGCTGAAGTTCACCGTTCAGCCACCATTCTTTGGAGCCATCATGATGTACCACTGCGGGGCCATCTTCACGATGTTGTTTGCCATGGAGAAACCAGACCTGTGTCCCATCAGGTTTTTCAACGGCAGGACCATCCTCACGGTGCAGAATACCGTCAAGGCGCCACTCGGTCGTTCCATTTCCGGTTACGGTTTTCGTGGGTGATTTGGACATTAGACAAAAAATCCGATTGTTTGATATAGCGCGAAGGCGCACATTTGTTATTCGCCAAGCTTTACTTCATATTTGCCAATGATACTACCACAATACAGGGTAGATGAACGGGCAGTGCAGAGCAGGATCGGGGAACATTTGTGCCAGATATAGAAGTCAGGGATGCAGACGGAAAATTGCTGCAAACCTACACGATCATTGTTGCTGAATACGGGACCTTGATCACGGACGATGATCTGTTCGAAATGGCGAAGAATAATCTGATCGAAGATGAATTGGTCGGTGAGAACCAACTGGATGAATTGACCTTCAATCTGGCTGAATAACCGTCAGACGGTTTTGGGAAAATTCACTGACGACGGATGCTTATGCTACAAATCGTGTTTCACTAACAAAGCCATGGCCTGGATATAGGCTGTGAATTTGATAAACGGGTGTGTCATCCATCGTTTCCGGAAAGTCTAGACGGAGGTCAATGGCAATACTTGGTACCGTCAATGCTCTGGTGTCGGCCAGATCAGACATGAAACTGCGGTGCGCATGGCCGCAAAATATCTGCGTGATTTGTGGGTGGCGTCGCAGTATATCAGTGAACTTTTGGACGATGTCGCGGCTGCCAAACTGCAATGGTTCACTGGAGGTCAATACTTCGAATGGCGGGTGGTGCATGAATAGCACCGTGGGTGAATTTGGTTTCCCGCTCAGCATTTTATCCAGGTCGCCAAGTCGATTATCGCATAGTTCGCCCATTCTGCTTCCTTCACATACAGAATCGACGGCAACCAGATAAATCGTGCCGACATCCACAGCGTATTGTAAGAACTTCGAATCAGACTGAAAGTATCCGTCTTGCGAAAACACTTTTCTTAACGCTGTGCGGGAATCCCGGTTTCCCGGCGTGACATAGAACGGCATGTTCAATTCAGTCAGTATCTCCCGTGCCAATATGTACTCGGCATGGCTGCCATGTTGAGACATATCACCTGTATGGATAACTGCATCGGGTCCAGGGTCCAGACGGTTGATGTCTCGCACACACCGACGTAGCCATTCGATGCGTTTTGGCGCGCGAACATCGCCAGATTCGACGTCCATGAGATGTGTATCACTGATCTGTGCGATAATAGTCATTCAGGTTTTGGGGCGTTTTGACGGGATAATATAGCGATGCTCCAGCGGGTAGGAGTCGGTCAGTTCTTCTACAACGGCATCAATGTTCACGCGGTCGCGGACATATACCCAGGCCATTACGTTGGTGCTACCGTCCAGCGCTTCAAAGGATCGCTCAACGCGGCGATAACCAGTTGGGACATGCGTTGATTCAAAACGATCCAGAAATTCAACGGCTACATCAGTCGCCGTAAATATCTCGCCCTTGACCTGGTGTCCCGAGCCCGGCTCATCAATCAGGTTGGGGCTGAACCAGGGGCCGCCGATGACCAGCGGAAAGCGTTCGACTGTTCGGTATTCACCGACAAAAGTCGTTCCATCCATACCGATGTCAAAATTGGGGTAGCCTCGTTTCAGGGTGCCGTAGACAAATATCTTGTGCATCAGTCCTTCATTCTCAGTCAATCAGGGCCTGATAGGTCAGAACCTTCAATTCGCGTCGCAGCGGATATGCGGAGGAGGGCATCAGCTGCGTCAGGAAAATAACGGTCATGTCTTCAACGGGATCAATCCAGAAAGCAGTGCTGGCAGCACCGCCCCAGGCGTATTCTCCTGGCGTGCCCATGACGTTGGCTTTCGCTGGATCAAGCATGACTGAAAAGCCGAGACCAAATCCGATGCCTTCAAATGATGTTTCAGCAAAAGTGTCCTGACCTAAATCCGCGAGGTCGCCAGGAAGATGGTTGATCGTCATATATTCAACTGTTTTTCGACCCAGCAGACGCACTCCATCAAGTTCACCAAAATTGGATAGCATGCGCGTAAAGCGCAGATAGTCCGAAACAGTTGATGTCAAACCACCTCCACCTGAGAAAGTGACCACGGGTTTCGTGAAGCGACTGCCATCGATTGCTTCAATCAGTTTGGTCTTTTGATCCTTGGTGCAGGTGTAGTTCGCCGTAAAACGGTCAATATTTTCCGACGCGACCTGAAAGGCCGTATCCTTCATACCCAGAGGGCCAAGTATTTTCTCTGCAAAAAACTTGTCCAGGGGCAGGCCGGAAAGCACCTCGACAAGATGACCAAGAACGTCTGTAGAGACACTATAGTTCCATTCGCTACCGGGCTGGCAGAGCAGGGGAGCCTCGCCCAGCTTTTCCATCATTTCAGCTAGGGGCAAGCCTGCTGTCTGAAAATCGATTTTGTGCTCACGATAAATCGCATCGACAGGATGGGCTTCAATCCAGCCATATGTCAGTCCGGACGTATGGGTCATTAATTCACGTACGGTGAAGTCGCGTTCTGCCGGAACGGTCTGGTATTGGTTCTCGTCGCCGGAGACAAAGACTTCCAGATTTCCAAGAGCCGGTATGTACTTTGAGACCGGATCATCAAGCTGGAACAGGCCTTGCTCATATAACATCATGGCCGCGACGGATGTGATCGGTTTGGTCATGGAATAAAAACGGAAGATCGTGTTGTTATCCACTGGTTTGCCGGCTTCAATATCGGCCATTCCGCAGTGGTCCAGATAAACCAGCTTGTCGCCTCGAACGACGGCAGTCAAAGCACAGGGCAGCTTGCCGCTGTCGACCATGTCATTCATCCAGCGCGTAACATTTTCAAGGCGTTCAGATGAAAGCCCGACTTCTTCCGGTGTACATTCAGGGAGCATTGAGAAATTCCAGGAGATTTACATTTGTGATCGAGCGGAGCTTAGACCGCTATCTTCACCCACCGCAACGCCTCCCATGCAAATTCTGGTTTCAGCAATGCATAGCTGCTGCGCGTCAAACGCAGTGGTGGAATTAACTCATTGTGTTAGCATGCGAACTAAATCAGGGGAAATCTGGAAACAACATGGCGGCAATTGAACAACAAAAAATCATCCGGCCCATGTCCAATGTTCGAGGCATCGCCTGGATGGTTGTCGCCGGAATATTTTTCTCCTCCTTGTCCGGAATTGCGCGGCATCTGGGATCAGAAATGAACCCGCTCCAGACTGCATTTATACGTTACGCATTTGGCATTGTCCTGATGGTACCTTTCTTTCTTCGCCTGTCGCGTTCTGAAATGCGGAGCAACAATAAAAAGATCCATGCCTTCCGCAGTCTGGTCCATGCTATCGGGGTGATGCTTTGGTTCTATGCCATGTCAAGATTGCCAATTGCGGAAGTGATGGCTCTTGGATTTCTGGCGCCAATCTTTACAACGATAGGAGCTGCCATCTATTTCAAGGAAACACTGCACGCCAGGAGAATTGGTGCTGTATTGATAGGCTTTGGTGGGACGCTGGTTATTCTGCGTCCAGGTATCGAGGTCATTGACATCGGGGCAATTGCTCAAGTGTTGGCAGCCCCCTTGTTCGCAATATCTTTTATGTTTGCAAAAAAACTGACAGAGACAGAACATCGTTCGAGCATTGTGGCCTATATGGCTTTGTTTGTGACAATCGCCTTGCTGCCACCGGCTTTGTATGTCTGGCGGACGCCCACAGCCGAGGAACTTGCCTGGATTTTCTTGATGGCGGCAATGGCCACCGGTGGCCATCTGGCGTTGACGAAAGCGATGGAGGAGGCGGAACTTACAACCCTTCAGCCTATCTACTTTCTGCAACTTGTCTGGGCGACGTTGATTGGATATTTTCTGTTTGCCGAAGAGCCAGATATGTGGACCTGGATAGGTGGCGGTGTTGTGGTTGCCTCGGCTACCTATATTGCACATCGTGAAGCACTCGCCACAGGCAAGGCAAAACCAAAAGCAATTCCGGAATAGACTTTATCACTTTACCCTAAGGAGAAAGACAGAATGGCTGCGGACAAACCGGTCTGGAAGGACCTTGAGGGCTATCACGAATACGACGCACCTGAGATGACACGACGGTCAGCAGAGTATCTGGCGCAAATGAAATTGCGTCGCTCGGTGCGAGAATATGACGACAGGCCCGTGCCGGAAGACGTTATCCGCAATTGTCTTGAAACTGCCATTACCGCACCCTCCGGCGCAAACCTTCAGCCATGGCATTTTACCGTAATTACGGACGCTGCCAAAAAACATCAGATCAGAACTGAAGCTGAAGTCGAAGAGCGGGAGTTTTATAGTGGAAAAGCTCCTCAGGAGTGGCTGGATGCTTTGTCTCCACTGGGAACAGATGAAAACAAATCGTTTCTGGAACACGCCACCTTGATCGCGATCTTTGCCCAGCGGCACGGTGAACTGCCTGACGGTCGTCGCGTCAAACACTATTATGTGCCTGAATCGGTTGGTATCGCGACGGGTTTTCTGATTTCGGCTTTGCATAATGTGGGACTGGTTACTTTGACACATACGCCCAGCCCCATGAATTTTCTCAATCAGATTTGCGAACGTCCGGATTCTGAAAAACCGTATCTGTTGCTGGTCTGCGGATATCCGGCCGCTGATTGCAAGGTACCGGCCTTTGGTGGTACCCGGATCGGTCTTGATGAGAAGGTCACCTGGATCAAGTAAGTATCGTCACCATTTCCTTGAATTCTGCGGCTTTCGTGCGCACATTGACTGCATAATAAGTTAGTAAAAAGATATTTCAGGGGAAAATCAGTGCCTGCTATCAAAGTGAACGGCGAAGTCCGTGTTCTCGATATAGAAGAAGACACACCCTTGCTATGGGTTCTGCGAGATACGCTGGGGCTGGTTGGGACGAAATTCGGTTGTGGTGTGTCTGCCTGCGGTGCTTGCACTGTTCATGTAAACGGCGAACCCGTCCGTTCCTGCAGTACGACGATTGGCGATGTTGCCGGCAAGGAAATCGCAACAATCGAAAGTCTGGCCACTGACAAGTTGCATCCTGTCCAACAGGCGTGGATCGATCATGAAGTGCCGCAATGTGGATATTGCCAGTCCGGCATGATTATGGCGACGACCGCTTTGCTGGCTGAAAACCCTGATCCAACTGATGCCGATATTGACGCCGCGATCACCAATATTTGTCGTTGTGGTACCTATTCCAGAATACGCACGGCCATTCATGCCGCTGCCAAAAACATGCGGGAGGGCTGACATCATGGCTATATCCCGACGCAAGTTTCTTCTGACAACGGCTGTGGCCGGTAGTGCCCTGGCTGTTGGCTATGTAGTGCTCAAGCCGGAAGAGGATACCCGCCTTGTTTTCCAGAAGACCGCAAGGGGTGGCGAAGTCGCCCTGAATGCCTGGATCAAGATTGACGCGAGCGGCACTGTAACTGTAGCGGCACCACGGGCCGAGATGGGGCAGGGCATTTATACCGCCCTTGCGATGCTGGTGGCAGAAGAACTGGATGTGGACTGGAAGTCGGTACAGGTGCAGGACGCTCCGGTGCACCAGGTTTACGCTAATCGCGAAATGTTACGGGCCGCACTTCCTTTTGAAGATGGCTATCACCAGGGTGAAAACACTTCCGGTGCGCAGTTTATGGGCTGGCTGGCGGAATTATTATCCGCCCAGGGTACCGGCGGCAGCACAAGTATCCGTGACGCCTGGGAACCCATGCGGAATGCAGGTGCCTGTGCCCGTCATATGCTGGTCCAGGCGGCTGCGAGCAAATGGAATGTTCCGGCCAGCGAATGTCTGGCAGCTGATGGCACCGTTAGTCATAACGGTAGTGGCAAGTCACTATCCTATGGTGATCTGGCGACGTTGGCGGCATCCCTGACGCCACCCGAAAACCCGCCATTGAAAAATGCCGCTGATTACAAACTGATCGGCAAGGCGGTGCCGCGTCTCGACATCACGGACAAGACAACCGGTCGTGCCACATTCGGCGTTGATGTCAAATCGGACGGTATGCTGTATGCGGCAGTGAACGTTGCGCCTGTCATGGGTGGCAGCCTGAAAAGTTACGACCGTGAAGCCATTGTGAAAATGCCAGGTGTCGTTGCCGTTGCAGCCTTGCCTACGGGCATAGCCGTTGTTGCCGACAGTTGGTGGCGCGCCAAAAAAGCGGCCGACGCTGCTCCCGTTGATTTCGAAGATGGTGGAAACGGGGACCTTGATTCTGAAGGTATTTATCAGCTGCTGGAAGATAGCATCAAATCCGGTGATCCCTTTACGTATCGCGACGACGGGGATGCGGACAAGGTATTTGAGAATGCCGGTGATGACGTTGTCGCCAGTTATCAGGTGCCCTATCTGGCCCACGCCTGTATGGAGCCGATGAATTGCACAGCGCGGGTAGACGGTGACAATATCCAGATCTGGATGCCGAACCAGGCGCCGTTCCTGATGCGATACCTTGCCTCACGTATTGCTGATACCGATGTCGAAAATGTTCAGGTCTTTACCACTTACCTTGGTGGTGGGTTCGGACGACGGGCGGAAGGTGATCTCGCGGAACAAGCCGTTCGTATTGCAATGGCTGTGCCGGGAAAGACCGTTAAGCTCTTGTGGTCTCGTGAAGATGACATGCGCCATGATATGTATCGTCCCGCAGCGCGCTCCCTGTTCCGCGCCCGTCTGGACGACAAGGGACGCCCATTCGCCTGGTTTAACCGCATCGCCGGTCAAGTGCCGACCAAATCCTTCACCCAACGCATTTTTGATTTCGCCACTGTAGATATGCCGGACAACACATCGTCTGAAGGTTCTGCAGATATGCCCTATGCGATCCCAAATCTTCAGGTTCAGCACGTACCCGTAGACTTGCCGGTACCTGTCGGTTTCTGGCGCAGTGTCGGCCATTCCTACAATGCGTTTTTTACTGAATCATTTATGGACGAATTGGCACATAAGGCAGGGCAGGACCCTTATAAATATCGACGTGACTTGCTCGAAGGACATCCTGATTACCTCGCGGTCCTCGACAAGGTTGCATCGGCAGCCGAGTGGGATCTGCCGATGAATTCCGGTCGCGGTCGTGGCATAGCCCTGCATGAAAGCTTTGGCTCGCTGGTAGCACAAGTAGCCGAAGTCTCGGTTATGCCCGATGATACCATCCAGCTGGACCGTGTGGTTTGTGTTGTTGACTGTGGGCGTGTCATCAATCCCGACACTGTTGTCGCCCAGATTGAAGGCGCTATTGTCTACGGCTTGACCGCTGCCCTGTATGGAGAAGTAACCCTGAAAGACGGCGCAGTAGAACAAGGCAATTTCCCTGACTATGAAATGATCCGCCTGAACAACATGCCCAATATCGAAGTAATCCTCGCCCCATCAGGTCGCCCCATCGGCGGAATCGGTGAAGTTGGTACCCCACCTATTGCTCCCGCCCTGGCCAATGCGATCTTCAACGCGACTGGAAAACGGGTGCGCGAGTTGCCGCTAAGCAAGGCGGGTTTGGTTGGATAAATGGGCGATCAATAACCACCCTTGCGTTTTGTCTCTGGCAGACCGGCGATCATGGCCGCTTGTTTTGAGGGCTGTTTGGGAAACAGGCTGTAAATATCCTTTGACTTGATCTTTTCGCCCCATTCGTCGGACATGGCTTTGATGATGCTGCGCTCGTTGGGCTGGTTGCCGCCGTTTTCGATAAATTCCCGACGCAGATAATTGATAACGCTCATGTGGCGGGCGGTTAGTTCCGGGATACCGTCGGCGATGGCCAGGGTCTGGGCGACCTCTTCGGTCCAGGCGCCGGGGTCCACAAGATGACCATTTTCGGCCAGATCCAGGTCGATGAGTTCCATGATTATTCCCCGTTGAATTCAGTTATGCGTTCGGATGTAAATTCAAATGACTGCAATTTTGAATATTAGGTAGTTCGAATATGAATAAATCAAGGGCATCTCTGACCAGAGCGGCGCTTTGTCGCTCCAAATCACCTGCTCCGAAATTGAATAACACGCCGGAATGGCGTACAAACCTTTCAACAAATCATGATACCCCCCACACAACCTGCTGGTTGCCCCACATCCCGTTCCCATGGAGTCGCGTTCTATGTCTGATCAGCCTGATATCATTTACACCAAAGTTGACGAAGCCCCTCAGCTGGCCAGTGGCTCGTTTCTGCCAATTATTCAGGCCTTTGCCGGTAAGGCAGGGGTAAAAGTCGGGACCCGGGATATTTCCCTGGCGGGTCGTATACTTTCCCATTTTCCGGAAAACCTGACTGCTGACCAGCAGCAAAGTGATGATCTGGCTGAACTGGGTGAACTGGTCAAGACGCCGGGTGCCAATGTGATCAAGCTGCCGAATATCTCCGCTTCCGTGCCTCAGTTGCTAGCGGCCATCAAGGAACTGCAGAGCCACGGTTATGCGATCCCGAATTATCCGGAAAACCCGCAAAACGCTGACGAAGAAAAAATCAAAGCTACCTACAGCAAGACGATGGGCAGTGCCGTAAATCCGGTCTTGCGCGAAGGTAATTCAGACCGACGCGCGCCACAGGCAGTGAAGGCTTTTGCCCGCAAGAATCCGCATCGCATGGGTGCCTGGTCAGCGGATAGCAAAACCAGTGTCTCCTGCATGAGCAGCGGTGATTTTCGCTCCAATGAAAAATCCACAACGATCTCTGGAGGCTCGGTCGGTAATGCGCGGATCGAATTCGCAGATGCAAGTGGCAACGTCACAGTTCTGAAAGACAACTTGCCGCTGATCGAAGGCGAAGTGGTGGATGCCACAATGATGAGCGTGAAGGCCCTGCGGGCTTTTTACGAAAGTCAGATCAAGGCGGCAAAGGACCAGGGGGTCCTGTTTTCCCTGCACCTGAAAGCCACCATGATGAAGGTCTCTGACCCGGTTTTATTCGGTCATTGCGTGACGGTATTCTTCAAGGACGTTTACGAAAAGCATGCTGATGCGCTGGCCGGCCTTGATGTAGACGCCAATAACGGTCTCGGCGACCTGGTCGGCAAAATTGCCAACCTGCCGGCTGATCAAAAAGCCGCCATCGAAGCTGACTTACAAGCTTGCATGGACAGCCAGCCGCCGCTTTATATGGTGAATTCCGACAAGGGTATCACTAATCTTCATGTGCCCAGTGATGTGATCATTGATGCATCCATGCCTGCTGTTATTCGTGGTGGCGGCAAGGGTTGGGCTCCGAATGGTGACGAGGGTGATACGCTTTGCGTAATCCCGGATTCTTCTTATGCCGGTGTCTACGATGAAACTGTCAAATTCTGCATCGCCAACGGCGCCTTCGATCCAGTGACCATGGGCAGCGTGCCAAATGTTGGCCTGATGGCACAAAAAGCCGAAGAATATGGCTCCCACCCACAAACCTTTGTGGCCCAGGGCGACGGCGTTATTCGCGTTGTCGATGCAGCGGGTGAAACCTTGCACAGCCATGATGTTGAAGCCGGTGATCTCTGGCGCATGTGTCAGGCCAAGGATGCGCCGATCCAGAACTGGGTCAAGCTGGCCGTTGATCGTGCCCGTGCCACGGGTACCCCGGCAGTATTCTGGCTGGATGCTGATCGTGGCCACGACGCCCAGATGATTGCCAAGGTCGAAAAATACCTGCCTGATCATGACACTTCGGGTCTTGATATCCGCATTATGTCGCCGGTCGAGGCCACGAAGCTTTCGCTTGAGCGCATCAAGAACGGCGAAGATACCATCTCCGTCACTGGCAACGTACTGCGGGATTACCTGACAGATTTGTTCCCGATCATGGAAGTCGGCACCAGCGCCAAGATGCTCTCCATCGTACCATTGATGAATGGCGGTGGCCTGTTTGAAACTGGTGCCGGTGGCTCCGCGCCCAAACATGTGCAGCAAATGCTGGAAGAAGGTCACCTGCGTTGGGACAGCTTGGGTGAATTTGCCGCCCTTGGTGCTTCACTTGAACACCTGGCCAATGTCACCGGGAATGAAAAAGCCGCGACGCTTGGCAAGGCCCTGGATCTCGCCACTGAAAAGCTGCTGGATGAAAACAAGTCTCCCAGCCGCAAGGTCGGTGAAATCGATAACCGGGGCAGTCACTTCTTCATTGCACTTTACTGGTCCCAGGCCCTGGCTACGCAAAATGTTGATAGCGAACTGAGAGATGCCTTCGTTCCCATAGCGGAACAGCTTGCCAGCAACGAAGCCGCAATTGTCGCTGAACTGGAAGCAGCCCAGGGTTCTGCCGTCGATATGGGTGGCTATTACGATGCAGACCCGGCCCTGGTCACATCCGCCATGCGCCCGAGTGCCACATTCAACAGTATTATCGACTAACGAACGGTCAAAACACTTAACGAATTACGGCCCGCCGGTTTTCCAGCGGGCCGTTTTTTGTAGCCGAAATCAGGAGGATTTTTGCAAAGGGCTGGAGATATCAGTCAGACCCTTTTTCTCCGCCAAATCCATCGGCGTTACGTCGTTGCTATCGGCGACGGTTGTCCGGTGAGATCACGACAAAGCGTCTGATTTTAGTTTTCATGATCTGGAAGATGGCACGGTAGCTGGATGCGTCAAGTGGTAGGTACCCATCGTCATGCCCGTGCTTGACACGGGTATCCACGTCTCGACGACAAATGCTGAAAAGACGTGGGTACCCGGATCAAGTCCGGGCACGACGGTATGAATAATCCACTCAACCCTGTGTCGCGTAATAGGCCTTCAGGACTTTCAACACTTCCGGGCGGCTGAAGGTCAAGGGTACTTCTTCGTCGTTGGCAAACATCTCGCGCAATCGGGTGCCGGAAATAGCCAGACGAAATTTTTCGTCATGAGGGCAGGTGCGGTTGGTGGCAAGACCGTCGCATTTTTCACAATGAAAGGTGATGTCAATCTTGAGGGCCTGGGTTTCCAGGGTATCTGCCGGGATTTCATCAAATATGTGGTGCGCATCGAACGGGCCATAGTACGAACCGACCCCGGCGTGATCACGACCGACGACAAGATGGGAACAACCGAAGTTTTGGCGGAACAAGGCATGCAACAAAGCTTCACGGGGGCCGGCATAGCGCATTTCGATGGGGTAACCGGCCTGGACAACGGTGCCTGGGACAAAATAGTTTTCGACCAGGGCGTCGATGGCATCAACACGAACGTCCGCCGGGATGTCGCCGGGCTTCAAGGCACCCAGAACCTGGTGAATCAACAGGCCATCGCAGATTTCAACGGCGATTTTGGCCAGAAACTCATGACTTCGGTGCATGGGGTTGCGGGTCTGGAAAGCGGCAACCTTTGACCAGCCTTTCTCCGTAAACAATGCCCTGGTTTCCGCCGGGCGCATATACAGGCCTTCATAGGTTGTCGGGAAGTGACCCTCTGACAGGGCCGCTACCTTTCCGGCCAGATTGATTTCGCCCTGTTCCATGACCTTTTGCACGCCGGGGTGAGCCGCATCGTCCGTGCGAAAAACAGAAGTACATTCCAGTTTTTGGTCTATCGTGTATTTCTCTGAAACGGTCAGCACACCCATGATGTCGCCGGTTTCGCCATCTGTCAGCGCAACGTCCTGGCCAACGTTAATGTTGTCGGCTATTTCGCGAGAAGCGGAGAGCGTAATCGGGATTGGCCAGAAAGTACCGTCAGCCAGTTTCATATCTGTGCAACAGCCACGCCAGTCGGCTTCACCCATAAAACCGTCCAGCGGTGTATAGGCACCCATGGCAAACATCACGAGGTCCGAAACTTCGCGACTGGTCATCGGAACAGCGGGAAGTGATTTCGCCCGTTCAAGATCAGCTGAACGTTCCGTTTCCGGTACAAGCAAGGGTTTTAGCGCACCTCCGCCGTGCGGATTGACCAACTGTGACATGAACGCATCCTCCCCAGACAACTCGTTATTTATTTCAACTCATTGTATTAAGTTTTTCTAATATGGCAAGCCAGCTCTGGTGCCTCCGTTGGGCATGGTAGAAAGGATGTCCAGCTTTTGATTTTCCCCGCCAGCTTGACTTCGATGCGAGTTGAAGCACTTTCACTGTATGGAATAGTTCCAGTCAGTTGGCATCATTTATATCCGTGACATGACGATCCGTAATACTGTGGAGCGCTTGATCGAGGAAACAGTGGGTTCGTAATTTGAAGATCATAGAAGCGAACAGAACTGCGGACAGCAAACCACTTTCAACGATTGTGATCTGCGTCAATGAACGATTTGGTGCTTCGTCCGTCAGCTGTGGTGGGTCCGATAGCGTGGCGATTGCAGATGCCCTTGAAGCGGAGCTGCAAAGCCGGAATATTGTTGTTGAAGTTGACCGTATTCACTGCCTTGGTTTGTGCGCGAAGGGGCCTAACGTCCGGTTTTTCCCCGGCGGCGATTGGTTCAACGAAGTCACCGTCGAAAACGTTACGGAAATCCTCGACCGATTTGAGGCGGAATTAAACAGCTGAATGTGCGTTTCGTTCTGCCTGGCAAAACCGGTTGCTGAGCCAGATGCAAAACAAAGCCAGAGCAATGCCGACGGGCAGGTCAATCAGGTAATGCCATTTACTGGCAACCGCCTCGATCAATATCCAGCCATACATGACAATATATGCCGGTACCAACGGCGTGCGGTACTTCACTGCGTAATGCACAAAGACATAAGAAGCTCCTGCATGCAGTGACGGCATAGCTGCAAGTCCAGCCGATAAGTATCGATCACCATAGGCCGAAATCCAGGCCGGTCCTTGCTGCAAGATCAGTCCGCGTATTTCCCACATCGCCTGTTCATTGAGCAACGCCAACAGGTTCTGGCCATTGCCGTAGAGGAAAGGACCCGCCGCGGGTGCAATCAAATAACATAAAGGACCCAATGCTTCGATGAACAGAATGGCCAGAAAAACATTTCTCAACGCCTCCCGATTGCGAAACAGATGCCATGCAAACGAGATAAAAAACATGAAGGCAAATGTGAGCAGATACCAGGAATCAATATGATCTCCGCTATGGCTTCCGACCCAGTCCCGCGCTTCGTGTGCGATATCAAGCAGTGGCGCGAGTGCAACATCGATACACTGATACAACTCATCAAATCGGCGTGGGTTGATCAGTGGACCCCAGAGTTTGATGTTGAAATGCAGCCACATGACTGTTGAAAATGTAACAAAATAGAGCAGTGCCTGAATGGCATATCTTTTGTTGCTGTCCGCAACGTCCGATGTGCCTTTTCCCTGGCGCTGCCGTCGTTTGTAAACAAGAAAACTTATCCCCAGCCAAATTGCGCCCAGTCCCAATGGAAATGAATATCTAAGGCCAATGAAACCGGTATTTTCCGGGTCGGGGACAACGAATGGAGCGCCGGTTTGCCAAGAAAAGAAAAGCGCAAAGGCGAGTAAAATCAGTGTTGCAGCGATTTCAGGATACCGAAAAGTGAAGAAACTTTTGCAGTTTTGATAAAAGAGATATTCTGACATTTGTCCCTGAATGCTGTGCCGTTCTCTGATGCTGCGTTGCATATTGCCCGGAAAGGGTGGTTGCCAGCAATGGCCAGAAACTATTCAGTCTCTTAAGGGACTTCAATATTGACTTTTTGCAGCGCGAAGGGAAAAGTTGATTAAAGCGAACTTCGAACGCCGGAGGGGCATATGCAGCAAACCAAAATAGTTACCGTTGATGAACTGGCAGCCATGGTGCCGGACAATTGCAATCTTGCGATCATCAAGGATGACTCAAGCGCGCCCTCGGAAGCCGTCCGGGCACTTGTGCGCCGGGGTGTCAAAGGATTGCATCTTCTGACTGTACCGACTGGCGGATACCCTTCAGATTTGTTGATTGGGGCCGATTGTGTGTCCAGTGTCGAAACTTCGGGCGTCAGCCTGGCTGAATTTGGCCCGGCACCCCGATTTGGCAAGGCAGTCAAGTCCGGAAAAATCAAGATCAAGGACGCGACCTGTCCAGCCGTATATGCAGCCCTGCAGGCAGGTGAAAAAGGGTTGCCCTTTATTCCTTTGCGCGGCGTGCTGGGATCAGATATTGCCGCAAATCGTGATGACTGGAAGGTGATTGACAATCCCTTTGCCGACGAAGGCAATAGCGACCCGGTTCTACTACTTGCCGCTATCCGGCCAGATGTGGCCTTGATCCATGTGGAAAAAGCAGACCGCTTCGGCAATGTCTGGGTTGGTCGGGAAAAAGAACTGGCGACAGTTGCCCATGCCGCCCACTGTACCCTGGTGACTGCAGAAGAAATTGTCGATGATGACCTGATGGCGTCAACCACAACTGCTGCTGGTTGCCTGTCGTCCATGTACATAGATGCCATTGCTGTTGCAAAGAATGGTGCCTGGCCGGTTGGACTGGGTGATTTGTATGACCGGGACACCGAGCATTTGCGCAGCTACGCCGCTGCAGCCCGGGACGATGATGCGTTCGATGTTTATTTGCAGCGCTATGTTTTTGCTGCTCCTGCAAGGGCGTCTGCGTGAACTGCAAACCTGAAGAACTGCTGATTTCGCTGATCGCACCGCATTTGGCGACGTGTCGTCATATCTGTGTTGGTGTATCTTCCCCAATTCCTGGCGCTGCAGCTCAGTTAGCCAGGTGCAGAAGTGACAACAGGATAATTGTTAATTTGCTCGGGGATTTCCGGCACAACAGTTTTACATCTGGCGGCCAGGAAATATTCGATATGGCAGGGCAGGGACGTATCGACGCCTTTTTTCTGGGCGGTGGTCAAATCGATGGTCAGGCAAACATCAATCTTGTCGGCACGGGCAGCTATCCGGAAACAGATGTGCGTTGGTCGGGAAGTTTCGGATCAGCCTATCTCTATTACCTCGTGCCGAATGTGATCCTGTTTCGAGAGGAGCACAGCCCGCGCGTCCTGGTGCCAAAAGTTGATTTCATCAGTGCTCCTGGCATCAGCCCCCCCGAACACCATCGTGTCGGGGGTCCAAAGTGCCTGATAACAGGCAAAGCAGAATTTTCCTTCGATCCGTCGGCCGGGCGATTTACACTCGTCAGCGTTCATCCGGGATATACGTTGCAGGATATTCTCGACAGTACAGGTTTTGACTTCGATTACGCTGAAGATGTGCCGATGTCAGTGGAGCCGGACGACCAGACCCTGTCCCTGATCCGGGGGCCCGTTGCAGATCAGATCAGGGGGCTTTACCCGGTTTTCGCCGACAAGGTTTTCGGCTAACCCGGGCTCTTCGTTATTCGATATCTGTTATCAGGTGGAATAGACAGTCACCCCGCTGCACCCGACCTGGAACCCGTTTGCAAACTGCCAGGCCATCACGTTTGAAATAACAAATTGTTGGTTCGACCCATGGTGTTTCAGGATGGTGAATAGCACCAGCTGCCTGATCCTTTTTTACCTCAGTGCATATTTCCACATAGGGTTCAAACAGGCCCTCATCCCGCGCGAAGACAAAATGCGCATCGCTGGTCATTTCCATAAGACGAATGCCATGGGGAGCATCAGGGGTGTAGCCGGGTAAAATGCCTATGTGATTGAGATACCGTCTGACGCCACGATCAACTTCTGCCAGTATTTTCGGCGAAACGGTGCCAGAGCCCCCCGCTTCCGTGCCAAGCGCCCTGACGCCATTTCTTTGGGCTGCTGCACTTGAAACACGTGGGTCAGCACCAGAACCTGCGGCCATGATAATGCCATATGGTGCATCAAACACTTCCTGAAGCTTCGCCATGATCTCGTCTTCTTCCGGGCTTTCAGCTTTCGGACGCAAGATCGTCGTCGGATAGATCAGGGAAGAACCACCCGAATGCATATCGAGGAGGTAGTCGCAAAGAGGCAGCAAAACCGTCTCGATATAATCGGCGATAATCTGGGTCGGGTTGCCGTCCTTGTTTCCTGGGAATGTCCGGTTCAAATTTCCTTCGTCGATAGGTGATGTCCTCAAACCCGCCAGGGCTGCCGGGTAATTGGCCATGGGCAGCATGATCAGACGGCCTTGAATGTCTTCCGCCTCCAGTTCCTGGACCAGCTTGCAGATCGTAACCTGACCTTCATATTCATCACCATGATTACCCGACATCAATAAAACGGTTGGGCCTTCGCCGTTTTTGATCATAACAATGGGAATAGGAATCCAGCCATAAGCGCTGCGGTGCACGGAATGGGGCAGACGCAGAAAACCGGTTTGCTTGCCGTTCTGGTTGAAATCAATTTCGCTGAAGATATGGGACATGGATGTTCTCGCGTTTTTCTTGTGGTTTATCTGGCGACGCACCGGAAAAAAGAAGGGAGGAACACCCTCTGGCGTTCCTCCCGAAGTATCAGGGGTCCTGACCGATCAGGCCAGTACCTTTTTGATTATTTTCTGCTTTGATTATCCTATGGACGCTTCATCCACAGCATATCCAGGGCGTGCTTTTTGGCACCGGCGTCTTCACCGATCATCAAGCTGCCGTCTGCCATTGCCAGGATGTTATCCGGGTTGGCAGGCAGGTTTGGATCGCAGCGTTTGCCTTCGACGGTTTTGCCGATGACATGAGGGTCCAGACGGGTGATGTTGAAGTCGTCACCGGTTGTGGCAACATACGTGCCGCCACAATCTTCGCGGTCCAGACCGATAGCCGCAACATTGGCAGCATCTTTTTTGCCGGTTGCCCAGTCCAGATGGCCCCAGGTTTTATCCATGGGATAGGAGATGGCGGAAATGCCCAGGTAAACCATGTTACCGACAGAGGTGACGCCTTCCAGCTTGTCCCATTCGTTAGTGGCTCCCAGGGCAGCAGCGGCTTTGCGGCTTTCCAGGAAGGCCACGCGGTCGTCTTTGTAAGAACCGGTTTTGCCGTCGCCGTTCAGGTCTTTGCCTGTGCGACCTTCAGCCCAGTTGTTAACGTCTGTGTTAGAAACGTAGCTGGACTGACCTTCCACGTAGTCAGAAACCTTGACGTTGTCATAGTCGCTGATCCAGCCTGCAACAGTTGCGTTGTTGCTGTGGCCCAGCATGACCCAGGTGACATCAAAGCCAGTCTTGTGGGGGTCTGTACCCGCATCCTGCTTCAGCTTGGCGGCATAGAGCGTACCTGCACTTAGGTCACCTTTGACGTCAGCCACAAACTTGAACAATACACCGCCAGAAGCGGTGTTGTATTTTTTGCCCACATAGGCACCGGAATCATCATCACTCATGTAAACCGTTTTCATGTCAGGCATGATCGCGGCTGTCTCATGGCTCAGGCGGCCTGTGACGTAATGCTTGACCAGGTCTGGATCACTGGCTGCGGCTGCATTGTTGGCTTCAATCATGTAGCCATAACGATACGGGTTGGTCATCTTGCCCAGATATTCGGTCATGTTGACGGGCTTGATGTAGGAAACGTCATTGCCGCCTTTGTAGCCAGGGCGACGATCGTCATCATGGTTGGCCGGATGGTTCCAGACTTCAGTCCCATAATAGAAATATTCTTCGGCCATCAAAGGTGTGCCCCAGGGGGTGACCAGACCAGAACACATGACAAAGCCACCATCAATAGAGCTGAGATCCAGCATCTTTGATTTGGTGAGGTCTGATTTCCAGACACCATTTGTCCGGTTTAGCAGCAGGCGGCTGACGCCACTGGCACCATCACGTCCGGCACCTTCCCATGCAGTATACAAATAAGCTTTGTTGGCACCCAGCGGCACAAAGCCGTTGAAGTCAGGCGCGTTGGAGACATACATCAACTCGCCTTTGGTGTTGTAAACGCCACCAAACAGTTGACCTGAGCCCAGCTTGTCGCCCGCCTTGGCAAAAATTTCATAATTGCCATCGGCCACGTGAACCTGGTCGCTGACAGCCGGGATGGACATACCGTTGCCTTTGTAGGTGCGGCTGTCGAAACCAGCGATATAGCCAATCAAGGCTGGCTTGCCGCCTTCCTTATAAGCATTTTTCTTGCCAGGGTGCTGAGCATTCATGAACAGTTCGCCCAGAGCATTCGTGCTCAGGCCAGTGACTTCTGCACCGGCCGGTACCGTAGCGATGCGAACAAGATCACCAGCCGCCTGTGCGGCTGTCGTTGCTCCAACAGCTATTGTTAATGCCAAGGCACTGACGCCAAGGCTATTCCTTAGTGACATGATATTTCTCCCAATGTCCTGTTCGATAAAACAGGGGACTATTTTTATGATTGTTTCCCCAATCCAGAGAGGATGAACCTGTTTTTTATAACAAACAAGGAAAAATTTTCACTTGATGAAAAAATTTACAATTACATCACTTCAATGGAACAAATTTGTCTTGTGTGATCTAGTATTGGGGAAATTTCTTCCGTAATGGGTGGTGCCAAAATGCTGTCAGACTCTCAACTGGATACTTATGCTGATGATGGATACGTGGTTCCCGAATATCGCGTGTCGCAGGATATGCTTGAAGACATTCAAAGTAGACATGCAAGACTGGTTGAAACCAAACCTGAATATAGTGACTACTGCCCGGCTTTGCTGGATCACGACCTGGGGTTTGCGGAATACTGCCAGCAGCCGGAAATTCTGGATATGGTCGAACAGATTATTGGCCCTGACTTTGCCTTGTGGAACACCAGCTTTTTTGCGAAACCGGCTTTCAAGGGCACAACGACCCCTTGGCACCAGGACGGTGAATATTGGCCAATTAGACCATTGGCGACTTGTACAGTCTGGCTGGCTTTAGACGCTTCGACGACAGAAAATGGCTGTCTGCGCGTAATCAAGGGCTCACACAAGGACGGAACGCTCAAAAAGCACCAAACCAATAACGGACCAGGTCTGGCCCTGAACCGTGAGTTGCTGGCGTCAGAATTTGATGAAACTCAGGCCGTGGATATTGAACTTGAGCCTGGCCAAATGTCATTGCACGACATTTTCCTGCTGCATGGATCCGAGCCTAATCGGTCTCCAAATTCACGACGGGGCATGACAATGCGTTTCATGCCGACAACTTCACTGTTTGACCGGGAAATCGCCGCCGAACAAGCAAAGCAGTTTGGATTTGTCAGTCATGAAAAACGGCAGGTCTTGTTAATGCGCGGTCGCGACAGTCACGGTGGAAACGAATTCTACAATTGTTAATTGTCAGGTTTCCAGGCAGGCATCGTTTCATAGCCATCCCGGCCATCGATTTTGACCGGAATACGTACTGGATTGGTTGTCCTGAAAATATCGCGTGACTTAAAAAGCCTTTTGACCGCTCGTGCACGGGACGTAGGCAGGCGCGACAATAGATACATCAGGAAATATTCGGAAAACATGGAATGCCCTGCGCGCCTGGAGGCCCACTTCCAGGCACGTCCGGTGCCTCGCGTCAGCATCCGATGCATGACAGCTTTATCAATATCGGGCGTTTCTTCGATAAAGCAGGCCAGCTCGGCATTCAGGTCATGCAATATCTGCGCTTCATCATCAGATACCCGGCCTTCGGCCTGTCCGGCACCTGGTGCCCAGACGATATCAGTCGGTACGTAGGCGAAGGATGTACGATGTGCGGCTCGCAAGTACAGGGAATAATCCTGGGCAAAGACTCTGGTATCAACACCACCGATGGCCTGGGCAAACTTTGTTTCAATCAAGAGACAAGAAGGGTTGAAGGTCATTTTCTCCGCAAATTGAACCAGGGGTGACGTGTCATGTTCTGGCTCGACCGCGAGTGGGGCAGGGGTGGTTTGCGGGATAACGGGTTGGCTGTCTTTCCACGGGACCAGGGCGATATTGCCGAATGCAAACTTGGAACCAAACTTCCGGGCCGCATCGACGAGTGATCTTGTTGCATCTTCATGCAGGACGTCGTCGCCATCCATAATCTTGATCCAGTCACCACGGGCCGCAAATATTCCCGCGTTTGTTGCAGGGGCAGGGCCACTGTTCAGTTGACGGATAACGCGCGCAGCAGGCCAGTTGGCAACTATGTTTTCCAGCACTTCCGGGGAATTATCTGTTGAACCATCATCAACGAAAATAGCTTCGACCTCACCAAGCCCTCTCTGGTTTTTCAGGGCCTCAGCCACAGCGGGCAGAAATTCCGCTTTGTTATAAACGGTAACAACATATGAGATTTGTGGCATAAAAATTCGTTTCAAAATTGTCCGGCAAACAGACTAGTTTTTGTTTTTACGGCGAGTGGAGATGTTGCCAAGCATGAAGTCAGCGGAAGATATGTGCTTGAATACAGGATCAGCCCCCTGTTTAACAATGCGCACAACGCCATGATTTTCATCCGGCAACGAAGACCAGCGCAGGCTATCCAACTCTCGTAACTCCAGACTGTCGGGCCAACTTCCCTTTAAGCCTGTCCATGTAACAATCCGGTGATCTTTGCCAAAATAGGTTTGGGTTGATTCTGTTTTTTTCAAGTCATTGGTTTGACCGGCATTTTTCAGTTGGGACGAAAAGAATTTCAGAATTTGATTGAAACCGTTTCGTTTGAAGAGAACATGGATTTGTTTGAGCTGTCCGTCCTGATACAGCACCAATGACTGCATTCCGTCATAATACACAGTATCTACATCGAACAAGTTTTCGAGGTGTTTTGGCCACTTCAGTGGCTGCAGACAAATGCTGATGTTCTCAGGTTTGTCGAAACATTGTGCTTTCGTTTGGCTCTTATGCGTCAGCCGGTTGCCAAAGAAATTGAACTCGCCAGGTTGTGGCGTATTGATGCTAGGTGCCGCAGAACCGGGTTTCCCGGCCTCCGGAGCAGGAGAAACGAGAACAACCTTTGTTATTGGTTCAGGCTTTCGCTTTACTGCAGGTATCGCAGCGGCTTCCCGGGGCACTTTTTTGGCAACAGGTTTCAGTTGCCTGGATTGCACAGGTTTGACAATTGATACAGGTGCAGTTTTCTTGACTTCCCTGGCAGGGGAAACAAGTGCAATTTTTGGCGCAGGTTTTGGCATTTGTTTAGCGATGGCGATCGGTGCAACTTTTGGTGCAGGCTTGCGAATTGCCACAGCGCTTGAAGTCGGTTTCGTAATTACTGGTTTTGGAGCAACTGATTTGGGTTTCTTGACAGCCAGCGGCTTGACGGGGGGCGGGAGTTTCTTTGCCGCAATCTGACTGGCTGTCGGCAACGTCGTCTGAACGGTTCGCTGCTGTATCGGTTGTTTTCTTGCCTTGGGGCGCATACTCAAAATATAGTGCGCGACTTCCATGTGATTTAGGTCCACTGCAACATCATGTGCCCTTTGCCCAAGTGAATTCCGGGCCCGCACATCTGCACCGGCATAAATGGCTCTTTTGACCATTTCCATGTCGTTTTTATCTGCACCTCTGAACAATTCAATAGTTGCGCGGGAAACGCTGTCCTGTGCTTTTGAGATTGTTACAGTGCCAAGGGAAATCGCAGTCAGCGCAGCCAGCACCAATATCCAGTATCGAGGAAAAGTTGTTCTTTTCAGAATCCACATAATAGACAGTTTACGGTGACTTATTTATCTCCACAATGTCTCAACATAGTAGAATAGTGTTCCGGGATATCAGATATTCAAATACGGTTTGGTGCTGAGGTAATCCTCCCATTTTTAATGGAGTCGGCTTGTAGAATTACGCGGCTAGTTTCAGTTTCATTGCAGGCGTGATCCCGCCAATGGCCATGTTGGGCCGATCGTTATTGTAAGTCCATAGCCAGTTCGTGGCTTGTTCCTGAGCCTCCTCTATTGTTTCAAAGATGTTCTGGTCTAACCATTCGTGGCGAACCGTTCGGTTGTAGCGCTCGA